>CAYLRL010000115.1:0-5420 GCA_964385875.1 uncultured Syntrophales bacterium
GTCGGTGATCAGGACTCCTTCGGCGGCTTCCTCTATGGCTTTGGCGAGAAGTCTCCGGGTTTCCTCAGCCTTTTTTATGGCCGACATGTCTCGTACGGACGCAATCCTGGCGGTCGCCCCTCCATAAGGCAAAGGTTTTCCCTTGACCTGCACGGGCACAACATCGCCGTTCTTGGTTAGAAATGCCGATTCGTATGCCTCCTCGCTGCCCGAGAGAATGTGCCGCCGCGCTATCTCTTTGAACTCAGGAGCTACCATCTCCAAAACATTTATTCCGACCACCTCTCCCAACGAATAGCCGGACATCCTGCAGAACACATCGTTGCAGTCAAGGATTACGCCGTCTCTGCTTATCACGACGCCCTCGAAAGCGCCGCCCGCAAGAATTCGAAAGCGTTCCTCGCTGGCCCGTAGAGCCTCTTCGGCTCGCTTTCTCTCACTGATGTCCCTGGTCACTCCTTGAAGGCCGATCGGCGCTCCGCTAACTCCGGACAACACTTTGCCGTGAATTTCCACCGGAATGGGTTCCCCGTTTTTTTTGAGCATCACAGCCTCGAAGACGGCGCCCCGGCCGGCAGGCCCCTTGGCAATCCCTTCCCGCACTACCTGTGCTATGCGCTCCAAGTTCTCTTCATCGCAATGATGCGAGAGTCTCGTTCCGATCCATTCATCAACCGTGTATCCGGTTATTTTGGTAATAGCCGGGTTAACATACGTGTAGCGGAGATCCAGATCCATTTTCCAGATCACGTCCAGTATGTTCTCGGCGAGCAGTCGGTACTCTTCTTCGCTCTTCTTCAGCGCCTCGTCGGCTCTCTTTCGGTCCGTTATGTCAATTCCCATAGCCAGCAAGTACTTGTCGCCGCCTATTTCAATAACTTCTCGGCTAACCAGCAACACTCGGCTTTCGCCGGCCCGGTCTTTCGCAGTCACTTCGACATTTCGTATCGAGCCCTTCGATCTCATCTCATTGATGATTGCACGATAAGCGGCTTCGTCGAAGATTCCAAGCTCTACGGCAGTGCGTCCGATTGCTTCGTCACGGGTGTATCCGATAAGCCGTGTCCACGCGTCATTCACTTCAAGTATTTTTTGAGTCTCCATGTGAACAATGGTCAGCCATGACGGATTGTTCCTAAACGCTTGGCTGAAACGCTCTTCGCTCTCTCGGAGGTCTCGTTCGGCCTGCTTTCGGTCCGTGATGTCGTGAATGATCGAATGGAGCAGGTCTCTGTTCTTGAACCTGACATTGCTGCTGAATACCTCCACGTCGCGGACGGCGCCGTCAGCCTTCCTGTGTTGGAATTCGAAATGGACTCTCTTCCGCCCACCAACTTTTGCCATTTCCTCTCGGACTTCTTCAGGCGTAAGGGTATTGATTTCTTGAATATTCATAGAGCGAAGCTTTTCGAGGGTCCAACCGTAAAATGTTTCAGCCGCCTGATTCGCGTCTACGATAGCGCCGGTCTGAGGATCCATGATCAATTTCACTGCGGCATGCTCCTGAAAGAGCTTGCGAAAAAGCTCCTCGCTCTCCCTCAGCGACTCGAGCGCTTCGGTCTTCTCTTCGTGGGCCCTCCTTTTGTCCATGGCGGCGAGCACTGCCTGACCCAGCCGTCGGATGTGCTCTTTGATAACGTAATCCCAAGCCCCGGCCTTCATGCACTCCACCGCGGTCTCTTCGTTCATGGAGCCGGTAAGAATAATGAAGGGCGTCTCCGGCGCATTTTCCAGAGCAATTCTCAGCGCACTCAGTCCGTCGAAGGAAGGGAGCTTGTAGTCGGACACGATCAGATCCGGTTTAAATTCGGCCAGTTTCTCAAGATACTCGTCACGGGTCTCCACGCGAAGGCATCGACAATCAGGGAGCGCTTTTCGGATTTCCCGCTCTGCAAGTTCCGCATCCGTGGGAAGATCTTCAACCAGCAGTATTCTTTTTGGCTCGGTCATGCCCCACCTCATTGATCCTTGGAAGCTACGGTCCGCAGCTATTTGCTCGGTTCGTTGACAAGCAGCCAGTAAAGACCGAGCTGGCTCATGGCGTCCAAAAAAGCATCGAAGTCCACGGGCTTGACCACGTAGCTGTTTGCGCCGAGGTCATAGGCTGATTTGATATCCGGGTCCTCTTTGGATGAGGTCACGACGACGACCGGGATGGAGCGTGTCTTCTCTTCCGATTTGATCGCCTTGAGCACCTCAAGCCCGCCGACCTTGGGAAGCTTCAGATCAAGAAGGATGACTTTGGGCGGTCTCAAGACGTTGCGCTCCGCATATTCGCCCCGGCAGAAAATGAAATCGAGGGCTTGCGCTCCGTCTTCCACCACATGAATGGGATTGACGAGATTGCGTTTCTTGAGGGCTCTGACGGTCAACTCCACATCCCGCGGATCGTCCTCCACCAGAAGAATGTCCACTGCATCCTGACTACTCATTTCGTGTTTCCCCTTTCATCGTGAAATGGAAGACCGCGCCCTTGCCGGGCTCGCCTTCAGCCCACACCTTGCCTCCGTGGCGTGAAATGATGCGCTGAACTATCGCCAGTCCCACACCGCTTCCCTCAAAATCCCGCGCGCTGTGGAGGCGCTGGAATACGCCGAAGAGCTTATCTTCATACCGCATGTCAAAGCCCGCCCCGTTGTCTCGGACCGAATAAATATTCTCCCCGTTCTCTTCTCGGCCGGTGACTTCTATGGCGGCGCGCTCCACCTTGGAAGAAAATTTCACGGCATTCGAGAGAAGATTCATCCATACCTGACGCATGAGCGCAGGGTCTGCAACGACAGCTGGAAGCTCATGCGCCCGAAAATCAATGCGCTCTCGATCTTTGGGAGTGGTAAGTTCATAGAAGATTGACCGGGCCAATTGCTCCATGTCAACAGGTGAAGGCCTCATCGCGGACCTGCCGACCCGAGAAAACGCCAGCAGGTCATCGATGAGCCTTCCCATTTCCCGGGAGCTGTCGCTGATGACCGAGCACACACGCCTGCCTTCCTCATCGAGATGTGAAGAATAGTCTTCCAACAGGATTCGCACATAGCCGTCAACGGCCCTGAGCGGAGCGCGCAGATCGTGTGACACCGAGTAAGAGAAGGCCTCAAGCTCTTTGTTCGCCGCGGCAAGCTGAGCGGTACGGTCAGCCACGCGTTGTTCGAGAAGTTCGTAAGATCGGATGTTCTCCAAGGTCACTGCGACCGCGTCTGCGAGAGCCCGCAGCAGCTGCTTCTCGTCTTCGGCTGCTTCTCTGCGTTCCGACCAGTAAGCGCCGATCGCTCCGAGGGTTTCGGCGGCGCTTATGGGAACCATTGCCAAACTCTTCACGAATGTGGGGCGGTATATGTCGGCCGGCACGCGTGGATCCGAATAGACGTCCTCGATCACTACCGCTTGGTCATGGCGCATCACCCAACCGCTGACGCACGTGTCCATCGGAAACTTCCGCCCTTTCCACAAAGGAGCGATTGCGTCCTCATCAACGTACGAGCAGCAGTCGCCATCTCGAAGGATAAACGTCGCTCCATCCGCCTTGGTGAGTCGGCGGGCGGCGGCTCGCGCGATAGCCGTCACGTCGTCCATGTTTCTCGCCGAGGCCAATTTCGATATGGCTTCTTGGAGATCGCGTAACCTGCGGTTCGCGGCGCGAGCGTCGGATTCGCTCTCGCGCAAAGCCTGCTCCATCAGTTTCTGATCGGTCACGTCGACGATTGTGGTGATGAAATAGAGCGATTTTCCCTCGCCATCGCGGCGTAGAGTAACGTTGACATCCGCCCAAACGTGTTTGTCGTTCTTGTGCACATAACGTTTATAGAAACGGGCGGAATCTCTTGTGCCATCCAGAAGCGGCGCGAGTTCAGACTGAGTTGCGTCGATCTCGTCGGACGGAGTGATCTCTTGCCAGGTTTTGTCCTGCAGCTCCTCCCGAGTGTATCCAAGCATGTCGGCGAATGCTCTATTGACGCTGATTCTGCCCGTCGGAGAGGTGATGGATTTTCCGACGTTGGCTGATTCGAAGACCTCCCTGAACCTTTCTTCGCTTTCCCGCAGTGCAATTTCCGATTTCTTGCGTTCGGTAATGTCCTCAAGCGCGGCCATGATCGCAGTCACTTCACCGTCGTCATTGTATATCGGCGCGCTGGAAAGGCTGCAATCAAACAAAGTACCGTCTTTTCTTCTGCGCACCAATTCCGTATGGGAAAAGCTCTCACCCGCCATCACTCGGCTGCGGAATTTTCTGAATTCTTCCTCTTTATCCTCGGGAACAATGGGAAGAAGACCGCCTACCACTTCGTGGGACTTCCAACCGAAGATTCGTTCAGCCGATTCGTTCCAGGATAAGACGTTGCCCTCCGAGTCGATACTGTAGAGCGCCACCGGGGACGCGGCGATCAGGGCCTTTTGAAACGATTCGCTTTTTTGAAGGGCTTGCTCCGCGCGTTTCCGTTCCGTTTCGTCCGTGTAGACCGCAACGATCTCGCCGGTGGGGAGCTTATACACGAAGTTATCACGCCAACCCTCAATTCTCTCATCTTTGTACAAGGCGACGGGATGGCGCTCCGGCCTGCCCGTGCGCCAAACTCTGCGGAACACATCAAACAGGCCAAACTCCCTCACCGCAGGAAATACTTCCAGCACACTTTGTCCTATAATCTCCTTTCGTGACATCTGCTCGATCCGTTCCGCGGCCCTATTGAAGCAGACAAAGATGAAGTCCGATCCGTCGTTTTCAGCCTGATATACCGCAACAGCGTTTCCTATTTGCTCGAAAAGAGTTCGGTATTTTGTCTCGCTTTCACGCAGGGCTTCTTCGGCTTTCCTGCGTTCGGTTATATCCTGAATCGTAGCGAATATGACGGGTTTTCTGCCCGGTCTGTGCTGAATGACGCCCACGGTTCGCACGTACATCGTCTCGCCGTCTTTCCGAAGAAGGCGGTACTCATTGGGCATGAGCTCGTCTTCCCCCGATTCGATGCAGTCTTTAAGCCAACGGGTGACACATTCCAGATCGTCGGGATGATGGATGTTGGCGTTGACCTTGGCATAGTCAACGGTTTCAGTCTTATCATACCCGAGAAGCTCGAACAGCGCGTCGGACCAGGTGATCTCTCCGGTTTCAACATCCCACGTGAAATCTCCCATTCTTGCAATGCGTTGCGCTTCAAGAAGGCGCTGTCGGCTTTCCTCCAAGGTTCTCCTGTCATGAATCCACCCCTCATAATCGAGAAATAGCCGACAAACCAGCATCACGGCCACAGGATAGATCACGATGATCGGCAGTCCCGTACGGCGAAGAACCTCGTACCCGGCGCCTCCGGGCAGCGCGAACATAAGTGCGAGCATAATGAGATGAACGAGCAAGCCAAAGAGGTAGAGAGACGCGTTTTCTATCTGTCCACGCTCACGGTCTTTCCATAAAAAATGAAACA
>CAYLRL010000115.1:5520-13277 GCA_964385875.1 uncultured Syntrophales bacterium
ATCTGGTACGCGGCCGCCAGCGCCACAAGGAGAGCGACGTTTTGGATGAGGTCGAGAATAATCATGTCGGCACACCCCCTTTCTCCGGTGTTGTGCCTCGACAGATATTTCGGTCCGCCTACACAAGTTTCCGGACGGTTTCGATGAGTTCGGCCGCCGGAAACGGTTTGTTCACAAAGCCGCTCGCCAACGTCCTCAGGCGAGCGTTATCCTTCTCTTCCGAGGAATGTCCGGTTGAAATAACCGCCTTCACGTGAGGATCGATCTTCAGGAGCTCTTCGAGGCAGCGCTCCCCACCCATTCGGGGCATCGTGAGATCGAGGATGACCAGTCCGATAGAATTCCGCTCCGCTGCGTAGATCTCCAACGCTTCTTCTCCGTTTGATGCGGTGATGACTCCGTACCCCGCACGCTCCAGAATGCGTTTTCCCAGATCCAGAACGAGATCCTCATCGTCAACGAGCAGTATTCGTTCGCCCTTGAGAGCCGGGGACGCCTCACCTTCCGGCTCGATCTCCGCTTCGGTCCTCTCAGCTGCGGGAAAGAACAACTCGAAGGTGGTTCCACATCCCGGTTCGCTCGTGCAAATGATCCAGCCGCCGTGCTGCTCGACAATACCCTTGGCGACGGAGAGTCCCAGGCCCGTGCCTTTCTTAAAGTCCCATCCCTTTGTCGTGAAGAAGGGATCGAAAATCTTGTCTTGCATCTCCTCGCTCAATCCCGGCCCGGTGTCGGCTATCGAGATAGCCACGTACGATCCCGGTTTGGCGCCCGGATACAGCTTAGCCGAATCTTCATCGAGATCGGCGTTCCGAGTTTCGATCGTGATTCTGCCGCCTTCGGGCATAGCCTCCTTGGCGTTTACGCAAATATTCATCAGAACCTGCTCGATCTGAGACGGATCCGCGTTGACCGGGCGCAGATCTCGATCCGGGATCTCGTCGATTTCTATAGTCTTGGGAAATGTGCGCTCCATCACTGCGACGGAGTCTTCGACGACACTGTTGAGATCCAGCGGTCGTGGATTACTCTCGTCCTTTCTGCTCAGCGCCAGCAACTTCTGAACCAGCTCCGCGCCTTTGTGTCCGGTTTCGAGTATCTTCTGAAGATCTGAATAATTGGGATCATCTTCTGTTTTCTCAGCGAGGATCAGCTCGGTGTATCCGTTGACGATCGTAAGGAGGTTGTTGAAATCGTGTGCTATGCCCCCCGTCAAAGTGCCGATGGCCTCCGCCTTTTGCGCAAGGAAGAGCTGATTTCGAAGGGTATCGCGCTCCACCTCGGCCTTCTTGCGCTCGGTGATGTCCAGTATGACCCCGATCAATCCGGCAACCGCTCCGGATGAATCCCGAAACGTAGCTTTGTGAAAAATCACGTCACGCGTCGACCCGTCACTGCTCTTGACCGAGCTTTCGTAAACCTGAGCCCCGGGGTTGTCGAACAGTTCCTGATCCTGAGCGCGATATATCTCCGCCGGTTCTTTCGGAGCTACTTCAAACACCGATTTTCCAATGATGCGATCCTTGGGTAGTCCTGTGAGTTTCGAGAACGCTTCGTTGCATCCCAAATAGACATGTTCGGTATTCTTGAAATAGACCGGCGCGGGGATTGCCTCAAGCAACGATTCCATGAGGGAGATTTGATTTCTCAGGTCGAGTTCGGCTCGTTTGCGATCCGTGATGTCTTGCGCGGTCCCGAACATGCGTACGACGGATCCGGCTTCATTTATCGTGGGATAACCGTTTGCGTGCATCCACCGGATACTTCCGTCGGGACGGACCACGCGAAACTCGATGTCAAAGGGCTTTCCTTCACTGCTCAACGCCTTCACCGAGTTGTCGAGCAATTCCCAGTCCTCTTGACGGATTATGTCCCGATGGGCCTCGAATGAAGGTTCACCCTCAGCAGGATCAAGGCCGAAAATATGAAAAATCTCATCAGACCAGGTGGGAGTTCCCGACGGATCTTCCAGCTCCCAGTGCCCCACGTGCGCAACCCGCTGAGCTTCCTTCAGGAGGGTCTCGCTCTTCTTCAATGCCTCTTCGGCTCGCACTGTTTCCGTCACATCCCGGAAGACGAGCACAACTCCCAGTATTTGTCCGTCCTCGGCCTGAATCGGGGCTCCGCTGTCGGCCAGTATCCGTTCCTTTCCATCTTTGGCTATGAGTTGCGTAACATTGGCAAGTCCTACGACCTCACCGGTCTTGAGAACCTTGTCCACGGGATTTTCGCAGGGTCGGCGACTTTCTTCGCTCACGATCACGAACACTTCCGGCAGCGGTCGCCCGAGCGCTTCTTCTTCCGTCCATCCCGTCAGGTGTTCCGCTTCCCGATTCAGAGCAGTGATCCGGCCTCGGGTGTCGGTGCTTATGACGCCGTCTCCGATGGAACGCAAGGTAACCGCCAGGCGTTCTCGTTCCATCGCCAGATCTTCGGTGCGTTGCGAGACCCGTTGCTCCAACTCATCGTATGACTTTCTCAATGCGATGGACATCCGATTGAATGCCCCGACAAGTTCTCGAAGCTCTCTTACTTTCGGTTCCGGAATCGTCTCACCCAGACGAGATCGATCCGCTGCTATCTGCACGGCGTGTTCACGAACTGCCGATATGGGGTCGATCACCAATCGCTTGTTACCCGCCCATACGACGAGGAAAGCGCCTCCAAAGACGGCCAACAACGCCCCGGACAGGAAATACGAGAAACTCTTTGCAGCGGAAAGCGCCTCGGAGAGAGGAATCCGAATGGAAACGGCTTGCACCACTTCATCCACCTTCCTATTGAAGCTCCGCTCGGGACCGTAGTGTCGAACCAGATCGCCGGGGGCCTTTTCCGGAGTACTGTGGCAACGGAGGCAGGACTCTTCCATGGCTTCTCCGCGTCGCAGCACCGTGAGATAGGGCTTCCCGTCCAAGACCCGAATTTTAGAGTTCACGGTAAGCTTGGGATGATCTTGGAGCTTCTGAAGAAACGCTCTCTCATAACTGTCCGCCTCATTTTCCGGCGAACGAGCATTGACGGCGCATTCCTTGTAATAATAAGCATCTGGGCTGAAGTGGCGAAAATACTTATCCATCTGCCGGACGGCATAGGTGGACGACATCCACGCCGGTTCAAAATAATCCTTAGAGGTGATCGGCCCCAGTTTCTCGAACAGCTTCGGCTTGAGGTCCTTCGAGAAATATGTGTGGATGGCCAGGTTATGATCGAGCAGCATCCGAGCGGCGTCCTCCGCGTCATCAAGAGCGAGCTGACGCATGGCGCCGTTCACCAGTAAGACGACCAGGACTGACAAGACCACGAACAAAAGCCCCAGCGCTAGAGCCAAATAGGTCTTGGTGCTGAACGGGCCCGGCATGTCTCAACTCCTTCCGCCGAGTCAACTAGACTTGACCTGAGAACTGAGCGCTTCTGGAAAGGTTTAGTCCGCTTGTGAGCGCCCTCATTCTCAGCCTACTCGACAAGCCCTCCTTATTCAACGATGTTCTTTTAAAATTGCTCCAGGCCGATGCGAAGGAATCTTGTCAGAAGTCCTCGATGCCGGGCCTCTGTTTGGTAGAGGCGGCACAGGTGGTCCCCCGGCCCCAACTGTTCGATTTCAAATGATGAAGCGCTCTCAAGGCGCCTGCACCGATCACCAAGGTCTCGTCCGGCATTTGTCCCCTTGCTCACGATTTCCCCCTTGATTGCACCCAACCGCATCGAGGTGATTATGGACCATCACATGATTTCGGGGTGATTGCGTGTTCTCGACCTTCTGGAAAGCCCAAACGGACTCAAAGGTGTTTTACGGAACGGAGTGGTCGCTACCTCTCTCCCTGCGAGGCCGCCAGGAGCAGAAGCCGCTCAGAGCCAAGAAACGGTTTTTCTTGATCCAGTGTATCTTCTTGATCGCAATCAGTCAACCGGTGTATCTTGGAAAGCCTTCACAGGAGCGTAGCTCTCCGAGATCCGCCACGCAGGAATGGAGATGCGGCCCAGTAAGTCCCCCAGCCGCTCTTTCAATCTAGGCATGTGAAATGACGTCTCGGACAATCGAGGTGAGTTCGGCGATGGTGAACGGCTTGGAGAGTGATCCGTTGGCTCCGAACTTCTGCGCCATGTGAAGGCAGTCCCAGTTGCTCATGGCCACAGCCCCGCCCGAAATTGCGATAATCTTCACGGCTGGGAATTCCTGTTTGATTTCCCTGATCACATCGAGGCCTTCCTTGTTCGGCATGAAGATGTCGGTGATGATGAGATCCGCAGGTTGATTCCGAAAAAGCCGCATCCCATCGAAGCCGTCGCGGGCTTCGGCCACCTCGTAGCCCTCACGAACGAGACTCTTTCGAATAAGTGATCGAATCTCCGGTTCGTCGTCTATGATAAGCACACGTTTTGTCTGACGTAATTCCATATGAATAGCCTCAAGCAGCCGCAGTGCCGCTCTGATTGTCGGCGTTGTTCGTTGTTTCTCTCCTTGGGTCTGCTTTCTCAACGCGATTACGGCCGCTGTTCTTAGCCCTATACAGAGCCTGGTCGGCCGCTCTGACGATCTCAGATGAAGCCGTTGCGGCGGCGCCGCCGGCTGATGCAACGCCCAAGCTTGCCGTCACGGAAAAAGCGCCCTCAGGCGTTGAAAGCGGCTCATCATTCAGCGCACGTCGGATCCTTTCCGCCACATCACTCGCGGCTTTGACGTCGCAACCCGGAACGACAATTAGGAACTCCTCCCCGCCATATCGACCGACTGCGTCGTATGGTCGAACCATGGCGGACATCTTTGCCGAGACTGCTCGCAGAACGGCGTCTCCCGCAAAGTGACCGAAACGATCGTTCACCTGTTTGAAATGGTCGATGTCGGCCAGTATGACTCCCACATGCGAACCAAGGCGCTTCATTCTGGCGAACTCTTGTTCCATGATTTCCATGATTGCGCCGCGATTCCAAAGCCGAGTCAGCGGATCACGAGACGCCTGCAACTTGGTTTGGTCAAGCGCGGCTCGCAGGTCGGCCTGCAGCTGAAGAATACGCGCCCCGGCCCGGACCCGGACCTTCAGTTCATTCGGCTCGAAAGGCTTAATCATGTAGTCGTCGGCGCCGGCTTCCAGACCCTCCACGACGTCTTCCTTCCCGCTTCTCGCCGTGAGGAGGATTATGTACGTGTAATTCCGCCCAGCACTCCTACGCACGCGCCGGCAGATGTCTATTCCGTCCAGACCGGGCATCATCCAATCCAGAATGGCGAGTTCCGGGGCCTGCTCCCCTTCCAAGACTTCCAGGGCTTCGCTTCCGTGAGCGCTGAGGACGAGTTCATAACCCCAACGGGTTAAATACGTTTCCAGCAGACGCCGAGTTATCGGATCATCGTCTGCAATGAGTATTCTCATGGGACCGCTCCTTGACGGCGAATCGGCCGTCTTTGAGAGATGCCTCCGAACAGAGGGCCGTCGAAATGAAGATGACTTTCCTGCCGGCCGACCGGGGGGACACCGACAAGCTTTCACTCCTCCCTGTCGTCGAGAGATTCTTCTTCATAAACATCTGAGGACGGCGGGATAACGTGCTGCGCAACATCATCGAGCACTCGAGAAACCGCTTTCGGTTTGATTGGTTTGGGCACATAGGCGTCCATCCCCGCCTTCAGGCACCGCTCTTTGTCGCCCTTCATCGCGTGAGCGGTCATGGCGATAACCGGAGTGTGCAAACCTTCCGCTCTTTCTCGTTCCCGGATCAAACGAACAGCCTCGAAGCCGTCCATTTCCGGCATTTGAACGTCCATAAGAATAGCGTCGAAGTCGGACTTCTTGGAGATCTCGACAGCCTCGACACCGTTTTCAGCAACCTGCACCCTATGTCCCATCCGTTCCAGAAGTTTGCACGCCACCTTTTGGCTGACGGGATTGTCCTCCACGAGCAGGATTTTGAGGGACCTCGTGGACTGTTTCACGGTTTGGCGGCCGTCGAGCGATCTCCGTGTCTCCTTTCCGCTGTGCGGCTTCACGACCCACGTCACCGCATCGAAGAGATCCGCCTGCTTGACCGGCTTCGTCAGGTATCGAGCAATGCCGACCTTGTCGCATCGCGCGGCGTCTCCTGGAAGACCGCCGGACGTAAGCATAATGATATTCCCGACCTTGAGGGCGTCATCCTCGTGAATGCGCTTTGCGAGCTGAAAACCGTCCATCTCCGGCATCATGCAATCCACCAGCGCGAGATCGAAGGGTTGGTTTTTCTCAGATTGGGCCGCCACCGCCGAGAGGGCCGCCCAGCCGCTCTTGACGGATGTCGGACGCATACCCCACTGCTTCATTGTTTCCGCCAGGATTCGCCTATTCGTAGCATTGTCGTCTACGATTAATACACGCAGGCCCTGAAGATCCTTCTTCTTACCCTGCGAAGAGCTGGAAAATGCAGCATCGGCGACGGTAAAGGGAATCGAGAAGTGAAATACCGAGCCTCGGCCGATTTCGCTCTCGACCCCAATCTCACCTCCCATGAGACCGACGAGCTTCTTACTGACGGCAAGACCCAGGCCTGTGCCTCCCACCCGCTTGGTGCTGGAACCGTCAACTTGTTCAAAGGCTTCAAAGATGAGCGCCTTTTTATCCTCGGAGATACCGAGGCCCGTATCTGAGACCGAAAAACGGAGGAGCGCTTGATTTGAGCTGATCGCCTCCGCCGTTACGCGGACCACCACTTCCCCTCGATCGGTGAACTTAATCGCGTTTCCGACAAGGTTGACCAGAATCTGGCGCAATCGCCCGGCGTCACCGACGACCCGGATTGGAACGCTCTCATCGACTTCGTACGCCAATTCAAGCCCTTTTGCGTGGGCTTGGCCGGCCAGCGTGTTGAGCGTGTCCGCCACGCAATCGTTCAGATAAAAATCTTCATGAAACAGATCGAACTTCCCGGCTTCCATCTTGGAAAAATCAAGGATGTCGTTGATGATTGTGAGAAGCGCGTCCGCAGAAAACTTGACCGTGTTCAGGTAGTCTTGTTGCTCGGGCGTAAGATCGGTCGCCAGGGCCAACTCGGTCATGCCCAGGACTCCGTTCATCGGCGTGCGAATCTCGTGACTCATGTTGGCGAGGAATTCACTCTTGGCTCGGTTGGCTTTCTCCGCGTTGTTTCTGGCCTCGATCAATTCGGTCACGTCGACGAAAGACTCCAGTCCCCCTTCCAAGGTCCCTTCGTCGGAGATGACGGGAACGGCGTTCTTGAGGACGTGCAGCAGCCGGCCGTCTTTTGTGCGAATAGTGCAGTGCTTATGCGCTACTCTTTGGCCGAGTTTGAGCCTGAAAAGCCCGCAGCTTTCACTGCACGGCTCCTCTGCGAACGTGTGACACGGTTTCCCGATCACTTCCTCCTTGGCAAAACCGGTGATGCCGCAGAACTCGTCACTCACCGAAGTGACCGTTTGCTTCGCGTCGACGGTAAAAATCCCCGTGGCCGCGGTGCTGAGGAGCCGATCCAGCAATTGGTTCTTCGCCCGAAGCTCGGTCTCGGTCTTGCGACGCTCTTCGACCTCCGAGAGCAAATTCTCGTTTGTCCGTCTCAGTTCGGCTGTCCTCAGCGAGACTCGGCGTTCGAGTTCCCCTTGGGCCTCGCGAAGATCCGATTCTATGTGCCGGAGTTCTCCCACGTCTCGCCGCAGCTTCAGGTTTTGGTAGGCGAGCGTTGATATCCTCTCTGCCAATTGCCGGGACAGATCGAGCACATGTGTTGATTGTCACATTATCTTGACGGATGTTTGCTGATTATTTTGGACCGGC
>CAYLRL010000116.1:0-12692 GCA_964385875.1 uncultured Syntrophales bacterium
TTCGGTCAGCCTGGAGGTTCTTCCGCCGCTCTCTCCACCGATACGTCTCCCCCTCTCTTCCGTGTTGACGAACGACGTTCCGTGCTCTACATTAGGTAGGTTAAAAAAGCAGAGCGAAGGTGACGACGTTCCATGAGTGAATCCTATGAAATCGTGTGGCACGGTCGCGGGGGCCAGGGCGCGGTGACCGCGGCGAAAATCATGACCGAAGCGGCTTATTATGAGGGCTTCAAGGGCGTCAGCGCGAAGCCGACCTATTTTTCCGAACGCAGGGGCGCGCCGGTGAGCGTCCATACGAGGGTCTCCCGAACTCCGATCCGGACGTTCGCTCAAGTGCAGGCCCCGGACATTGCGGTGGTGCTCGACGATAATTTGCTGGAAATGGTGAATGTTACCGCAAGCCTCAAGCCCGGCGGCACGGTGGTGATCAATTCCGCTCTGAACCCCGAAGATCTCGGAATAGAAGGACCGTTCACCATTGCAGTTTCCGACGCGTTTCACGCGTCCAAGGAAGCCGGCTTGGTCGTCGAAGGGAACGTCCTGATATCCACGGCTATTTTGGGACCGCTCGTCGCCGCGGTGGACTTGATTTCATTCGAGAATATCAAGAAGGCCGTCGAGAACAAATTCAAAGGGGACGCGGCCGAACGCAACGGAAGAGCGCTGACGCTCGCGTATGAGGGGACGCGCGTCCTTCGCTGCGAAACCCGAGCGCAGTCCGTGGGCGGTTAAAGTCCGGGGACGCGTCGGGCGTTCGGGCGATCGCCCCGCCCGGTTATCCATCCGCTTTTACATCCCATCGCACGCGATAGTTGGGAAGGTTCGGCAACCCAAGGGAGAGCCCCATGGCGGATAAGATACGAGAAACGATACGAGCGTATTCCAAACCCGCGGCCGGTGAAGCGGGCCGTACGGGTGACTGGCGCTCTCACACGCCGGTCATCGATCACGAGAAGTGTTTGGGCAAGGACACCTGCCTCTATTGCTGGCTCTATTGCCCGGACGCGGTCATATCGAGGGATTTCCCCCTCGAGATCGATCTGGAATACTGTAAAGGGTGCGGAATCTGCGCTGAGGAATGTCCCGTCGGCGCGGTGACGATGGTGGAAGGCCGCTCACCGGACACGTCATCGAAGGAATGATCAACGTCGCTCGGCCTCTCCGCGACGTCGACCGAATTTGAGGAAACAGCCCATGTCGGACGTCAAGATAATCACAGCCAACGAAGCCGCGGCGTACGCCGCGATGATGAGCCGCGTTCAGGTCGTGGCCGCATATCCGATCACTCCGCAGACTCCCGTGACCGAAGCCCTGGCCGGGATGGTCGAACGGGGCGAGCTGACCGCCGAATACCTTACGGTCGAGAGCGAGCATTCGGCCATGGCCGCAGTGATTGCCGCGTCTCAGATGGGCGCGCGGGTCTTTACCGCGTCCAGCGCGAACGGCCTGCTCTACATGCACGAAATGCTCCACTGGGCTGCGGGAAGTCGCGTGCCGGCGGTCATGGCGTGCGTCAATCGAGGCGTAGGCGCGCCCTGGACCATCCTCAACGATCAGCAGGACTCGATCGCCCAACGCGACACCGGTTGGATTCAGATCTACTGCCGCAACAGCCGGGAGGTCTTCGATTCGATCATCCAGGCCTATCGGATTGCGGAACAGGTCTCGATCCCGGTGATGGTCTGCTACGACGGATTCGTGCTCTCTCACGCGAGCACGCCGGTGGAAATACCCGATCCCGAGCTTGTCGACCGATGGCTTCCGCCCTGCGAAGGCAAACTTCGAGTCGACGAGGGCGAGTTCATGAACGTGAATCCATTGATCCTCAGCGACCCTCGACCCGACCCGGACGGCGACGTTCGACCTGGATACATGGATCTCCGGCATCGACTCCAGGAGGATCTGGTCGCGGCGCTTGACGTGATCGACCGAACCGACACGGAATTCGGCGAGACCTTCGGTCGCAGCTCGGGCGGCCTCGTTTGGACCTACCGGATGGACGACGCGGATCACGCGCTCATGAGCATGGGATCGCTCGCGTCGGAAGCGACCATCGCCGCGGATTCCCTGCGGGAGCGGGGGCTCAAGTCCGGCGTCGTGGGAATTCGCACATATCGGCCCTTCCCCATGAACGCGATCGTCAAGGCGCTTGAACGAGTCGAGCATCTCTGCGTCTTCGAGAAGGACATCAGCTACGGGTACGGCGGCGCGCTGGCCAATGACGTGAAGGCCGCGCTCTTCGATGCGGACATGCGAATCAAGTTCTCCTCGTTTATCGCGGGACTCGGCGGACGGGACGTGACGCCGGAACAGGTGGAAGAATCCGCGTATGACGCGATCGTCAACGCGCCCCGGTACGGATGGATTAATGTGAAAGGCGCGTGAGAGCGTCCAATCGAGCTTACGCGCTCGCCCCTCCGAATACGAATGAGCCTCAGGTGACATCATGGCGACAAAGGCGGCCCGAGAATTACCCCAAGAAGAATATATCCTCCCCGGAACCCGCTCCTGTGCTGCGTGCGGGCTCATGCTCACCTATCGTCACGCGCTCAAGGCGCTCGAGCCGGGCAAGACCATCGTGGCGGTCCCGGCCAGCTGCATGACCGTGCTTCACGGGGTCTATCCGATCACGCCGGTCAAGGTGATCTGCGTCAACAATCCCTTTGCGGCCACCGGCGCGTCGGTGTCCGGGCTCGTCGCGGGCCTGAAGGCGACGGGCAAAGAAGGCTACACCGTGGTCGCGTTCGCTGGCGACGGCGGCACGTACGACATCGGCATTCAAGCGCTCTCCGGCGCGCTCGAGCGCGGCGCCGACTTCATCTATGTCTGCTACGACAACGAAGGATACATGAACACCGGCACGCAACGATCGAGCGCGTCGCCGGCCGGAGCGATCACCACCACCACACCGGTGCTCGCCAAGCTCCAGCATAAGAAGGACATGATCCGTATCGTCGAAGCCCATCGCATACCGTACATCGCGACCGCATCGCCGTCTTATCCCCTCGATCTCTTCGACAAGATGCGGACCGCCAAGGACATTACGGGTCCTCGGTACATGGAAGTCCACGCGCCGTGTCCCCCGGGCTGGGGCTTTCCCAACAAGGACCTGATCAAGATGGGAAAGCTCGCGGTCGATTGCGGCATCCACGTGCTCTTCGAGATCAAGGACGGGAAGTTCACCCTGACCTCGCGGTCGCTCGCGCTCGCCAAGAAGGGTCGCTCCAAAAGTGTCGCTGATTATGTTCGAGGGCAGACGCGCTTTCGGAAGATCAGCGACGAGCAGATCGATCAGCTCCAGGCGTTCACCGACGAGCGTTGGGAAGACTTCATGGAGCGCCAGGAGCGGGGAAAGTGATGGCGCCTAGCTCCTGGGACCGGCCGCGGCGACCGGCGATGCGCCGAGCCTGCCGGCAATGACTTCTCCGGCTCGAAGGCCGCTCATGGACGCCTGCATAAGCCCGCGCGTGATACCCGCGCCGTCGCCGATCACGAAGAGGTCGGGAATCTGCGACTCCAACTCCTGCGTAAGCGCGATTCGATTGGAATAGAACTTCACTTCCACGCCGTACAGGAGCGTGTCGCGCGAGTTAATCCCCGGCGTGAGCGTGTCCATGGCCTCCAGCATTTCGATGATGCTCTTCAGGAGCCGATACGGGAAAACGAAGCTGAGATCGCCCGGCGCCGCGGTCAACAGCGTCGGACGGGTGCTGCTGCGGGACAACCGTTCCGGATTGGATCGCCGACCCTGGAGCAGATCGCCGAGCCGCTGAACGATCACGCCCTTTCCGAGCATGTTCGCAAGGCCGGCGATGTTGCGGCCGTAGCGGATCGGATCGTCGAAAGGCTCGGTGAAAGAAGCGCTTACCAGCAAAGCGAAATTGGTGTTATGCGCATTGTGGGTCGAATAGGAGTGCCCGTTCACGGTGAGCAAACCGTCCTGCTCTTCGGTGACCACCTCGCCGTGAGGATTCATGCAGAATGTTCGGATCTTGTCCTCGAACGTGTGGGTGAACGCGACGAGCTTCGCTTCATAGCAGACGTCGGTGAGGCGGCTCATGATCGACGCCTGGGTCTCGACCCGCACGCCGATATCCACCGGGTTGGGCCGCGATTCAAGGCCCAACCGAAGCGCCTCCGCGCGCATCCACTGAGCGCCGGTGCGCCCTGGAGCGCACACAACCGTGGAAGCCGTGAACTCCTCTCCGCCGGCCGTCGCGACGCCTGAAACGCGGCCGCGATCGACAAGTATCCGCTCGGCCTTGGTCTCCGTGCGGATCTCCACCTTGCCCTCGAGATGGACCCGCATACGCCGAAGCAAATCCTGACACCGATCCGTCCCCAGGTGTCGCATCACGCTGGGAATGAGTTCCATGCCGGCTCGCCGCGCTTCAATCCGCAAATCTTCCAGGGAATCGGACGACTCGCAATAGAGGGTCTCCGACGCGCCGAAGCGAAGGTACATACGATCCGCCTCGCCCATCAGCCGATCGAAGGTCGACCGGTCGAGATAATCCGACAAAAAACCGCCCACCTCGCTTGAAAGGATGATCTTCCCGTCGCTGAACGCGCCCGCTCCGCCCCAACCGCAGACCAGGCTCGGGCCCTTGCGGTCGCGATCCGCCAAATCCTTGCCCATATCCACCATCAAAACAGTGCCGACGCCGGCCTCGACGAGCTTCAACGCGCAAAATATGCCCGCCGGCCCCGCGCCGACAATAATCACGTCATACGTCTTCGATCCGCTCGCTGTCATGAAGAACTCCGAAAGAGGGCATCACCGCGAAAACAGGACATCCGCAGACTTTGGACTTCGGACTGTAGCAGGGTCGGCCGGGCTAAGGAAGAGATCAACGGCGTATGCTCGATGAACGTCTTTCACGGACATTTCCTTACCGCCGTTGGGGATGGCGGTGAACAAGTCCCAATCAGGTTCGATTGTTCGATCAGCTATGGTAATATAATCATTTGAGAATGAACGGAGGCGACTCTCATGGCAAACATTCAGGGGCTCAGATTACGTAATTACGGGGTCCTGAAGGATCTCACGCTCGGGAAACTCTGGAATACTCAGAAAATATCCCCCTTGACGCCTATGACGGCAGTTATAGGAAAAAACGGCGTTGGCAAAAGCACCCTTTTCGATGCCTTCGGTTTCCTGGCGGACTGTCTGAACTCGGGCGTCGAGGAAGCGTGCGATTCTCGCGGGCGGGGGGGCTTTGAGCGAATCCGTTCCAAGGGCGCTGACGGCCCGATTGAATTTGAAGTCTATTACAAGGAAGAAGGAAACGCCAGGCCCATTACGTATGAACTTGCCGTAGGACTTGATTCGTCCGGCCGCCCGCATGTGTATCGGGAACGGTTGCGCCAGCGTAGAAAAGGTCAGAAACACGGTTGGCCATTCTCGTTTCTCATCCTCAACGAAGGCAAAGGCGTGGCTTGGAAGGGGGCAGCTGCAGGGAAACAGATAGATGAGGCGAGACAGCAGCTAGACCTAGATGGTCTAATAGGGGATTCCCAGGCTGAAGAGAGCGCTCAACAGGAAGTCGTCGAACTGGATGACAAGCGAAAGCTGGGAATCGCCACGCTTGGAGCGCTCAAACAACATCCGAGGATTTCCGCCTTTAGACGTTTCATTGAGGGTTGGTACCTCAGCTACTTCACACCCGACGCGGCGCGGAGCCTTCCCCTCGCCGGTCCACAAAGGCGCCTGAGCGTACATGGGGATAACTTGAGCAACGTAGTTCAGTACCTAGAGAGGGAACACAAGAACCGCTTCAAGCGTATTCTCGATGGTATCGCGAAGAAGATTCCGGGGATAGACACTATCGAGACGGAGAAAACGCCGGATGGGCGGCTTCTCCTCAGATTCAACGACAAAGGGTTCAGAGATCCTTTCTACGCCCAGCAGATGTCCGATGGAACCCTGAAGGTATTTGCCTACTTGCTTCTCCTGGAGGATCCAACTCCGCCGCCTTTCATCGGCATTGAAGAGCCCGAAAACGGCATCTATCACAAGCTCCTGGAAACACTGGCAAGCGAGTTTCGGGAACACGCCACAGATAGAAAGAGGGGCTCACAGTTATTTGTAACCACTCATCAACCATACTTCGTAGATGCGCTGGCGCCGGAGGAGGTATGGGTGCTCGAAAAACAGTCGGATGGCTTCGCTTCAATTCGGAGGGCCGGCGACACTCCTATTGTCAAGAATCTCGTGGCCGAGGGACTCCCGCTCGGCGGTCTTTGGTATAGCGATTATCTGGATGCGAGGGACCGGTGATGCATTTGGAAATAGTCGTCGAAGACCAGTCCGGCAAAAAGGCATTGGAGGAAATCGTACCGAAGGTCGTCGATGAATCACACACGTTTCGGATCATCGCGTATAAGGGGGTCGGGCGCATCCCAAAAAGTATAAGGGACCCGAAGGACGCGAGTAAACGTCATCTCATGGAAAACCTGCCCAAGCTGTTGAAAGGATACGGCAAAACATTTGCCGGCTATGGTGCGAGTTATCGAGCTGCCGTGATCGTAGTACGCGATCTCGATGACGGATGCCTGAAGGAACTCCGCCAAACCCTCTTTGGGATTCTCAATCAGTGCAACCGGCAGCCGGAAACTCGTTTTTGCATAGCGATCGAGGAAGGCGAGGCCTGGCTGCTCGGAGATCTCAGTGCGGTTAGGGCGGCCTACCCGCGCGCCAAGGAGTCCGTGCTTAACTCGTATCAGAATGACAGCATCTGCGGGACGTGGGAGACATTGGCGGACGCGATTTACCCCGACGGGGCCAAAGCACTCGCTCGGAAGCCTTGGAAGGTCATCGGCGAAGAAAAGTCAAAATGGGCCGAGGCTATTGCGCCGCACATGGACGTCGAAAACAACGACTCTCCGAGCTTCTGCTATTTTCGCGACAAGATCCGCAGTTTGTTGGAGGAGGATTGAAGTTCGAGATATACGCTGAGGCCGGCTGACACCAACCCTCGAGCAGCTTTCGACGCCGGTCCGGAAACATCGAGGTCGGCTTCGGTTGTTCCGGCCCGCATGGCAACAGGGAAGCCCTCATGCGCCTGATTATCCATGTCCCTGCCGAGTTGGGCGTCGCAGTGAAATAGGCGACCCGTGAAGAGGGGCTCGCGATGCCGGCGTCCTTTTACTGACCCTCCTTCCCCTCAATCCTCGTCGAAGAACTCCACCTTCTCGGCTATTCTCTTCACTGCTTCCACGGCGACGTTCACTTCTTCGGCGGTGTTGAACCAGCCGAGGCTGAAGCGGACGGTTCCGTCGGGGAAGGTTCCGAGGGCTTTGTGCGCCAGTGGAGCGCAGTGGAGGCCGACTCGGACGGAAATGCGATCCTTTTTGCCGAGCATGGCAGCGGCTTCCTCGGGGTGGATATTCTCGAAGGTTGCGGGGATGGATCGGCCGCCGCAGCCGCCGAAGGAGACGTGCATGCCTTCGGGGAGGGCGTCGTCGAAAGTCATCGAGAGGATGGGCGCCTGTCGGTGGGCCTTGAGCGGCCCGTAGAGCGTCAGTCCGGGCACGTCCGCTACGCCGTTCACGAATTGGGTGAAAAGCGCCTCCTCATGCCGGCGGATCGTTTCCACTCCCGTTTCGAGCACGAAATCCACGCCGGCGCCCAGTCCCGCGATGCCCACGTTGTTCTGCGTGCCGCTCTCGAGGTAGTCAGGAAAGAAATCCGGCTGGAGGTCGCTTTCGGACTTACTTCCGGTGCCCCCGTGTTTGAGCGGTCTGATACGCGCGCCTTCTTTTACGTACAGCCCGCCCGTGCCCTGCGGTCCGTAGAGTCCCTTGTGTCCGGTGAACGCGAGATATTCCACGCCCGGCGCCTGAACGTCGATCGGTACCGACCCGGCTGTCTGCGCGACGTCCAGGAGCATGGCAACACCTTCGGTCGCACTCCGGATAGCCCCGATATCCTGAATGGTTCCACACACGTTCGACGCGTGATTCACGCAGACCAGCGCCGTCTCTTTGCGGACGAGCTTCTTAATCTCATCGGGATCGCAATATCCCATTCGATCGCACGGAGCGACCGAGACCGATACGATGCCCTCACGCTCGAGATGCTTCACGGGCCGAATGACCGAATTATGCTCCATCTGGGTGATGATCACATGATCGCCGGGATTGAGGACGCCGTAGATGACCGTATTGAGTGATTCGGTGGCGTTCAAGGTAAAGGCGATTCGATCGGGTTGGGGAATATTGAACAAGCGTGCGAGCGAGGCTCGTGCGGCGCCGACAATTCGAGCCGCTTCATTCGAGAGATCGTGCCGTGAACGACCGGGGTTTGCGCCCACGTTATCGATGAAATGGACCATCGCGTCCCGAACTTGAGGCGGTTTCGGGAAGGTCGTCGCGGCGTTGTCCATGTACACGGTACGATTCACCGGCCGTGTCCTCACTCAGTATGATTGGTTGTCTCCATCGAGCGAATTCCTACTGACCGCCGCCCCTTTGCTCATCATGATAATCACGAGGCCGGCGCAATTCCATAACGGAAAAAGGGCGCCCGGAGGCGCCCCTCGAATGAGTCGAGCATCGCCTGCGTCGACGAGGAATGCGCCGGCGCGGGCTCGACGGTGAATCGTCACGCTTTGCCGGTCTTCGCGGCCTCGCTCTGCTTTCCTTCCATCTCCTTGATTGCGGCGAGGACCTTTTCCGGCGTGATCGGAAGGTCTTTGATCCGCACGCCGATCGCGTCGTAAACCGCGTTGGCGATCGCAGGCGCGGTCGGCACGCACGCGGGTTCGCCTATGCCTTTCGCTCCGAATGGACCCGTCGGCTCATTGGGTTCAATAATCACCGGTTGGATCGGGATCTTGTCCTTGGCGGTGAGGAGCTTGTAATCGAGCAGGTTCGCGTTCATCACGCGGCCCGCGTTCACCCGGATCTCCTCGGTCAGGCCGTATCCGGCGCCCATCACCGACGCGCCGTAGATCTGACCTTCCACGAGCATGGGATTGATCGCGCGGCCGACGTCGTGGGCCGCGATATAGTTGAGTATCTCCACGTGCCCGGTTTCCTTGTCGACCTCGACTTCAACCCCGTGAGCGCCGAAGGTGTAGCAGCAGGAGAGGTTGCCCTTGCCTTCGCGGTCGAGCATCTCATTGGGCGGATCGTAAAACGCCTCTGCAGTGACCATCTCCCCTTTGCCCGTGCCGACCATATGCGCCTTCCGGAGCACTTTCGCCACGTGCAGCTTGAGCAGATCGTTGTCCGGGTCGGTCACGCAGTAGATGACACCTTCGCGGATGTCAAGGTTGTCCGCATTGGAGAGCACGCTCAGGTCCACATCGGGATATTGGAAGTCCGGATCGCGTCGCGCCTTTTTCTTGAGGTCCGCGGTAATGAGGTTGCCCATCCACTTCGCGGCCAAGCCGAGGATTTTCTCCCGAACGTCTTTCGCGGCAAGCAGGATCGCGTGCCCGACCATAAACGCGTGGCGGCTGGCGTGCGTGCCCACGTCCCACGGACAGACTTCCGTATCTCCGGTGAAGATGCTCACGTCTTCGGGCCTCAGTCCGCAGGCTTCCGCGGCCATCTGACGAACGATCGTCTCCGACCCTTGTCCCTGATCGGTGCCGCCGGTGATAACAGTGAGCTTGCCCTCGTCACTGACTTTGAGGATGATGCCCTGAGCGTCCGACAGATACACTCGAGCGCCTCCGCCCACATGGAGGAACGACGCGACGCCGACGCCGCGGGCGGTCCGTTTGCCTTGCTTGTTCTTCCAGTCAAGCCGGGAATTGACTTCGTCGAGACACTCCTTCAGAGGGCACGTGGTGATCTTCAGCCCCATCGGAGTCTCTTCGTCGGGAACATTGGCGTTGATCATTCGGAATTCCAGCGGGTCGATACCCGCGGCCGCGGCCAGCTGGTCCATGGATTGCTCGACCACGAAGGTCGCTTGGGGATTGCCGTACCCGCGCATGGCCTGAGCGTAGATATTGTTCGTGTACACGCAGGTCGCCTCGTACGAGACGTTCGACACCCGATAGAGCGACGACATCGGAACCATCATCACCGAAGGCGTCGTCGCGCCCCACGAGGTATACGCGCCGTTGTCCAGGATCATCTCGACTTTTCGGAAGGTAAGCTTCCCGTCCTTGTCGCAGCCCTGGGAGACTTTGCTCACGGTGGGCTGGCGCGGCGGACTGGCCGTGAACTCCTCCCAGCGCTCGAACATGATCTTGACCGGGCACTTGGTCTCCCAGGCCAGGAGCACCAGGATGAACTCGTAGATGTCCGTATCCAGCTTGCTGCCGAAGCTCCCCCCGACGAAGGGCGTCAGCACGCGCGTCGAGCCGTCGATACCCAGGTTCTTCAGGAACATGTCCAGGCGATCCTTGCCGCCGAAGGGCACATTGGTGACGCTCCTGAAGATCAGGTTGTTGTTCACGTCGAACTCGGCGATTCCGCCGCTCGTGCCCATGCACGTTTGGTGAACCCAGGTGGTGGAGAACTGGTCTTCCACAACGTACGCGGACTCGCCCCGCGCCTTGTCCACATCACCCGCGTTGAGTTTCCACGGGAGTGGCAGAATATTATTTCGCCGCGGCTTGCCCCGCGCGTCGACCTCGTGAATCAACGGCGCGTCCGGCTGCATCGCCTCGAAGGGATCGAAGATCGGCTGCAGATCTTCGTACTCCACTTTGATGAGCCCGATCGCCTCCTCGGCCGTATCTTCGTCGATCGCGGCCACCGCCGCGATCTCATCGCGGTAGCAGCGAACCTTGTCCTTTTTCAGGGGGGTCTGGTCGCCCAGAAAGCCCACCCGCACATCAGGCGTGTTGAAGCCCGTGAGCACCGCGCGCACGCCGGGGAGCTTCTCGGCCAGGCTCGTGTCCACATGTTTGATTTTCGCGTGGGGCCGGGAACTGTACAAGATCTTGCCGTAGAGCATTCTCGGCAATTTAATGTCATTGATGAACGCGGCTCTCCCGGTCACCTTATCCTTATCGCTGCGTGCGTACGACTTGCCTACAAAGAGATCTCCCATGGTTCACTCCTTGGCCGCGCGTTCGGAAGACCCGCCCGAGAGCTTCTCCGCGGCGAGCATGATCGATTCGACGATCTGCACGTACCCCGTGCAACGGCACATATTGCCGGCCAGGGTGTGCCGTATTTGGTCTTCGGAGGGATTGGGATCGGCTTCGAGCAGAGCTTTCGTGGACATAATCATGCCGGGCGTGCAGAATCCGCACTGAACACCCGCTTTTTCGAGAAAGGCCTCCTGGATCGGGTGCAGCTCGTTGTTCTTGCCGAGCAGCCCCTCGATGGTGAGGACCTCTTTCCCTTCCGCTTCCAGGATCGGGTAGATGCAACTGTTCACCGCCGCGCCGTTCACCAGAACCGTGCACGCGCCGCATTCGCCTTCGCCGCACCCCTGTTTCGCTCCGGTCAGTTCCAACGAGTCGCGGAGCACCCGCAAGAGATTCCAATGGGGTTCAACCTCGACCGTCACCAAATTGCCGTTTACCGTGAATTCTATGATGCGCTTCATGCCCGGGAAGCTCCTTTCGCTCGCTCAATGCCGGTCAGTCCCGTCCTCTTGACCAGCACGCGTATCATTTCTTCTCGATACCACGCCGATCCGCGGATTGTGTTCCGGGGGCTCGCCTCTTCGGCCGCGATCGCGCCCGCTTCTCTGAGGACCGATTCATCAACCGCCTTGCCGACGAGGAATTCCTCAGCTTTTTTCGCGCGCATAGGGGTCGGCGCGGCGACGCCCATTGCAATTCGCGCCTTCGCGCACGTGGTCATGTCCTCCTCGAAGGATAACAGAACAGCGGTCCCGAGGATTGGCAGATCCATGGCTTTCCGCCGCGTATGCTTCGTGTACGCCATACCCGTGTTGGGGAGCGGTTCGGGAATCGCGAAGTGGGTAACGATGTCGCCCTGCTCGAGGACTGTCCGGGAGGGCCCGTGGAAGAACTCCGCAATCGGAACCATCCGAGCCCCGGACACGCCCTTGATGTGAACCTCCGCGTCCAGTGCGAGGAGCGGCGGGGCAGTGTCCGCCGACGGCGCCGCGTTGCAGATGTTGCCCCCTATGGTCGCGGAATTCCGCACCTGAACCGAGCCCAGGTTCGTCACCGCGTCGGTGATGACCGGAAAATGTCCCCGAACGTCCGACGAAAGTTCCAATGACCGATGGGTGGTGGCGCTGCCGATCTTCAAACCGCCGTCGTACTCGATGAAATCCAGCTCCGGGATGTTTCGCAAAGAAACGAGATAATCAGCCGAAAATACCTTCTTTTTCCACAGAACCATCACGTCGGTGCCGCCGGCGATCAGACGCGCCTTCTCGCCGTGCTCACCGAGCAGTGTAAGCGCCTGTTCCACCGAGGTGGGCTTCAAGTACTCGAATGTTCTCATATTAACCTCCTCGCCTCAAAATGTCCGCGCCACGCCGGTAAGCAGTGTCCGAGGTCACTTTGGAGCTTTGCCCGATCTTATGCCTTGAACGCGCCGCACACGGCGCATCCTGCGTATCCTGCGTCTTCAAGCCGCTTTTCAGCTTTCTTTTTTGCGTTCGTTTCCCAATTCTCACGCTTGGAGCCGACGGACGGAACACGCCCACGCATCGGCGCAGCCCAGGACGTCAGTTCCGCCGTTGTGGGTTACTCTCTTTATACCACGCGTCTGAACACTTCCACAACAGAACCGTCCCG
>CAYLRL010000117.1:0-12212 GCA_964385875.1 uncultured Syntrophales bacterium
AATTCCCCCGGTTCAGGGAAGAGCTCTTGCGCCACGATGCGTTGTCGCAGATGAGTATGTTCCACCTCACCCGACGGGAGAGCGTGCGCGTGGAAACGTCGTACAACCGGGTTACTTTGTCGTGTGGAAAGCCCGGACACAGGGCCTTCACGGCGCTCATCCGCACAAACCCACGCTGAGATGGGGAGGCCTTCATGGCTGCCTCCAAATCCGCCAAAGAGACGTTCTCTGTGTTGGGCATGTTCAGGTGACGAGCCATGCCCCCGAAAAGAGCATATTTCTTGACAAAGTACAAGTACAAAATGACGAATTACGGACATTTTTTTGCAATCGCTACATCTCTCAACCAATTTTTGCGACTTCTGCGGTATCAGGCCGGAAAACTACGGAAACTATAGGCCTTACCGGAAAGGCCTCCCCCCCCCCGAACCGGAGGCCCCCTGTGCGGTACGCTTGCCGGAAGGCGGAATTTGCCGAGAACATCGATCCGGGGCCCGAAAAGGCCGGCATTGATGCCGATTTGTCTTGACCTAACAACCGCGCTCTGCCAATAATTGGCGCCGAGCGCGCGAGCGGCTCACACAAGAGAGCACGAAAAGGGACATTCCAAGATGGATCATTCAATGCCGGCGTCGAAGATCATGATCCACCGTAACAAACGGCCCCAAATGAGGGCCGGGACCTCTGTGCGGGATGCAGTAAAGTTGATGAGAGTAATCACCGAACAGGGGAAGATCGAACACGGTACTCCATCCCTCCGGTTTTCGATGATCACTACAACCTGTTGGGACTGGTAACGCTGGCGGATCTGCTATGGTGTGTCGGGCATCTGCAGGACATTGGCGAACCGTGGGCGCCAAGCAAGCGCATCGGTCCGGTCTCAGACCCGGCCATACTTTTTTGGAGGTTGCTGCGCCGGAGGACAATATTCTCGATGTGCCGGACACGATGATTGAACATGGGGTGTCTCTCGGGCCGGTAATGGAGGACGGAAAACTCCGGGGCGTGGTCGGGTTGTCCAACGTGTTTGTTACGGCGGCGGCTGCGTTTTTTTTGGTCGGGAACCCGGCCGTAGCGTAATCGCCTAATACCAAATATGCACGCCTGATGAGGTAATGGACGGAGAATAGGTCATTGTGTTTTGCGACGACTCGCCATCCGTTCGGCTTGTTGATCCGCTATGGCAAAACGATGGCCGGGTCGGCGTGATATCGCTTTTCCCTTTTTTCGGACTTTTGTCTTTTTGGAGAAAACAAAACGTGAGAAAAGAAGCCGGTGAAATCCCGAAGCTCGGCCATGGTCCCCATCAGGTCGGAGAGAGGAACGTATCCTCGTACATAGCCGCCTTTATCATCATGATGGGGGTCTGGTGTATTCTCTCCGGACAATTTGATCTCCTTCACCTGGGACTGGGGGCTCTGGCCGCCGGTCTTGTGTCGTATTATTCCGCCGACCTTATCTTTGGCCGTCCAATTACCGGAAACAGTTTCAGGTCTGCGTTCGGTTTCATGATATATTTGCCCTGGCTGCTGTATCAGATTCTCCTATCAGCTTTGCATGTGTTGAATCTCTGTTTTCACCCCCGTATGCCCGAACTGATCGATCCGCAGATATACCGGTTCCGGACTCGGTTGAAGAGCGACCTGGCCCAGGTGACGTTTGCCAATTCTATTACGCTGACGCCGGGGACGATTACGATCTACGTCAATTTTCACGGCGACTTCAGCGTGCACGCCATCGACCGTTTGAGCGGTGAGGACCTGCCGGGTGAGATGGAACTGCGCGTTGCCCGAGCCTTCGGAGAGGAGTAAAGGTGGACGATTTCTTCCTGGGATATGCCCTATTCCTCGGTGGACTGATGATGCTTTCGCTCTACCGGTGCGTCTACGGCCCAACGGTGCTGGATCGGATTGTCGGACTGAACGCTGTAGGGACCAAGACGACGGTGTTGCTGATTTTAGTCGGCCTGCTCTACCACAGGGTGGAAATGTTCATCGACATAGCGTTGGCATATGCGCTGTTGAACTTCCTCGCCGTTTTGGCTTCCGGGCGCTACTTTCAGAAACGGAAGGGGCTGTACGATGAAAAAATGTACTAGTCGCGCTGACGGCTCGCAGCCTTGCCTCAGACCTGGAGGCGCTCAAAGGACGCGCTCCGGCGCTCCCTACAGAGGAGAGACATGGTAATCGATGTAATCGTCGTGGCCCTTCTTCTTGGCGGTTTGTTGTTTTTCATCGGCGGAACCGTCGGGCTGCTGCGCTTCCCCGACTTTTATTGCCGGTTGCATGCGGCCGGAAAGCTTGACGGCACAGGGGTATTCCTGGTTATTTTCGGGATATCGCTTTATAAACTATTCCCCCTGACCCTAGCCTCCACATTGACCGGGCTGAAACTCATGCTGATCGTAGTCTTCGTCTTTTTGGCCAGCCCGACGGCAACTCATGCCATCACGGACGCGGGGCTTCGGGCGGGAATGGAGCCGTGGAAGAAGGGAGACCCGTGGAGGTAAGTCTATGATCTGGCAACTGGACCTGCTCATACTGACCCTGGTGGTTATCTGTGGAATCGGGGCGATTATGGTCCGGGATCTGCTGGGGGCGGCCATCTTGTTCGGGGCGTACAGCTTCATGATGTGTCTGCTCTGGGCCATCATGGGAGCCGTGGACGTCGCGTTCACAGAAGCGTCGGTAGGCGCGGGGGTCAGCACGGTGTTTTTCGTTTCGGCCGTGTATCACACTACCCGGAGGACGAAAGATTGAAGATCTTGGGATTTGTCATGGTAGTGCTGGCAGGATCGTTTTTGATCTATGCCACGGTTGATTATCCTCCGTTCGCTGACCCCGAATCACCAGCGAGCGTTCACGTCTCTCCTCACTATATCGAAGAGGCGTTGGAGAAGACCGCAGTGCCCAATGTGGTGACGGTAGTGCTGGCGGATTACCGAAGCTATGACACGATGTTTGAGACCGCGGTCATTTTTGCCGCGGGGGTGGCCTGTTTTCTTCTGTTGCGAATCCCCCGCCATAGGCCGTCGGGCCCTCGGCATTTCCGCCACCGGTTGACCGGCTTGACCTTCCGGGTCAAAGACGCAGAAAACGAGAAGGAGATATTTCTGCCGTTGCACGAATTCGAGCCGGTGGACAGTATTTGGACGCCACATGACTTTATCATCGAAAATATCTGCCGCTATATGATTCCCTTTATCCAGCTGTTCGGCCTGTATGTCATAGCGCACGGGCATCACAGTCCGGGGGGCGGATTCCAGGGAGGCGTGATTCTGGGCGCGGCCATTATTCTGCTCTCCGTGTCCCACAACCTGAAGACCGCCCTTCGGCGCATGCAGGAGAAGACCGGCGCCTTATTTAGTCCCCTTGGGGTGTTCATCTTCGCCGGCGTCGGCGCCTTGTGTCTGATCCTGGGATATAATTATCTTGACTACCGGGCGCTGGCCGCCCTGTTGCCCGGAGGTCCGGTCATGGCCCGCTCTCACGGTATGCTGTTGGTGGAAATTGGGGTGGGCGTGGCGGTCATGGGAACCATGGTCTGGATCTTCAAGAATCTGGCCTCGCTGGGCCGGTACGACGAGGGGTTGTAAGTGTTGGAAGATATCCTCCGCCTGATTATTGAGAAATACAACTACTGGATCTATATCACCCTGATGATGATAGGTCTGTATGCCGTCATCGCCAAGAACAACCTAGTGAAAAAGATCTTGGGGATGAACATCCTGCAAACAGCGGTCATTCTGTTTTTCGTTTCCATCGGGGTCAAGAGGGGGGCCACCGTACCGATCATCGAGCACGCGCACGACGGCGCGCATCATGCGGTAAGGGCGGCCGATTACATCAACCCGCTTCCCCATGTCCTGATGCTTACCGCCATTGTGGTGTCGGTGGCAACCTTGGGCGTGGCCCTGGCCATTGCCATCAAGACGTACCAGCACTACCGGACCTTGGAAGAAGACGAAATCCTCAAGAGGATTCGAGAATCATGAGTGAGCACTATCCCGCTCTACTGGTCATTTGTCCGCTGGCGGCCTCCTTTTTCATGGCCGCCGCCGGCTGGTTCCGGCCGATCTTGTGTTTCCCATTGAGCGTGGTGGGCTTGGCCGGCAGTGTCCTGGTTTCTCTCGGGTTGCTCGGCGAAGTTATGAGCGGCGGTCAGGTTTCCTACCGCTTCGGGGGCTGGGATCCCCCATGGGGCATCTACTACCTGGTGGACCACCTGAATGCGCTGGTGCTGGCGGTGGTTTCCGTTGTTGGATTCATCAACCTGCTTGCGGCCCGTTCCTCCGTGGAAAAGGAATTCCCGGGAAAGGCCGGCCCGTTTTACACGCTCTACCTGTTGTTTGTCACCGGTCTGCTGGGTATGGTGGTGACCGGCGATACGTTCAACCTGTATGTCCTCCTGGAAATCGCGGCCATTACGGGGTACGCCCTGATCGCACTCGGGGATGGTCGCGCTTCCCTGGCCAGTCTCCACTACGTTTTCATGGGGACCGTCGGCGCCTCGTTGTATCTCCTCGGGGTCGGCAACCTGTACATCGTGACCGGTTCGCTGAACATGGAGGATATCGCACGTTTGCTGCCGCCCCTGTATGAGTCGAAAGTGGTCACAGCGGCCTTTGTGGTTCTTATGGTCGGGGTCTGGCTCAAGATGAGTTTTTTTCCGCTACACGCGTGGTTGCCCAACGCTTACACTTATGCGCCGTCTTCTGTCAGCAGCCTCGTGGCGCCCCTTATGACCAAGGTGATGGTCTATGTGATGATCCGGATGGCCGTTACCGTTTTCACCCTGGACTTTGCGTTCACTTTCCTGAGCTTGAACGATGCGGTGGTCTGGCTGGCCGTCGTTGCCGTGGTAATGGGGTCCTTGCTGGCTCTGGCCGAGAAGGACGTTAAGCGGATGCTTACGTACATCATAGTGGCGGAAGTGGGGTACATGGTGGGCGGTTTCTGGCTTGGAAACAGCTCGGGATTTATTGGAGCGGTCCTACACATCCTTAATGACGCGCTCATGACGCTCTGTCTTTTTCTCGCCGTGGGGAATATCGTCCATGTCAAGGGGAACAGCCGGTTGGAAAGCCTGCCGGGTCTCTTTCGCACCATGCCCTGGACCATGGCGGCCTTGGTTCTGGGCGCGCTCTCCGTCATCGGTGTCCCGCCGACCTGCGGATTCTTCAGCAAGTGGTATCTTCTGCTCGGCGCGCTCGAGGCCGGCCATTACGGATTTATGGCGGCCTTGCTCTTTAGCAGCTTGGTGTGCGTGGTCTTGTTCTTCCGGGTTTTCGAGGCGGCCTATTTCGAACCCCTCGATGGCTCACACGGTTCGCCTCACAGCGACCAAGAAGACGTCGTCCGGGAAGCTCCCCTGGGAATGCTGGTCCCGCTTTGGATAACCGCTCTGGGCCTAATCCTGGTGGGCTTTTACACAGGGGAAATCGTCGGTCGGGTGATCCGGCACGCCGTTCCCGAAATGATGCTCTGAAAGCAGGTTGACTGACGTGGAACCACTTTTTTCCATCAAACCTCTGATCGCGGTGCTGGTCTCCCTCGGGGTAGTCCCGATCCTGATGTCCAGCCGCAGCGCCAACGTCCGAGAGGCCTGGACCTTTGGGGCCGCGGCTCTAAAGTTGCTGATCGTCGCGTCCATGCTTCCGGCGGTCCTGGAGGGCCGAGAAATCCTCTTCACAGTGGCGGAAGTTTTGCCCGGAGTGGCTATCCGGCTGCGGGTGGATGCCCTGGGGATGCTGTTCGCCCTGGTAGCCTCATCACTGTGGATTGTCACCTCTGCATATTCAATTGGTTATATGCGCGGATTGAATGAGCACGGCCAAACCCGCTATTTCTGCTTTTTTGCGGTAGCCCTTTCGGCCACTATCGGCGCAGCTTTTTCGGCCAATCTTTTTACGCTGTACCTATTTTACGAAATGCTGTCGTTCGCTACCTATCCATTGGTCACTCATCACCAGGATGCGGAGGCGCGGCGCTCGGGTCGGAAATATCTCCTTTATATTGTGGGCACTTCCATCGGCCTGGTTTTGCCGGCCATGGTCGTTTCGTATTACCTGTCCGGAACCCTTGAGTTTTCCGGGAACGGGTTTCTGCCTGCATCCGGTTCCCCCGTACTGCTGGGCGTGCTGCTCTTCATGTTCTTGTTCGGGTTCGCCAAGGCCGCGATCATGCCTTTGCATGCGTGGTTGCCCGCCGCGATGGTTGCGCCCACTCCGGTCAGCGCCTTGCTCCATGCCGTGGCTGTTGTGAAGGTAGGGGTCTTCTGCATCCTACGGGTGCTCACGGAGGTGTTCGGCGTCGAACTGCTCGCATCCCTCAATCTGGGCGCCGCGGTGGCCTATGTGGCGGCATTTACGATCATTACCGCGTCTCTGATAGCCCTCACCCAGGACGAACTAAAACGACTGCTGGCTTTCTCTACCATCGGGCAGTTGTCTTACATCGTCTTGGGCGCGGCGTTGCTGTCTCCCAAAGGTGTCGCCGGGGGCATGATTCATATAGCCATGCACGCCTTTGGCAAGATTACTCTGTTTTTTTGCGCCGGCGCCATCTTCGTGGCAACCGGGAAGAAGTACATCAGCCAAATGGCCGGTATCGGCAAACAGATGCCGGTGACCATGGCGGCTTTTTTCGTGGGGGCTTTGTCCATAATCGGCATTCCACCCGCCGGGGGGTTTGTCAGCAAGTGGTATCTCGCTCTCGGAACGCTGCAAGCCGACCAGATACCCCTTCTTGTGGTCATTCTCCTCAGTTCGCTATTGAACGCCGCATACTTTATGCCTATAGTCTATCGGGCCTTCTTTGTCTCATCTACCACGGTAGCTCCCATCTCCGACAAATTTTCGGAAGCCCCGATCCTCTGTGTTGCGCCGCTGGTGATAACCGCCCTGATTTCTCTGGTGTTGTTCTTTTATCCCCAGCCATTTTTGACGTTAGCCGAGATTGCCGTCCGGACGATTTTTGGAGGAAGTCGAACATGAGTGGAGACCTTTCTGAAAAAATGGAACTGAGGCACGATCCCGTTCCCGGATATCGAGTTTTTTTCTTCATCACCTTGACCATCGGGGTGGTGTATCTCGTCTTGATTCTATATTACACGTTGTAGGGACATCGCCATGTCCAAGACCATTGGAAAAGACAAGCAGCATTTTTTCGACAAACCGGCCAACATCAAGTGGTTATTTAGGATCTATTACCCAGTCATTGTGCTTCTGCTGATCCTCGACTTTTTTGTGCATAGACACGCCAATTTCGCCTGGGAGAAATGGCCGGGGTTTTACGCGGTTTACGGTTTTGTTGCCTGCGTGGCCTTGGTGCTGGCCGCTAAGTATATCTTACGGCCTTTGGTGATCCGGAAGGAGGAATATTATGATGAGTAGCGGCCTCCCACCGGCGTTTATCTTTATTGGCGGCGCTTTTTTGTTGCCCTTCATAAGGGGGAGGGCTCAAAGCGCTTTTCTGATCCTTCTGCCGGTGATTGGGTTTCTGAATCTTCTCCAGTTCTCCACCGGGACCCACTGGGAGGTTGCCTTCTGGGATTATCAACTCACTCTTGTGCGGATAGACCGGCTGAGCCTTTTGTTCGGCTATATCTTTCACTTGATCACGTTCTTGGGAGCAATATACGCTCTGCACCTGCGGGATGACCTCGAACAAACAGCCGGCCTGGTTTACGCCGGCGGAGCCCTTGGAGTGGTTTTTGCCGGGGATCTCCTAACCTTGTTTGTTTACTGGGAATTGTTGACTATTAGTTCGGTGTTCCTTATCTGGAATCGGCGTACTCGAGAAGCGCAGGCTGCAGGCTTCCGCTACCTGCTGGTGCATGTGGTGGGCGGCCTTTGCCTTATGGCAGGCGTGATCCTACACTTTCAGCAGACCGGCTCCCTGAGCTTTGAGTATATCGGATTGGACGGTCCGGCTACCTACTTGATCTTTATTGGGGTAGGGGTGAATTGCGCCTGGCCGCTACTACACCCATGGTTGACGGATGCCTATCCGGAGGCCACCATTACGGGGGTGGTCTGGTTGAGCGCCTTCACCACGAAGACCGCCGTCTATGTCCTCGCTCGGGGTTTTCCCGGGACTGAGGCCCTGATCTGGATCGGGGCAATCATGACGGGCTTCCCCATCTTCTACGCGGTCATAGAAAATGATCTACGCCGCGTGCTGGCTTACAGCCTCATCAACCAAGTGGGCTTCATGGTCTGCGGGATAGGGATTGGCACCCACTTGGCGATGAACGGAGCCGTCTGTCATGCCTTCAATGACATCCTTTTTAAGGGCTTGCTGTTCATGTCCATGGGAGCGGTCCTCTACCGCACCGGGAAGATCAGGGCTACGGACCTGGGCGGGCTCTATAAGACTATGCCCTTGACATGCATTTGCTGCGTGGTAGGGGCGGCCTCGATCTCCGCGTTCCCTTTCTTTAGCGGCTTTGTCAGCAAATCCATGGTCATGGAGGCAGCCGGATTGGGGGACATGAGCCTCATCTGGTTTATTCTCCTATTCGCCTCCGCCGGCGTGTTTCACCATGCGGGGATCAAAATCCCTTATTTTGCTTTTTTCTCTCACGACTCCGGATTGCGACCCAAAGAAGCGCCTTGGAACATGTGCGTGGCAATGGTCCTGACCGCCGCTCTCTGCATTTTTATCGGTTCTTATCCTTGGCCCTTGTACGACCTCCTCCCGTATCCCGTTGACTACGAACCCTATACCGCCGCCCACGTGCTTGGGCAGTCACAGCTCTTGTTCTACTCGTCGCTGGCCTTCGCCCTGCTTCTCCTCTCGGGTATTTATCCGGCGGAGATCCGGAGCATCAACCTGGATGCCGACTGGATATACCGGCGAGGCGCACGTCTCTTTTACCGCCTCATGGATCGGCTTTTAAACGGGTTAAACGATCGCGCCGAACAAGTGTTCAGCATACAGCTGGCCGGCCAGCTGGGCGGATTATCGAAAGAACTTCCATTCCGTCTTGCTCAGAGCATCCTTTACCCTGTCTGGCTGGCCCAGGGCAGCCGCGGAGAAGATCTGCGCAAAAGAAATCTGATTCTGCAGCAGACCCTAGATAGTGGGGCCACCCCGGTGGGAATCGGCGCCGCGACCGTCATGGCGCTCTTGCTGCTGTTTTTCATCTTATCCGGTCTGAAGTGACAAGGAGCGTGGTATGGTATCTATCGACGATTTGAAAAAAATTCTACTCCTGCAAGATTTTACCGATGCCATGTTCAAGAAACTGAGGCCACTGGTTCAGTCCCGTGAGTACAAGGAAAGGGAAATCATCTTCAACGAACACGATCGCGCAGACTCGTTTTTCATGCTAAAACGGGGAAAAGTGGTCATGGAAGTGGAAGTGTCGCCCCGGTTGGTGATGACCCTCGGGGCGGTGAAATACGGATTCTGCTTCGGCTGGTCTTCCCTTTCCCGCGCCGACCGCACCCACAAGTCCAACGCAATTTGCACCGAACCGTCAGAAGTTTTGTGGCTTCCAGCGGAGGAGTTCCTCAGAATCCTCGATCGCCATCCAGACCAGGGGTTAGTGATCATGAGAAACATCTCCCTAATTTTCAAGCAACGTATGGAGCGTCGAACGGCACAACTCATAAACGTCATCCGCAACCACCCGGATATGAAGCATTTTGTCGCGGAATAACTGAGCCGCTTGAATGAAGTGAATGAAGGGCTGAGGCTTGCAAGGTCCCGTCAAATGAAGGCGGCGGGCATGACATCCGGGTGTTTGTGATAGTAACGTGCTGAGCACGGCACGGAGAGCCCGCATTAATTACCCGGCCGCCGTCCGCCGCGTACGTGGGAACGGCGGCCGGGATGTTTTCCTTGGACCGGATTGGACTCTACGATCTGCCGGCTTGAAGATCACCCCGTCTCTCACCGACCGCGCCGCCCCCGAAGGCCTGATCTCCGCGGCCTCAGTCAAGCGGTCAAGCGTCTGTGCAAGCGTTCGGAAACGAATCGCGGTCCGGCGGGCGAGCTTGAGAAAATGAAGAAAAAGTTGGGACGAATCCCGATATGTCAAGCCCGACCCCGAGACGGTTATTTGCCGACAAAGCCTAATCGTCAGGTCCGCAGTGGACCGGAAGGGGCGCCGGCCGGGATTTCCGGCGGACTCGTCAGGATGACCAGCCTGCCCTGTATGATACAAGAAGAAAACCCATAATTTACTCTTATCCATTCCAGAGTTACCGGCTGATATATAAAAGCATGTGTAGGATCTTTTATGTAATACCAGTCACTTAATTCCATGCCGGGACTGTAGAGGTGGGTCATGCAGTATAGCCGGCCCTGTGGCTTGAGGAGGCGCTTCAGCAGCTTAAAGTCTTTGGCCGGACAGCGAAAATGTTCAATCACTTCACAGCAAACGATATAATCGTAGCTGTCTTCGAGCAAAGCCGTATGGTTGTGGAAAAAGGGGTCGTATGGGACGATGTGGAAACCCTTGTCACGCAAAAGCTTGGTGATCACCGGCCCGGTTCCCGCCCCAAAATCCAGCCCCGAGTGATTCGGCGCAAAATCTCCCAAAACAGCTGAAACAATGGGCGAAACGAACGCCTGGTACTCGGGATCATTCACATCGTTGTTATGGGTTTCATACCGGGCCTTTTCCTGTTCAAGGCCCGGCAAATGCCTGGCATGACGAAAGAATCCCTGACACTCACTGCACAGGAGGAATTCAGTTCCCGAAACCCAATTACCGGCGCCGCGGCATAAAGGGCATGCCATATCGTTCATGCGCATATTGCAATCAGCGTGTGCTCTCAATGTACTCGTTCCATTCCCTACTTTCAGGTTTTCTTTTCGTAACTGTTCGGCAGGAAGCATCGACAAAAGAGGGAGCGGGAAGCCCGTTTCGGTATGCGATGACCGATTGAACCGGGAAGTCGAAGGCATTCCTATTCTGAAGTATGCAGGTCCGTTCAGCAGTCGGGAGTCTTGCGGTGAGGATTTCGCCGTCTTCGGATTGCTTGCCGAAACAGATTTTTCGCAACTGGACCGCCGGCCGGATTGCTCTTTCCGCAGCGTTGTTCGTCGGTTCAACTCCTTCGTATTTGAGAAAGGTGAACACGCCGTGCCGGCGCTTCAGCAAGCTCTTGGAAGTTCTGCGGACGTCGTAATCCCGACTGTCGGCATAATACTGGAGGCACTTGTGCATTCGAGCCCTGATCCGAACCGATTTCAAAACAAGGGTCCGCCTGTCCAAATCTCCACGCTTGAACGCATGCCGGAGCGCGAACATTCGGCCCGTTTCGGAAAGCATCCACTTGGAGAATCTCACCGCGTCCGGGCTTCTGCAGGCGTGCTTGATTCCCTTGACGCCGCGGATAATATGGGCCCGGTAAAACTGGCGTACCCCATCGTGATACGCCTTGTAGGCCGAGTCATGTCCGAACACACAACGCCCTCGTATTCGTCGCCCAGAATCTCTTTGAGGACCTTTGAGCCTCGAGAGACGGCCACATGGAAGAATGTAACAGCAGGAGTGACGAATATTCAAAGCCGGCGTCCTTTTCCTTGCGTTTTTTATCCGGTCTCGTCGATGTTGAGAACGGGCTCTTGCGGAAGCGTTCGGGCTACCTCTTCATGAGCAGACGCCAAGGATTCGGAGACTTCCTGATGAAGCTTGCACACAGATCCCAGACAGATGTCAATCCCTAAAATCGTCTTGGCGATCTCCTCGCAGCCTCGACGAGTCACTCGGTGCAACCCGCTGGGGTGGGCAAACAATGCCGTCAGTCTGGGGCCGAACGCCGACCGCCTGTTTCTTCCACTTGCTGATCTGGTTCGGGTGTACCCCGTACACAGCCGCAATCTCCGCCAATGTCCGCTCCCCCCTGATCGCTTCAAGAGCTACTCGTGCTTTGAAGTTTCCGTCGTAACGCTTTCTCATTCCTCCCGAACTCAGCCTCCTTGTGAACTCCGCCCCCCCGACGGCTTCTACATCAACAAGGTCGGCTTTTCCACCTTAATCCCCTGTTAAGATTCTGGGGTCCATTATAGTCCATTATACAATCTTCCGGGTAGGCTGCTGACCGGCGCTCGGACTCTGACCGTTCGACTCGTTGGGGGGCATCCGTCGAACGAACTGCTGTTTGAAATGAGGAGGAAGATTCTATGCCTTTGCGATTCGGGCTAGGAGTCTGTCGCAAAATGCTTTACTTTTTTGGATGAGGGCGATATGGGGAC
>CAYLRL010000118.1:0-11925 GCA_964385875.1 uncultured Syntrophales bacterium
CTAAGGTTACCATACACAAGTATTCAACAAACCGTCAAGCTTATAATTCTCCGTAGCCCGCTTCGATCCGCCTTCTTCCATCGGCTTCCGGGCGCCGGTGAGTTTCATCCGGGCACATTGTTCCGGAAGAGCGCTAGACGAGGTCGTTCGCCAGACGATCCACGTTCATGGCAACGGAACCCCGCGGCGCGGCGCGATCCGCGATAACGATGAGTCCCGATCCCCCTTGGAGCGTCTGAGCCACTACGGTGTTGGCGCCGTCGACCACGATAACCTGACTCAAATCATCCCGCGGATACGAGGCAAGCATCGTGTAGATGACCTCACGCAGCTTGCCCGCGTGCTCGGGCGCGCCCGGACCCGCGTGGGCTTCGGCCTGAATGCGTCCTTTCGGGGAAACGATACACGCGTAATGGGCCGCCTCACTCTTCTTGACGAATTCGCCGATCCGCGTCAGGAAGCGTTCGTCCGTCTCGATGGTTTCTTCGTCGACGCCGGCGTTTTGTCGCTCTTCTTCATGTTTTCGCTCGTCATGGAGTTTGAGCGCTTCCATAACCGCCTGGTGCAGATCGATCGTAATCGTCACCTGTTCGGTTTCGCTCTCCGCTTCGTACGAGAATTCGCCTTCTTCGAGGGAGATGATTCTGACGAGCGCTTCCATGCCCGTCAGGTCTCCGGTCTCCACATGGACGAGCCTTCCACGCTCGTAGAAGAGCTTGGCGATTTCTTCGCCGGAGGTTATTCGGAGCTCACCCGTCTTGCTTCCCGCGTGGGGAAACTGGATGAGATCGATGAGGGCCATGTCGGCCAATGTGCCGGTCACTGCCATGGGATCCACTCCCCGCGTGTCGGTTTTGCCGGGTTCGTTCGCCCGGAGGGCGATGAAGTGCGCCCGAATCGCGAACTTGGTCGATCCGCGCTATCGGGGATTTACCGGCGGCGTGTCCCGAAACCCGGAATCCGGACCTGCCTGCTCGTCGAAACCGACGGAACTCTGATTCAAACCGAGAGATTTTCCTATTTAACCATTTCTTGGGCCGTCCTGTCCAGCGCCGAACGACAAAATCCGGCCGTCGCCGAGGCGCGGCGGAGCGAACGCCCTTCGGACGGATCCGCGCCGGGACGCGGCCGTTTCCGCGCGGAGCTACGGCGCGAGAGGCCTCGCGCTTCGCCCGACCGGCGTCCGCGCCACTTGACGAATTGTCGGCTATAATGCATAACACCCTGTGTCCGCTCAGGTTCAGCGGATAAGGAAGGATGGGACTTCCGTTTCTCGTGAGGGAGCGCGGTGCGCTCGATGGTGTCCCGTGGCGCAAGATCAGTTCTCCTTCACGACCCAAATTCGGCGGGAATCAGCGCCCAAAATGGCAGATCTTTTTGAAAAATGTTACGCTTTTGACAAGGATATTCATGCAATAGAGTCGGGGATTTATCCTTACTTCAAGCCCATTTCCAAGCTGGACGGACCCCATGTCGTCGTTGACGGCCGTGAGATGATCATGATCGGTTCCAACAACTACTTGGGGCTGACCACGCATTCGAAGGTTCGGCAGGCGGCGCTTGCCGCGCTCGAGGAGTTCGGCACCAGTTGCTCGGGGTCTCGGTTCCTCAACGGCACGCTCGAGATGCACCGGACGCTGGAGCGAAGTCTGGCGGATTTTGTGGGCAAGGAGACGGCTCAGGTCTTTTCTACCGGCTTCCAGACCAACCAAGGCGTGATCGCGCCCTTGGTGGGTCGAGGCGACACGGTCGTCATCGACAGATTGGTCCATGCAAGCATTCTCGACGGAGTGCGACTCGGTTTCGGCAAGGTGCGCCGATTCAGGCACAACGACGCGGAATCGCTCCGACGGAATCTCGAGGTCTGCGGCGACGCCAAGGGAATCCTCGTAATCGTGGACGGCGTGTACAGCATGGACGGAGACTTGGCCGCGCTCCCTGAAATCGTCGAAACGGCGAAGGAATTCGGCGCGCGGATCATGGTCGACGACGCTCATGGGATCGGCGTGCTCGGCGAAGGCGGACAAGGGACTACAGAGTATTTCGGTCTCACCGATCAGGTCGACCTGATCATGGGCACGTTCAGCAAGTCGCTGGCCTCGCTGGGCGGATTCATCGCCGGCGACGATCGGGTTGTTTCCTATATTCGGCACCATTCGCGGGCATTGATTTTTTCCGCGGCCATGCCGCCTTCGGCCATCGCCGCGGTTCAGGCTGCGGTGGACGTGATCGAGACCGAACCGGAGATCCGGGAAAATCTTTGGAAAAACACGAGGTTTCTGCTCGAGGGCTTCAAGGATCTGGGATTCGACGTAGGTCAAACTGCGACCCCGATTATTCCCCTGATCGTCGGCGAAGACATGAAGGCGCTGATTTTCTGGAGACGCCTCTTCGATGAGGGGCTTTTTACCAACTGCGTCCTCGCTCCGGGCGTGCCGGAGGGAACGCAACGTATCCGTACGAGCCTTATGGCGACGCACGAGAGAGACGACCTCGAGAAGGTCCTCGACATTTGTCGACGCGTTGGAAAAGAAATGGGCATCATTAGTTGACGGAGACTCACAATGAGTAGATTGAGCTCTCGACTGCGACCGAAACGAGGTTTAATGAGGAAATCAATTCGACTGTGCGCCGTTCTCGCGGGGCCGCTGCTCCTGGCGGGGATGTTCGTGATCGGTTGCGGCGCGTACGACGCTCCGGCCGCGCCGGCTCAATCCTCGGCCCCCGCAGGATCCGCGGAGCGAGCCGTCGCGGACTCACCGGCCGAACTCAGCCCGGAGAGTCGGATCCAACGCATCGAAGAAATGATCAATTCCATTAAAATGACCACCGAGATGGCCGAGATCCGGTCCTATCAGAACAAGATGATGGGACGGGAACTGGTCCGTCTGGTCCGGGCCGTAGTTGTGGTGTTGGTGCTCATCGGGATCGGTTTTCCGCTCATCCTGCTGTTTCTGAGCTACAAACGGGTCCTCGGACCTGCGGGGCTCTCCAACGAAGTGGCGGCGACGCTTCTGGAAGTTGAAGAGCGCCAAGCCAAGCTTACCAGTATCCTGCGAGACATTCAGGGCGAAATCGATTACCTGCACACCATGTCCGTTCCCGACCTCAAACGATTGATCGAGCAGGCAGAGAGCTACATCGAACAGAACGAGCGCGACTTGGCAGCGACCGACGCTCAGCGGCTCAAATCCCAAGGAGGCGCGCCCAAGCAGACGGACGACAAGTCATAAGAGAGGCGGCGCGAGGAGGGCCGGTCCTGATATCCCAAGCCGAGGGAGACTGAATTCTTCGCCCGAGGTTGGGGCTCTTCTCGTCTCCTACGGGTCCAAGGCGCGATCACTCCGGTATTTCAGTTTAGCTAAACATTGCGGAGCTTTCGGCCGGCAACGCCCGATTTCGCCTGCGCAGACCTGAGTCTGAACATTCCGGGGGAATCTTATGCCGTCCACCGGGTCGAGCCGAGTCGAACCGTTACGGCCGGCGCGGACCACTATGTGCTCAAACCGTTCAGCCCCATCTATTTAATTAAAAAAGTCGATAGGATACTCGATTCCTGAGGCGGCCGTGTCTCCGAGGCGTTCGGGGCGCGCCGGCCGGATGTTCCCCTCCCGAGTGTTCCGGGGCGCCGGATTTCGATCGGCCGTCGATCGTCGGGCGACGCTTCTGTTCCGACGCGTGCGGTCGCGCTTCGCGCGCTTGGGCAACTAATACCGGTGCGCCTTCACAGGATGAACGCCGGAGATTGAGAACTCAAACGGCGCTTCGGTGAAAAACTCCTCTTGCGGCTGCACCGCCCGGACGTATGACGTCCGGGCCACCCGGGGAGGACACGCAGTGAATGTAAAATCTTGTCCCCTGTCTCGCCGGGAGAGCAACGGTGAGGGCCTTAATCTTACTTCTTGGAGAGCGCATTGGTATAAATGGTTGCGCTTCCGGGGCCCTGGATTTACGATGCTTTGCGGGGCGTGCGGTTTGGGCATGGAGGCAGCATGAGCGCTCGGAACGGAATATCCATCGAAAGCGGACAACCTGTGGAAGTGGACTCGTTCAAGCCGACCGATGTGAACGGCGTCGTCAATCTGTTTCGGACATCCTACGGTGACAGTTACCCCCTCAAGATCTTCTACGACCGCGAGGGCCTGATCCAAGCGACCGCGTCGGGCGAGTTGTACTGCGTTGTCGGACGGACCCCCAAAGGCCATGTGGTCGGCCTCCAGAGCGCGTATCGATCCGCGCCGTATGACCGGCTCTTCGAGATCGGGGCCGGGCTGGTGCTCCGCGAGTATCGCGGGGCCGGACTTCCGGACCAAATGGGCCGCAGGCTTTGCGATACGGTGATTCCCGACTCGCCCGTGGAAGAGCTTTACGGCAAATCCTTCTGCAATCGAATATCCACACAGGAGACCGCGCGGGATTTGGGATTCACGGAGACCGCGATCGAATTGGCGCTCATGCCCGGTTTGTCGGAGGCGGAAGAATCGATGCGAATCGCCGCGCTCCTCATGTTTCGTTCGTACGCCGCGCCGGATGAGACCATATTCGTTCCCGAGATATACGAAGAGGAATTCCGGTTCATGTACCTGGGGCACACGACGGGACGGACGTTCGCCCCCGCGGAAAAGGGCTATCCCCCGGGCGAGGCGTCTGAGATCGATTTGACCGTCTACGAGGCCGCCGGTGTGGCCCGGATTACCGTCGACGAAGTGGGTGGGGATTTTGAACAGTCCCTGCTGGAGCGGGAATCCGAAGCGAAGCGCGACAACCCTCTCGTGATTCAGGCGCGCCTGAACCTCGGCTCACCGTGGAACGCCTTCGCGGTCGAGCGTTTACGTCGCAACGGGTACTTCCTGGGAGGCGTGCTCCCCCGGTGGTTCGGCGGGGACGGTCTGCTGATGCAGAAGGTTTTGTGCGAACCGGGATTCGGCGGCGCCCGGCTGCTCACCGACCGAGCGCGCCGACTTCTCGATTACATAGAGAAGGATTGGCTGTTGGTCTGATGTGCTTTGGCCGGCCTGATCGAAGGGTCGGGCGCTTCGTTCCCGATCACGCTCGAGCGCCGATGGGCAACCGGTCGCGTGGTCGATAGGAACCCACTCGACCGGATCTTCAACGCTCAGCGCAGGAGAACCATGGGGACTTCGTGGCCAAAGCCGTTGTGCATGATCGCGTGCGCGCTTATCGCGCTTGCCGTCGGTTCCGCTCGAGGCGAAGACGGCCTGAGGCGCGTGAGTCTGCTCCCGCAGTGGATTCCCCAGGCGCAGTTCGCCGGGTACATGATCGCTGTGGAAAAGGGCTTCTACAGAGATGCGGGCCTGGAAGTGACGGTTCTTCGCGGCGGACCGGGACGAGACGGGCTCGTCGCGGTCCGAGACGGTCGGGCCGACTTCTGCACCGAATGGCTGTCGAGCGCGATACAGGCTCGCTCATCCGGTCTTTCGGTCGTGAATATCGGGCAGATCATCCAGCGCTCCTCTTTGATGCTGTTGGCGCGGAAACGGTGCGGCGTCGCCGCCCCCAAGGATTTGAACGGCCGGACGATCGCCGTCTGGCCGGGCGCGTTTGAAATTCAACCGAAGGCGTTTTTTCGGAAGTACGATCTTTCAGTCAAGATAATTCCGAATTACACGACAGTGGAGTTGTTTCTGAGGGGCGCGGTCGATGTAACCGCGGCCATGTGGTACAACGAGTATCATCTCGTCTTGAACAGCGGTCTCAACCCCGGCGAGTTGACCTGTTTCTTCTTTCGGGATTACGGCTTGGACTTCCCCGAGGACGGAATCTATTGCCTCGCAGAAACGTTCGAGAAAGATCCCGAGATGTGCCGAAACTTCGTCGATGCGTCGCTCAAGGGCTGGGCTTATGCCTTTGAACACAAGGAGGAGGCCCTGGATATCGTTATGGCCTACGCCCGACGAGCCAATACCGGCACGAATCGCGCGCATCAGCGATGGATGCTCGACCGGATGCAGGACGTGATCCGGATCTCCGAGCGGAGCGACGGCGGAGGGAGACTGACTCGCGACGATTTCGATCTGGTGGTCTCCGTGCTGAAACGGCTGGGACTGATCGACGTATCGCCGGTGTATGACGAATTCTACCGGGGGCCGAAATGAAGGCTGCTCCGCGGATCGGAATAGCCCTGCGGCTCGCGCTGGTGGTGCTTTTCGGGACGTCTCTCGTTTTCGGATTCATTGTCCTTTATAGCTATACGTATTCTCGAGATATCATCCTTGCTGAATCAGAGAGATCGGCGCGCAACCTCACCCTTTCGACGGCTCGCCGGATCGAGCAGGAGTTCCGGGCGGTGGAGAAGCCGCCGCAGGACCTGGCGGCCTTCCTGCGCGTCGACCCGACTGAAACGCAGAGCCGGATCTTCCGACTCATCGAAGCGGTGGTGACTGAGAATCCGGAAATATTCGGGTCGACCGTTGCGTATGAGCCGTACGCCTTTTCGAGGGATGCTCGCGGGTTTGCGCCGTACTTCTATACGACCCCGGAGGGTCTCGGGTTCGCGCAGCTGGCCGACGAGGGCTACGACTACTTCCGGCAGGACTGGTACCGGTTGCCGACGATCATGGGAAAGCCGATCTGGTCCGAACCCTATTACGACGAGGGCGGCGGCGACATCCTCATGACCACCTATTCCGTGCCGATGTACGCTGCCGGTGAGGCGGGGACGAGCGGGAAGGTCAAGGGCGTCGTGACCGCGGACATTTCACTGGATTGGCTCAATCGTTTGGTCTTGTCGATCCGCATCGGAAAACGGGGCTATTCATACATCATTTCGTCCACCGGCAGGTTTGTGGTTCATCCGCGGCCTGAGTTCCGTATGACCGAATCGATATTCAGCATCGCCGAAGAGCGGGGGCTTTCCCATTTACGACAGGTCGGGCGGCGGATGCTCAGGAGCGAATCGGGCTTCGTGGATCTGGGTGAAACCGTGCAGGGGGAAGACGCGTACCTCGCATATGCGCGCATCCCATCGCCCGGGTGGGTTTTTGCGGCCGTCTTTCCCAAACAGGAACTCTTTGCGGAAGTCACGGCCCTGCACGGGGAAACGGTCTCTCTTGCCGCGGCCGGCATACTGGCGCTGCTCTTCGTCAGCATCGTCATCGCGCTGTCCATTTCCCGGCCCGTCACGCGGATCGCCGCAGCCGCTCAGCAGGTGGCTGAAGGCAATTTCGACGTCGATCTTTCGGACATCAAACGCTCCGATGAGGTCGGTCGCCTGGCAGAAGCGTTCACCCGCATGACTGAAGGATTGAAGGAACGTGACTGGATCCGGGCCACGTTCGGACGCTACGTTACGCAGGAGGTGGTCAAGCGAATCCTCGAGTCCAAGGACGGATTGAGCCTCGGCGGCGAACAGCGTGAGATAACCATTCTCATGTCCGACCTCAGGGGCTTCACCGCGTTGACGTCCGGGATGCCGCCAGATCGGGTGATCACCTTTCTCAATCGCTACCTCGGGCGCATGGTCGAGATCATTATCGACCACAAGGGAATCATCGACGAGATCATCGGCGACGGTATTCTCGCATTCTTCGGAGCGCCGGAACCACTCGAAGACCATCCCGCGCGAGCGGTTTCCTGCGCGCTGCACATGCAGGCGGCCATGGACGAAATCAACCGTCTCAACGAAGCGGAAGGCTATCCCTATCTCGAGATGGGGATCGCGGTCAATACCGGTGACGTGGTGGTCGGCAACATCGGATCCGAAAAGCGGTCCAAATACGGCGCGGTGGGCATGCAGGTGAACTTCACCGGAAGGATGGAGTCATTCACAGTCGGGCATCAGGTTCTGATCAGTCAGTCCGCCTATGATCGGATAGCGCCTATTACCGACGTCCGCTGTAGCTTGAACGTGCACATGAAAGGCATCCCCGGAACGGTCGTCCTCTACGATGTTCGAGCCCTCGGCGAACCGTACAACGTGCGCCTCACCGAGGTTGACACCGCGCCGAGGAAGTTGAACCGCGAGATACCCGTCTTCGTAACGCACATCGACCAGAAGATCGTGTCCGCCGACGCGGAGCGCGCCGTAATTACCCACGTATCGCCCACCAGCGCTATTATGCGCTTCACAAACCCGGTGGAACAGTGGGAAGATCTGCGGATGCAGATCAGCGACGATTCAGAAGCTTCGCCGCACGGAGAGATCTTCGGCAAAGTCGTCTCGGTCGATCCCGACGAAGACGGGTCGGTTGCGACGGTCCGCTTCACGTCGGTTTCCGCAAGCGCGCATCGTCTCTTCAGGGAAGCGCAAAAGGCGGATGAAGACAGGATCTGATTACGCTGCGGCTCCCTCGCCGGCTCGTCCGCTTGAACCCCGCCTCTGCCGTCCGCTCGCTCGCTACAGCTCGACCCCCTCGATCTCGCGACCGCACTCGGAACAGCGGCCGCCTTTGATGGAGTAATTCTTCAACGTGTAACCGCTGCGTTCAATCAGGACGCTCGAACAGGACGGGCATACGGTCGACTCACCCTCTCCGCTCCGGAGATTGCCCAGGTACACGTAGTGGAGTCCTGCGTCCAGACCGATAGAGCGCGCCCGGCGTAATGTCTCGGGATCGGTGGGCGGCAGTTCCGTTTCCTTGTACTGGGGAAAGAACCGGCTGATATGCCAGGGTGTTTCGGGGCCGAGGTCGTCGCTTATGAAGCGGGCCAACGCGCGGAGCTCGTCCATGTCGTCATTGAGTGTGGGAATGAGCAGCGTGGTGACTTCCGTCCAAATGTTCTTTTCCTTGAGGTAGACGAGTGAATCCTTGACCCCCTCCAGATCGGCCTTCACATTCTTCTTGTAGAATTCGGGGTTGAACGCCTTCAAGTCCACGTTGGCGCCGTCGAGCAGATCGGCCGCGTCGTCGAGCATTTCACGGGTCATGTACCCGTTGGTTACGAACACGTTTAAGAGGTTCGCGTTCTTCGCCTCGACCATGGTGTCACGAGCCAATTCATAGAAGATCGTCGGTTCGGTGTACGTGTACGCGATCGTCCGGCAGTCGTGTTCGAGAGCCATGCGAACAACTTGCTGCGGAGTGGTCCGTTCGCCGATAATGTTGCCGGCCTCCCTGGGCGACTGAGAGATTGAATAATTCTGACAGAACGAACAGCGGAAATTGCAGCCGACCGTTCCTATGGAGAATGCTTTGGCGCCAGGCGCGAAATGATAAAGCGGCTTCTTCTCGATCGCATCTACATTGGCCGCGACAATTCGGTCGTACACCAGCGTCCGCAACACGCCGCCAAAATTCCTCCGCACGCCGCACTGCCCGGTCTTGCCTTCCTTGATGACGCAGCCCTGTCGGCAGAGGAAACATCGAACCTTTCCGGAATCCAACTTTTCGTACAAATACGCTTCCTTCATGGCGGCCTCCTTCGTGTGGCGGGAGCAAGCTTTGTGCCATAATGAAGCTCCCTTGAGCGTTCCGCGTCGGGCCGGCACAACTTCTGCATCTCATTATCCAGAATCGGATTCCCACACCGAAAAGGAGCACAATGAAAAGAAACAAGAACAACGCCGGCGACACCGGGATCTTCCCGGACGAAGGGCCCCTGCTCCCGGAAGTGGGCAAGCGCCTGAGGTTGTCCAAAGAGCAGCGTGAGAAGCGCCTCGAGGAAATTCAGGAGAAGTACGGCGTTTCCCGGGATGTCGCGGAACGCATGCTCGAAGAATCCCTCGAATAACCGATCCGTCCTCCGTCTCCACGTCCCCGCCCACACGGTCGATCCCGCATGATCGCGGCCGCCGACAGGACCGGTTCGCTTGCAGCGCCGCCTTGACACCGAGCGCCCGGCTTCCCATATCCCGAACAAAGGTTCGTTGGTTCTCGTGCTCGTTTCCTTCCGGATCGGCGGCACGGCTGCGCCGTGCGGTCGGGCGGTTCGTGGAGACGGAGGACCTCCCTTTAAAAGAAGAATTGAGGAATGCTCTATGGCGCCGTTGATTGAGGACGACACAGTACGAAGAATCGACACAATAATGGAGCGCTCCGGGTTGAGCCGAGACCGCATGCATGTGACGGGCAAGCGGTTGGAGAATCTGCCCGATCTGCTCGTCTATTCGAGGGAGTCGGTGGGGAGCGGCGTGACCGTAGGACTTGAGGAGTGGGAATCCGACGAGGGCGTGCGCACGAAGGTCAAGGCAACGTTCCCCAACAAGGCGTCGCTCGAATGGGACTCCCTGGAAGCGTTCGAAAACGAGATCGACGACGTGGCGGCCGAGCGACTTTCGTGAATCTCACCGATTTCTTTGCCGATCCCTCCATCCTGCGGGTTTTCTCCGCGTTCACTCTGTGAGCGGGTTTGAACCGCGGTTGAAATGCGGTCCGAGCCTGATCCGATCCGGCCTCGCGCCGATTCCGCGCAACCGGGAGTCCAGTCGTGTCAGAGTATCTGACACCCTCATACAGCCTAACACCCTGGATTTACTTGCCCGGGCACTCCGTCGTGTCCGGGTCGCGCTCGTCCGGCGGGAGCCGGCCTGCGCCGTGCCACGCAGTGGATCGCCGAAGAAGGGCCGCATACGCTCCTGATATCTCACGACAAAAAGATGAATAGGGGGCGTGCTTTTCCGTATGGCACGGAACGTGCTTCTTTACCCGAAAGCCGAATGGTCGGAAGACGGTCAATTCGCTCAAAAAGGGAGGGCGCGGTATGTACATAAGTAAACGACTCGAAGACATCATCAAGACGGGCTGCGATGCGGTGGACAAGGGCGCGGAAGACGAAGAGCTGGACGCGTGGCGAAATGCAGCCTCGGAGTGTTTGGGATCGATGGTCGGGTCCGATATGGACATGAATCGATTCATGAGTGAATACGAAAGGATATCAAAGGCGGAACGGTGACGGCCGCACATAAAAATCAGTTCGGCCGCCGGCGCGTCTGGGACGGGAATCGCCGAGGTTCGCGTGTTATAGCGTCCGCTTGGGGATTCAGAGAAGAGCATGGCCGCATAATTGATCTTCTTGGGACACGGACCGTCCAATTGACGAAAAGGGTCTTGCTCGACATTCACCGCACGGCCGGAATCGGCTCAATTGGTATGAGTGACCGACGCGGCGCTGGGCTGCGTCGCAGGTGCAAGGCCGCGGGTCAATAGTACATTGCCGAGTTGATACTGCGCCCGCGGCGAATAATTGGCCGGCCCCCCCGGGTCGGCTTTTATTTGTAGTAACCGTTCACCGGGATAGCGATAAGCCGTTGATATCTCGATGGGGGTGGATTGGAGGGGGAGATGAGTCTCCCCCTCCATTGTCACCGGGCGCAGAGCCGCCTCAAGCCCGGTGAACCATAACTATTTGTACGCATTGATCGGCGCCGGCGCCCGATTATCGGACACAAGAGCGCGAGATAACGTCTTGAAATGTTGTGCAACAGATATTGAGCGTGTCCGTTTTTCGCCGAAAAGTCGCCGCAGCCGCGCCTCACGAGGGTCGCGTAATCGGCGCCCGAACCTCCCGGCAAGCGTCGCGCTGCGGCCGGAAAGGGTCCGCGGTGAAACGCGGAGTCGTGGCACGGAAATTGCTCCTCCCAGCTTAGATGAACGCCGGGCGATATCATGCTCTGAGCAAACACCCTCGCCCGGCCCGATCGAACCTGCGGGTTACGCCGAGCGCGGGCTCGTGTCGGCTTCAAAGGAGGGCGGCAATGGCCAAGGTGAAAGTCAGTAAAGACGTATACGACGGAATCGAGGCATTGAAAAAATCGGGCAGGGCCCAAATGACCAATCTTGCGAGCTCGATCCGAAATCTCGAGGAAATGGGCGAATACGCCGCGAGTGATTGGGTCCAAAACAATTGGGAAGGATACGAACAGGGATTGCGCGAAGGATTTGAAGTCGAATAAAGCCGCCCCGAATGAAGTGGTCCGGGTGAGAAGGACAGGCGCCGGGCTCGGCATTGAAGCTCACAGCGGGCTCG
>CAYLRL010000119.1:0-11882 GCA_964385875.1 uncultured Syntrophales bacterium
CGATCGGACTCCGAGGTGTGCGTGAAGCTGCACGGGGGATTTGGGCCATGTCCATTTTCACTCCAGGCTTCTTGCGCCATTACCCGAGGTAGGAGCCGTATGCGGGAAATCCGCTCGTACGGATCCGTGCGGGGGGTACCGGGCAACCGGCATTCCTACCGCGACCACCGCAAACTGGGAACCAAAACAGGCGGAGGGCGGGAACCACGATGTACTTCGGCAAGTACGTTTTTAACTGCACCATGAAGGATGACTCACTCCTTCCCGTTTTCACGGGGTCTACCTTTCGGGGTGCTTTTGGTCATGCCCTAAAAAGGGTGGTCTGCGCGCTCAAGCACGAACAGTGTAGTCGGTGTCTTCTCATAGACCGATGCGTTTACGCCAAAGTTTTTGAAACTTCGCCGGGTGGTGGCTTACCTACCGGTCCTTCACCGCCCCATCCTTTTGTTATCGAGCCACCGCTGAGCGGGGATAGGGGCTTCAGGCGCGGTGAGAGCTTCGTCCTCGGCCTCTTGCTCTTTGGAGAGGCCGCCGAACTCCTTCCCTATTTCTTTTACGCGATCAAGCAAATGGGTGAGGCAGGCATTGGCAGGCGCTTGAACGGACACCGCCCGAGGTTCAGCCTTGAGAGCATCACCTCCCGAGGGATCATTCTGTATCAGACTTGGACGGACTGTATGTCTTCAGCTTCTGCTGAGAGAATGGAACTCGACGACTTCCTCAGAGGACGAGAGAGATGCAATAAGGTCACCGTCGTCGTGGAAACCCCCCTTCGCCTAAAACATGACAACCGTCTTCAGGGGGAAATACCGTTTCACGTTCTGATCAGGGCGGCCCTTAGGCGCATTGCGGACTTGAGCAACCACTTTGGAGATGGTGAACCACCACTGGACTATAGCGGATTGGTGCGTCGTGCAGGCACGATTTCCACTGTTCACTCCGACCTGGAATGGACTAGCCTCAGACGTTATTCCAATCGACAGAAGCGTACAGTATCCATAGGGGGAGTGCTGGGCAGCATGACCTATCAAGGGGAGCTGGGAGAGTTCCTGCCGGTTCTTAAATATTGCGAGCGAGTGCACATGGGTAAAGCCACCACATTTGGATTTGGGAAGATTCGCGTGATTGGAAACAGCTGCTCAGAGGCATTCTAATGCCCGTGCAGGCAGCCGGACATCTTGGACGGTTGTTCATAAGAGAGGGAGATGCAATATGGAGTCACCTAATCCGCACCTTGTCGTTCTAGATTTTCCCGGAATCAAGAGATTCGTGTTTGGCACTGATCGTTTGGTTGAAATCCGAGGCGCCAGCGCTCTGCTGGATCTTCTCAACCGAGATATCATTCCCAAAATCTTGTCGCAAAAATACGGCGCCTCAAGGAGCCGATGTGTTTTCGCAGGCGGCGGAGCCGGTCAGTTTATTATTGAGGATTCACTGGAAGATATCCGTGCGACTTTCGATGAAATTGAGGGAGAAGTCTATACGCAAAGCTCTGGTGGCCTCCGGATCAAGGCAGGTATCGCCGCAATCAATGGGGATTACCGCTCCGCTTTGGACAGGGCGTTCCTGGACCTGGAGCAGAACAAGCGCCAAGTGCCCTTCGACCGTATGCCGCCCCTTCACAATGGTTTCCTAAGAGAATGCGACAGCTGCTCAGGGATCGCCTCCGAGATAACAAGCTACGGTAACGAGTCGAGGACACTATGCGCCATTTGCCAACGAAAGGAGCAAATGGGCGCCAAGCAAGGCTTGTCGAAAGAGTTTTCCTCGTATTTAAGCGAACAAGGCGGCGACCTGGTTGAGGACTTGCGACCACGAGACTTCCAGCAAATTGGAGACCGCTGCCTTACAAGACGCGGATACACGGCTCTTGTCTATGGAGACGGCAACGCAATGGGCCGGATTGTCAAGGAGATCACCGACGAAGGGCTATTCCGTCGTTTTTCCGAAGTTTTAGACCAAGCCGTGAGGGAAGCCTGTTATGAGGCCCTGCAAAGTCATTGCAAATGTGTCGATGGAAAGCTGCCGGCGGATATTCTCATGTTGGGGGGCGATGACTTGATCGTCTACATGTCCGCGGACATGGCCTTACCTTTCGCTATTGCAGCGGCGAGGCTGTTCGAGGAAAAGACCCGAGATGCGCTCTGCTCGGATCACGCCGGAGCATTTTTCCCCACACAGCTTGGCCACAAGGGACTCACCCTTTCCTTCGGCATAGCGTACGGCAGATCTCATACCCCCATTTCAATCATGGTTGATCAGGCGGAGGAACTCCTGAAATCCGCCAAGAAAAGAGGTTCGACTTCAGCCGACCGCGGGCAGTATCCCTCTTCATGCATCGACTTCCACATGACGAGCCATTTCAACCAAGCAAAGGTCGTTGACTGCCGGAGGGATCATCTCAGCCTGCGGACGGCCAAGAATGTACGGAACCGGCTTTATGACGGTCCGTACACTCTGGATGAAGCCCAGGCTCTTCTGGATCATTCCCGCAATCTGAAGTCAAGCAACGTACCCGCAAGTCGCCTGCACCGCCTTCGCCAAGCCCCGTTCCTGGGAAAAGTCAACGGAACAATAGAGACGCTCAGAGCATATGACGGATCGCGGGATGACAGACAGAAAGAGGCCATTTGCAGGGCCCTGGATCGGTTCGGCTGCTTCACACTCATGCCGTGGCGGAGAGACGATGAAGAGATCTCCACCGTAGTGGTCGATCTTGTGGAAATCGCCGGGCTAACCCGGAGCGAATAACAGGAGGTCGGACATGCGACATCACATTCGGCTCGATTTGAAGATCAAGGTTTCATCGCGATGGCACGCCGGCTCCGGCGAGGGCAATCTGTCCACAGATCGCCTCATACGCAGGGATTCCGGCGGTAGTCCGTTCATCCCGGGCTCCACACTCAAAGGCGTCATCCGCCAGAGTTGCGAGAAGCTCTCCCGGACAGTTCGTTGGCCCGATCCGTCCGACCCTCATCAGCTCGATCTCAGTTTGGGAAAGACATTTGTTCCCTTCGAAGATATCACCTCGCCCGTGGATCGGCTTTTCGGAACACGATATGAACCAGGAGGTCTCTTCTTCCGTCACGCGCACTTAATCGAGAATTCGCCGGGCTCCACATTGTCGCGCACCAGGGTTGCGCGTTACCGTATACTCAACACAGCTCGTGAGCGGCGCTTGTTCAGTACCGAGTACGCAGTGAGCGATATCCTTTTCACAAAGCTGGACGGATGGCACAGAGATCTAGCCGTTTTCGCTAAAGATTATCCACCATTCGCATACTGTTTGCTCATCGCAGGAATTCTGGCTGTAGAGCGTATCGGGGGTGACAAGAGCACAGGCTCCGGGTGGCTGGAAGATCCCATCAGCATCGAAAGAGGCCAATACAATGACCGGGAACTCAATATTGCCGATGTGCTGGAACTGCTCGAACCCGAATTTTACCAAGAAATGAGAGGAGAGTAATGAAGTTCTTTCGCATCAATGCCAAGCTGCTCGCAACCCTGTTCGTGCAAGAGAATCGGCAGTCCAATGCCCCGCGTGGGCTCTCATATCTTCCGGGCGCAACGCTGCGTGGAGCCGTCGCAGCAAAGTTTCTCCGCTGCGGCGGCTCACCGGACGACCCTACCTTCAGAGAGATCTTTCTGGAAGATCCAGTCCATTTTCCTGATCTCCTACCGTCCAATTCGCCGGACGGTCTCTCCTCGCCCTTACCTCTTAGCGCATATTCATGCAAACGAACGCCCGGTTTCACCAGGGAAGCAGGCCATGGTGTCGAGGATTCACTTGCAGGTTTTGCAGGTTTGGCGGCTTCCGAGATTGAGCAGCGCCCAGGGTTCGCTCCTGCCATTTGTCGGGAATGCGGACAGGACATGGCGCCCTTCCAAGGATTCTGGAACGGAAACACTGAACTGCCGGAAAAAGCCGATCCTGTCTTTGTGTATCATCGCCATACCGGTATCGACCGGCATACGGGTACCGTTGCTTCATCGATGTTCTACATCACCCAGGGCATTGCCGAGCGCCGCAAAGGAGAGAACTCGGAGGATTACCCGCAGTTCCTTTCGGGCGGACTCTTTCTCAAAGAAAACCAATTTCGGATCCTGAGCCAATGGCTCGACGAACCGGTTTTCGCCGGAGCCGATAGGAGCCGCGGAATGGGCGAGATCGAAATCAGAATGGAGGAACAGGACGCCCCGGACTTCGATCTTGATAACTGGGACAGAGAATTCCGTGACAAAGTGGCCAACCTCGGCGCGCCGCACTTGCCCTCGGGCCTGTACTTCAGCATAGGGCTTTCCGGGCATCTCATTATGGTTGATCGATTCCTCAGGCCCGTTCCTGAATGCGAGCTCCTCTTTCCGGGCATTCGGCCGGTTACCCGCGTCATCCGGGGACAGGTCGTGCGAGGATGGCAGTCTAGTTGGGGACTTCCCAAACCGGAAGACACAGCCGTTTCCATGGGTGGAGTATACCTGTTCCGTTACGAAGGTGACGAAAAGGCCGGACTCCGAAAATTTCTCCGGAACCTACAGATTAAGGGGCTGGGGCTGCGTTGTGCAGAAGGGTTCGGCAGCATGACTGTCTGCGACTCGATCCATATTCAGGAGGTAATGTGATGTACCAGATAGCGATTGGACGACCCAAGCTCAAGGAAATCGATCAGTTCTTGGAAGAGTATTACGAGGGAGGAAAGACGCAAGAGGTCGGAGAATTGATGGCGAAGGAAAAGATGGCGAAGTCCCAGGTCCGAGGGCTGGAAAACCTTATCGCATCCACTACACGGTTCTCCGAGATCATCAATTATATCAAGAATCAGGCCGGCAAGGAGAAGAAAGGCAACATTTGGCGGAAGATTGCGCCGAACCTATTGTCACAGCTCCAAACCATCGAGACGGCGGCAATCGAGATTGCCGGAGATAATTCCGCCGAGAGATCGGCAGTAAAGCTCCACCTTGTTAGAGGCTGGGCTCGTCAGGTTGTGGCCCACTATCTTTTCACAGCACAGGATTAGGGGAGGACCCCGATGGCAGTGGATGAGTATTTTTCATCACACGATTTTGTTGTATTTCAGGATGAATCGCTTCGGGACGAGGCGGTTCGAGCGGTCGACACGATTCTGTCCGGGGCCGCTCCGGTCAGACGAAGCCAGTTGTACGCAATCACCGCCGTTACTCGAGGGGCGGGTCTTGCGGGTCTGAGAAAGCTTGCAGAAAGGCAAAAGGAGAAGAATACCAAAAAGGAGAACGAGGCTTTCTGGTCACACTTAAATGATCTTTTGTCAGCAGGTTCCAAATCGAGCCCCTCGCTCTTCCTTTTTCTTCGATCGGTTCTTCTCCAAAGAGGAGTCATTGAAGATGAAAATAGGATAGAGGCCAAAATAGAGCAGCGCCAAACACGTAAGAGAAACAAGGTTCTGATCGAGGCATTCATGGAACATGTCATCGAAGTCTATTTCGAGCATTTCACATGCCACTACTTCTACATGGCGAGCCAAAGGAGCGAAAGATGATCCAAACCGCGTTCAATCGGAAAGTGAGGATCGACGGCAAGTTGATTTTTGAGACCGCCTTTCACATTGGATCGGGAAAGGAAGGTGAATTGGCGACTGATATGGGCGTTCTCAAGGATGAACAGGGTTGGCCGGTCCTCCCCGGCTCAACACTGAAGGGCTGTTTTCGGGCATCGGCTGAAAAACTCGCAGGCTACTTCGGACAAACCGCCTGCATGCTCGATTCGGGATTATCCGACCAGGAATGCGTCGGAGATCAGAATTACTTCAAGATCGTTAAGGAGGAATACCATGAGATAAGAGGTGAGAAGGACAAACTGGCTTGGCTTCGGGAACACACCTGCGACGTGTGCAGGTTGTTCGGTTCGCCGCTGCAGGCGTCACGGATTTTCTTCAAAGACGGATGTTTGGGCTCTTGGGAGGGTTCATATCAAATCCGAGACGGAGTCGTCCTAGACCGTGATTCAGGTACGGCCCGACACGGACTGAAGTACGACTTCGAGGTTGCATCCAAGGATACCGCGTTTGAGATTGTCATCGAACTTGAAAACCCTGAATCGGGAGAATTAGCGCTCTTAGGAGGGGTTATCGCTGAGTGGCAGAACGGTTTCCGTCTTGGCGGCTTCACCTCGAGGGGGCTCGGAAGAGCCCTCCTCACCGAGGTCAAGGTAACGGACATCGATTACAGCAAATCCTCACACCTAAAGGACTATCTCCTCCAGAGGCGTATGCAGCCGGCGGACCATTTGCTCAGTGACGCCCTCGAACAGGCCCTGAACCAACAAGGAGACCGATGATGCTAAAAAGGTTGGTGAACCAGGCATTTGTCGAACTGAATATCGAGCCCATAGACCCGTTGCTCATAAAGTCCGGTCAGGCCACGGTGGGCGGGGTGGACATGTCTTTCGTCAGGACCTATCGCTTCGGAGCAGATTCAGAGCCGTTTATTCCGGGGAGTTCCATCAAAGGCGTCATCCGATCATATGCGGAAAAGATCTGCCGGAGTCTCCGGGACACGCCCGTGCCGGTCTGTCTGCCCTATCTTGAAGTTGGCAAGGAACAACAGGGTGAGCACGGACAGGCCTCGTGCGGGCTGCGCATCAAGGGTATTCTCAAGAGCTTAAATAAAGATGCCGTGCCCACGTCCGACGTCTATAGGATCTCGTGTCCGGCCTGCCGTGCTTTTGGCTCTCAATATTTCATCGGTCGTCTCGCTACCTCCGACTGTTATCTCACCGAAGCCTTCAGGAAGTCTTATAAACCACTTTTGGAGGTACGGGACGGTGTGGCTATCGACCGTCTCACGGGCGGACCCGCTGGCAGCGCCAAGTATGATCTGGAAGTGTTGACCAAAGGTGAGTTCGGTGCACGGATCGAAATCCACAATTTCGAACGCTGGCAAATCGGACTTCTTGGACTAGTCTTGCGGGACATGGAACAGGGGCTCGTGCGCATCGGGATGGGCAAGAGCCGAGGGCTCGGGCGAATTCGGGCGGAAGTGAAGCAGTTCGAGGTCGGTTACTTCGCAAAACCACAGGAACGGTTCGTAGGCTTGGCGGCGGGATGTTCGCGAGAAGAGCATGAAGCTTACGGTCTCTTTCCCGAAAAGGCTCAGGGTGAGGCGCTTCCTGAGCCTACTCGTAACGGCCTGAGGTATTCGTACGACCTTACCTCAACTTGGAAGAAAGCTATGGAGCCTGCGGTTGGGGATCTTGCGGCATACGTCCAGGAAGTCCGCTGGCCTCAAGAAATCGATAATTACGCGAAAGGGAGTCATTGATGTCCTGTCTGCGTTCAGGAGATTTGTCTTCGAAAGATTTCCTGCAACTGATCGAAACGTATGAGTGGCCGGAGCCCCCTCTTCTGATGGCCTTTTCGGCTGCCGAGGCGCGTTTTGGCCGTTATGCATTTGACAATGCATTTCTATCCCAAACGGAACAGGGTCGGATTTTCTCCGCTGGGGGTGAAATCAAATGGAGGCAGGTGGAAGGCCTTGTACGGGTAGTTTACCTCGGGAAAGGGCCAGGCCCCGGTCATCTCACGGATTATTCCCAAGAGCTGGCCGGGCTCTCGCCGTTGAGCCGACAGTTTCTCCTGTGGGGCGTCCGCACGGACACTCAATCCGAATGGATTGAGCAGCACGTGCCGCACAGGTTTTCCTATCCCATTGACACGGCGCGAAGTCCGAGAGGACGAGTTGCCTTGATCGTCGAGGATTGGGCAGACCGCTCCGGTGTCCCGCAATTCAGCCGTTATCAAGGCATCATCGAAGTGGAAGGAGGGCAGTAACGTGCCTCAAGGTGAGAAATTCTGGAATCCCTACCGATTGGTTCCGGCGAGACAATCAGTGGAACGATCGGCGCCGGGGACGGACGAACTTTTTCGAGGCCACAACGGGATCATCGAATGCTCATTGGAAAATCTCACGCCGCTATTTATCGGCGCGAAATCCGATGGCCCGCGCCACCCTCCACTGTTGAAGGAAAACCGATACCGAGTCATACCGGGCAGTTCTCTAAAGGGTATGCTCAGATCGCTGGCTGAGATCGTCGGGGGTGGGTGTTTTGTCGTACACAATAATCGAGGCGCTGCGAGTCCTGTGCCCAAGGAAATGGAACGCTGCGAAAAGGTCAGGCTCCTTTGCATCACCTGCCGGATGTTCGGCGCTATGGAACGCGGTCAGAACGCGCGTGTCCATAAGGGGAAGGTGAGCGTCGGAGACGCTGTTTTGCAGGAGCAAAAACCACGGGTCAAATCACTCGCAGTGCTGCTTGCCAACAGCGGCGTACGGCACGAAGCCTTTTATAGATCGCCTCACACGGGTCAGCTTGACGGCAGGAGCCGAAAACTCTATTTTCATCAGCCCAAGCGAAAGGAATCCACACCAACCATTCCTGAAAACATTCGTGACCGAGCCTGGAATGTGGACGCCCTTTTGCCCGGTCATCATTTTGATTTTGAGGTTCAGTTCACCGGACTTACCGATCAAGAACTCTCCTTACTCCTTTATGTCCTTCATCTTGAGGAAAAGGTGGTGGTCAAGATCGGTAACGAGAAGCTCAGACTCGAAGGCCCTATGCGTCACAAAATCGGCAACGCCAAACCCCTGGGAATGGGCAGCTGCCACATATTGTTGAACCGGCTGACTTTTTTCGCTCCTCCGGCCCAGCGGTTCGCGACGATGAGAACGGCGGACGATCGCCTTTTGGAAGGAGAACAACTGAGAGAGGAGATCGAACAGAGAGTGCAAGGATTCATGGCTGACAAGTCACCAACTATGGAAGACTTCCGGAAGATGATGGTTTGGGATGAAAGCGATCCACGAGATTTCCGTTATCCCGATTACAAGTGGTTCGACGCAAACAGCGCAACCCCCCTCAAGAGTCTGTGAAGTCATGTCCAGCTTGCAAATGGAAGGAGGATTGGTAGATGATTTTGCCGGGTAATCTCATTTGTACCGTGGGAACGAGCCTGTTCTATCCGAATCTGAAAGGTCTTGATCCTGAAAATCATTACAAGCGACCGACCCGCGAAAACGATCTCCCCGCGAAGGCGGACTTGAACGCGCTTGAAAGGCTCGACCTGCCGGCCGATTCCGGTCGACTTCAGTCACTGTTGGCCGACCTCAAGAGCGCGTTCAACTCCGACGATTACGCAAGGGTCGCCAAGCTCTTGGCCGCGCTGCCGCCGGAACTACGCCTTTGCGGGGCGGAGATTAACTCCATTGACGCAATGGTCAGAAAGGGGTTTCTGGGGGAAAACCGCCACAACATTATCTTTCTTGTATCCGACACCCCGGAAGGCCAAGCGATAGGTAGGATCCTCGGGCTCTATTTCCAAGGGGAGAACTGCCCGAGTCGGTTCCACGTCTGTCACGTGGAGACGGTAACGGGTCTTCAGGACGAGCAACCGCTCGTGTTTAAAACTGAAGGTCTGCCCAATCTTGTGCGTCTCTTGGGCGCGCATTACCGGAGGTGGGGAGGCGCCGAGACCGTCGCGATCAACGCTACGGGTGGATACAAAGCCCAGATCGCGCTCGCGGTGGCGTTCGGGCAGGCCACCGGAACCGCGGTCTACTACAAACACGAGAAGTTCGATCAAGTGATACCGTTCCCTCGGATACCCTTTGCGCTCGACCTTTCGCTCGTTCGAGACAACCTGAAACTGTGGGCTGATCTGGCCGAATTCGGCGTATCGTTCGATCCTGAAACCCTCGACCGCCGATTGCCGGCAAGCGAAGAACTGCGGGATCTCATGTTCCCACTGCTCGAATCCATCGAGGAGGGCTCTTTTTATTGTCTCTCCGCACTCGGATTGGTCTACTGGGAAGCCTTCCGCTCCTTGAGCCCGGACATAAAACTGAAACCGGCGAGAGTGGCCGGCCGCAGAGGTTGCCGGTTCGCACCTGATCATCATTACCCCATTGGGTTCAAGGAGCATGTTCGTAGGTTCTACGACGCCTTCCCGGACTACGTGAGTGAGTGTCACAGCATCGACTATTCAGGCCAAGGCGGGATCAAAACCGGGCTCCGTATCAAGGACAAACGCTTGATCGGCGAATACGTGGACAGGGACGGCTTTGGCGCACGCTTTGAGATTGTGACTTCGGCTGAGAATCAGATGGAACGCGAGTGGCTTATCGTGAGGTTCAACGAGTGGCTATGATCTCGCTGCCGAAGGTTCAACCGACCATGCCCCGCCTTTGATGTGAGGACGCGCCTCGCAGGGGGGATCTCCGGCCACAGGGCCTGTGTCAAGCAAAAGCGCTCGACATTCTTAAACAAACTGGGGAAAAATGGCGGTTCTCTATTTGACGGAGCACGGATCGGTAGTGCGTAAGCGGGGAGAACGGCTCGTGGTCGAGAAGGACGGGCGGGAGCTTCTCGAAGTCGAGTTGCGTCGATTGTCTGCGGTGCTGATGCTCGAGTCGGTCCAGGTGACGACCGCGGCGCTCGTTCAGATGCTCAATTTCGGGGTGGAATTCGCCATCCTTTCCGGTCGAGGAAAACTCCTGGGGCAACTCACTCCGCCGTCGGCCCGAAACATCCCGCTTCGCAAGGCCCAGTTCAAGCGGGAGACGGACCCGGAGTTCGCGCGTGCTCAGTCACGCGTGATTGTCGAGGCCAAGGTCCACAACAGCGTCGAAGTCCTCAAGCGGTATGTCTGGGATGAACCCGGTCAACAGCCGGAAATCCAGCGCACTATAGCAAGACTGCAGAACCTTCATGGAAAGATACGCCAAGCGGAGAGCAGGGACGAACTGCTCGGTTTGGAAGGCTCGGTCGCTGCGGCGTACTGGTCATGTTTCGGGAGCATGCTCAAAGTCGACGGAATCGCCTTCGATGGCCGGAAGAGGCGCCCGCCGCCGGATCCTGTCAACGCCGTGCTCTCCTTCGGATATGTCCTTTTGACCAACGCGCTGCAATCGTTGCTCGACGGCATGGGGTTCGATCCGTTTCTCGGCTTCTTCCACGAGGAGGACTACGGACGCCCTTCGTTGGCCTTGGACCTGCTCGAACCGTTTCGCGCGCCCGTTGTGGATCGTTTTGCGGTAAGAGTCTTCAACCTCGGCATACTCAAACCCGACGACTTCCAGACGGACGCCGACGGCGGACGCCGACTGACCCGGCCGGCGATGAGGGTCTTCTTCAAGCATTGGGAGGCCCATCTGACGAAGATGCGGACACGGGAAGAGCTCCGGAAGGCAGGGGAACAGCTCGCCCGGGTGTTCCTCGGTGAAGAGGCGGAGATCAAGCCCTATCTCTGGACGGCGCGCTCATGAAGAAGTGGATCGTCGCGTACGATATTCCCGACGACCGAAGGCGACGCCGATTGGCGGCCGCGCTCGAGAATTTCGGCGATCGAGTCCAGTACTCGGTCTTCGAGGTAATTACCGAAGGTGACGAAGCGGACCTGATACGCACCAGGGTCGAAGAAATCATTGACTCCGACGAGGACAGTGTGCGATTCTATCCCCTGTGCGAACTCTGCGCCGGCAAAGTTGTCGTCGTAGGAGTCGGTCGTGACGAGCCGTGGGAAGAGCCCGAGGTTTACATCGTGTAATGGTTGCGCTCGGGTTCGGAAAGGACGCCGACAGGCGCCCCCCCCCCGGCCCCGCGGATGACCGCGTTGCTCGGGTACGGAAACCTTCGAGACCGCTAAAAATGGTGGCAGGTTTCCGTACAGACGTAACATGGCTCTTTGACAAGGGATTCTCCGTTTTCTGGAGAGAAAGGAGCGTCGAAATGACGCCCGGTCGCCTGTGGAAAAAACGAGGTTTCCGTACACGGCTCCAAAAAGCCAATAGTTCCAGACTGTTGGCGGGGGGTCTCTCAGAACCGAAGCCCTGATTACGAAGGGATTGCGACG
>CAYLRL010000120.1:0-11838 GCA_964385875.1 uncultured Syntrophales bacterium
TCGTCCGGTGACCTCGATTTCGAAAGCCGGGTGTGGTAATTAAGTCCACGGGCCTGGACGCCCCGGATAGAATTGTCAATTCGTAATGGTTCACCGGGCTTGAGGCGGCTCTGCGCCCGGTGAGAATGGAGGGGGAGACTCATCTCCCCTCCAACCCTCCCCCATCGAGATATCAGGGGTTTATCGCTCTCCCGGTGAACGGTTACGTCAATTCGTATACGGAGCATCGAGCGCACGTAACAAGGATTCAGTATGACGCTCCTTTTGGTATGGTTTGTGTTGGGGATAGCGCTTTTGATCTACGGCGCGGACATCCTGGTCAAGGGCGCTACCGGCCTCGCCGCTGCGCTGGGGGTTTCGCCGTTGGTGATCGGCCTGACCGTGGTTTCGTTCGGGACGAGTTCGCCCGAACTTGCGGTCGGCCTCAAAGCGGAACTGCTCGGTTCATCGCCCGTGGCGCTGGGAAACGTTGTCGGGAGCAACATCTGTAATTCGCTTCTTATTCTGGGCTTGGCCGCCCTCTTCACGCCCGTGTTCGTTTCGCGGGGTGTGATTCGGCGAGACATCCCCGTAATGATCGGCGTCTCCTTCTTGCCGCTCCTTCTGGGATTCAACGGAACGATCAGCCGCGCGGCCGGGCTCCTGCTCTTTTCGCTCTTCCTCGCCCACACATACTGGATCGTGCGGAGCGGTCGTCGGGAAATCGCGGCGGAACGGAAAACGGCGGCGGAAAACGGCGTTTACGTTCCGGTCGCCGACGATCCTCACTGGGTGAGAAACGCTTTCCTTGTGATCGCCGGTCTGGGGCTGCTTTTGCTTGGATCCAGGTGGGTCGTCACGTCTGCGGTGGACTTCGCCGGTCGGCTCGGGATTTCGGAGCTCACTATCGGGTTGACGGTCATCGCGGTGGGAACGTCACTGCCTGAGGTGGCGGCGTCGGTTGCGGCCGCGTACCGCGGTCGACCCGATATCGCGGTGGGCAACGTGGTTGGAAGCAACCTTTTCAACATCATGGTTGTTCTGGGTGTTGTGGGTGCGATTTCGCCCGATGGATTTCCCGTGGACTCCACCGCGCTTCACGTGGACCTTCCCATCATGATCGCGGCGTCGGTGGCCTGCCTGCCGATCTGCTTCACCGGCGGACGCGTCGATCGCTGGGAAGGCGGTCTCTTCATCATCTGCTACGCCGCGTACATCACGTATCACATCTTACGAGCGCGCGGACATGAGCTCCTCCCGCTCTATGTGACCGTTATTCCGGCGGTTCTCATCGTTTTAACGGTTATTGTCCTCGCGAGGTCGGTGATGCGATCCGGCCGATCATGAAGAGCCGGTTCACGCTTTCCGCCCGAGGGCCTACACTGAGGAGCAAGAAACAAGACGCCGTTTGAGGGTCGAAAGCGCCTGTTGGATCCCCTCAAGCCCGCGTTTTAGCCGAACGACACACGCGCGCGACCGCTCGAACGGATGGAAGCGGCGGTCTTCCGGAGCCTCCGTATGTCGTACCAGGCCGGAAGCGGCCACGCGCCGGGGCTCTACGATTCCTCGCGCCCTTTCGGTCGAATCCACGTCGCGTCGTCGGAATACTCCTGCATGACCGCTTTCAATTCGTTTCGACGGGCCATGAACTTGTCTTTCATTCCTCGCAGGAAAGCGAAATGATTCTTTGCGTCCTCGTAGGTGAGGAAGAGCGCGTGATCCGAAGAGCGTATGTCCAACCTCAGGCCCCCCTCCGAAGCCTCGTACGTGCCTCCGCCGCTGCACAGCATACAGCGAACCCGCCCGTCCTCGAGGAATCGGAAGGTGTCTCCGCCGCAATGCGCGCATCGGGGCTCGGAAGTCGACGCGGGGGGAGGCGATTCCTTCGCCTGAAGGGCCTCGGCTAAACGAGCGGCAACGGCCCGACCGTCGCCGTCAAGGAAGACTTCTCCCGGGAGCGCGGCGTAGATTACATCGGACCCTCGGTGGTCCGCGAAGGTAAGCTTGAGGAAGCTGTCCACCATGAGTTTCGCGTACCCCTCCATACCCTCGAGTCCGGCGATGACCGCTCCCACCGCGGGTTTACGCCACAATGAATCCACGTGTCGCGCAAAGCTCAGGCCGCGATCGAGGAAGAGCTTCACGGAGGCGTTCGCGCCGAGGAGATACGTCGGCGCGGCCAAGACATACGCGTCGGCCGCGGCGAGCGCTTCGAGCGCGGAGGGCAAATCGTCCTTCTGAACGCAGTTCATCTCACCGAACAGGCACTGATAACAGCCCTTGCACGGTCGAATGTCGAGCTCGGGAAGACGAACGAGCGTAAGCTCCCATTCATCGCCCATGCGCTTATGGATCTCCTTGACGAGGAGCTCCGAGTTGCCGCGCTTTCGCGGCGAACCGATCAGTCCAAGCAGTTTCTTCACGATTGTCTCCCAGGAAAAGCGAATCAGGCTCAGACGGTCCCGATTCGGGTTGTCCGGACACTCTGCGCCTCGGCAGGCGTCGGCGCTCATTTCAACGGGTTCGTCGGATCCCCCTCCTCGAGCATCTTCACCATCATCTTGGGCATGAGCTCGTTTATGCTGATCCCGTCCATCATCATCGGCATCATCATCGGCATAATGCGACGCATCTTGAACTCCACGGGCAGTTACGGTCGGCAATTGAGCGGGCGTCGGAGGGCGGAAAGAGGCGCTGATATGCGTATTGAGTTGTCCGTGCGCCGGGTCCTAAAATGCGGGCCGTTTGCGCCGGCGGCATTCATGATTGGGATTCGCGTAACACGGCGGCCAGGTCCGGCCGTTTGTTGTCTTCAGCCCAATCAAGGGGCGACGTGCCCGATGCGTTGACCTGATGGGGTGAAGCGCCTGCCGCGAGTAGAATGTCTACGGCTTCCCTATGCCCTTCCCGAATTGCAAAGTGCAGAGGCGTGTCTCCCTCACGGTTGGCCGCCCCGGGCGCCGCGCCGTGTTCCAAGAGGCGCGCAATTATGCGCGGGCGCCCGCGCCAAGCAGCCCTGTGAAGTGGAGTCTTGCCGTACCCGGTCTCGGCGTTCGCGTCGGCGCCGTGACGGAGAAGGAAATCAACGATCTCGTCATGCCCTTCCCACGCCGCTCTGTGCAGAGGAGTCTCGTCGTACTGATCCCGGGAGTCCACGTCGACTCCCGCTTCCACCAAACGTTTCACGACCTCCAGATCACCGCCGGCCGCAGCTTCGTTGAGTTCAACCACGTCATCCTCCATCGGAGCAGGCTCTTCCGCCGACATTCTACCGCGAAATCCGAAAAGACGCACGACGCCGGCTCGGACGCCATATCATCGGCATTTGCAAAGCGCAGCGTGACGTGGGCGTTTGGAACGGAGGAACCGGGGGAGTGCAAATCGAGTTGGCGGGCGCCGCTTGGATTTGGGAGGCCGCGCCTGTCCCGAGTCGGATATGCCTATGACGTCAACTACTGAATATGGGTGATTCATCTGAACGAAGAGGGGAAGCGGTCTATGGAAACCGACGGCTATGTGAGACATCTATCTATATAGCCTTTCTCTTGGAGTTCCGTTACCGCTGTTCGAATTTCTTCATGACTGAAGCGCGGTTTGATCTTGCCCACCCGGGAGATGAGCCGCTCTCGGTCCAGAGGCCGATTTGTGGACAGGGCTTTTCTTTGGACGTAGGCTACGGTCGACCGTAGCTCGAGATCCCTCGTCCCCAGCGATCCGAAATCATTGAGGACCGCATCCACCGATGTCTGATTCCGCGCAAGGAATTCTGCGCCTCTCTCGCGAATTGCCTGGTTGTGTGGACCGGGTGAAATCTTATATCCTCCGAACCCTTCCCCGGAAACATACTTCAAGGTAACGGCGCGGAACGTTTCGAGTTGATCGAGATCAGCGTGAATTCGCGCCGCAAACGGTCCGTGCGTGTGGAGACGATACTCGTACCCCGCGGGCACACCTCCCAATTCCTGGAGCAGATACACGATTTTCTGAAGCGCAGTCTTTCCGAACCAGGGAGAATCCTCGTGCAGCCTTCGCGCTAATTCGGAAATGAGGGCGTATCTATGCCAGGGGACTTGAACCTCTCCACTCATTGCGGGCTTCCTTTCGAGTTACTCTGTGTCAGTGCGTCCACGACCTTCTCGGCCTCGGATCTCATTTTGTCCGCTACGTAGATCCGTGTCTGGTTGACCGCTTTCAAACCTTTCACGACATTCGACAGATGTGGAAGCGGGATCAGCTTCCGACGAGACCCTTCCACAGCCAGAATGCGGACGTCAGCCTCTTGAAACGAATACCATGATTTTGATGGGTTATCAACGAAACCGATCATTTTGGCAAGCTTTTTTTCAACAGCCCTCGCCAACTCCAAATCAGCTTCTTCGGGGTTCTCGGGAGTCTCGAATACACGCTTGAAATGAGCGCGTCGGCAGAGCCTACGTCCATGTTCCCCGCCGCGTCCATCGGCAAGGAGGCCGAGGACCCGCCAGTCGTCCCATCCAAGATATTCCTGGATACCATTTTCATCCGTCGGTGATGGGAAGAGCGGGTGATCGCACCGGCGTTCCTCGGAGAGCAGACACTTGAGCGCTTCACCGAAGTGGTGGTCGTAAGCGCGTCTGGTTTTGTGGAAGTAGACTTGAGTGAACATCATATATCGGGCGAGAATGAATCCTTCAGCGGCATGACAACCTCCTTCCTCAACAGCAGGCACGGGGGCGTCGGTTTCCGGGTCCAATGCCACGGTCAACGTTGAGACGAGCCGGTCCAGATCGTATCTGCCATAAGCTACGCCGATGTGGTGGGAATCTCGGAGCAAGTAATCGGCGCGGTCCGCGTCCAACTGGCTGGATAGAAGATCTCGCCAGAAAAGCAAACCGGCGTCCCTGACATCCCCGGTAAGAAAGTCCACGATTTCGTCCATCTTGAGGCTGTAATTTCTCTGGTTCATCGGATGCTCGATGACGTCGGACATAGCGCTAACGGCCGCAGCCGAGTAAGCCTCATGCTTGAAGGGTCTGCCGGCCCCGTCAGTGGGCATCACCTCCTCCGCAGCATGTGAAAACGGCGGGTGGCCTATATCGTGCAGCAAAGCGGCGACGCGTATCAAAGCGCGTGTGCGCTCAAGCCCACTTTCGTCATACCCCATTTCTTGTCTGAGAAGCCTGTCCTTTCGCCCGCGGATGCTATCGAACATTCTACCTGCAACATGCATTACACCCAAAGAATGCTCGAAACGGGTATGCGAAGCGCCGGGATAAACCAAGTCTGTCCAGCCAAGCTGTCGGATTCTGCGCAGCCTCTGAAGCACCGGATGGTCAACTACGGCCCTTTCCCACTCGCTTAACTCAATGAACCCGTGGACGGGATCTCTGATTCGAAACGGTTTCATCGGGTCTCTTTCCTCGTTCAAGACATGTTCCACAAGCCCCTCAAGGGGGCCGGCTGTTGTACCAGACGGTAATGTCCGGCCGCATCCCGCTCCCTCGCGCCTTCCTCAGTCACATCTCACCCCCCTGCACGGCCGATCATCTCCCTAAGCACATAGGGGAGGATGCCGCCGTGGCGATAGTAGTCGGCGTCGATATCGGTGTCGAGTCGGGCGTGGGTGGTGAATTCGATCTCGGCGCCGTCGTCTTTGGTCGCCCGGACGGGTATTTCTCCGCCGGCTGTGACGTTTCGGAGGCCGGAGAGGGTATAGCGTTCGGTTCCGTCGAGTCCCAGGGAGTCCGCGCCCTCGCCGGGCATGAACTGGAGCGGCAGGACGCCCATGCAGAGGAGGTTGCTTCGGTGGATGCGTTCGAATGATTGGGCGATGACGGCTTTCACGCCGAGCAGTCGTGTGCCTTTGGCGGCCCAATCGCGGGACGAGCCGGCGCCGTATTCCTTACCTCCGAGCACGATGAGCGGCGTGCCTTCTTTCGCGTATTCCACGGCCGCGTCGAAGATAAACATTTCTCGGCCTTCAAGCATTTTTCTTGTATAGCTCCCTTGGCGGTCGCCGGCGAGCCGGTTCCTGAGGCGGACATTGCCGAAGGTCCCGCGCATCATGACTTCGTGATTGCCGCGACGCGATCCGTATGAATTGAATCGTTCCGGTTGGACGCCGTGGTCGATGAGGTAGCGACCCGCGGGGTAGTCCTCGGGTATGGCTCCGGCGGGAGAGATATGATCCGTCGTGACCGAATCTCCGACGAATACGAGCGCTCGCGCGTCCTTGATGTCTTCCGGCGGCTGCGGTTCGACGCTGAAGTCGGCGAAGTACGGCGGGTTCTTGATGTAGGTCGATTCCGGGTCCCACTCGTAGATCACGCTCTCGCCGCCCTCGAGCGCTCGCCAGTTCTCGTCGCCCTCGTAGATGCGGCCGTATTCCTCCTCGAAGTACGGCGTGCGCACGTAGCGCTCCACAAGATCCCGGACTTCTTCTTCAGAGGGCCAAATCTGCTCGAGTCGGACTTCCGCGCCGTTGGGGTCGTATCCGACCGGTTCGGAGGTGAGATCCACATCGATGCGGCCGGCCAAGGCGTATGCGACCACAAGTATGGGCGATGCGAGATAATTGGACTGGACTCGCTGGTGGATGCGGGCTTCAAAGTTTCGATTCCCCGAGAGGACGGACGCGGTGTTCAGGTTGTGGTCGACGATGGCCTGTTCGACCGCGGGATGGAGCGGTCCGCTGTTGCCGATGCAGGTCGTGCACCCGAACCCGACCAGGTGGAATCCGAGCGCTTCCAGGTAGGGCATGAGCCCGGCTTCCTCCAGATAGCGGGGGACGACCATCGAGCCCGGCGCGAAGCTGGTCTTCACGTGCGGCGGGACTTTGAGCCCGAGTTCGACCGCTCTTTTGGCCAGCAAACCCGAGCCGAGCAGCAAGGACGGGTTCGACGTGTTCGTGCAGGACGTAATGGCCGCAATGACGACCGATCCGTCGGCAATCCGGGCAGGATAGCCGTTGATCTCGATTTGGACCGGCTCCGTTGACCGGGCTTTTTCGCCGGCGCTCCGTGTGAACGCCGTCTTCAGATCGCTAATCGGAATCCGATCCTGCGGCCGTGACGGTCCCGCGACGGACGACACGATTTCCGACAGGTCGAGTTCGAGCAGGTCGGTGTATTCCGGTTGATCTTCGGCCGTCGCGAAAAGCCGATTGGCTTTGCAGTACGCCTCAACAAGCGCGGTTCGGTCTCCTCGGCCGGTCGCTCGCAGGTATTCGAGGCTCCCCTCGTCGACGGGAAAGAGGGTGGCGGTGGCGCCGAATTCCGGCGTCATGTTTGAAATGACCGCACGCTCGGGTATGGAGAGATTCTTGACGCCGGCCCCGATAAATTCGACGAATTTTCCGACCACATTATACTCGCGCAGGATCTCGGTCACCCTGAGCACCAGGTCGGTCGCGGTGACCCCCGGCCGCAATTCGCCGGTCAACCGTATGCCGATCACGTCGGGGAGGACCATGGAGTAGGGTCGGCCGAGCATCACTGCTTCGGCTTCGATGCCGCCCACACCCCAACCGAGCACACCGAGTCCGTTGATCATGGTCGTGTGCGAATCCAGCCCGACGAGCGTATCGGGGTAGGCGACGAGATCGCCGTTTTCCTCTTCGGTCATGACCACGCGACCGAGATGCTCGAGGTTGACCTGATGGCATATGCCCGAGCCGGGCGGAACTACCTCGAATTTATCGAAGCTGTTGCGAGCCCATTTGAGGACGACGTAGCGCTCGGCGTTGCGTTCGTACTCACGTCTCACGTTGAGTTCCGGGGCCTGAGCGCAGCCGAAATAGTCGACCTGCACCGAATGGTCGATCACCAACTCGACGGGGACGAGGGGATTGATCGCGGTGGGATCGCCGCCCATTTCCGAGACCGCGCTGCGCATGGACGCGAGGTCAACCACGGCGGGCACGCCGGTGAAATCCTGCATGAGGACCCGCGCTGGATAGAAGGGGATGTCCGGAGGGGCGTCGTTCGACGTTTGCCGGCGAGCAGTGTTGAGGATGTGTTCCTCGGTGACGATGCGGCCGTCGAGCTTTCGCAGAAGGTTCTCCGTGAGTATGCGGATTGAAAAGGGCAACCGTGCGATTTCAGCGAGCCCGTCTTCTTCCAAGCGGTTGATGTCGTAAAGCGCGACGGGGCGGCCGGCAACGGTTATTTGACGACGAAACGATTGGCGATCCATACTGTGTCTCTCCGGCGGATCAAAGAATTGTCGGCGCGCCTCGAACCGGGCGCGCGATACATATAAGCAGTCATGGGGCGGATTGCCATAGCCGCCCGTTGAAAGCCCGAGCGCGTCCTGCGCCGGCCGCAGGTTTACCGGCTCTTTTCCGCCCCGGAGGATTCGAGCTTGCGTAGCTCGTTTCTGAGGCGTCCTCGATCGACGGGAGACAGGGCCTCGCCTGTAAGCGCGCGCTCGTACAGGTCGCGGGCCTCATGGGGCGCTCGCTCTTCACGTATATGTCGCCGAGCATGAGGTATGCGTCGCCGGACCGGTGAACGGTTACGTCACCAAGACGTTGGCTCCGTTCATCGGCCTTGCGCTTTCCGCAGGCGGCGCGACCTGCACGATAACGTACAGTCCGCCGGTGTATTCCGATACCGCGCTTGCGCTTCTGAACTCGCAGAACAATGTCTCAGAATTGCGCTACACCTGGACAAAGCCGGGGTCTATGGCGACCGCGACGCTCGAATACGATACCCGGCTGTCCGAGACCGTTTCATTCGGCGTGTGGCTCAACTACAACTGGATGTTGATGCGCAGCGAGGTGGAATTGGAATTCGAGCACTCCCCCGATCCGCCGATTTCACGAAGCCGAGACGTAACCGCAACGATGACGAAGTATATTCTGGGTGGAGGCGTAGCCTTCGGACTGGCCTTCTGATCCGAACCGAACGTTGGAGAGCGCCTGTGTTATGGCGGCGCGGGTCGGAGCGTCCGTGAAAGATCGGGCCGACTTCGCCGGTAAGCCGGCCCGTTGAATAGATGCCGCTGTTTCCTGGGATTCAACGCGTCCCGAGGAATCTCAGTTGCCCTGAAAACCCACCTTTGTGTTGGGCGGGAACTTCTTGAGCACCTTCCAATAACGATCGGCCTCCGCGCCGATGGTCACCGCTAAGGGGATATGCCGGATGCCCACGCTGATGTCCTCCTGGGGATTGGTATACAGATTGGTCATGATCGCTCCACCGGTCTGGGTGACCAGAGCGCCGCTGAAGCCGCCGGTGAAGCCTCGGTTGAAGAGAGCCTGCTCCATCTCCATAGTCAATGACATTTTGAACTCGTCGATGCGCACCGCTGAAAAGAATTGATTGAGCGTATAGATGCGGCTGCGGCGATTGGATTGGCCGTCGTCAGCGAGCAGGAACGATGTCTGGTCGACGCCGTCGATGTATCGATCTTCTGATACGAACTTGGCCGCTTCAGCGCCGGGCGCGCCGGCGAGAGCAATACAGGTGTTGAAGAGGTCCGCCAGGTCGAACAGTCCGTCGGACCGGCGGGGCTTGGTCACGCCTTTCCAGTAGACGAAGGTCGGCACGCGCACGCCGCCCTCCCATGACGAGCCTTTGCAGCCGCGGAACGGTGTTCTGCCGTGCGGCGGAATCTCGCATTCGGGACCGTTGTCGGAAGTCACGAAGATGAAAGTATTCTCCAATTGACCGGTTTCTTTCAGCGCCTTGACCAGTCGACCCAAGATGTCGTCCATGTGAACCATGCAGTCGCTGTAAACCGTCCTCGCAGGGGACTTGCCCGCATACTCGTCGTTCGGATAGTTATCGAAATGACATCCACGAGTGCCGTGGTAGAGAAACCAGGGCTTATCGGTTTCCGCCATTTTTCGGATGAACTTCTCGCTGTATTCGGCCCAATCGTCGTCAAGATTCTTGATGGTTGTCAGGTTGATCTCGTATTTATCCTCGCACTTCTTCTCACCCTTCACACAGTGAACGTTGTTGTGATTGAAGGCCGTTTTCTCGAGGAGCTTGAATCGTGACGGGCTGAGCGCGATTTCGGGATTGAAGTAGATGTCGCGCCATTCCGTGTACATGTCCGAAACGCCGAGGAAGCCGTAATAGTCGTCATACCCGACGCTCTGCGGCAGCGATCCTTCGTTCTCGCCCATATGCCACTTGCCGACGCCCTGTGTGACGTATCCCAGCTTCTGCAGGACCGTCGCGACCGTCACAGCGCCGTCCAATCCGCCGGGTTCGCCGTACATCGGCGGCCGAAGCAGGCCGTGGTGAAGCGGCGTCTGTCCGGTGTGGATGGTGGCTCGGGTGGGGCTGCAGCTGGGCGTGGAATAGGCGGATGTCAGAATCAGGCCGTCCTGAGCAAGCCGATCCATGGTCGGCGTCGGATTGCCCACCGAGGGTCCGCCGCCGTTGAACCCGGGATCCATCCAGCCCACGTCGTCCATAAGAAAAATAAGGATATTCGGTTTCTTGCCGAATTTCTTTTCCATCTCCTGAAGCTTCAGCCGGGCTTCCTTATCTTGAGCGAGATGGGTGATAACCGGTTCCATGTTCTCCGCAGGCGGCTGCGCCTTCATGTGCAAGTACTGGCCGGGGTGGTCGTAACCCGTCGCGGTCGTTTGGCCGGTCGCGGAACCGCGGGTGATCTCCTCCGCGGAGGCGGCCTGAGCCGTCGTAGTGATAGCGGCCAAAAAAAGAGCCAAGAGGATGAGTTTCGCCGGAGTGAGGAATGATCGAGTGTTCGTTTTGCGCATGAAGTCCTCCGTGGGATGGGGCCCCAATCGCGTCGCCGGCTGAACAGACGCACACCGGCGAAAAAATGGCGATGGAGATTCCTATTCTCAAACGTTGAGACCGACAATCGGTGAAGTGTGGCTTTGCGCCGCTTTTACCATAACCGGGATGATTCTCCGGCCGGGGAAGCGTCGCAAGCCTTTCCGGCCCTGCCCACCGTCGAGCCGCTCGGCGATTGCGCCGGCGCGGAAAACTGCATCATCGTCCCGCGGACAGGGGAGCCGAGCCTATGCCTGTAAACCATACGCCGCGGAATTTCTGGGTGTCAAGGTGAACTATAGTTTCACCATGTTTCCGGTTTGATACGGCCGGTCTCGCAGAGGATGGTTGAAAGATAAAGGCGTTCCTGCCATATCCTTTTGGGAAAGAAACCACGGGAGGTGGAAAGCCATGAGCAAACGGAATCTACCTCAACCCTTTGAGATTGACAAGCTTCGATTTCGGGATTGTTTCACGGCGCCCAGCCTGCGGCATTTCACGGCGCTGATGACCGGCCGGCTCATGACCGTTTGAATGAACTCGATCAGCCGGGTCATATTGACGGTGGACGCGCATGAATCGGAGCATTTCGGCAGTGTCTACCGTTTCTTCTCGAGAGCCCGGTGGAAGCCCGACGAGGTTGCCAGAGTCATTTTCCTCCTCATCGTCGAAACGTTCTTCCCGGGCGCCGGCGAGGTGATCCTCGTAATCGACGACACGCTGAACAACCATGTGGGCCGAAAGATCTGCGGCGCGGGCTTTCAGCACGACGGGGCCTCTCCTCAGGGCGGTAAGAAGATCGGATACGGCGTCTGCTTCGTGCTCATCGGTGTGTCGGTGCGCCTGCCGGGGATCTCTGATCGTGTCTTCTGCCTGCCCTATGCGGCGAGAATGCGCCGGCCCAAGCGGTCCAAAGTCAAGCCCGAGGGACGATCCTACAGGACCAAGCCGGAACTCGCCCTGGAATTGATCCGGCTTACCCGGTCGTGGGTCGGTTCCGACGTAACGCTCAGAGTGGTCCTTGACGGTGGATATTCCAACTCCACCGTGGTCAAGAACCGAAAGGCGGGGGGGCCACATCACCGGTAAGGTGCGCAAGGACGCAGTCCGCAGAAGAGGTCGA
>CAYLRL010000121.1:0-11818 GCA_964385875.1 uncultured Syntrophales bacterium
GGCCGAGGTGAAATCGGCGACGTGCGGACAAGTATGGCGGGCTTGAGCAGCAGCCGAGTGAGTATCATGTGATGATTGCTACGCGCGGAGGCTGTCGCTTGACTCCCTCTGCGCCTCCGGCTATTCTGTACTATAACCGCGAATGAAACGTCGCGGATTTTTTCTCCACCAGGTTGTGACGCGGAAACACCAACGCGGCCCAGATGCGGTGATTTCCGTCGATGAGTGATGCTCGAGTGAAGCCGGAGGTGACGGGCGGATGAGATACGGAAGGGATCCGGTTCGGACATGTGGAAGCCTCATTCTCCTTGAACAACTCGAAGAGCGGATAGTGCTCGACGGCGCGGCCCTGCTGGAGGGGACTCAAGAGACCGAGGGAGTCACTCCCGGTTCGGGAATATTCGACGGACAGTGGCACGAAATCGACGGAGAATGGTTCATCTACTGGGGCGACGCCGGGTACTGGGGCTTCGACGACGGTACCGGCTGGAATATCAATTTCGCGTTCGTGTACGCGGAAGAGCAGTGGTACGCGCACGACGGTTCGACCTGGAGCGACTTCGCAACCACCGGAGATTTCAAGGATTTTGCCGAAGGCGGTATATGTCCTTTTGACGGCGATACCCACAAGGTCGATACCCGGCCGGCCACGTGGTACCTCTATTGGTCCGATCGGGGATGGTGGTGGTTCGACGGCGTCTACCGATTCGCCTACTCGTATTCCGACGATGTGCACGGAATCGGCCAATGGTACGAGTTCTCCGGAGGGCGCTGGAACCTCTTTGACGACCCGGGCTCGTCGTCGATCTTCACCTACAACGGGGAGTGGTATCTTCTCGACGAAGACACGTTCTATCAGTATAACTACAAAACCGGCGCGGGCTGGTATTACTCCAGCGGAGAATGGACCTATTGGGGTCAGTACCGCGCAGGGGAATGGTACGAGTTCAACGGCTCAGCCTGGGTTTTGACCGATTACGATTCGGTCGATTATATCGGCGATTCGCAGTATTTGATCTCCTCGACACGCTACTGGGACCTCTCGTCATACGGTTTGGGATCCGACACCGACCTCGTCTGCTCCATCCGTGATACAAGCGCGGATACGACCATTCTCGACTGGTACATATTTACTCCCGGCTCGGACGGCTATTGGAGCGGCGGAGATCTTCAAATAGCCGTTGTGGACAATGCGGACTTCTTCGAGGCGGTCGAGCAGTACGCCATAGAGGATGTGATCGTGGTCGAGTATAACTTGAGCGGCTACGGGAATCGGGCGACCCTCGACGACGTTGTAGACGGGCTGGGCGTCCTGAGCGACGCGTACGATCGTGACATCGCGGACGTCGCTGTCTTCAGTCACGGCAGTACGGGCGGATTCTACATCGGTGACTGGGTGAGCACCTTCAATTACACGAGTCATCAGTCATCCTTCGCGGAGTGGGGTTCGTACCTGACCGACGACGCACAGATCATGCTCTATCACTGTCAGGTGGGAGCGGCTTCGACGATGCTCGGCGCGATCGCCGGATGGACCGGAGCGGACGTCTTCGCAAACATCGGCGACCAGTGGTTTACGTGGTGGTGGCTCGACGACGCGTACACCAAGAATAGCTCGATCTGGAATCACAACTACTACGATACCTTCCTCGGGAGGTACGAGCAATTCGAGGACTACAACTTCGAGTATCAATCGAATCCCTGGCTCGGTCCGACCGGTTACCATATGCTCTTCGCGTTCGAAGGGAGCCCGTGGTCGTGATGTTCCTCTCGGCGAGGTATCCGTTCGACGAGCGTAAGCCCCGACGAGTCGCCGGCGCCGAGAGGAGGATGAGATCGGTGAACGACCGGGCGCGCGGTTGTGCATTCCCTTCATCACGGTGCGTATCGTTTTCGATCTTCTCGTGTGCTCGGTTGCGACCGCATCCGCTGCGGACGCGGAACGATTCTCGGCGGGAGCGAACCAGGATGTGAGCGCCCCAATCATCGAAGCGTCGCCGGTCGGCGCCAAGTCGGGTCTCGACGGCTCATTCCTGACGACGGGTAGAGTGATTAAAGAACCAAGCCCCTAATCGGCCGCGGCGATCCCGCATATCAAAAGATATCTTCCAGATTGAGACAGTCCGGCGTGGTGTCCGCGCATTCTTCGCCGTTTACGAACGCTCCGGTGAAGTTGGCGCCGGATATGGCGACATCGTCGAGAGTCGATCCGGTAAGGTCCGCGCCGGCGAGGTTGGCGTTGGCGAGGTTGGCGCGAGTGAGGTCCGCATCGCGAAGGATCGCGTCGAGACCGTATACCATGGTCAAATTGGCGTTGGTCATATCCGCGCCGGACATGTCGGCCTTCTGGAGCGTGGTTCCGAACATCTCCGCATAAGCCAACGTGGCGCCCGTGAGATCGGCTTCGCTCAAGTCCGCGCCGATGAGATTGGCCCGCGTGAGATCAGCGCCGCTCAGCGAGGCCTTGGACAGATTGCCTCGAGCGAGGTTGACGCCGGCGAGATCCGCGCCTGAAAGGTCCACTCCGCGAGAGACGGCCGAGATGACCAGGGCGCGAAGGGACGTTTCGTTGCCGCTGCAGATGATTCGCCTAGTCGCTCTGTGCCGGATGCGCTGATTGCCCGCGCTGGGAAAAAGGACGCGATCGAACTCGTCCTCCGTGATCGTATCGTTTACCAGCAGGCTCTCGAGGCTGTCGTTGAGCTCGTCTTCGGAGACACGAAAGTGATCGATCAAGTCGTTGAGATCCATTCCGTTTCGTACGCTCTCGACGAGCTCGTCTTCGCTGATCGCTGCCGCGTTCGCAGGGTCCGGCCCCTCCGGCGGATCCCAATCCACTTCAATGGGCGGGCTGATCGTCCCCGATCTATTGAGAATGTCGGCGCGGCTGACCGCTCCGGATTCCTCGAGGAGAGAGAAGAGGGTTTGGAGACCCCCGGCCGAGAGGTTGAACTTCTTCATGAGCGCGGAATCGTCCATACCCGACTGCACGCACTTAAGGGCCTCCTGCATGCTGATACGGATGTGGTCGCGCTGTCTGATTGCGGCGGGGGAGGGCGTTTGAAAATCGACGATCACTGATTCGGACGCCAGAGTATCCCGGTCTTCCAACTCGGCTGTGGTGAGCATACCGGCGACCACCAATTTCTCGAAGAGACTCTGAAGCCCTTTCGCGGAGATGTGATATCGCTCCATGAGCGCAACGTCGCTCATCCCGGCCTTGATGCACTGGAGCGCGTCGGCTGCGTTGATTTCCGGCGCGGCGACCTTCGAGACCGGCCACTTGGGCATGTGAAAGCCCATGGTCACTTGGCCGTACGCCATCGAGACACGCTCCTCGAGCTCGCCCCGCGTGACGATACCCCTGGCGAAGAGCTTGTCGAGGAGGCTTTGGAGACCCTTGGCGGTGAGGTTGTATCGCTCCATCAGCGCCTTGTCGTCCATTCCCGCCCGAATGCAATTAAGCGCGTCGGCCGCGTCGATGCGGCTTTTCTTGTGCTTCCCGGAGGATTTCCGCGTCTTCTTGACCTCGAGGACCACCGAGCCGGGGGCGAGATTGGGGCGTTGGTCGAGCTCTTCCCGCGTGAGCATCTCCCGCGCGACCAGCTGTTCACACAAGTCGCGGAGCGTTTCCGCGGATATCCCGAAGCGCTCCATTAACTCCGCGTCGGTCATGCCGAGTCGGACACATTTGGCTACTTTAACGGCTTTGACTTTGGTCGGCCCGCGGCCCATCGGCTCGTCTCCCGACCGCACTATACCACGCGAACCCCGCCAATAGAAGACGATTTGAGGACGGCGATCGGATCGAGGCGATTCATCTGCGCCACGCCTCGCCGGAAAGAAGCCGCTTCGTCCGAACCTCGCGTTGGCAGAGAGCGCGCTCCTTCTCGCTCCACCGGATCGTCGGCGCTCGAGACGGGCAAGAGACCCAGTAACAAGAGATCGAAACGATCCCGAGGCGCGTCTCGGATATCACCGTTTCGCGCTTCATAGATCTCTCGCAACAGCGCATCTGAAACGGCCGGAGCCTTCAGGCCGACAAGCCGGTCGACGATTTCCCGGAAAATCAACGGATGGGAACGGTTTTCGCATCGATCCGGCCCGCATCCCGCGCCGGTGTCGTTGAGGATATCGGCAGCGCCGGCGCCAATGCGCTCTCCAAGAAGTTAAAATTAAGGCCCTCACCGTTGTTCTCCCGGCGAGAGAGGGAACAAGACTTTACGTTCACTGATGTGTTACCGTGTCCTCCCGGGTGGCCCGGACGTCATACGTCCGGGCGGCGCAGCCGCAAGAGGGGTATTTTTCACCGAAGCGCCGGTTGAGTTCTCAATCTCTCGGCATATTCAAGTCGGACCTCGTGCGTCATTATTCGGCGCGATCGGTGTTAAAGAATGATGAGGTCCAACGACGGAAACTGAATCACGGCCGTCTGACCGGCGTCCGAGCGCCTGCGATTCATGGGAGCCCCCTCGTAGAGTTGAGGGGATGCTCAGTTGGGAGAACCCGTAGCCGAGGACGATCGGAACGCTTGCGCCAGAGAACTGACGAGCTTCTCCTTGACCTCCTCCGGACTGAGACGCGATTTGATGCCCGCCGCCGCGGCATGTCCTCCGCCGCCCAGTTTTCCGGCGACTTCGGCGACGTCAACGGTTCCTTTGGATCGGAGACTTACGCGGGTCATTCCGGAGGGCAGGCCGGTGATAAGCATGCCCACTTCAACGCCCCGGATTTCACGCAGTCTGTCCACGAGATTCTCCGTTTCGGAGACGTCCGCGCCGACGCGGGGAAAGTCGTCGGCGTAGAGTATTCCCACGCAGAGTTTGTCGTCGAGGAGCAGTTCCATGCGCTCGAGCATGAGACGCTCGAGAAGCACTCTCGTGAGAGGGTATTCTTCATACAGGGCGCGGGTCACTTCATACGGATCGAAGCCGGTGTCGATCAGATCGCCGGCGATGCGAAGGGTGTCGCCGTTGACGCCGGAAAACCGGAATCCCCCCGTGTCGGTTATGATGCCGGTGTACAGGCATTCGGCCGTGCTTCGGGAGATCGTGTGGCCGGCCTCCTTGAGACATTGAACAACGAGTTCGGCCGTCGACGTCGCGTGAGGGACAACCAGGTTCACGTCGCCGTACAGCGGGTTCGTGCCGTGATGATCGATATTGATCAATTTCGCGCGATCCCGGAATCGGCTAATGTCTCCGGAGATCCGCTTGTCTTCGGCCGCGTCGACGGAAACGATCCACTCCGGTGCGAGTTCGACCGTGTCGGGGGAAGCCGTAATCCGATCGACGCCCGGCAGAAAACCGAACGTATCGGGAATGGCGTCCGCGCACAGCGCAGTGACGGTCTTTCCCATCTCGGTCAGGGCGCCGGTGAGCCCAAGGAGCGACCCGACCGCGTCTCCGTCGGGGCTGACATGCGTAACGACCAGAAAGCGATCACCCGTCCGAATTATCTCGGCTGTCTCACGTATCATTGTCGTTGTCCGCTCCTTGTATCTCTTTGAGAATCCTGTCGATTCTATCGTAGTTGTCGAACGCGGTGTCGTAGAAGAAGCTGAGTTCGGGGATGTACTTGAGGTCCACTTCCTCTCTGAGGCGTCGCCGGATGAAGCCGCCTGCCGCTATCAGGCCCTCCTGATGCGTTTGACTCATCCCGTCCGCGAGAGCGGCAAAGTATATCTTGGCGGATTTGAGGTCGCCCGACATTCGCACTTCGGTGATGGTGACCCCTTCCGTGCGGGGATCCTTGAGGTCGAAGCGTACGATGTCGGAAATAACCTGTCGGACGAGTTCCGCGACTCTGTCCTTTCTGAAGTTGCCGGCCATTGGTAAGACTCGTGTGAAAGTTTGCCGGCGGGAAGAACACCCGCCGAGATTTTAGTAATGAACGATTTCAATTCGTGTATTGACTACTTCGGCGAGGTGCAGGCCTTCTACGTAATCCATAACGCTCTGGAGCATTCGATGAGCGTGTCCGCCCTCGTTGGTAACCACTGCGAATCCGATCTCGCATTTCTGCCATTTGTCCTGATATCCCACTTCGGCGATGGAGAGATCGAATTTGCTGCGCACTCTCCCGAGGATACTCTTGACGACTTTTCGTTTCGCCTTGAGGGATGACGCGCTGTGTATCATCAGCTCGAGACTCGCGACGCCGACTACCATTGATATTGGACTCCCCGTGCGCCACACCTAATTCAAGCGAGCGGCTCGCTCAAATACATCACGCGCCGCGTGCCGCCGTCGCCCCGTTCTCGAATCAGAGCGTCTGCGCTTCTTCCTCGATGACGTACGCTTCGATGATATCCCCGACCTTTACGCCGCGGTAGTTCTCCAGTCCGATACCGCATTCGTATCCTTCGACGGCTTCTCGTATATCATCCTTGAAGCGCTTCATAGAGGCGATGCGCCCGGAATACACCTCCACATCGTCACGAAGGAGGCGAATCTGATTGGATCGATGGATCTTTCCCGACGTGACGAAGCAGCCGGCGATCTTGCCGATCTTGGGCACGCTGAAGGTCTCGCGAACTTCCGCTCGGCCCGTGACCACTTCCTTTTCGAGCGGCGCCAGCAGACCCTCCATGGCGTTGCGCACATCTTCGATCGCCTCGTAAATGACATTATAGAGACGAATCTCGATGTTCTTGTCCTCCGCCATCTGGGAGGTCTTCGGCGTCGGGCGAACATTGAAGCCGATAATGATGGCGTTCGACGCGCCCGCAAGCATGACGTCCGACTCGGTGACCGTGCCTACGCCGTCATGGATAATCCGGACTTTCACGTCGTCGGTGGAAAGGCCGAGAAGGGCTTCTTTGAGGGCTTCGACGGAGCCCTGCACGTCCGCCTTGAGGACGAGATTGAGCTCCTTGACTTCTTCCGCGCTCATCCGGGCCATGAGTTCGTCCAAGGACATGGGTTCGGGACTGAGCGCTTCCAGCTTTCTGAGTTTTTCCTGCCGATGCGCTCCGATCTGACGAGCGGACTTCTCCTCCTTGACCACAATGAACTGCTCGCCCGCCTCGGGCACTCCGGAAAAACCTTGAACCTCGACGGGGGTCGCGGGTCCGGCTTCTTCCACGAGATTGCCGTCCTGATCAAGCATCGCGCGCACCTTGCCGTAGTGAACGCCGGCCACAAACGGGTCGCCGAGCTTCAAAGTGCCTTCGGCAACCAGAATCGTGGCAACGGGGCCCTTGCCTTTGTCCAGTCGCGCTTCGACGATATTGCCCAGGGCCTGTTTACGAGGATTGGCCTTGAGTTCCATCATTTCCGCCTGGAGCAGAATAAGATCGAGGAACTCGTTGACGCCCTCTCCGGTCTTCGCGCTGACAAAACTGAAGAGGGTGTCGCCGCCCCAGGATTCGGGAATCAGTTCCAGTTCGCTGAGTTCACGGACCACGCGGTCACGGTCGGCTTCCGGTTTGTCGATCTTGTTGACCGCCACGACAATCGGGACTTTTGCCGCGCGGGCATGGTTGATGGCTTCTCTGGACTGTTCCTTGACGCCGTCGTCCGCCGCGACGATCAATACGACAAAGTCCGTCACCTGAGCGCCCCGGGCGCGCATGGCAGTGAACGCCTCATGGCCGGGCGTGTCAAGGAAGACGAGCTCTCCTCGGTTTCGTTTGACCTTGTACGCTCCGATATGCTGCGTGATGCCGCCCGCTTCTTGATCGGTCACGTGGCTGGCCCTGATGTAGTCGAGCAATGAGGTCTTCCCATGATCGACGTGTCCCATGATTGTGATGACCGGCGGCCGAGACTCCAAATTGGCCTCGTCCTCGTCGCCGGCCACCGGCAGCCAATGCTCTTCGGTGCGTTCGGTCGATTCGACCTCGAAGCCGAATTCGCCCGCCACAACAGAGGCGGTTTCATAGTCGATGCCTTCATTGACGGTCGCGGTCACGCCGAGCGCGAGGAGCTGTTGAATCACATCCGAAGCCTTGACACTCATCTTGTGAGCCAAGTCCGCCACAGTGATCGCCTCGGGAAGCTTCACCTTGCGTTTACCCGCCTTCGGCGTGGTGATTTCAGGTTTTCGGTGCTTGGGCTTTTTGCCCTTTGCTCGAGCGCGACCCCCGCGCGGGCGGTCGTCGTAGAGGTCCTGTTTCAGCAGGACTTCCTTGCGGCGCCTAACGCTCGTCTTCGGGCTCTCCGGAGCTTTCTCTTCAGCCGCTTCTCGGACTTTCTTGCCCTTCTTGCGCTTTCTTCGTCGTTCTTCCTCCGCGGATTCCGGGGGTACGGGAGCGGGAACAGGCTGAACCGCCTCGACGGGCGGACGCCGCGGCCGCGCGGGCTGAGGCGGAGGGGCGGGTTCTTCCTTTACCTTGGGCTCCTTCTTCAACTCGACCCGACCGATAATCTGAGCCGGCTGCATCTTCTTTTCCCGTTTTTTCTTCCTTTTTCCGGTCTTATCTTCCGCGGCCTTCTTTTCGTCCTCGGGCTCTTCCGTAGGTTCTGCGACCTGCTCCGCTTCAGGCGCTTCCGCTTCGACCTCCGGCTCTTCTTCTTCCCTCGGAGGCGCTGATACGGGCTCAGGCGCAGCTTCCGGGGACGGCGAAGGGGTTTGAATCTTCGGCGGCGCGGGAACGACCACATCTTCTCGTTTTGGCTCGGACGCCGTTTCGGGAGCAGCTTTTGCGTGCGGAGGCGGCGGGTGGGGCGCCTCGGCTTCCGGAGCCCGCAGAGCCGTTTCGGCCGTTGTGGGCGCCGCCTCGGCGATCGGCCGAGGTTTGGGGGCCTCTTCGATGATCTTCGCGGGCTGAACCTTCTTCTTCTTGGCGACCTTCTTGGGCGGCTCTTTCGGCGTGGGTTCCGCTATTTCGGGCTCGGCCTCGGCGGGCGCAGAAGTCCGAATCGGGGGCGCTTCCGCTTCGGGTTCGGGAGCGACCGCTTCTTCGGGCTCCTCGATAGTCGGTTCGGGGGCCGACGCGGCCTTCCGATCCGTTCCTTTGGGCTTCTTTTTGATCCTCCGTCGTATGACGGTAGGCTTGATGCGCTTCTCAATAACCTCCTGCTGCGGCAGGGCGGTTATGAGCTCCGCTCGAAGTCCGACGGGGTCGTCCGTCTCGACGCGACTCTCAGGTCCTTCCACCTCGAAGCCGAGTCCGACGAGTTCCCTCACCAGATCTTCGTTTCTGACCTTGAGATCTCTGGCCAAGTCATCCACGGTCAACATCGCCATCCACAAACCCCTTCTCTTTGAGCCCTCTCAGAAATTCTTCCTGTGTGGGCGGCGCATCAATTGCGGTCTTGAGCGCCTTGCCCGTTCGTCCCCTCGAGCACGCCCGATCGATGCACTCCCAAGTCGGACATATGTAACACCCCCGACCGAGCGTCGGGTCCTTCTCGGGTGAGACAGTCGCCCCGGCGCCCTGTGCGGTCAGACGAATCATCTCCGATTTCGGGCGCCGTCTCCTGCACGCTATGCAGGTCCTAATCGGCGTGTGTCCTCGTTTCATGCCGAAGGCGTCAATTCGGCGGCTTCCTCCGCGCTTACCGAAGCGGGAGCTCCGGATTCGGGTTCGGTCTCTTCTTCCTCATTCTCATTCTCATTCTCATTTTCTTCGAACTCCTCGCCGGTTTCGGCCGCCTCGAGCTCCGTATCTTCTTCATCTTCGTCCTCGGCCCGCTCTTCATCGGATTCAGCGAAGTCCGCTTCTTCCGCCGAGGCTTCGAGTTCTTCTTCGGCTTCCTCGAACTCTTCTTCTTCGGCTTCCATTTCCTCGCCTTCGGCGGCGGCCGCCTCTTCTTCGGGCTCTTTAGGCTCTTTAGGCGCTTCAGCCGCGGTAGCAAGGTAGCGGAACGCTCCGTGTATGAGTTGGGACCCTCGCTCCTCGGTAATGCCCATGAAGCTGGTCAATTCAGCCAGGGAAGCCTTCGCGATATCTTCCGGCGTGCGATATCCGTTGTCGAAGAGCATCGTCGCCGTGTCTTCGTCCATGCCTTCTATTCCCATCAGGCGCTCGAAGGATTCGCCGGTGATCTTCTCTTCCTTGGATTCGCTGCGAACGTCGATCTTCCAGCCGGTCAATTTGGCGGCAAGCCGCACGTTCTGGCCGCGCTTGCCGATGGCCAAGGAGAGCTGATCGTCGGCAACGACAACTTCCATCGTATTGACGTCCTGGTCGATGATGACCTTCGAGATCTCGGCCGGCTGCAGCGCATTGCACACGAAGTGAGCCGGATCGTCGTTCCACGGGATGATGTCGATCTTTTCCCCTCGAAGCTCCTGCACGACCGCCTGTACTCGAGATCCCTTCATACCGACACACGCGCCGACCGGGTCCACGTCCGAGTCGGTCGATCGAACGCCGATTTTCGCCCGCTGACCCGGTTCCCGGGCCGCACACATGATGCGGACAATACCCTCGGCGATTTCAGGCACTTCGCCCTCGAAGAGCTTGACCAGGAAGAGGGGGTTCGCTCGGGAGAGTATAATCTGCGGGTCTTTTTGCGTTCGTCTCACATCGAGTATGAGCGCTCGAATTCGGTCCCCCTGCCGAAAGTTCTCTCTGGGGATCTGCTCGCCGTAGGGGAGGATCGCTTCGCCTCGGCCCATGTTGACGATTATATTGCGCTTCTCGAACCGCTGCACCATTCCGGTGACGATGTCGCCTTTTCGATCTTTGTATTCCGCGTAGATGTTTTCCCGCTCCGCGTCTTTTACCTTCTGGATGATCACCTGTTTGGCCGTCTGAGCAGCGATGCGACCGAAGCCGTCGGTCTCCATCTTCACGCCGAGCTGATCGCCGATTTCCGCTTCCGGGTCCAACTCTCTTCTGGCGGTGGGAAGATCGATCTCGGTCGTCGGGTCGGTTACGTCTTCCACGACGTCCTTGAAGAGAAAGACCTCGACCTCGCCGGTTTCGTCGCTGTACTGAGCCTCGAGTTCGACGCGACTTCCGTATTTCTTCCGAGCTGCGGAAATAAGGGCCGCTTCAAGCGCTTCAACGAGGGTGTCCCTGTTGATCCCTTTTTCCTTGGCGACTTGATCGATCATGCGGTTCAAGTTTTGTTGCATCTACGTCCCCCGTATTTCCCGCTCACCTACGCAGATCATCTCGGAACAGTTCCGATTCGGGAAGATCGAGCCGTGCGGTCTCAATTTCGTCCAAAGGGATATCGTAGAGCGCGCCGTCGACGTCAACGCGCACCTGCGATTGGTCGACCCCTTTGAGCATTCCCTTGTAATTGCGACGTCCGCTCAGCTTTTTCGACGTTTTGATCTTGACCGGCGAGCCTGCGTAACGGATGAAATCCTTTTTTTTTCTCAACACTCTATTGATTCCCGGCGAGGACACCTCGAGGGTGTACGCCTGTTCAATGGGATCTTCCATATCCATGAGCGCGCTTACCTGGCGGCTCACCCGCTCGCACTCATCGAGAGTTATCCCTTCGGCGGTATCGACGTAGAGTCGCAGCACCCATCGCCCGTTTTCGTTCTTGAACTCGAGATCCACAAGTTCGATTCCTTCGGGCTCGATGATGGGTTCGATCATCTTCCATAGAGAGGAAAACAGCCGCTTATCCATATATCGTCCGTCCGAGGAGGTCGTCGTCCGGCGTTCGCCGGCGCGGCGAACGGTAATAAAAAACCCGGGACGGTACCCGGGTGGTCTTACCCACACTGGAGCGGGCAACGGGGGTCGAACCCGCGACATCAAGCTTGGGAAGCTTGCACTCTACCAACTGAGCTATGCCCGCTCAAACTTTAGATTAGCAATCCCCCGTACGGGTGTCAAGGACTTTCGTAGCCCATAATCCACGGTCAACTTTGACGAGATCCCCGTGTGCGTCGTCGATGGACG
>CAYLRL010000122.1:0-11736 GCA_964385875.1 uncultured Syntrophales bacterium
CTCCATCCTCACCGGGCGCAGAGCCGCCTCAAGCCCGGTGAACCATTACGAAATGGGAGAGGCGAGGCCGGGTCAACGCACTTCTGCGTCCGCGTAGCCGACGCCCATAATACGAAGGAGCCGACGCAGCGATTTTCTGCGCGCCGCGTGTTTGCGCTCGGTGAGAGGCGGGCACTGATCGAGGTTTCGCGTTCCCAACAAGACCGAGCGAGCGTATTCCATGCAGCCGTCGGTATTGCATTGTTTGCAGTCGTGGGCCGGCAGGCGTTTATAGATTTCCATCGCTCCAATGCCCTGTCTCGGCCGGTTTTCCGGTTCGAGCGCGTCTCTTCGGGTCCACACCGTGTTGATCAGATCCACCGCGGTGCGAATCATCACCCAGATATCCAGAATGTCGTCCGCTCGGCAGATGACGATCTCGCAGTCGCCGAACACCACCAGACGATGATCCTCCTCGAACGCAAGGAGAGGAACTTCAGGCCGGTACGCTCCCCCCCGAATCACTCGCGCCATATACGGAATAATCGGATCGAGACTGCGATATGTTCGCGCCGAGACGCGAAAGCGCGCGGGATCAGATTCACTGGGGACGACACTCTCGATCTCGAGCGTCCCGACGGCCTCCTTCCAAACGGGATGTGCACGATGCGCGCCGGACACCTCTCGGCGCAGCGGGTGGTAAGGAATGATTCCGCTGAACGTGGCGCCCGAGGTTTCGAGCGCTTCGCGGCATGATGAAACCGGTCCGCTCACCATCAGGGCGGGTGGAAGGATACCCTCCGCGAACACCGGCGGCGCCAGGGTTCGGATCGCAGCGCCGGCCGTCGAAAGCGCCGCGGTCCCGTGGTCGAACGCCGATTGATTTGGAAAGACCACCACTTGAGCCATGCACTCGAATAAACACGCGGCCGGGTTTGAAGTCAACGCCAAAGTGTGCTACCGGTATCCGATCACCTTTCAGTCCAAACCGTCGCGCTTGATGAGACGTCGTACGGGACGCGCAAAGGGCTCGCCGACGGGGTCGTCTCCGTAGACGTGCGCCCGCCGAGGAGAGCGGTGATCGTCCCGCGCGTCGTCGTGTTCACGAGTCCGGGACAACTGCCGGAGACCCGTTGATCGCCCTCGACGGTCGCACACGCCGCGACGCCGCCGGCCGTTCAGCTTCCGTGGCTTCCTACGCGCGAGGTAATTCGATTAGGCGCGGGGAGAGACTCCCAATGATTGTCGACACAACTCGGAAACTGGCCGCAATGCGAGATCTGGCGCCCGACCTGGAATCGCTCTTTCCCGGAACGGTCTTTGTCGAGATCGAATCGAAGAACCGCGTCGTGCTCAACCGCGTGGATTCGGTAATCGCCTCGGAAGAGAGCCGTTACCAGCGGATCGACATCTTCGACACGCCGCACTACGGACGCTGCCTTGCCCTTGACGGTGTGATCCAGGTTGCCCGGTCGGATGAATTCGTCTATCACGAGCTGCTGATCCATCCCGCGTGCAGCCTCTTGCCCCACGTTCGGTCCGCGCTCATCCTCGGCGGCGGTGACGGATGCGCAGGTCGGGAACTCCTCAAATACGACGAACTCGAAAATCTGGACATGGTCGAACTGGACAGGGACGTCATTCGAATGTGCGCCGCTTACTTCGAACCGGTCAACCAGGGAGCGCTGAAGGACCCGAGAATGAATGTAGTCGTCTCCGAGGGCGAGGAGTACCTGAAAAAAAACCCGGACAAACGCTACGATCTTATCGTCGCGGACCTCACCGAACCGTACGAAACACCCGGCGCCGCGGGAGAGCTTTCGCGGCACATATTCTCGACCGAGTTCTACGCTTTTCTGAAGAGCCGACTCACGCCTGACGGCGTCATGTCCGTGCAGACCGGCGGCTTGACCTATGTCCCCGAACTGGATCGGAGGCACAAAACAATTCTTAGGAATCTCAGGCGCTCTTTTCGGACGGTCGAAACCGCCTACGCCTATGTCCACTCCTTTGACGAAGTCTGGAGCGTTACGCTCGCTTCGGATCACCCCTACCACGTCATCGAATTCGACCCCGACCCGATCCTGGCCCGACGAGGAATCAGCGGCCTTCGTCACTACGGAAGGCTCGCCCACCGCGGAGCGTTCTACCGGCCTCGCCATATCTGGGAAGACCTGGACTGACCGGCCCGGGCGGCCCCCTATCCCCGCGGCTTCGCGTCTCACGCGCTGATACGCCGAAAATACGCGCATTTCACAGTAGTCGGAATAATCGATTTATCAACAGGTGTTTATAACTCCGACCAAGGGATACCGCGGGCTTATCCTCAGGCCGGCGTAATCTCAAAGTCTTAGTTACAGATGTGATATTTTTACCGTTTTTTGACTGCCCAAATGCGGCGCATTTCGCTCAAACCGCAGGCGCCGAGCCGCCTGCACGTCGTTATCCACAGGGTTTCGAGCGTGTTATCCACAGGAAGTGTGGATACTCGCCTCGTCCTAAATCCACTCTGATCTTGATGTCTTGAAAAAACGAGAGAAGTGTGTTTTGGATAGGCCGTTCACGCGTCCACCGGGCCCCTGCGGCGCGGCCGGCGCCGGACATCGGGGGAATTCCGGGGCCGTCGGTTCGGCCGACTCTCTCGTCCGCCGCAAGCGGCTCGCTTTTCCGGCGGCCGGATTTCAACCCGCTTTGTGGTCGGAGCACACCCTTCCATGCAAACCCTTCGAGACCTCATTCTCTCGATCAGCGCGGCCAACGTAGCGGACATGACCATCATCGCATGTCTGATCTACTTCGTCCTGGCGTGGTTCAAAGGCACTCGGGCTTTCCAGATCCTGGTCACGTTGCTCGGGCTGGGCCTGTTCTACATAGCGGCCCTCAGGATGGGGCTCGTTCTCACATCATCGCTGTTCCAGTACCTCTGGGCGGCGATCATTATCGTTGTGGCGATCGTCTTCCAACCCGAAATACGTCAAATGCTCGACCGCGCCTCCCCGATGCGCTACCTCCGGGGTCGGCGGGCCGACTACGTGGAACCCAATGTGATCGACGAGACGGTAAAGGCCACAGCCGAATTGGCTCGAATGCGCGTCGGAGCGTTGATCGTGTTTCAGCGGACCGACTCGCTGGACACTGTCGTCCTCAAGGGCAAGCAGTTGGACGGAGTTGTCTCGTGGGAAACCCTGATCATGATTTTTCAGAAGGGGTCGCCGCTCCACGACGGCGCAGTTCTCATCGCGAGGGACAGGATCACCGCGGCGGGTTGTATATTGCCTCTCTCCACGGATGAGTCGCTCAGCCCTCGATTCGGGACACGCCACCGCGCCGCTCTCGGATTGGCCGAACGGTCGGACGCCGTCTGCGTGGTTGTTTCCGAGGAGCGCGGCGAGGTCTCGGTCGTCGAAAACAAGGAGATCAGGAATTACACGAAAAAAGCGGATTTCAGCGACGCCCTTCACCGGGCGCTCATCCTCGGCCGGACGCTCCAGCCGCGACGGAAACGCCCGGGCCTGAGCTTCATCTTTTTCAATTGGCGCCTCAAGTTGGCGGCCGCGGCCGCGGCGATATTTCTTTGGACGATTGTTGTGGGCCCGCAGCGCTCCGAGGTTGGCATATCCGCGCAGATCCAGTATACAAACCTGCCGCCGGGCATGGAGATCACCGGCAAATGGGTGGATCGGGTGGATGTGCGCGTGCGAGGCTCCGAGGCGAGCTTGGCCGGTCTCAAACCGGAGTCGGTCAGAGCGCTGGTCGACCTGAGCGATGTCGTGGTAGGGCCGAATTTCTTCCGGATTACCGACAAAAATCTGCTGGTTCCGCCCGGCGTAAGCATATCCAAGATCCGTCCCTCCGACCTTCAACTGAAAATCGAGGCCGCGTCGGAGAAGAAATTCGCGGTCATACCGAACGTTGAAGGGGCGATTCCCGCGAAGATGAAGGTGGTTGTATCACCGACCGAGGTTCTCGTCCGGGGATTGAAGGAAGATCTCCAGAAGGTCAAGTCCGTTGCCACCGAGCCGGTCCGGGCGATGGAATTGAGCGAGAAAGGGCGGGTAGCCGTCCCGGTGGGGGTTCGGCCGCAGGGCGTCGCAATAGAGGCGATCGAACCGTTGCAAGTGACCGTCTCGCTTGAAGAGAGGGCCCAATGAACCTGGATACGGAGATCCTCGCACGGTCGGGCGCCGAACTTTCGGAGGCCCTCGGGGATTTGACGGCGCTCCTGGCAAACGTGACCGAGGCCTTCAGCGCCGCTCTCTTCCAACTGAACGACACCGAGGTCCGCACATTGGCCGCACGCTCTCTGAGCGAGCGTTTCATGACCCGCGGACGCTCGATCGCTCGAGCGGGCGTCCTGAACGAGATTGCGAGCGGCGGCGCGCCCGTCCAGGAAAACTACTTCGAAGGCGACGCCCGTTCGCTCGGGATGTACGCTACATCGGAGCCGATCCGAGCCTACATGGCGGCGCCGGTCGGTACCCGCGGAGTTCTCTGGGTCGATTCTCGGAAGACGTATCGGTTCACGCCGAAGGACCTGAAAGTCTTGACGGAGTTCGCCCGACTGGCGGAACGCCTGCTCGATCGAATCGAGGCGGACGAGCAAAACCGCCTGACGACAGACCAGATCGACCTGATCGGAGACCTGCTCCGAAACGGCCCATGGTCTACTCACACGATCGACGATGAGATCGCTCATCGGCTGAAGGACGCCTTTTCGTTCGACGGACTCCTCTTGGCAAAATGGAACGAAGACAAAGATCTTTTTCAGGTTGCGGCTTCCGCCGGCTTCTCCGCGTGGGTCACCCGGGGCAGGCTCATCCGAAGGCGTCCCGGCTGGGTTGACTGGTCTCTCAGGAGCGGAAGTCCGGCGATCGTGTCCGGCTTGGACGCGACGGACAAACCAGCAGCGCTCTTTCATGCAGGCGAGCGCGTCGGCTTCCCCGTCCGCAGCTTTGCGGTCATTCCCGTGGGCGAAGAGACCAACGAGTTCCTTGTGGGCGCGTCCCGCTCGCCAAATCGAACTTTGGATCGGCACGGCGACCAGCTGGTCTCTCTCGGGCGTCTCCTCGGGCTGATAAGAAAATCTCGAATCCAGTCCGATCTGCTGAACGGCATTCGCCGATACGACGGCGAGTCCGGACACGCTTCAGAGGGATGGTTCCGAGAGAGGAGCCGGCGGATCTTCGACTCCGTTGCGGAACGACGGGGCTCGCTCGTATTCCTCGCTGTGCTCATCGATCGAACGGACCGCCTCTACTTGGACTATCCCCACGCAATGACGAACCGTTTCCTCGAAGCATTCACCGATCGCCTGTGGACCGTCACGGGAAAACGCGGCGCGGTCGGCAAGTTCCAGACAGGCGGGTTCGGCCTTTTCGTGGAGAATGTTTCGTTCGAAGACTCGGAAGCGCTTGTCAAACGGGCGCTCGCGCTCTTAGGCGAAGGCTTCATCACGGTCGACGGAGTTGATATTCATTACTCCTCCCGCATCGTCGCCGCTCACTATCCGAAAGAGTGCGGCGACCTACACGGCATGTGGGAGGTCGTATTCGGCAAACTGGGCCTTACCTCCCCCCACCGAGCGACATGAGAACACCGAATCTTCTCAGCCGCATTTCTGCGCCGCTGAGCGCCGCGTTCAAGATCGAACTTGCCATGGATCTCGGCACGGCGAACACACTGATTCATTTGAGAGGGCGGGGAATTGTCTTGAATGAGCCCTCAGTGGTGGCCATCGACAGGACCACCAATCGACCGGTCGCTATCGGGGAAGATGCCGCCGAGTACATGGGAAGAACCCCTGAGTGGATCACCGCCGGACGACCGCTCAAAGACGGCGTGATCGCCGACTTCGACGCGGCCATGGCGATGATTCGCGAATTCCTGAAGAAGGTATTCAAACCACGGTTCTGGAATAACCCGACCCTGGTGGTGGGAGTGCCGTCCGGCATAACTCAGGTGGAAAAACGAGCGGTCAAGGATGCCGCGTATGAGGCCGGTGCGCGACGGATCTTTCTCGTCGAGGAGCCCATGGCCGCGGCTCTGGGCGCAGGCCTGGACGTGGAAAAGCCATGCGGGAACATGGTCGTCGACATCGGCGGCGGAACTACGGAAGTCGCCGTCATCTCACTCTGCGCGACCGTATACTGCGAGTCGATCCGAGTGGCCGGAGACGAGATGGACGAGGCCATCGTCAGATATCTTGCCCGAACCTTGCGTCTTGAGATCACCCCCTCGTTGGCGGAGAAGGTCAAGATCGCTGTGGGTTGCGCCGGGCGATCCGACAGGGACGAGACGGTCGAAATTACCGGCAAAGAGATCGGGTCTGGCGGACCGCGGCGCGCCGCGATCACGTCCGCTCAGGTAAGCGAAGCGCTCGAGGAGCCTGTGGACGCGATTTTGGACGCAGTGCGACGCACGCTGGAAAGCGCTCCGTCCTCCATGCTCGCCGATATTCAGGATCGAGGAATGATACTCACCGGGGGCGGAGCGCTTCTTCCCGGCCTGGATCATCTCCTCGAGACAATGACCGGTATTCCCGCGCATGTTGTGGAAGATCCCCTCACCTCGGTGGTGAAAGGGTGCGGAATGGCTCTGGAAGAACCGAAGCGCTGGAAGCGGATATTCATTGCCTGAACGCGCCCCCCGAGCCGGCCTTCGTCCATTCGGGTTTTCCCGCCCGGATTGCGTACCCGGAATTGACCGTATTTGTACCCGGCGTTATCCTATAAGCGCAGGAAAGGGACCGCGACGACGTCGCCTCTGTCCGCGCGACGCTCGGCGACGCGCGAGGGAAGTGTCTTTGTCGGGAGGAGGCTTCTAAATGCTGCGCCTTTTCTTGATTATTGCGATGTCGGTCGTGATCCTCGCAGGCAGCTCTGCGCCCACCTTCGATACGGTTCACGGCCGAGAAATCATCTGCGAAAACGATTTCGCCATGAGCGAGCGGGAGGAATGTCTCAAGGAATGCCGCTTCAAATATGGATCCGGCTTCCAAATGAATCGGTGGACGCGGGTCAAAAAATGGAAATACGCTGAATGCGTGCGTGAATGAGAAGAGAATTGTCCGCTGTGAGCTTGTCCGAGAAAGAACCGGAAGGGGCGCGCGGCGGGGTGAGACGCGGTAACGTGAACGTTCGACCGGCGCGTCACTGCCCGGATTCTTCCTCCTCGGATTCCATCTCCCGACGTTCGATCGATTCGACGATACACTTGGCGATGGGGTTGTTGACCGAGTAGATCATCTGAAGGCCGTCGCGGGTCGATTCGATAATGCCGCGGCTCTTGAGATGGATCAGGTGCTGTGAAACGGTCGCTTGGTGCAGTCCCAGACATTCCTGCATGTTTTTCACGTTACATCCGCCGACCTTCATGAGCCCGTACACGATCTTCAGGCGGATCGGATGACCCAGCGCCTTGAAGACCTCCGCCTGAGCGCTGAGGTCTTTGGTCTTGATTTCATGGAACAGAGCGTCCAACTCATCCTGATTCGGCTCCACGCCGTGCTCTTCTTCGAGTCCTCTATTCATGGCGCCACACTCTCTTCACCGTGTTTCTTCGATCGATTCTTTGTCCTTCTTCGAGTCCTCCGGCGCCCTGTCACGGGGCGCGCATGCGGGCGACATTCAAGTCTCGACGCCGAATCGAGGCAAAACGAATTTATTGAGCGCCACCCAGACGCCAACAATCACTATCGGAATCCAGAACTCCATCTCTTAACTCCGTCATGTTTTAGCGGGGCGTTCGATTCGCCGCCTGCGGTCGTTATCGAATAGGACCGTTGACCGTGCGGCCGGCGAACGAAGCCCGTCGTTGCGAAACTCCCACCTGATACGAGAGAAGTTGATCGACCCACTGCGGGACCTCGTATTCGCGTCCCCCCTTTAATTTTCCGTCCTGACCCTCGGCCGTAAGCGCAGACAGCCGGCGAACCACCTCCGGAGAGTCCCATTCGGCCATACCGAGTCTGCCCGCCACGACCCTCCCCTCTCTGTCGATCACATATGTGCTCGGAAAGCCTTTGATTTCGTACACCGCTTCCCGTTGGCCGTTCAATACGAAATAGCCGGCGTGTCTACCCTTCACGATGTTCTCGACCAAAGGCCGCTTTGCGCCGTCGCGCGTCGCGAACAGGAAATCCTCGGATCGCTTCCGAGCGTACCGCTTAACCCGCGAGGGACTGTCCCACAGGTTTACGCAGACGACTTCCACATCGTCCCGACCGAACTTCTTGCGCATGCGCTTCAGGTGTTCCTTCTCCATGCTGCAATAGCGGCAATTGAACCGCCAGAAGTTCAGCAGCACAACCTTCCCTCGAAGGTCCGCAAGATCGAGTGGCGTTCCGTCGATGCGAAGCATCCTGAAGCCGGCGGCCGGAGCGGGTTTCTCATAGCTGTCGAAGCCGGGGCGCCCGCTGAACATCGCCGAAGTCGGGGGCGGAATGGAGAGGGCGAACAAGAGAATGCAGATGATGGTGAATATGAGCGTCCCTTGCGGTCGCGGCATGAACGCCTCCTTGACTGTATGTCTATTATTTGAATATCCAAATATTGTGGTTCTGTCAAGAGCTTTCCGCGCTTCCGTCGCTTTTCTCGATCCCGGAGAAAAGGCACACCTCCGGACGACAACGCGCCGCCCTCGGACGTTTTCCCCGCAGACGGTTGAGACAGGCGCTCCGTAATTATTCGCCCGGGATGGGCGCCGGGGCGCGCGTGTCAGAAGAGCGCGGTCTGCTTGGGCTGCGGATGTTCCTCTCGTTTCGGCAACGGATCGATAAAATCGCAAACATCTGCGTTCAGGCCCCGGAAGAATCGACTCGGCCCGTCCGTGAGCGTCTTGCCGAAAAGCACGCGTCGCCGAGCGTACGTAACATAGAGCGCGCGCTCGGCCCGCGTCATCGCAACATAGAGAAGCCGGCGTTCTTCGTCGAGATCGTACGAGAGTGCGGCTGATTGCCGTTCCGGCGTGTACGGCAGAATGCCCTCGTTGCATCCCGCGACGAAAACAACAGGGAATTCCAAACCCTTGGCAGCGTGAGCCGTCATCAGGGCGACGGCCTGGACGTCCCGCTGCAGCGCTTCGGACTCCTCTTCCGGCTTTGCCCTCTTCGCTCGCTGATACGGAATCCCCGAGGCTTTGAACGCGCTCTCGATCTCGTCGCCCACCGCGTTCAATCGATACAGAACTGCGAAGTCTCGGAGTCCAAGCCCCCAATCACCGTCGCTTCCCAGGCCCGAGTCCACGGAGAGAAAACTGCTCCCGCCAATGAGCGACTCGATCGTGCGCACGATGAAGCCTCCTTCGGTCGAGGCCCCCGGTAATTGAGCGGCCGTGACCCGCGCGCCGTCGCCGGCTTCCGCGACAATCGTCCCGGATGGGCCGTCGCCGTTCAGCACTGAATGAGCAGCCTGCAGGATGGGCCGCGTTGAACGATAATTCCTGGTGAGCAAAACGCGTCGCAGGGTAGGAAAGTCTTCCTCAGCTTTGAAAAAGAACCTGCGGTCCGCGCCTCGAAATCCGTAGATCGCCTGATCCGGATCGCCGATGAGAAAAAGACCGCTTCCTTCCGAATCCGTGAGCAGCTTGATCAATTCGTACTGGGCTGCGTTCACGTCCTGAAATTCATCCACGAGAAGGCTTCCGGCCGTCGCTTCTCGGAACTCACGCGCTTTGCCGGGATTGCCCCGAAGAAGGCGGACAGGCTTGCCGATGAGATCGTCCAGGTCGAGCAGCCCGGCGTTTTCCATGCTCTCCTGATAGAGGGCGTACGCGCCGGCGACCTCGTCGTCTTCGACATCGGAGCCGGGTTCCGTAAGATTCTGCTTGAGGAGACTGATGCGCTCGAGGACAGAGGACGCCCCGGACGCCGAGACTTTCAGGCCGCGATCCGAAGCCGCCTGGAGAAAGAATCGAACGGCTTCGTCGTGATCCAGGATGCGCTCCTCATCGAGCGGGCCGGAATCCGGGTCGAGCACGGCCAGGATGTGCGCCCCCAATTGATGGAAGGTACCGGTTCGGCATCGAGCGGCTCGGTCCTCCGGGACGAGTCGCCGGAGACGCTCCTTCAATTCCGCGGCCGCCTTCCTCGTGAAGGTGACCGCGGTTACGCCGCTCCGTGCGCAAGCCGAATCTTCCAACAGCCGCGCGGCGCGGTGAGTGAGAGTCCGCGTCTTTCCCGAACCGGGCCCGGCCTTGACGATCATCGGCCCGTCGGAATAGGAAGCGGCGAACAGTTGTTCATCGTTCAGGGGAGGCGCCGGCTCATCTTCGGGAGCGGGAACCTGCTTCTGAGGCGCCTGGGGCCGACGTTTTTTTACCGTCCGCCGCGAGCGTCGGGGAGCGGGCTGCCCCGAAGCGGCCGCCACGTTCGGCAGCAGGAAGGTTTGCCCTCCCAGGCGATCCCGCTCCTCCTGAGTGAAGAGGCGCACCGTCCCGTATTCGCCGTCGTACCCCGGCTCAATGTGGACCTCGCCGCGACGCGCGCGACGGATGCCCTCCCCAATGACATCCGGAGCCGTCGCATCGATTTCCTCGACGGGCAGCAATCGGAGTATGTTCATTTCAGGACCGAGCTTCCCGATGAGGTCGTCATACGCCGCTCGGACTTTCTTCGACTGGGGGCCGACCCCCATCGCCTGGGAGACGATCTCCCGCAGGGGGAGCAGCCGTGTGAAGGGCGCGGCTCCGATGGGCGCGGCCCCGAACTCCCGATCGGCCAACTCCATGACGCGGTTCATTACTCCGACGGTGACCGGTTTGCCGCACACGGGACATCGCCCTCCGAGCTGCTCCGTCTCGCTCGGATCGAGTCGCACCCTGCACTTCCGATGTCCGTCCAGGTGGTACTTGCCTTCCTCGGGGAAGAATTCGACCGTGCCGAGGAACGCGGGTTCCGGGCGCTCCGAGTAGTTCATCAACAAGACATCGTCGTCATCAGTCTCGTCCTCCGGCGGGTCGACGGTGAATCCTCTCTTCAGCGCCTCGCGAATAGCCGTGTATCCGGGCTCGCCGGCGAAAATGTTCGCCTCTCTGCCGAGGTTCGCCGGAGAGTGGGTATCGGAGTTGGAAATCAGTGAAAACCTGTCGAGCATGCCCACCGCGTGGTTCATTTCGGGATCGGACGACAGACCCGTCTCGAGCGCGAAGATGTGCGAAGAGAGGTCCTCGAAGCACTCTTCGATCGAGTCGAATCCCGATTTGCTGCCCAGAACGGAAAACCACGGCGTCCACACATGAGCGGGGACGAGAAAGCTTTCCGGCGTCGTCTCGAGGGCAATCTCGAGAAGATCCTTCGAATCGAGGCCAAGAATCGGCCGTCCGTCCGAGGTGATATTCCCCAAACGGCCAAGCGTTTCGTTGAATCGATCCATGGAATCTAGATCGGGCATGAAGATCAGATTGTGAACGCGGCGCGTCGCTCCATTCTTCTTGTAGATCGAGCTGATCTCAACATTGAGCATGAACCGAACATCCCGCGGACCGAATCCGCCCGGCGAGGGCGACGCCTTCGGCGCGTGCTCCTCTTTGACTCGGAACAGACCGTTGTCCGCTTCCTCGAGCGTCTCCTTGATTTCCGCGCTCCACGCGGGATGGGTGAAATCACCGGTAGCCAGTACCCTGAGGCCCTTGATCGCGGCCCAGCGCGCGATCTCGGGCAGGACGCACTCTTTTGATGTGGCCCTCGAGTAACGGGAGTGAACATGCAGGTCGGCGAAGTAAATCACGTGACAGACTCCACTCTTAATGGTTCACCGGGCT
>CAYLRL010000123.1:0-11376 GCA_964385875.1 uncultured Syntrophales bacterium
GCTGAGGGCTTTGCGTCGGAACGTGAACGCCCGTTTGGAAGACCGGTGGACTGCCTGCATCGAGATGGTCCGCTATGCCGACGACTTTGTCGTGATGTGTCTTAGTGCGGATGAGGCGCATCGAGCGCTTGAGTTGGTGCAAAGCTGGACGACCTCGGTCGGCCTGGCGCTGCATCCGGACAAGACCCATGTTGTGGACGCCTCTCAACGAGGTGGCTTTGACTTCTTGGGCTATCATTTTGAGCGCGGCTTTCGTTGGCCGCGTCGCACGAGCCTCGAGCGGTTCAAAGACACAATTCGGGCCCGCACCAAGAGCACTAACGGCCTGAGCCTTGCGATGATCATCGTCAATGTGGACCGCACTCTGATTGGTTGGTTTGGATATTTCAAGCACAGCCACTTCACCACCTTCCGCCCGCTGGATCAATGGATCCGTATGCGTCTGCGCAGCATTCTCCGCCGACGTCGCGGGGGCAAGGGAGGAGGTCGGGGTACGGACCATCAGCTTTGTCCGACGCCTTCTTTGCCGACCATGGGTTGGTCTCCTTGACCGCAGCCCATGCCGCGGCCTGTCAATCCGCTCAGCGGTGAACCACCGACTGGAGAGCCGTATGCGGGAGATCCGCACGTACGGTTCGGAGGGAGGAGCGCCGGGCAACCGAGCGTTGCTACCCCTATCCCGGGGAGAATACGGTAAAACATCAGTGAACGTAGGCTCTTATTCCCTCTCCGCCAAGGAAAACTCTCGCTCCTCTACCGCTCCCTCCGGGAGAGGGATGGGGTGAGGGGAACGTTGGGCGGCCGCAACGCCGCCCTTGAGGTTACCTTGCCGACGACGGCCGTCAAGCCGCTCCGAACTGCGCACTGGTTCTCTACTTCGGCTCGATCGGCGCGTCTTCCTTTCTCGCCTTTCGGCCCTGCATGAGCACATAGAAGACCGGCGTGAAGAGCACCCCGAGCACGGTCACCACGAGCATTCCCGCGCAGACCGCGGTCCCGACCGATTGTCGACTCACCGCTCCCGCGCCGCTCGCCACAACGAGGGGGAGCACGCCGAAGATGAACGCGAACGAGGTCATGAGAATGGGCCGGAAGCGCAGCCTCGAGCCCTCTATGGCCGCCTCGAGGACGCCCTTCCCTTGCTTGCGCGTGTCTCGGGCGAACTCGACGATCAGGATGGCGTTCTTGGCCGCCAAGCCCACAAGGAGCACCAATCCCACCTGCGTGTAGAGGTTGTTGTCCATACCGCGGATCAGCAATCCCAACGCCGCGCCGAGAACCGCGAGGGGCACGATCATGACGACCGCCAGGGGGTCCGCCCAACTCTCGTAGAGCGCGGCCAGCACCAGAATGACCACGAAGATAGCCAAGACAAAGACGATGGCGCCCTTTCCCGCGGACTTCTTCTGCTGATAGGCCATGTTCGTCCATTCGTATCCCATACCCGCGGGCAGGATCTTGTCCGCGAGTTTCTCCATGGTGTTGAGCGCCTGGCCCGAACTATATCCCGGCGCATTCTCCCCCATGACCTTGGCGGTCGGGAAGAGGTTGTATCTGTCCACCCGCATCGGCCCGACTTCGTACTCTACGTCGATGAGCGTGCCGAGCGGAATCATTTTGCCTTCGTTGTTTCGAACGAACAGACGCTGAATGTCGCCGGGCTCGCGTCGAAACGGAGCGGCGCCCTGGGCCATCACCTGCCACGTCCTACTGTACTTGTTGAAATCGTTTATGTACGTCGAGCCCAGATAGGTCTGGAGCGTGTCGAAGACGTTTTGCAAGGGAATCTTGAGACTCAATGCCTTGACGCGATCGATATCCACAAACACGTTCGGATACTCGGCGCGAAAGGTTGCGACCACCGATTCGAGGTCCGGTTCGCTCCGAGCCGCCTGACAGAGTCGCATGCCCGCTTCTTCGAGGGCCTGGAATCCAAGCGACGCTTTGTCAAGCAGCTGCATCTCGAATCCGCCGCCCGTACCGAGCCCGATGATCGGCGGCAGGGTGAAGGGAAAGACCACGCCGTCGGGAATGCCCTGAAATTTCTGAGAAAGTTCCGCCATGATCACTTCACGGGTGCGACCGCGCGGGATACGCTCGCCCCACGGTTCCAGTGCGGCAAAGGCCGCGGCCAGATTGGATCGTGACGCGTCGATCATGGAATAGCCGACCAGACCGGCCCAGAGTTTGACGCCGTCCGTCTCCCCGAGGATCTTCCCGACTTTCTGAACGGTCTCTTCCGTTCGGTTCAGGGCGGCGCCGGCCGGCATCTGCACGTTGATGAGCACCAATCCGTCGTCCTCGAGCGGGAGGAATCCGGTCGGGACCTTCGTGAAGGTAACCCCCGCGGCCACGACAAACACAACAAACACAATCATCACCATCATGACGCGGCGCACCGAGAAGGTCACGAGGCCCGTATATCCCTTGGTTATTCTACCGAAGACACGATCGAAGCCCCTGAAGAAGATATTCTTTTCACCTGTGCGCGGTTTGAGCAGCAGCGCGCACATCGCGGGGCTGAGCGTAAGCGCGTTCACCGAACTGAAAAGCACCGTCACGGCGATGGTGAGGGAAAACTGCCGGAACATCTCTCCGGTTATGCCCGTCAGGAACGCGGGCGGCAGGAAGACGGCCATGAGCACGAGCGTGGTGCCGATGATCGGGCTCGTAACTTCTTCCATTGCCTTGATCGCGGCCTGTTTCGGCGGAAGACCCTCATCTTCCATGAGGCGCTCGACGTTCTCCACAACAACGATCGCGTCGTCCACCACAATGCCGATCGCAAGCACCAAACCGAAGAGCGTCACCATGTTGATCGAAAAACCCGCCGCGGCCATGACCGCGAACGTGCCGATCAACGAGACGGGAATCGTGATCAACGGAATCAGCGTGGCCCGCCAATTCTGCAGGAAAATGAAGACCACGAGGATAACGAGGACGAACGCCTCGAAGAGCGTCTGAATCACTTCTTCGATCGACGCTTCGACGAAGTCCGCGATGCGGTAGATCACTTTGTAATCAAGGCCGGGCGGGAACGTCTCTTTCAGGCGCTCCATAGCCTCGTTGACCTTGTTCGTCACCTCGATGGCGTTCGAGCCGGGAGACTGATAAATGACCATCGTCGCGGCGGACTGACCGTTCATCAGAGACAGGGTGTCGTACGCCTTGCCGCCCATTTCGACCCGCGCCACGTCCTTGATACGGACGACCCTCGTTCCCTCGCCGGTCTTGACGATCACGTTCTCGAATTGGGAAACCTCGTTGAGTCGACCCAGCGTATTGACGCTCAGCTGATAGACCTGATCCTTCGGAACCGGAGGCTGCCCCAATTGACCGGCCGCGACCTGAACGTTTTGCTCCTTGAGCGCGTTAACGACGTCCATCACGGTCAATTTGCGGGATTCCAGTTTATCCGCGTCGAGCCATATCCGCATCGAGTAGTCTTTGGTGGGAAAGATGCTGAGGTCGCCCACGCCTTCAATCCGGCTGATAACGTCTTTGAGATAGATGGTAATGTAGTTGGTCAGGAAGAGGTCGTCGTAGCGTTTGTCGGGCGAATAGAGCGAGAGCACCATCACCAGAGCGCTCGAGACCTTCTTGGTCGTCACCCCCTGGCGCTGGACCGCCTCCGGCAACTGCGCCATGGCCGCCTGCACGCGGTTCTGGGTCAAGACCGTGTTCATGTCCACGTCCGTGCCCAACTCGAACGTCACCTTAAGGTTGTACGACCCGTCCGCGGAACTCTGACTAAACATGTAGAGCATATTGTCTACGCCGTTGACCTGTTGTTCGATCGGCGCGGCGACGGTGTCCGCGATCACGCGCGGGTCCGCACCGGGATACGACGCGGTCACCTGAACCACCGGCGGGACGATATCGGGATATTGGGAGATGGGCAGGACACTGATGCAGACGCCTCCGGCAAATACGATCAGTATCGAGATGACCGAGGCGAAGATGGGTCTTTCAATGAAGAAACGACTGAACATACGTTACCTCGGTCAGTTCTTGGGAGATTCCTTCTTCGGAGCGTCATCCTTGGGCTTTTTGTCGTCGGGATCTTTCGATGTGGCGTCCCCGCCTCGATTTGCCTCCGGCTTCTTCTTCTCGGATTTGTCGACGCCGGCTGATTCTTCGGGGTCGGTCTTGGCGCCCGAACGTGCGGAAGGTTTCGGCGCCTCCGACGACGTTTCCGGCTGAACTTTGGTCCCCGGACGGGCCCGCTGGAGGCCTTTCACGATGATTCGATCCCCTTTCTTGAGGCCTTCCCGGATCGCCTGCATGCGGCCTTCCAGCCTGCCGGTCTCGACCATCCGTTGTTCGACGACGTTCTCCTTATTGACGACGAGCACGTACCGACCGCCCTGGGTGATTCCCACCGCCTCCTCGGGCACGAGAAGCGCCTTGTCTTTGCGATAGGGGATGCGCACGCGACCGAAGAGACCCCCCAGGAGAAGGCCGCTGTCGTTCGAGAAAATCGCTCGCCCCTGGAGCGTCCCCGTACTGGGATCGACGCGCGGTTCGGAGAAATCGAGCCTGCCCTTGTGCGGGAAATCCTTCTCGTCCGCAAGCTGCAGGAAGACGGGGATAACTTCTCCGGCCGCCTCCGGGTCTTGCCTTTTGTCCGGATAGAGCCTGCGAAGCCTCAAATATTCCCGCTCGCTCACATCGAAGTAGACATAAACTTTTTCGTCGTTGACGACCTCGGTGAGCAGGGTCTTCTCCGTAGCGCCGACCAGGTTACCCTGGTCCACGTAATTGCGGCTGACCCGACCGTTTATCGGCGATTTCACCTGTGTATAGGCGAGGTTCAGCTGGGCCTTTTCGAGATCCGCTTTGGCGATCCCAACCTGGGCCTCGGCGACCAGTTCCTTGGCTTTGGTTTCGTCAAATTGCAGCTGACTGATGGACGCGGTGTCAAGCAGTTGTCGAGCGCGCTTCAGATTCGTTTGAGCAAGGTTCAGGTCCGCCTTCTTGCCCATCAACAGCGCCTTTTTCTGATCAACCTCCGCCTGGTACGGACGGGGATCGATCACGAACAGCAGTTGATCCTTCTCGACCCTCGCGCCGGGCGTGAACTTGATACTGTCCAACCATCCTTCGAGCCGCGCCCGTATCTTGACGAATTCGAGCGCATCCGTCTGTCCCGTGAATTCCAGGTAGTCCGTCACCTGCTTCTCGACCGGTTGGGCGACGATCACCGTGGGCGGAGGAGGCGGCGGGGCTTCGGTTTTTCGCTCACACGCGGCGAACAAACAGACCAACACGATACAGGCCGCAAGGGACAACGGCGCAAACACTCTCTTCATCGGCGATCTCCCGGCGAAAAGCGGTTCGGAACGTTCCCGCATTTGGTACGACTATAATTTCCGGCGCTTTCAAACGCTTGGAAGTTATCTCACGCAACAGTTCCAGGGTCAACCGAATACTCGGCAGGGCCCCGCCGGACGTCGGCGCTTTGCCAATGAATCGTATCGAAATCGGCGCGGTTTTCTTCCGGCCGCCGCCTACGGCTGATCGTTCATGTCGAAAGATCCGCCGCGCTCATCGGGAGCCTGCGTATGCGCCTCACGGTTGCGGCGAAGATTGCGTTGGCTACGGCGGGCGCAATGGGCGGAACCGCGCTCTCTCCTATACCGGTGGGCGCGGCAGTGCTCGGGACCGTATAGACTTCGATTTCCGGCGTCTCATCGAAAGCGCAGGAGCGGAAGGGTGTCGAAATTGGTCTCCTGCGCGCGGGGAGCCTGGCCTCGGGAAGGTCCTCGGCGATCGCACGGGTCATTTCCCGCTTCCAATATTGATAGAGTTCGTTGACGAGGACATCCTTGTCCTTGAAATATCGATAGATTGTGCCTGCGCCGACCCCGGCGCGGTCGGCGATTTCCGCGACGGACGCACCGTAGAAGCTTCGTTCGGCGAAGAGTTCGAGTGCGGCGTCGAGTATGAGTTGACGTTTCGGCATGGGGTCGTATCCTCAGAATGACCATTCATTCATATCCTGCCCCACACCTCCCGCATGTCAAGAACTTTTATCCGTCATCCCCGCCCCGCCTCACATCTCGGCCCATCTCCGACGGCGCCGCACGGCTTCACGGAACAGTATTCCGAGCCGAGGGTCGAAACCCTGACGCGGCCGCGGTCCGCGGAAACCCCACGCGCCGGGGCCGTAAATACGGGTAAGGAGAATTGCTAATGCGGTATCGAAAATTCGGCGATCAATGGATATGGCGCCGTATCGGCCTTCCAATGATCCTCTGCCTCGCCTGCACCGCGCCGGAGTTCGCGCGCGGCGAAGAACGTCTTCGCGCTGCGGAATTGCCGGGCGTACGGACTGTCTCCGGGGATCGAGTCTATAACATTCTGCCTCCCGACGGCATTCCCGCGATCGACGATCCCCACCTTGTGGGCGCCGATGAGGCCGACTTCATGAAAGACGACGAGCCTGTTGTGGGGATCGCGCGTAACGGTGAGGCCAAGGCCTATTCGCTTTGGGGCCTGGATCGGCATGAGATCGTGAATGACGTTATCGACGGAGAACCGATCGCGGTCACGTGGTGACCTTTGGCGCATACGGGCGTCGTGTACGTCCGGCCGACGGTAAAGGATCGAGCGGTGACATTCGGTGTTTCGGGCAAGCTGTGGAGAGATTCCCTGGTGATGTACGACCGAACGACGCGATCGCTTTGGAGTCAAGTCCTCGGCAAGGCTATCGCCGGACCGCTGAAAGGCGTTTCATTGCAGGAGATTCCATCGGAGCAGACCACGTGGGTCGCATGGAAAAAGCGTCATCCGGAAACATTGGTCTTGGAGAAGCCCTCCCTCTCGGGGTCCGGCTACGCGGCTTATTTCAGAAATCCCGATGTTATCGGCGTCGTCGGCAGCGAGAATCCCGATCCGCGCCTTGGGGTCAAAGCCTTGGTGTACGGCATGCAACGGGATGAGCGTCATGCGGCCGTTCCGTTCTTTGTCCTGGAAAAGCGTCCTGTGCTGAACACCACCGCCTTGGGCGCGCCTATCGTCGTGATGTCGCCGAAAGGCGAAACCGCCGCGGCGGCGTTCGAGCGGACAATAGACGGCGCGACCCTGACGTTCGAGCGTGTCCCGAGCACGGAACGTCTCACCGTTAGCGACACAAACACAGGCTCCACCTGGTCGTGGGACACGGGCGAATGCGTTCGAGGTAAAATGGAAGGCCGAAAGCTGCTGCGAATTCAAGGATTGGCCGTATACTGGGGCGTCTGGGCGAGGTTTCACCCGAAGACCGAGCTGATCGAACGACAGGAATGAAAACCATCACGACGCCGGGGACTGGTTCCGGGGTAAATACGGCCCGGAGGGCAAAGTCATGGCCGTCTGCAAGGTGAAAGGCCGTATCCGGCGCCCTTCACCGGACAAGACCAAGAATCGGCTTTTCACCGACGGTAATGGTTCACCGGGCTTGAGGCGGCTCTGCGCCCGGTGAGGATGGAGGGGGAGACTCATCTCCCCCTCCAAGCCTCCCCCATCGAGATATCAAGCGCTTATCGCTGTCCCGGTGAATGGTTACCACCGACGACACATAGTTCGACGACGTGTATTCGGCGGGAGTGAAATGTCCTTTCATTCCCGCCGGGATCCGGACCGCGGAATCGGCGCCCACAACGTTTTCAATCCGGCGTGCGGACGGCGACCGCGCAGGTTCAGGCGCCGCCCACACCGGCGGAGCTTCTTGCCTTCTTGAGCGCCTCTTCCGCTTCCTTACGCTCGGTGATATCGGAGATGACTCCCATAGTGGCGACGTACGTACCGTCCGAATTTCTGATGGGAGAAACAGCCAGGTCGGCCCAGAGCACGCCGCCGTCTTTTTTGATATAGCGCTTCTCCATGCGGTACGAATGGATCCGCCCCGCGAGCAGGGCTTCATACTGATCGCGTGATTTGAATCGATCCTCGGGGTGGGTAAGGTCGACAAAAGTATGTTTTGTGACCTCGTCGGGGGCATAACCGAGCATGCGGGAAAAGGCCGCGTTGACCATCGTGAAGTACCGGCTTCGATCAACCATATCGATACCAACCGCAGCGTTTTCGAACACGCCGCGAAATCGTTCCTCGCTTTCGCGGAGAGCCCGCTCAGTCTCATTCCGAGCGGTAATGTCGCGAACGACGGTCAGAGCCGCGGGTTTTCCTTCGTATTCTATGGGCGCGGCCTGGGCCTCAACATACGCGACGACGCGGTCCGGCTTCACAATACGACCCTCGATGCGCGGAATCGTCTCCCCTGCGGCCAATGCGCGGCGACGTCTTTCAAACGTTTCGTGCTCATCGGGATGAACGAACTCGGTCAATCGGCGTCCGAGCAAATCCTCCGGCCGATCCCGACCGCAGATGCGCGCAAATTCCTCATTGACCAAAACCAGTTCCCCGTCGATATGGACGATGACGCCGTCGGGCATCAATTTGAGGAGCCGCCGATAGCGTTCTTCGCTCTCCCGGACATTCTTGTCGGCTTCATGTTTATACAGAGCGGTCTCAAGCGTGTTTCTCAATTCGAATGTATGGAAGGGTTTGCCCAGGTAGCCGTACGGGGCGGTCATCTTTGCGCGCTCCAGGACGTCCTCCTCGCAGTACGCGGTCGTGAATATGACGGGCACGTCGAGAAACGCCTGGATGGACGTTGCGGCCTCAATCCCGTCCATTTCGCCGTACAGCGATATGTCCATCAGCACAAGATCGGGAGGATTCTCTCGTGCGCTCTCAACCGCGGACACGCCGGTCGAGCATGCGGCGGTGACCGTGTAGCCCCACGCCTCCAGGGAGTCGGTCAGATCGAGGGCTACCAAAGCTTCGTCTTCGACAATCAGAATCTTCTTACCCGACATGAGATTCCCCCTCGTCCGCGGATCCGCGTTCCCGAGCCGGTTGTTGGCTGACGGTCACAACTCCCCATTGCGGTCACAACCGGCCCACTCCGATTTCACCGGAGCGATGGTCCGGCGAAACAAGCGCTCTGAACTCCATAATCCGTATGAAACGGCACGCCACAGCGTCACGAGAATGCCCCTCTTTCAAATATACAGAGTGTCGCGGCCGGGGTCCAGCAAAAAACCGCGCGGGCCGGAATCCGAGTGTCGTCTCTCACGCATCCCCCGCAGATCGTAATCTCATCCCGTGGTGTTTTGAAAATACAGGGTTAAACTTTCATCTTCTCGGCTCCGAGCCGGCCGGCGGCCGAGAGGCAAAGGCCATATAACCCGGTAGACTTCTATGTGATTGTTTATCGAGCCCGACGTACGGAGCGTATCTTAAGGCTCGGGGCGCTGCGAGATCAAGGAGCGCGCTCGGCTGGAACCCGCTCGGCTTGGACCATACATCAGGTATAAAAAGAGCCCTTCCTTGCCCATTAATCCGAAGGCGTATCGCACCGACGGGGCCGGTCCGGCGCTCGGGGAAAAACTTCAGAAGACCTTCGAGAGATCGCGATTCCGCTCGATCATGAATCGCCTGCCCAGCTCGGACATGGTTTCGGGATGATCCCGCTCATCGGGGCGACGGACCAGTTTCAGGCTCTGTGTCGGGCATTTGTGAACGCAGACCCCGCATCCGATACACCGATCCTCCTCGTACGTAATCTCTTTGAGGTCCGCCGGCTTCAGCTTGGACCCCGGCGGCGCCTCGGGAGAATCCGCCTTCTCGGTCAATTCGAGCGCGTCCGTAGGACAGCGCTGCGCGCACAGCCCGCATGCAATGCATGTGTCCCGGTTCAGTTCAAGCACGTAATTCGAGGCATTATGCCCCGGGCGCAGACGCTCGGGCAGCGCGGCGCTCTCAAGAAAGAGACAGCAACACGCGCAACAATTGCAAATGGTATCCATACCCTTGCGAGTGTTTGATATCCCATGAACAAGACCCGCGTCCGCCGCGCGCTCGAGTATTTCGAACGTCTCTTCAGGCGCTATTTTTCGACCCATATCGTACTTCACGGTGTAGCGGGCGAGCTTCCCGAAATGAAGGCAGACCTCCACTTCATGCTTGCACGTCTCGAACGCGGGATCGAGATTGTGGCGGTGACGGCAGGCGCAGCTGGTCACCGAGTGGTAGTTCTCCCGCTCCACGAATTCCACGACGTCCTCGTAGGGGATGATTTGCCGCGGGTCCTCAACCGTCCGTGCGATGGGTATGGCGCGAAGACCCTTGGTGGGATGACCCATGAAATCCACGCCGAAATGGTCAAGATAGTAGCGGTTGAAGAGTTTCGCGATCTGTCGGTTCCACTCGTCGTCTTCGCCTTTCCAGCCGGGCATGCGGCTGAAGAAAAAGACCTGGTCGGTGAACGCGTAGCGACAGCCCGAGCGTCCTTCGAACTCGCAGATCAACCCTTTCCTGATCATGGGGTCCATCTTCTTGACAAGTTCGTCCGCGGGAACATCGAGGATTTCCGAAAGCTGCTCGAGCGTGCCGGGCCTGTGCGGAAATCGCGCGAGGAACTCGGCTTCCTCTTCACTGAACCGAAGCTTGAGCATCGGTCGGAGGAGCTCGGATTCGGGCAGTTCAAACAGCCAGTTTCTCATATGAGCGATCAGCTGATCGTACGTGGATTCGGTCGACATGGGGCTCTCCTTCGGGATGGGGGACTCTTCGTCTACGAACGATTCGGGCGGACAAACTCACCGGCACATGTCTCGAAGCATCCGCTTCAGGGGGATCCTTATCCTCCGAAGTGAAATCATCGAGCAGCTCGAGGTTTGCGGCGTCTCTTTCCCGAGCCAAATCTGCTCGGCGAAGCAGCGCTTTCTCGGAAAGCCGAACCCTGATCCGACGATGGTCGTCGGGATCGTGCTCTTTCTCGATCCATCCGGCCTCCGCGAGACGGTCCAGGTCGCCCGACAGCATAGCGTTGTCAAGCACGACCCGCCGGCCTATTGGCCGTCTTCTTCATACAAGGCCTGGAGCGCCGGATGCTGTACGGGCGTGAGGCCGTACCCGGCGAGCCGCCGTGTGATATTGCCGTGAGCCTTCTGATAGGCCTTTACGAGCAAACAAACGATGCAGTCCTGATGCGTCCAAAGCATATACAACGGTCATTCCGAGAAGGCGCCCCAAAGACTTAACGGCGGCGTAACGTGCTGCGTTTGTTGGCAGTTTGTGGAGCCGGGGACGGGAGTCGAACCCACGACCTGATGATTACCAATCAGCCAGATTTAGCCCAAAACTGGTAAAATCAACATGTCGCGCCGCGAGCCCGTTGCACGTAATCCACTACAGTCCATAACCGTCCACAACCCAATCCCGCAAAAGTCCCGCAGTCCCGCAGGGCTCAGATCCCTGATTTTCCGTCAGAGGTGTAACCGTTCACCGGGATAGCGACAAGCCATTGATATCTCGATGGGGGAGGCT
>CAYLRL010000124.1:0-11294 GCA_964385875.1 uncultured Syntrophales bacterium
TGATATCTCGATGGGGGAGGCTTGGAGGGGGAGATGAGTCTCCCCCTCCATCCTTACCGGTCGCAGAGCCGCCTCAAGCCCGGTGAACCATTACGAAGACACGTTCGCCTCAGACGCTGAGGCCGACGCAGCCCAAGAACTCACAATCGCCATGAACTTCCTCGTCTGCGTGAAAGAAGTTCCCGAGACCGACGCGCCGCTGGAGATCGACGTTACCTCGCTCCGCCCCGCGTCACGGGACGCCAATTATTACCGAATGAACCGATACGACGAGTGCGCGGTCGAGGAGGCGCTTCTGATAAAGGAATCTTTGCCGGACGTCTCGGTCGACGCGCTGACCGTCGGTCCGCCGGAAGCCGAACGTGTGGTGCGGCGAGCCGTGGGCATGGGCGCTGACCGCGGGGCGCATATCGTGCGGGAGGTCGACCGATTCGAGAGCCCGTTCACGATCGCGTCGTTCATCGCTCAGTTTGCCCGAGGCCGACGATACGATCTCATCATGACCGGTGTGATTGCGGAAGACGACATGCAGGGCCAAGTCGGCCCCCTCATCGCGGAGATGCTCGCCGTGCCGTGCGTGACATCGACCGTCCTCACGGAGATCCGCACCGACACGGGACATGTGTACGTGGAACGGGAAATCGAGCAGGGCATGCGTGAGACGTTCCTTGTGACCTTGCCGTGTGTCCTTACAATCCAGAGCGGTATCAATCGACCGCGCTATCCGTCGTTGTCGAACACATTGAGAGCCAAGAGAACGCCGCCGGAAAGGATCGATGCGGCGACCCTCGAGACGCCCCCGCCGCGCGATCGAATCACCGCGCTGCGAGCGCCCTCGAAGACCCGAACCGGATTGATTCTGGAGGGCACGACCGAAGAGAAGGCGGCCAAACTGGCCGACATGATCATCGAGAAAGGGCTTGCATAGACTCATGGGACGTCCGGTCGTCTTCATTGCGGAACATGATTGCGATCGCCCCACGCGGGGAACGTGGGAAGCCGCGGCGGCCGGCGCTCGTTTGAGTGAGAGGTCGGGTTGTCGCGTTATGGGCGTAGTGGTGGGGCACGATATTTCCAACGTTGCAAGAGATGTCGCCACACGCGCCGGCGTCCACGTTCTCTCAATCGACAAGCCCGAACTCGCCGCGTACAATCCGGAGGCCCACACCATCGCGCTCACGGCGATTCTCCAGGAAATCGACCCACTGTATGTCTGTGTTCCGCACTCCTCTCGCGGCTCGGAGTACGCGCCGCGCCTCGCGTTTCGGCTCAACGCCGCGTGCGTAACCGCGGTGGAAGCGATCGAAGACCGGGCGGAGGGCGTTGAATTTATTCGAAGCGTCCTGGGGGGCAAGATGGTGGCCTCGGTAGCCTCGAATGCGCGCTGCGCGGTTATCACCGTCCGTCCCGGCGCGTTCGGGTCTCTATCAGACGCGGAGTCCGCCGGAGCGGTAAGCGTCAGGCGTGTGGAAGTCGGAGCGACACGGATCGAATTGTTGGGTTTGAAGGCCGGAGCAGTCGCAGACAGCAGGCTGGTGTCGGCCAAGGCGATTGTTTGCGCAGGCAGGGGCGCCGTCGAAAAGGGGGATACCCCGGCGCTCGTCGAGGAGCTTGCCCGCTTCTTGCCCCACGGCGCCGTCGGGTGCTCTCGACCGCTCTGCGATCAGGGCGTCATGGACTACTCGAAGCAGGTGGGACTTACGGGGGCGACGGTCGCGCCCGATCTGTATATAGCGTGCGGCGTCTCGGGCGCGATGCAACATATCGCGGGGATGCTGGCGTCCCGGTTCATCGTTTCGATCAACACCGATCCGGACGCGGCCATAGCTTCGGTTGCGGATGTCTGCGTGGTGGAGGACGCCGCGGTGTTCCTCCCCGCGCTGATTGACGAATTGCGCCGACGCGCGGGATGAGCGCGGGCCGGCCGGCGAAACGGCCGAGTCCGGCAGGGAGGTCGACCATGAAGGTGGTTGTAACGGGAAAACTGCCCGAGGACATTCTTGGAAGCATAGAGGCGGAGCACTCGGTCGATGCGAATCCTCACGACAAACCCATGCGCAGAGAGGACCTCCTGGCCGCGCTGCCCGATGCGGAGGGCCTCCTCTGCATGATCACCGATCGGATCGACGGGGAAGCGCTCGACGCCGCGCCGAAGCTCAGGATGATAGCAAACTGTGCGGTCGGCTTCGACAATATCGACGTGAGCGCATGCTCGCAGCGGGGCGTTCTTGTGTCCAACACGCCGGGCGTCCTCACCGACGCGACCGCGGATCTCACCTTCGCGCTTATCCTCGCAGCGGCCCGCCGCGTGGTTGAAGGCGACGCACGGACTCGCGCCGGCGAATTCAAATTCTGGGCGCCCTTTCTTTTCCTCGGGCGCGAGGTGAGCGGCAAGACCCTGGGAATCATCGGACTGGGTCGGATCGGCCACGCCGTGGCCCGGCGGGCGCGAGGCTTTGACATGCGGGTGATCTACCATAATCGCCGCCGCCTCGAGAGCGCGGAAGAGAAGGACTTGGGCGTCGAGTGGGTCGAATTCGGACGGCTCCTGCGAGAATCCGACTTCGTCTCGCTCCACGTGCCCTTGACCGATGAAACCCGTGGGCTCATCGGCCGGGATGAACTCGCCGCCATGAAGCCCGACGCGTTTCTCATCAACGCGGCTCGAGGCCCGGTGGTCGACGAGGGGGCTTTGGTCGACGCGCTGCGGGACGGCGGAATCGCCGGCGCGGGGTTGGACGTGTACGAGCATGAACCCGCGCTCGACGAGGGCCTCACCGACCTGAAGAACACCGTCCTGCTCCCTCACGTGGGAAGCGCGACCATCGAAACGCGCAGGCGCATGGCCTCGCTGGCGGTCGACAATCTCCTTGCCGGCTTAAGCGGCCGAAAGCCTCCCAACTGCCTTAACCCGTAACCGTTCAGCGGGCCGGCGATAAGCCGTTGATATCTCGATGGGGGAGGATTGGAGGGGGAGATGAGTCTCCCCCTCCATCCTCACCGGGCGCAGAGCCGCCTCAAGCTCGGTGAACCATTAGCTTAACCGGGACCGGACGGAATGACCGACTTGTCGAGGTCGGTATGATCTGCAAGAAGTAGGGTCAATACCTATGCGGCCTTCCGCGGATTTCCCCGTCGCCCTCGGTGGGACCCGTGACGTCGCGCTCTATCGCTATCGGCCGTGAGGATGGCTAGAAGGTTTTGCACGCCCACTTGTAGATCCGCTCCGCGGCCTGGAAATGACGGCGTGTGTTGAGCACCACAACCATGTAATCTCTTTTTTCTTTCTCGTCCTTAAAGTGGGCGACGATGCATCGTCCCGCGAGGTTGGTGTAGCCGGTCTTGGCCCCGGCCACGGGCAGCGGTCGGAAGAGCAATCTGTCGTTTGAGCGGAGGACATACTTGCGCTTCCGTTTTGTGTGTCCCCGTATGACGTGAGTTTTCATGGAAGAGATTTGGCGGATGAGCGGATACTGGAAGGCTTTCTTTGCGATGATCGCCACGTCTCGGGCGGTAGCCACATTGGGACGCTTGGAAACGAGGACGCGGCCGTCCTTGACGCCGAGGGAGAGAATCAGGTCGAGGCCGCTCGGGGTGTAGATTCGGGCGCTCTTTGCGCCGATCAAGGCCGCCTTGCGATTCATCTCTTTGATGAAGGCCTCCCGGCCGCCTTTCGGGTAGGTCATTGCCAGGGCCTCGGCGCAGTCGTTGCCCGACTCGATGAGCATGCCGTGGAGGAGATCCCTGACACGGATCCGGTCCTTGGCGCGAATCCCAACCCGATGCTTTGGAACTCGACGGATTTCCTCGGGTATTTCGACAATCCGATCGAGGTCCATCAGGTCTATGACGGTCATTGCCGTCAGCAGTTTGGTGATGCTCGCGATGGGCAAGGGCGTGGTGGTGTTTTGCGCGAGGACGACCTTGTTGTTCGTGCAGTCCAGGCAGTAGAGCGCTTTGGCCCGCACGCGGGGCGGCTTCACAGTGGGCTTCGGCTTGGCGGTGGGTCCCAGCGGTCCGCCGACGATGCGTTCGACCGCCGAAGGAAGCGGTGTTTGGGTTTTCCCGAGCCGGCCCTGCCGCAAACCGTCTCTCGAGGCCGCTCGCGGAATTTCGGCAGTACGCTTGACCGAAGCGGGGCGTGCGGACTGCGTCTTCGGCGACGGTCGGGGGGAGCTTCGGCGCACGGCCGGCACGGCTCGCGGCCGCTCGGAACCCGCGCTGGGAATCGCCCGGGGGAGACGTCCGGCGGGCCGAGATTGGATATCGGCCCAGGGGAGCGGAAATACCGGCTCGCCCTTGCCGACCTTGCCGATGACGTGAGTACGGAAAGCTCCGCTGTGCATCGGTTCGAGCGTGAATCCTACGCCCGGAATCAGCAGAAGAGACGCGAGACTGAAGAGAAAATACGCCCAGCGCACCGAGCAACCTCCGACGGTACGGCAGTGAGGCCTCGATTTCGGCCACGAAGTAATACTTCAAAAAGGATTAATAATCCAGAGAAATCCTTTTTCAAACCGCCACATCACATAGACACTTAAACGAGTCTATCAAAAATACATAATAATGGTTGAATTGTCAAGAAGTTGGAATTGGCGCCGATACGTCGACGGCACTGGAAGCCCTCCGATTGGGCGACTCAATCGAAAAGGTCGTCGTCGGATATGTCGCTTGAAGGGCGCTTTTTCGTATAAATCGTCTTATAGCGCTCGCTGAAGCCTTCGGTGTCGAAGCAGACCGCGCACTGAGTCCGGTCGCCGATCATGCCCGGCTCCAGGTGGACCTCATAGCCCAGGGCTTCATAGGAGGCTTTCATCTCGGAGAGTCTCGGCTCGTCCGCGCTGAATCGGCGGACCCAGCCTTCCTCAGCGAGCTCCCGATGTCGCCTAACCGCTTCTTCGTCGGCCATTTCCATCCATTTTTGGGCGAACCTTCCGGTCGGGAAACGCTGCGATCGGCTCCACATCAACCATACGGAGTTCTTCAGCAAGAAACGGGCCCGATCGCTCGATTCGCCAGTCGCCGTCTTTTCGATCGGGGCTGTTCTCACCGTGAAGGTGGAAGACGGCTATCTCGGCGGGGCAGTTGATGCGCCAGGGTACGAAGGTCAGTCCGACACCGCGGTTCAGATAGAGCCTCGTGCCGGCCATGGAGTACCATCCCTGCACGTAGGGCGAAACGAGCCGCGCGATACTGAGGCCGGGCCTGCCGGGAAAGGGCACGATCACCTGACCGCCGTGAATATGGCCTGAGACGATGAAATCGACGTTTCGTTCAGCGGCGAGGGGGAGCACATTAGGACGGTGAGAGAGAAGAATCTTGAAAGAGTCGTCCTGTGGTGTTTTCTCCGCGAACTTTTTGAACTTGGGAAAACCCTTGCCGAGCATCCAGTTGGTCACCGGATCGTCAATACCGCCGAGAATAATGGGCGTCGGCCCATCGTTCACGGCCGTCCATTCATCTCGAAGCACGCGGAGCCCGCTTGTCTGCAGCGCTTCCACGGCCCGGGACGCGCCCGTGTAGAAATCGTGATTGCCGAGAACTACGATGTTGCCCCACGGTCGAGGCCTCAATCGCCGGAGGATCGGCACGGCCAGACTCAACGGAGCGAGCCTGTTGTGGAACACGTCGCCGGTGATCAGGACCGCTTCGCCCTCCAGCGCATTGAGCCGCTCGACCAAAGCGGCCAACTCTCTGGTCCCGTACAGCATGCCGAAGTGGAAGTCCGTGACCTGAATCAGCGTGATCGGTTTGTCCAGGCCCGAAAGCTTTGGATGACGAATATCGAACTCCTCGATGAGCGGATTCGCGTACGCTCGGGCCACGCCGTACGCCGCGCCGCCGACCACGGTTCCCAGGCCGAGCGCGGCGGTCAGCCGCAGGAACGAACGCCTCGACGCGCCCGGCCGGGGGGAGGGATTGGTCACGTCTTCGGCTTTCAGGAGGGAAAGCTGTTGATCCTCGCCCGGCGAAGGGGACCCGGCGGAACCCGCGACCGCTTCAACGGTGCGCCACGTGTGCGGCGGCCCGCTCCCCCCGGACGTCTCACGCTCGTTCCGATTCCGTGGGCCGCGAGCAGCCGGATTGAAGAAGCGTCCCAGCGCGGACCGCGCTCGATCGACGACATGGAGGATACAATTGAAGCCGTCCAGGAAGAGGAACAGTACGGTCAGCGCAAGCACGCACCCGAGGACAGAGAAGAAGACCACCGCAACGAGCCATTGGCCGAACGAGTCCGGCTGAAACCACCCCGAATGCAGCGCGCCTCTGATAAAAACGAAGTTGAGACAGCCCAGAAGCGCCAAGATGAGGTAGGCTCGGGCTCGAGAAATGGGACGCTCGATGCGAAGAATCCATTTTCGCACGGAAATTAGGACATACCACTGGGTGAGGATGATGATCGCTCCAACTACCGATAAGAAGATGAGAACTCTGTCCATGATGTACGCTCAGCCGCCTGTTCCGTTCCTCCCGATACAATAAGCACGAATCGGCCGGCGGGAATGTCGGATCCCGGAAAGTCCCGGCCGATCGATCTTACGCTCGTTCGGACGGTTCGCTCACGTCTTCCCTTCTTTTCTCGCGCAATCGGCCGATTTTTCTGAAGACCACATAGAAGACGGGAGTGAGAAAGAGACCGAACAGGGTAACCCCGAGCATACCGCTGAAGACGGCGGTTCCGACTGCTCGGCGCATTTCATACCCGGGGCCCGTGGAGACCAGCAGTGGAACAACTCCCAGGATGAAAGCGAACGCGGTCATCAGGATCGGCCGTAACCGTAAGCGACATGCTTCCACAACAGCATCGAAACGGTCAAGACCTCGGTCCTCCTGTTGCTTGGCGAATTCCACGACAAGGATGGCGTTTTTCGTTGCCAGACCCACGAGGACCACGAAACCGATTTGTGTGAGAATATTGTTTTCCATCCCGCGGAAGGCCACACCGGCGATCGAGAAGAGCAGACACATGGGAACAATGAGGATGATGGCCAACGGCAGCAGCCAGCTTTCATACTGAGCCGACAGCGCCAGAAAAACGAAAAGCACCGACAGGAGGAAGATGTAGACGCCGAGCTCCCCCGCCTGCTTCTGCTGGAAGGCCAGGTCGGTCCACGCGTATCCCATGCCGGGGGGAAGGATTTGGTCCGCCAGACGTTCCATAGCGGCAATGGCCTGCCCGGAACTGAACCGATCCGTTGTGTCTCCCCGCACATCCGCCGAAGGGTAAAGGTTGTGGCGGACAACCCGGGACGGTCCCGATCGTTCACGTATCTCGGCGATTGCGCCGAGGGGAACGACGGCGCCGGACTCGCTTCGGGTCTCCAACCGACTGATGTCGCTCGGATCGTCACGGTATTCGGCCTCGGCCTGCGCAGTGACGCGAAAGACTCGTCCCAGGAAGTTGAAATCGTTCACGAAGATCGAGCCGAGGAAGATCTGAAGGGCGTCGAAGACCCGCGGAAGCGGTACCTGGAGCATCCGCGCCTTGGTGCGGTCCAGATCCACGTAAATCTGCGGACTGTCCACCCGAAACGTCGAGAAGACCTGCGTAAGGCCCGGTTCCTGGTTGGCCGCGGCCACCAGTCGCGTGGTCGCTTCGTAAAGCGCGTCGAAGCCCAGATTGGCCTTATCCTGAACCTGCATCTGAAATCCTCCGGCGGTCCCGATGCCACGAACCGGGGGAGGCGGAATGACCACGACGCGAGCTTCCTGAATCCGATTGAATTTTCGCCGTAGATCACCAACTATCTTCGGCATGAGCAGCCCTTTCCGGGCGCGGTCAAAAGGGTCCCCCAAAATGACGAAAATCGCGGCCGCGTTCGGGCTTGACGCCCGCGTAGCCCCCGAGAAGCCCACGATCGGGACTACATGAACAATGCCCGGAGTTTCGAGCGCCATTCCCGCCGCGCGCAACGTCACATCCTCGGTTCGCATGAGAGAAGCGCCCTCGGGAAGCTGGATGCTCGTGATGATGTAGCCTTGATCCTGTGTGGGGATGAATCCGACGGGGACCTTGTCGAACGACCAATACGTGAGCCCCAGAAGACCGGCGTAGATAATCAGGACCACGGCGCTTACACGGATGATCCGAGCGATTGCGCCCACGTATCCGTTTCGGGCTTTCGCGAAGAGGAAGTTGAAGCCGTCGAAAAATTTCCCGAGCGTCACGCCGTACACTCGAGCGGCCCATCCGCGAGGTTTGTCGTTGGGCCGCAGTAGCACTCCGCAGAGCGCGGGACTGAGCGTCAGAGAAATGAACAGCGAAATCGAGGTCGACCCCGCGACGGTGACCGCGAATTGGCGATAGAACTCGCCGGTGATCCCCCCAAAAAAGGCGGTCGGCACGAAGACCGCTATCAAAGCGACCGTGGTCGCAGTCAGCGCTCGACCGACCTCGTCCATGGCCTCGTGAACGGCCTGCTTCGGAGGAAGGCCCTCCTCGATGTTTCGCTCCACGTTCTCGACAACCACGATCGTGTCGTCCACAACAATCCCAATGGCCAAGGCGAATCCGAAGAGGGACAACATATTCAACGAGAAGCCCATCACATTGAGCAACGCCAGTGTCCCGATGAGCGACACCGGAATGGTCACCATCGGTATGAGTGTCGCGCGCCACGACTGGAGGAATATGAAGATCACGAGGATCACGAGGGCGCCGGCTTCGAGGAGTGTGGTTCGAACCGCGCTCATCGACTCTCGAACAAAGGTGGTCGGATTGTAGATGACGGTGTGTTTGAGACCCTGCGGAAACCGTTCGCTCAACTCATCGAGAGTATTCAGGACGCGGTCAGCAGTGGCCGGCGCGTTCGATCCGGGGCGCTGGAAGACACCGATGGCCGTGGCGTTCTGTTGGTCAAGGTAGCTCACCCTCGAGTAATCGAGCGCGCCCAATTCGACTCGAGCCACGTCCCGCACGCGCACGAGGCGGCCTCCGGGTTCGGACTTCACCACGATGTCTCCGAACTCCTCGGGGGTTTCGAGCCGGCCTTTGGTAAGTATCGACTCCTGAAAGGGAACGGACTCGTCGAGAGGCGGCTCGCCAATGGTTCCCGCGGCCACTTGGACGTTCTCGGCCCGCAGGGCGCGGACCACGTCGCCGGCGGTGAGATCGACCTCGCTCAAACGCCCCGGATCGAGCCATATACGCATGCTGTATTCACGGCTGCCGAAGAGCACCACTTCCCCGACGCCTTCGACGCGCGCGAGAACGTCCCGCACCTGCAGGAACGCGTAGTTGCTGATATACAGCTGATCGAATCGATCGTCCGGAGAATAGAGATGAGCCACCAGAAGGAGATCCGGCGAGCGCTTATTTGTGGTCACCCCGATACGCCTCACCTCTTCCGGCAATCGGGGCTCCGCTACGGCGACCCGGTTTTCCACAAGGACCTGCACGCGGTCCAGATCGGTCCCCAGCTGGAACGTCACCGTCAGGGTCATGCGTCCGTTGGACGTGGACTGCGACTGCATGTAGAGCATGTTCTCCACGCCGTTGATTTCCTGTTCGAGCGGCGTCGAGACCGTCGCGGCAACCACTTCCGGCGATGCGCCCGGATAACTCGCGGTTACGACTATTGTGGGGGGAACAACGTCCGGATACTGCGCGACCGGCAAAGCCAGGTACGAGAGCACGCCGAACAGCGTGATAAACACGGCGACGACCGTGGCGAAGATCGGTCTCTCGATGAAGAAATGGGGAAACTTCATATGCTGCTCGCCGGCGAACGGAAGCTTCGAGCGATCATTGGTCCTTTTCGGATGACTGCGTTCGGCTCTTTTTCGGTTTGGAGCCGGTGAATTCGGGATATTCCTCCGCAAGGCATTCTCGTGACCGCAACGAGAATTCGCCCTCGTCCGGCTTCACCGGACTCCCCGGCCTCACCCTCTGAAGCCCCTTGAGGACCACGCGGTCTTCTCGGGTCAGCCCCGAGCGGATAATCCGCAGGCCGCACGCGCGAGGGCCGGTCCGAACGGTTCTCCGTTCCGCCGTGTTGTTTTCGCCGACCACATAGACGAATTCCCGGGCCTGATCCCGCATCAACGCTTCGCCGGGGATGAGAAGAGCTTCGTACGGTCCGGTTCCCGGTACCCGCACCCGGGCGAACATGCCGGGCAAGAGCGTGTTGTCGGAATTGAGGAATAGTGCGCGGCCCTGCACGGTGGCGGTTCGGGGGCTGACTTGATAGTCGATGAAATTCATCTCCCCCCGTCGGCTGAAGTCATCTTCGGCGGCGACCTTTGCAAACACGGGATTGCGGTGTTCCCGCGAGCTGGGACGTTTTCCCTCCGAGCCCAAGCGGATGTATTTCTGATAGGTGCGCTCGTTCACATCGAAGTAGAAGTAGATCGGGTCGAGAGAGACGATCTCGGTGAGCACCGTTGAATTGGGATTGCCGCCGCTGATGAGGTTGCCGACGCTCACGAAATTGTAGCTGATTCCCCCCTTGACCGGCGCTCGGACCTGCGTGAATTCCAGATCGAGCTCGGCCGCCCGCTCCGCGCCCCGGGCCGCGTCCAGCCGCGCCTTGGCCCGTTTCACCCTCGTTAAGCGTTCGTCGAACTGATCCTGCGAGATGGCGTTCTCTTTGAGCAGGGCCTTGTTGCGCGCCAACTGAATTTTCGCCAGTTCGTACAGGGCTTCCGCGTCCTCCCGATCTCCTTTGGCCTTTTCCAACGCAGCCTCGAAGGGGCGGGGGTCGATGACGAAGAGCAAATCGCCCTCGTCCACGATGTCTCCGTCCTCGAAGTGGATCGATTTGAGATAACCGCTGACCCGGGCTCGTACCTTGACCGATTCGATCGCTCGGAACCTGCCCGTGTATTGGTCCCATTCGATAATCGTTTTGGGCAGGGGGCGGATCACGGTGACGGAAGGGGGAGGTCCTTGCTTGCGTTTCGGCGCCTCATCGCGCATTCCGCATGAATTGAGAATGGGCAGAGCGATCACCGCCGCTGCGACAATCCATCCGAAAACTACCACTCGGGCGCTCGAGCGCCCCTTCGCACGTACCATCGATCTCCTCGCGACGCGACGGATTCCGCCGGGATCGTCGCCCTAACCTAAGAAGCTGCGCACGACGCGGACCGGTCACAAGCCGATCATCAAACGAGCATAGCCGAAATGCCGGTCCAGGGGAAGGCAGCCGCTAAGCACGCCGGCCGACGGGTAGCCTTCGGCCGCATGACTCCCCGGACACGGAGGGCACGATTTTCCATCGAATGGTTGCAGTTGTCACGTCCACATGGTACACATTGGGGTATCGAAAGAGAGACACCCACTCTGTACAGAT
>CAYLRL010000125.1:0-11085 GCA_964385875.1 uncultured Syntrophales bacterium
AATATCAGGCTGCGGCAGCATGACGACCAAAACCGACCAATTCGCGCTGCGCACTGCAGGGATGTGCATACTCAGGCGAGAATGTTTAACGCTCATCACAATCGTGGTCTTGTTCATAGGCCAGACCACGTCCCCACCATGCTGTCACAGTGATGAACCAAAGCAAGCAATGGGCTTCAAGAAAACGGTGAAAGCCATGCGGGCCGCCCCCGAGCCCGCAGTGCGAGCACTGCACGGGATGGGAACGTTAAAATGCCGCAGAGAGTTGAAGCTGGGATTCGATGAAAAGGGGGTGGTTTCTGAGGTCCTGGTCAACCCCGGGGACATGGTTCAGCAGGGTCAGATATTAGCCAGATTGGAATCATCGGTCCTTGCAAGCCAGCTGGCAGTTGAAGAGGCTAAGCTCGCGGTAGCGGAGGCCGAGGCACGTTACTACGAGAAGGAACTGGAAAAGCGAGAAGCATTGATCAATAAGGAAGCCATCTCTGACACTGAGTTGCAAAGAGCCGTCGTTGAAATGGAAAAGGCCAAGGCGAACGTGAAGCTGACGGAAGCCGAAATTGAGACCATGCGGAAGCGCTTGCAGCGCCGAATTCTCCGAGCGCCGACGCCCGGTCTCGTCTCGGAATGCAACTTAGACGTGGGTTCAGTCGTAGCGTATAGCACCAAAGAAGGAATCACACTCATAGAGTGCGACACCGTTTATGCCGAGATAGAATTGGGTGAGAAGCTTTTTGCCCAGCTCAGACCAAACCTGGTTGCCAAAATCGTGGTTGACGCTCTGGGTGGAGAGGTTTTCCGGGGAAGCCTTGCCAGTGTGTCTCCGGCGATCGACGAGACGAATCGAACGTTTATAGCCAGGATAGCAGTCAATAATCCGCGGTGGGTTCTTCGATCGGGGATGTTTGTTCGCGCCGAAATCGCGATCCCTGAACCTAACAAGCCGATCTGGATACCGACCTCCGCTCTTATTTATTCCGAAGGAGAATCCGGATCACTGTTCGTGGTAAAGGACGGATTCGCTCTCAAGCGCAGCGTTCGCCTCGGCAAGATTGCGCCCGATGAGCGCCGGGTCATGGTGGAAGGCGGGCTGGCAGCGGATGATATTATAATAGTTGAGGGGCAAGATTCTATCTCGGACCTGCAACAGGTGACGGTCGAAATGGTCGAGACTCTGCCGGTGCATTGATGCAGCAATTCCTCAGACATCCACTAGCCATCATTGCGACATTTGCTCTTGCCGTGGCCGCAGGCCTTATGGCGTGGCCCACGTTGCCCGTGGAACTGCTGCCCCATCTGGAGCATCCGAGCCTGACCGTGGTCACCTCATTCGAGAACGCGTCGCCGGAAGAGGTCGAAACGCTTTTGACCCGCCCGGTGGAGGAAGCGGTGGGCACGGTCAGTGGCCTGCGGTCAATGGCTTCCGTGTCTTCGGGAGAAGTGTCTTCCGTATCTCTGACATTCAACTGGGGTACGGACATGAGCCTTGTGGCAGCGGAGGTTCGGGAGAAGTTGGACCTCATTGCCAACGAATTCCCGAGGGAGGCCAAGCTCCCGATAGTCCTGCAATATGATCCCACGGACTATCCGGTTGTACGACTCGCCCTCAAAGGGAGTCGGGGTCCGGCATCTCTACGGCTGCTTGCAAAACACACGCTTAAGCCAGCGCTGGAAACCATTGACGGTGTGGCAACCGTGCGGCTCTTTGGCGGCCTAATCCCGGAAGTCCTGGTTCTTGCGGACCTAAGTCGGCTCAATGCCCACAGCCTCGACTTACGGACGGTCGCCCGCCGATTGAATCAGGCAAATATCAACTTCCCCGGCGGGAGTTTCACGTCCGGGCCTCATGAGCTCCCGGTACGGACGATAGGCAGATTCGAAAACCTTCGGCAAATAAATGATCTCTCAATCGGCCCCGTTCAAGAGCCCGGCAGTATCCGTATCGGTGACATTGCTACGGTCGTACACGGCCATTCCGACAAAACTAATATTAGTCGCGTGAACGGAGAACCTGCGATCCTTCTGGGCGTTGTCAAGGAATCTTCTGCCAACGCAGTGGCTGTAGCACAAGCCGTCTTGGCAAGATTGCCCGATCTTGAGAAACGTCTACCTCGAGGAACCCGCCTGACAATTATCGAGAATGAGGCGTCTTTTGTCCAAAATGCTCTGGCGGACCTGAGATCCGACATTCTTTGGGGGGGCGTGCTGGCATTTGCGGTACTGCTCTTATTCCTGAGGAGCTTTGCCGGCGCAAGTCTTGTCCTCATCTCAATTCCGATCTCGATACTTGCTACACTCGCGTTCATGTCGTTCCATGGTGTGAGCCTGAACATTATGTCCATCGGAGGATTGGCTCTCGGTGTCGGCATGCTCCTAGATTCTTCCATAGTGGTCCTGGAATCCATACACCGACAGCGCCGAGAATATACAGATATGCCCGACGCCGTCGCAGCGGCGGTGCGCGAGGTTGGGTCCAGTGTTACTTCGGGCACGCTTACCACGCTGGCGGTACTTCTCCCGGTCTTCTTCATGACCGGATTCGCGCAGAGGCTCTTCCAAGATTTTGCTTTTGCCATGGGCCTCTCGGTGCTGATGTCCCTTCTCGTGGCTGTGTTGCTCGTACCTGCGATTGTTGTCTGGACGTCTCCAGCCCGAACACTGGAAACGAGAGGATCGGAGCCTGAACGCAGACGGCTTTTCGACGCGGTTTACCGGACCACGCTTTCCCTCTCCCTCAAGCGACCTGCGATTGTGCTTGTGATCAGTGCTATCCTAATTGCCTTTGCAGGCACACGCATTTACCAGCGCGGATTTGAAATCTTGCCGCCAATTGATGTAGGCAGTTTCACGTTGAACCTCATCTTGCCTCCTGACAGCGGTCTAAAAACTTTGGAGAACGCGGTCATCCGCGCGGAGCAAATGCTGACCGAGAAGGTTGAAGTGGCAAGCTTCGTGACGGAAGCGGGAGCAGAAGACATCACGAACGAACTGAACCCGAACGCAAAGGGAAGTCGGCGCAACACCGCAAGAATCGCCGCAACAGTGCTTCCCGCGGCTGCAGGAGCTGGCTCTACGGCCCACATTATGAGCGCGTTGCGGATGCAGACAGCCTCCTGGTCAGGTGTAACGGCGGATTTTGTCTTGGATCAGGGGCCGCTTGCACGGGTGTTGGGTAATCGGGAAAACCCGGAGCTTCTTAGGCTCACGGGAGAGGATCTTAAGGTCCTCGACCGCGTCGGACAAGAGATTGAGACAGCCCTCAAAGCGGCAGAAATAGTTGACATGGTCACTCAGGGGAAGGTCCGAACGCGACATCTTCAAGTGATTGTTGACCGAGCCAAAGCTGCTGCTGCCGGGATTACGGTTCAAGACGTCGCAGAGGCTGTCCACTGCGCTCTGGAGGGAACCGTAACCGGAAACTACTTCGTGGAGAACAGGCCTCGGGATCTTCGGATCAGATTGGCTACACGAGAGCGCACGTCCGTCGAGGACCTCCAGCTCCTGCCATTGGTCAACCACCGAGGGGAGAAGACGCTGCTCGGTCGCGTGGCGAGCATACAGGAGGGGCAGGGTCCCCGTGAGATCCTCCGGTTCAATGGAAGGCGGAATATTGTTTTTCGCGGCAGCATACCGGACCTCCCTTCCAGCCGGGTTCAGGACAAGGCGATGGCGGCTGCCGGTGATGTTGAGCTACCTGCCGGCTATTTTCTAGACCCGGGCTCGGGGCGTTTTGAGCTCAAGGAATCTCTGCAAAGCATGTACACAGCGATCATTTTGGCTGCTATGCTGGTTTATGTGATTTTGGTCGTCCAGTTCGAATCCCTAGTTTGGCCTCTCGTCGTAATCTGTGCGCCGCCGTTCGCAGCGGTGGGCGTGGCCCTTGCTCTAGAGGCGGGCAAACGACCGGTGACCATCCTTGTCTTGATCGGAACAGTCGTGCTTGTGGGATTGATCGTCAACATGGCGATCCTTCTGGTCACTAGCATCAACGCAAACAGAAGTCGAGGCATGACCCTGGACAGGGCCGTGGAAGAGGGCGCGGTCTTGCGATTCAGACCTATTCTCATGACTACCTTGACGACGGTATTGGGCGCGCTGCCGCTCTGTCTGACCTCGAGCGGGGCGGCGGAACTGAACTCTACAGTTGCAGTGACGGTGGTTTCGGGTTTGCTGGCCGCAACGGTTTTCCAGCTTCTTGGTGTACCCGCTGTGTACGCGTTGGCCGCTCGGGCGAATCGAGCGGACCGGACATGACCCCCCCCGGTGAGGCACGCATATGAGGTTGGTGCGCTCCCTTCTTCAACGACCGCGCGGATGCCTGGCGATATGCGCATGCCTTATGGTCCTTGGGGGGTTGTCTCTCACGCGCCTACCCATTAATTTGTATCCGAAGATCGAATTCCCCACGCTCACGATCACGACGTACTTGTCGGAAAGTAGCCCGCAGGAGATTGAAACCCTCATTACGATTCCCATCGAGGAAGCTGTCGCTGATATTCCCGGCCTGCGAACCATCCAAGCCGTGTCGCGAGAAGGAGAATCCGAGATAACCCTCCAGTTCAATTTTGATCAAGAAATAGCGGAAAAGGCCATGGGGGTTCGCACCCGCATTCGTCGGCTATACCCCTCTCTGCCGAGCGATGCCCGCTTTCCGATCATTACTCGCTATGATCCCTCGGACGCACCTCTGGCGGTACTGGCAGTGACCGGCGGCGAGAGCCCGGAGGTAACAGGCCGCTGGGTCAATAGGGAACTGAAGCCTGAGCTGGCCCGCATCGATGGTGTGGCCACGGTCCGGGTGTCCGGGGCTCCGCGCTCTCAAATTCTGGTGGAATGCGATATCGGCAGACTGCAAGCTCACTCGCTCGCCATTCGGCACGTAGTGGACGCGATCGGACGAAGTCATGCCGCGGCTCCAGGAGGGGCCGTGGTGAGAGACGGCAGACGTCTAACAGTGATCACACAGGGCGCTCTCAGTTCGCCCGCGGATGTGGCGCAAGTGCCGATGTGGGCAGACAAGATCGGTTCCCGATTGAAAGTGGATGATATTGCTCGCGTAAGTTTTGCTGCGGATAAGCCCGCGGAGCGCACCCGTTATAACGGCAGAGATCTGATAACCGTTACCGTCTACCGCGCAACCGGCTCTGACCTGCGAGCCATCTGGCGAGACATGAGCAGAAAGCTGGAAGAGCTTCGACAACGCCCCATGACCCATCCGCGACCGAACGTGGACATCGTGGTCAACCAGGCCACCCACCTTGAAGACGTGCTGGATCGTCTGTGGATAATCCTTGGCGCCACGGCCCTCATCACAGCGCTTGTTCTGTTTACGTTCTTGCGCCGGGTTTGGACCACCTTTGTCGTGTTGATGGCAATTCCGTTTTCTTTGCTTACCACTATCCTGGCCATGCAGATTCTCGGCATAAGCCTCGACTTGTTGTCCTTGGGCGGATTGACGCTGGGAATCGGAATATTGGTAGACAACGCCATCGTCGTGCTGGAGTCCATTTCCCGGCGTCAGAGTGAAGGCGTGAATCATGCGGACGCGGCCGCGCGTGGAACCAGTGATGTGTCAACGCCGCTTATCCTCTCCACGACAACCACGGTCGTTGTGTTCGTTCCCGTTCTCTTTGCTTCCCGGGAAATACGACTGTTGTTCTCGGGTTTTGCCTGGACAGTGGGATCCGGCCTCTTCGCATCGCTCATCGCCGCGCTGGTGTTTATCCCCGTCCTATTCGATCGTATGCGCTGGACAGCTCGAACTCGTACGTCCGAGGCATCGCTGTCAAGGCTCTCGGAAACCTATAGCCGGGCTCTGGGGTTCGTTGAGTCTCACCGGTTACTCGCGTTTGTAATTGTGGTGAGTTTGCTCGGGTGTGCGGCGTTCCAGTCAACCCGGTTGTCGTTTAGGCAGACGCTGCCGGTCGAGGTCCGGCGTCTCAAAGTGGTCATGGTGATGGCTCCGGGGACGGCGACCAAGACCACGGCAGCGAAAGTCCTGGAAACTGAAAAGCAATTGATGGCGTTACCCTTCGTCACAGGAGTGCACAGCGAGGTCAGAAACAACCAGGCTAATCTAACATTGTCAGTTAAGACTCCAGCCGAAGGGGGCATCAAAGACCCCACCAACTCGAGCAGACTAAGAAGAATACTTGCAGACCGAAAGGACACACAGTTTCACATCATGCCGGTGGGGAGCCAGGGACAGGAAACGCGAATTACCGTGTACCTGGAGGGGCCGAGTCTGGAACGCCTGAGGTCGATCCAGGAAAAAGCCCGACTGATCGTGGGGATGCGGGCCGGTGTTCAGGACATCATGGTGCTGCACCGGAATCAAATCCCCGTCATGGAGTTGAAGCTCAACCGTGCGTTGCTGGGCGCAAGCGGGGTGGGCGCCAGAGACGCGGCTTATCACGTGAGGAGGCACTTCACCGGACCAATATCTACTCGGATCATGACCGACAGCGGGCTGACGGACGTACGGGTTCGCGCTTTTCGGGAAGATGAGAGCGGCATGGGACCTCTCCAAAGGACCATGGTGCCGGGAGCGCGCAATACAATGCTGCCGTTCGCGGAACTTGCCGAACCGTCCGTCAGGCTGGCCGAAGGTGAGCTTCATCGTCGGGATCGCCGTCGGGTGATTTCCATGGCGGTCCTGCTTGACCAAGACAGCGATCCCTTGAAGGTTGGAAATGATATTCGTACTGCCCTGAACCGCATGGAGATGCCTCCGGAGTACGGGTACACCTTTGGCGACGAGCTCGATGAGATACGCCGCACACGAAGAGAGATGTTCGAGGCTGTCGGCATGGCGCTTGTCTTTATCTACTTGATCTTGATTGCAGCCACGGAATCGCTGCTCAGACCATTTCTGATCATGACCGCCCTCCCGTTCAGCATAGCGGGAGCAGTCTCAGTCCTGAGTCTGTTCGACGTACCGGTTTCGCTCCCGGTCTACGTGGGACTCATGGTACTTTGCGGCCTCATTGTCAATGTCAATGTGGTGATGATATACACGATAAACGCGCTTCGTCAAAGAGGCCGTGGGCTCAATGAGGCCGTGTTCGCAGGGGCACGGCGCCGATTGCGGGCCATACTCATGACCCTACTCACGACGGTTTTTGCCACGATGCCCATGCTCATGGATCGGGGCCAAGGTTCCTCGATGTGGTCTCCATTCGCCCTCACCCTTGCCTCCGGCATTTGCGCTGGAAGCGTTTTCTCTCTCATGTTCACCCCCTTGCTATACAAGACAATGGAACAGCTCAAGCAGCGAATCACCGGGTCAAGAGTACCGTGACCAAACCCGGCCGAACCGGCAACGGTGCGGCGCCCCTGATCTCGCCTCTTCATAGCCTTTCGGCCTATACGACTCGGTTGGAAATGGCCGGCAAGCTAACGAGCGTTTGCGGCAACGGCCAAAGAGGTTCCGACAGGAAGACGGCCCAATCGGGATTCCAGGCTCAGGCTGGTTGTTAAGATCCGATTGAGGGTCCGGGGAATTCGCGGGAACTGAAATGCCGAGAGCCGCCCGTCTGCGATCAGTCTCTTTCTCAACAGACTCACCGGATACATGCTTGCAAAGAAATACCGCGCTTCCCTTGTGATCCAGCCTGCAGCGTGAAGCTCATCGCGGATATCCTTCTTCCGATACCGCCTCAGATGGCCGAGGCACTCGTCCCATTGGCTCCAGAGATGGGAAAATGCCGGTACCAGAACAACCAACCTCGCATCATCTGCTGATAGTTGCCTTAACTGAGTCAGCGTCTTGACAGGGTCTTCGACATGTTCCAGTACATCGAGCATGACAACAGCGGCCGGCGGTTCCGTCAAGCGCCCCGGCGGCGGAGAGCCCGTCGGTGATGGGCGGCAATGGGGGATGCCCTTTGTTTGAAGAATCTTGCACGCGCTTGGCGAGGGTTCCATGCCCAACATTCTGCTGCGCGGTACTGCATGAGCACGGTTCAGATATTCCAGAAAACCGCCTGTTCCGCAGCCCCAGTCCATTATGATCCCGGAGTGGCGCACACGGGACTCGTTGAATAGCAACTGTGCAGCCAGCCGAAAACGGACCTGAAACCACCAGTACCAATTTTCCAGTGCAGCCAATTCCTCATAATGCTCGATTTGCATGGTGACCGACTCGAATCAGTGAAGTCTCTCTCCGTAAACGCTGTATAGCCGTATAAGGCTTGGAAAGGGTCGCAAGGACGTGGCGATGGCCTGGACCTGCTCAGGAAGACGCTCCAGACCCGGACGAGGAGGAAATAGCCCAATTGTTCCCAGGTTCACGGACCGTCCCCGTCGCGAGGCCAGAAGGCGATTCCGGCCTAAATGCCAGAGCCCCTTTTCTTCAGCGAAAGACATCCCTTTTGTGAACACGATCTGGAGTACATATAGAGCGTTCAGCGGATTGGGTTCGACAAAAAACCATCCTGACAAGCGCTCATTGTATCGTGCGACCTGCGTGATGGCTCGGCGCAGCGTTAGAATGTTTTCACGACGAAAGTGATGCAGAACATGAAACCCGCAGATTAACCTAGCCCCCCTTGCAATTGCCGGCAGACTCTCTTCACCGCAGAGATGAACCTCTAGCGAAGGGACTTCTCCCAAACGCGCCGTAAGTTTCTGTATCAGGAATTCATCAGGCTCCACAGCGTCGACCATCAAGCCGCGTCTCAGCAGAAGTTCCGTGTACCTCCCGCTCCCCGCGCCGAGCTCTACCACCCGGTCGCCTGGTTCAATTGAAAACAGGTCAAGAAGATGATCGATAATCCAGTTGTGATGCTTGTCATTGATCACCCTATCCAGATAGGTATGATCTCGGGGACATATGTAGGTGCTGTCACCCCTCATGACAAGCGACGATCCTCCATGATAAGCCACGCGCTTTGGTTACTCGTGTTGGAGTTCACTCGGTCGATCATGTGCGCGATCAAGCCGATAAACAACAACTGAACGCCGAGTGAAAACAATTGAAGCACGACGATTGTGGTGGCCCCCGGAATGGATATGAGGCCGAAAAGGCGCATGAATATCAACACGGCCGACATAACGCAGGCAAGGAGAAAAACGGTCATCCCAGATACAAGGCAGATGTTCAGCAACAGGCGAGAATAAAGAAGCAGAGCCCGTAGCGAAAGCGCCCATAAGCCCATCATCCCAACCTTGGATTTGCCTCGAGCCCTGGCTTCGCGGTTCAAAGGAACTCCGGTTTGCCGGAAGCCTGCCCATGCCCGCAGGCCCGGGAAATACGGATTTGAATGGGCCGATTCACAGATTATTCGCGCCACCGGGAGTCTTATGACCGAAAACGTTCCCGCGTCAGTGGGTACGCGATAAGCGGCCGACCACGCCAAAATCCGGTAAAACAGCGGCGCGGCCAGACGCATCAGTAGACCATCATTTCGGTTCCTTCGAACTGCGTACACCACGTCCCAGTCGGGCGCTACGGTCATCAAAGACACAAAATCTTCAGGCTGGTCCTGGAGATCCGCGTCTATTATCCCGATCCAATCAGCCTCCAACTCTGGAGCCCAGGAACACGCGACACACAGACCGGCAAGTACGGCGTTCTGATGACCGAAGTTCCGGGATAGCGTGATCAGCCTGAGCCTCACAGGGTAGCCTATTCCTTTGGCTTCAATCAAACTACCGGTTCGGTCCGTCGAGCCGTCGTCGACAATTATGAGACCGACGAGTTCTGCCTCATCAATCAAATTCACCACCCGGTCGAGGAACTCTTCGATAAGTTCCTCTTCGTTGAAGACCGGGGCGACTATCAGCAACTTGTCCATTCCCGGGGCCGCTCCTTTTCCGACTATCTATCTCCGATCACTGTGATAAACGTTTGTGAACAACTCCCAAACCGTAATGCCGGCAAGTCGAATTGGGTAGTGCGCCGCACTCTCGAGGACGAAGCCGGGTAAAGATCGGAAGAAGCCTGCCGGCCGCACGTATCGTCCTCGGTCAAGGGATTGCATGAACCTGGGCAGCCTTCTTGTCCTCGATTCATAGTCCCTGAGATGGTCTTCAATTATCAGAGCATGGGCATTCACGAGGCGGCCCAACACGCGCTGTACCTCTTCATCGCTGATATGGTGAATGAGCCCGTTCATGATCACAATGTCGTCCGCGCCCACAGTTATGCAGCCGCCGGACGCGTCCGAACAGATGAAAGTGGCGTCCGGCTGTTGACGAAAGAGCCTGCAATAATCTATCCATTTAGGGTCACTGTCAACACCCACGTATTCCAGTCCGAGGCGATTCGCCACAAGGCCGACCTTGCCCGGACCGCATCCGAGATCAACCACTCGCAAGCGGCGTGCCGGATCGGTCGCCCTAAGAACTCTCTTAAAAGCCTCTTCAATTACCTTTCGCCGTTGGGGCCAATGCAGGGCGGCCAACGCAAGGTAGAACCCAACCGTCGGATGACGCAGTGCGTACACGGCTTTCTTCGTGGTGGAGGCCAAACGCGTTAATCCATTCTTACGAGATACAGCCGTGCCTGAAAATCCCTTTTACGGCCCATGCCATAGGAAGCCCCGGACCGCAACTGTCGGCTGATATGCTTGCGCTGACGGCGGAACACGCGGACAGGCGGGACCTCGACGATCACCGCTTTTGGTATGGCCCAGTTCCGGAACCATCATCTCTCCCGACCTTGCAAACGCACTCGGCGCCGGTTTTGGAACAAGCTGTTGCGAAACGCGACGCCTTCCCTAATACGTGGCACGACGCCGTCGGATTGACTCGTGCTCATGAGCATAACCACCAGACGTAACCGTCTGTCAGGCTCCTAGGCGCGGACCGTGGCACGGAGCCTGACGAAAAGTACCACGATTCCCTGGAGGCACATGGTTGCGTGCCACACTCATGGGAGTCTGTCGCGGAACCGGCTGCGAGCCACAGGCTCGGCGGCGCGCCGCCGCTCGATGCGGCGTAGTGTAGCACAAAGCATTGGCGCTTGCTACCGGCGGTTGTTCAGCAGTCTATTTGGAACTCCAAACGTGCCATAGAGCCGCTTCATTCCCCGGATTAGCAGAAAGCGGGCGCAATTCTCCTTCCGTCGGGGCAGAAATGGCC
>CAYLRL010000126.1:0-3123 GCA_964385875.1 uncultured Syntrophales bacterium
AGCCTCCCCCATCGAGATATCAATGGCTTGTCGCTATCCCGGTGAACGGTTACGGATTTATTATTATAGAGTTTTTGAGGGGGGCGCGGGGGGAGCTTTTTGCAAAAAGTTCCCCCCGCCAAATTTCCTGCCCCACAATCGAGGATCGAGATGCCTAAGCGAAGACGAGTCCGACCGCAAAAGAACGGCGCGATAGCGGCCGTAAACGCGCTCCGCATCGAGGTGGACGGCAGCCCCGCGCCCGACGCGCGCCGGCTCAGCGGTTGGGCGTGGCTCGAACCCGTGGGCGACGGCGACTCCTCGGATATTCGTCGGTCCCGCTTCATCGCTCAACGGGAGGCCCCCGGCGCCCCCTGGAAGGTCGCGTTCACCCACGGCGAAAACTTCCGCCCCATGGTCGAGGCATACCTCCAGGCGCGGTTTGGGTGAGGCTGTTTTGCTGCTAAGACATCGCAGTTTTCTGGTAGCCCTTCACTCCATGGCCATAAGTAAGAAACCTTGGAGACCTCTCAGAAAAGACTTCTCCTCAAAGTCCGATTATTCTGCGCAGGCGACCCCTATTGGGGTCGAATCCTAAATCCTTCTGTGCACATTTCGACACAATCTCAATGAGTTCATCGGTCATTACGGCCAGACCACAGTCTTCTCTAACTTTCATTGTGGTATTCGGTCGATTGCCGGGTCCCTTTCGTATAGTGCGCTCCGGACGTCTATGGGCCTCATTCAACACGCTTTGGAGATAACGGCGCGCGTCCCTAATTTCCTGCTTGCAAAGCCATGAATAGCTTTCCAGCATAGTCAGAAGCGCGAGCAATGGTGTCAATCCGGCCATTGCGCCCAGAAAGCTCTTTGATGTATGCCAGACGCCACGCTCCTCAGGAGGGTCGTTCCGGACGATGGGATGTCGACGTGCGAGGCTCAACTCCAGAAGGCACTTCTCGTATGCGTCACGCAGATCCTTGAACCGCTGCATGTTCGCTTCAAATCTTCGTTGGCTATGGTTCCGGAATTCTTGGAATAAGGATACAATCAGCTGCGAAAGAACGAGAAGAGCAACCGCCCCTAACAAGGGATACGTAGTGAATAGCTCCTGCCAAATGCTTTCTATCGTTTTCGGCACTAAACCGTCCATCAGATATGCATCAAGTCGAACCAGGGGTCGTGAACTCGTCAAGGTGCCATCATTCGGTTAACACCGCCGCCTACAGCATGACCCGATGAGTCACCTCCGCGAAATCGGCGTGCTTTGCAGCGCGCACACAGAGCCCAAGTTGATGACAATTAGGAAGACGATTACTGTCCGTCTCTCCAGTGCTACGTTTGGCATGAACAATAGCCTCTCCCACAATTCACCTAACTTACTCATTGCACGGGACACCAGCTATGCCTGTGTACCGATTGATCGGCCACCAAGGCAGAGCGACCGTCGGAAAAAAAAACCTGTTAACCTCGATCATTCGGATGCCTGACGCCAGTCGTCGTGGTTGTCTCAGCCGGATCTGTCGCATGAATGCTATGCTGGTGCTCGTTGGCCACAAATGGCCCGTCGTCAAAAGGACGAAGCCCCGGGGCGTGCTTCGCCAAGATGTCGAGTAGTTGTTGGCGATCAAGAAACAACCGTGCATCCAAGCGTGCATTGATTCTAGGTATCATATCCGTCAGCGACTCACCGGTAATGTCTCTGAAGGCTTTCTTGTTGCAATCGACAATGATACCGATAATCCGACCTACTGCATCAAGAAAGTGCTGCCGAAACTGGTTTTGCTCAAGTATCGTGTGAGGGTATTCGCCATCGGCAGTCCTAATCCTTATAACTTGTTGTTGCTGTTTCGGAGGCATCTTCCCGATTTCGCCGATCTTAGGGAAGAATTGGTGAACCCCTCCATGCCGAAATAGTATCGTCAGTAATGCCAAGTTTAGCGGATCTGCGTACTCCGGAGTGCTCGCAGACAGCCATACCTCACACATATACCGTAGATTCTCTGAGGTCCGGCTTGCCTCCTGGGTTATGCGTTTGACAGCGTTGGCATCGGCTTCCGCTATCTCCTCACCCGATTTCTGGCCCTGCAAGGCGGCAGAAAAATCGACGTCGCCCTCGTCTTTGAAGTCCGGACGCATAAGAAAACCGAGGAAGTCAAGGGCAGAAAAGACCGCTAAGCTTTCTGGAATCGTGAGATGGGGAGCATCTTGAATGCCGGCCATTCGTTGCAAGTCTGCGATAAGGTATTGGGAGATCTCACCCGCAAAAAAGCCTTTTACCCTTTCATAAGCCGCTTGGAAATCACCATTACTCACTCGATTATACCTCCGTTCCCTCCGAAAGGAAAATGAAAACCCACCAAAATCTGCTTACTATAGCGTCTTAACTACTCTCAATAACGGGCAGCTCTAATGCACTTGCTCTTTCCGGTATCTGTGGAACCCATATCGACCAGAAAGAGGTCCGACTGAAGAGTCTACAGCCTCTAGAAACTGCGCACAGCAACTTCGTCGTAGCGACCGGCGTTGTTCCGGACCTCAGATTCTATTTCCGAGGCTCATTAGGGAGCACTGCAATCTCATATTCCTCAGGCTTCTGGCCCTCGATCACGGGTACCAGTCGGACTTTGTGGAGGCCGGGCCCTTTGACGAACAGGAATACGCTGAATTCGTGCGCGCCGACGCCTGCCGCCGTGCTGGTGTTCATGACGCCGATGACGACGAGATTCGGTTCCCCGCCCTCGTGCTTCTGCACGGATACGCCGATATCGCTCACGACAGGAGCATCCGGCCCGACGGGGAAGCTGAGGTAGAACTGAAGCACATCACCGAAATCGGGGTGATACGCTCTGGGGTGGTCGTCCGTAATCTGAATCTTGTGAACGTTGGGCATGTTACTCACCTCCTGTAGGGGCAAGAATGGAAGCCGGATACCCATGAACCGGGGCTTCGCTTCAATCATCCGGGGATTGGTTCCCGAAATCCCCCCCCCCCCACGTATCCGGCGTCTCTCTTGGTGGATGGGCTGTCTCTCTTACCGGCAGATACCAAGGTAACCGACTGTTCAAAGCATGTCAAGAAAGAAAACATCGCACGCCACGGTTATCGGGGTAGCCTATTCGGACGGCCGTGACAAAAGCCGGA
>CAYLRL010000126.1:3223-10419 GCA_964385875.1 uncultured Syntrophales bacterium
CCGGGCCGGCCGGCCGTAGTCCTGTTCACCCGCCTGCGGGGGCGGCTTCACGGCCGTAATTGCCCGATGCTCGGGATGATGGTAATTTCGTATGAGGCAGGCTGAGTTTGGAAAGGAGCCTCCAAAGCCTCCCGACGGGTGAGCGCCGAATGAGAGGAGAAGGGTCGGATGGTTCATAAACTCACAATGCTCTCCTGGCGTGGCGAGTCCTTTTGGCTCGGGAGGCTCGTGGAGTATCCCGAGATCATGACTCAGGGCGCGTCCTTGGCCGAGTTGGAAGAGAACATGAAGGACGCGTATCGGCTGATGACCTCAGAAGAGGGCGGAGACGGTGAGATCGCCCTCGGAGTTGTCCTGCGCGACGGGCCCCCTGCCGAGCCTTGGTGACGATCATGGGGAAGGGCGCCGCAGAGCGGTCGAGTTCTCACTCTGCGGGTATATGGAAGCCGGATCTCCAGCGCTTCCCCCGCCCCCCTTCTTCTCTTCTGGCGTCTGCGGTCAAAATTGGTATGCTGTGCGGTCAAGGAGGGCGTGATGGCGAAGAATGTCACGAGCATGGGTCACAAGGCGGATCTTCCGCCGGGCGCGCTCGTTTATGTGGGGGAGCCGACGGACGCGGCGATCGAGACCCGGGTGATCAAGTACGATCGGGAGTTTTTCCAGGAGATCGGCGACGTGGGCGCGTCCGCGATGGAGAAGCTCCTCGACGCGCAGCGGGTCAATTGGGTGCGGGTGCGGGGCGTGCACGACGTGGGGACGATTCGGGCGGTGGGGAAGGTTTTCGGGCTTCATCCGTTGGTGCTCGAGGATATCCTGAACACGAACCATCGGCCGAAGTTCGAGGATTTCGGCGATTATCATTTCCTTGTGCTGAAGACGCTCGAACTGGACATGGAGACGATGCGGGTGCGTCGGCGGCATCTCTGTCTCGTGGTGGGGGAGAATTACCTGCTGTCGTTCAGCGACGGGCCGGACGATCCGTTCGAGCCGGTGGCGCGGCGGTTGGCCGGCGGTAAGAGCCGGATGCGGCGCTTGGGCTCGTTTTATCTCTCGTGCATGCTGCTCGACGTGGTGGTGGATTCGTTTTTCCGGGTGCTGGACGAGCTCGACGATCCCATGGAGGATATCGAGCAGGAAGTGCTCACCGACCCGAGTCACGAGACCCTGGCGCAACTCTATCGGTTCAGGCGCATCGATATGGAACTGCACAAGGCGGTCAGGCCGCTTCGGGAAGTGGTCGGCGGGGTCATGCGAAGCGATTCGGAGATGGTGGACGACGCCTCGCTTCCGTTCCTACGGGACGTGGATGATCATATTTCCCACGTCTTCGATGAAGCGCAGAATTTGCGTTACACCGTGAACGGCCTGATCGAAATGCATCTGAGCAGCACGGGGAATCGCCTGAACGAAGTGATGAAGGTCCTGACCATCGTCGCGACGGTCTTCATGCCGTTGACCTTCATCACGGGGGTGTACGGCATGAATTTCAAGTACATGCCGGAGCTCGACGTGCCGTGGGCCTATCCCGCGACCCTGGGCGTGATGGCGGTCCTCATCGTCCTCATGCTGGTCTTCTTCCGGAGCAGGAAGTGGATTTGAGTTCGCCCCCCCGATCGTCGCGCCTACTTGATCACCTTGAGCATCGCCTTGAACTCGTCGCCCTCCGCGACCCTGAGCAGTTCGAAGAGCGCGGTCTCGACGCTCGTCACCGACGCGCCGGCGTCACGGCACTTCTGCAAGCCCATGTTCTTGTTCTCGATCGTTCGTGACGCGACCGCGTCCGCGACCACTTCCGCGTACTGGCCGTCATCGAGCAGATCCATCGCGGTCTGATAGACGCAAACGTGGCATTCGATCCCCGCGATCAAATACTGGTCGCGGTTCACGTCGTCGAGCAGCCGCTCGAATTCCGACTCTCCGCAGCAACTGAAGCTCGTCTTGGTGATCGGTGTCAGGCCCATGTCCTCGAGGATGTCCTTGATCTCGGAGACCGTCGGACCGAGCCCCTTCGGGTTCTGTTCGGCCCAGAGGATGGGGATGTCGAGTATCTTGGCGCCCTCGATCAGCTTGACCGCGTTTTGGACAAGTTTGTCCGGCTCATACATGGCCCGGACCAGCTTCTCCTGAAAATCGATCACAATGAGAGCGGTGTCGTCGACGGATAACATGGCGTCCCTCCTCTCGATGAAATCACGACCCGACGGATCGTAGAATCAGCCTATTCGTAGATCTTCTCGTCCTCCGCGAAGGCTTCCTCCGCGTCTTCTTCCGAGTCGCGCTTTGACGGATCGGGCGTGAGAATCTCCTTGTAGTACTCGTGCTGGATGATGAGGTTCATCACTTCGGTGGTTCCGGTCCAGATCATCATAAGCCGCATGTCCCGAAGGAGCCGTTCGACCGGATAGACGTTCGTGTATCCGATGCCGCCCATGATCTGCATCGCGTGGTTGACCACGTCCCAGCCGACTTCGGTTCCGAAACGCTTCGCTTCCGACACGAGCCGCCGAGTGTACCCCGTGCTCCCGTACGTGTCCACCGAGTGCGCGGTCGCGTGGGTCATCGCGCGCAACGTGTCGAGCTTGGTGATGCTGTCGGCCACCTTGAAGCTCACGCCCTGGAAGTCTCGGATCTTCGACCCGAAGGCCTTCCGCTTGTCGCTGTACCGAGCCGCAACATCGAGCGCGGCTCGTGCGGTTCCAACGGTCGCCGCGGCTACGGTGAGCCGCTCGGGGATCATCATCTGATAGAAGACCTCGGCCCCCCGATTCTCGCCGAGGATGAGATTCTCCGCGGGGACTTTCGTATCCCGAAAGACGATTCTGCCCGCGCCGCCGCCCCGCGTGCCCATCAGGCCGTACACATACTTGGCGTCCACGCCCATGTCCCGTTCCACGATGAACGCGCTGATCGACTGATGGGGCTTGCCGTCGCCGGTCTTCGCATAGACCAGGAAGACGTCCGCGCCTTCCGCGCCCACCACGAAGCGTTTCTGACCGTTGAGCGCGTAGTGATCGCCGTCCTTGACCGCGGTGGTGGTCGCGCCGAAGAAGTCCGACCCGCCGCGGGGTTCGGTGAGCGCCTCCGCGCAGAAGAGTTCACCCTTGCAGATGGGTTCGAGATACTTCTTTTTCTGGTCCTCGGTTCCGAAGACGTTCAGCGCTTCTCCGACGATGTCCACCAGCGAGTAGAGGCACCCGAGCGACGCGCCGAGCACGCCGATCTCCTCGAGCGCGATGATTGCATCGGTCCACTTGAGTCCGCGGCCGCCGTAATCCTTCGAGAAGCGTAATCCCAGGAGATTGCGCCGAGCGGCCTCGACAACATATTCCCTGGGGTAGAGCACCTTGTCCGCGTCCATATCCAGCAGGAGTTTCCGGGGTATGCTCTTGACAAAGTCTCTGGTCTCGCTTCGCAAGGCTTTTTGATCTTCCGTCAGATAGGCTTCCAGCATGCCTGCTCCTCCTAGAACCGTACTTTCACTCCACGGATGTGAATTCAGGCTCACGCGAGGGCTCAGTCCGATCTCCGTAAGCCCCGTTTGTCACAGCGCACGTGTTCCGCTCTTCTACGGACGCGTCGTGATGATGGAAGGCGTCGTCCGAATCCCCGGCGTCAATCCGCGCCGTACACCTCGAGGAGGTCCGTCGTCGCGTTCGGAGAGACGATCCTCACATAACGCTCGAGCCCTTCCATATGCTGCCGCACAGGCTGCGCGCCGATACCCGGGACGCCGTACGCGGTGAAGACGACATTCCGGGTGGCGGGCTGCATCGCCGTCCGCTTATCGGGCCCGTAGATGATGGAAGAGATTATTCCCTCTTGGTCCGCGATGAACATGTCGCCGGCTTTGAGCTCTTGTTCGGCGCCGTTCATGCGGATGTAGGTTTCGTCCCCGGTTGCGACGCCTACGCGGAGCGGCGGCGCGAGCCGATCCCGGTCATGCCCCGCGGTCAGGAGCATGTTCTGCAACTCCGCCATGAACATGGCTTCCACGAGCGCGGCCTGACCGGGAATGGACTTCCCCTTGAGCGCGACCGATTCGAGTTGCTGAAGTACGTGATAGCTCTTCTTGAAGCGCTTGTAATACGCGGTGTACGCCTTGACGATCTCAGATTCCTTGATCTGTGACTTGTCCTGAAAAACCGTCCGAAGGTCCTGTTCCAACTCGCGCTTCTTCTCGTCGAGCTCGGGAGCGGTCTGCGGATTTTCCACGTCGCTCATCGACAGCACACCCACGTGCGCGTCGGGATACGCGGCCTTCCATTCGTCGGTGACGGAAAACACGATGTCCTCCTTCCGGAGCCTCAATGGGAGTCGCTCGGCCGACACCCGCGGATCGGCGGACGAACGCCGGCGACAATGTATGGGAACTCGACGGCGGCTCGACAGCGCGGAACGTCTCCCCGTTGGACTTCGGGCGCAACGTGGCGCTCGGTAGTCCCACCCGAAACGCGGCCGCGGCGGGACGTCTAACAGCCTTCCCATTCGTATCGCTTCGAATTCGAGGAGGCGTTCGAGAACTGCTATAGATTGAATAGGAACCCCACGGAATTGTCCTATATCGGTCTGGAGAACTCAAGTGGTGTTCAACCCCGAATACGCAACGAGGTTGAGTTTTCGAGTCGGCCCGGGTCGAGCCTACTGCATGCTGAGGATACGCCGAGCGGCCCTTGAAAGCGGGGGCGCCTGCCCGGTGTTTCCGCGGGCGGCCGCGGCGGACCAGCCGGCGTCCCGGCCGGAAGGAGCGTTCCGTTTGGTGTGACGTGAGCTCTTGGCCCGGCGGATGTTCGCGGTGGTGAATCCCCGTTGATCCAAATCGATGCCGATATCAACACGGTACGAGCGGCTCGGATTGCCGCGCTCGAACACCTCGAGGACGATCAAATCGCCGATGGCCTCAGCGGATTTAATGAAGAGTTTGGATCCCGGCTCGGAATGAATCGACGCGCTCGGACTTCGAGCGACGCGATTCGGATCGCGTGAGATCGAGCGCACCGCCGCGTCGGTATCGGAATCGGCCCGAGGAAGTTGACGAAACCGCCCGAAAAAGACGATGTAGCAAGCGCCGATCTTCTTGATCCGGTATTCGGGGATCTCATATCGGCCGAACTCGACGACCACCCGCGCGCCCGGTTGGAGTCGGCCAGTGCGAATCTCCCGAACAGGCTTGTTCTTCAGTTCGGTCTTCCGGGGCGCGTCGCCGAGATCGCCGTCGTCGAAATCGATCACCAACCTGGGAGGTCCGTCGATCTCGAAAAGCGACGGTTCGCCCACCGAGCCCTCGGTCTCGATGGTGAGTCGCTTGAAATCGGGGGAGATGTTGACATCCGTAACAAGTCCCGCTGCCCGCGCCGCGTCGCACAAACCCGGTGCGGCCATCAGGGCGGCGGTCAGAATCAGACGAAATGATCTTCGTATCATTGGAATCGCGCTCCCCATGTGGACCCGCGTCCTGCCCGACGAAGGGCCGGCGAGTCTCCATGTCGAATCCGCTCGGGTCCCATCCCGCGGCCCGGGGCCAAGCGGGTCGGGAATTGTGGAGCGGATCATATCAGAGCGGTTTGTATCGTGTCAACAAAAGAAGTGGAACCACAAGGGGATGGCTCTAAAAGGTAAAGCGCGCGATCGCACTCCGGGCGCCCCCCTCATTTAGAACCCCCGCGCCTGAGGCGGTCGCCGCTCACCTGCAGGCGCGCGCGACTCCACGTCAACCACTTCGCAGGCTCTACCCGGACGACGTTTGGTGAGATGCGTCTCGAGTTGAGAGCTCGGGATCCGCTTGAGCACGAGGAACGGCTCCAGCCGCTCTTCCTCCCTGTTCCAGATGAACTGCTTGAGGTCGATTGAGGGTCCCACCTCGTCGTACAGGACGACCCACCATTCGTCCTTGTCGATGGCATAGCAGATCTTCATTTTCTTGACTGCGGAGAGATTTTCGGCGATGCGGAGCGCCGCGCGTTTGACCTTCTGATCTTCCCACCGTTCGGGCTGGGCTTCCACGCCCGATAGGGGCTCACCGTCGGTCTCAGGCGATCCGGCAATCGGCGCCTCTCCGGTCGAGGCGGGACTTCCCGTGGGCTCGGGAGACGGTTCATACGGCTTCGCATCCGCGGACGGGGCTTCTTCGCCGGGTATGGTGGGCTTGATGAGATCGGTCTCCTGATCCGCCGGCTTTTCCTCTGCGACACCCGCCGCAGGTTCGGTCGGTTTTGCGGACCGCTTGGCGGGGAGCACGCACGAGCAGATCGCGAGCGCGCACGAGAGCGCCAGTGCAATATGCGCAAACCGGAGGGCTGCCGATACCCGGCCCGCACGAAGCGTCACGCCGCGCGGTCGAATCGCGTCACGCGTCGAGATGTGGGATAAGCTCCTCAGAGACTCACGAATATGGCCGATTCGACCCGTCATCGCTCCGTCTGTTTTCGCTTTCGTTGGACAACGCGCTCCGGGCAAGAGGTTCCCGCATTATCTCGGGCCGCCCGCCCGGCTCGTCGGGTTCTTCGGATGCGTGGGAAAGCGCCGGGCGCGCTGCGAGCGAACGCCGTCTCCTACGCTGCGGATACAGTACTATCACCTTTCGGACGGCTCGGAAAGAAAATCCGGGCTTGAAAAACGGCTCGCCGCCACGGGGAAGGCGGAAGCGCGGGCCGTCCGCGTTGATCGCGGCGAAGAGGCCGTCCCGACGAGGATGTCGATTCGGGCGCGGTAGGAGTTGAAAAGAAGGAGTAAGATACGATATAATACCAATGGATTGAATAAATTTGGTAAAGTGGAGTCATCGGTGAAATTCAAAATTGTCATCATGCTCGCGATCGTAACCGCAGCGCTCGCATGGAGCGCGACGGGCGCAGTCGCAGGCAAAGTCGGTCGGCCGCAGGGTCCGCCTCTCGATCATTCGCTCATGGCATTCAAGGAACAAGGAGTTTGGTATTTTCTCTGCACCGCGCCGGCGTATCCGGTGCGGATCGGCCCCCACTTTGCGACGTACGCCCCGCCGCCGCCCCTCTGCGCTCCGCCTGCTCCGCAATGCAACCCTCGACGGGCGCCGCGTCCGCCGACACGTTGAGAATCAGGCCCGACGGACCGATGGTAACCGTTCACCGGGATAGCGATAAGCCATTGATATCTCAATGGGGCAGGCATGGAGGGGGAGATGAGTCTCCCCCTCCATCCTCACCGGGCGCAGAGCCGCCTCA
>CAYLRL010000127.1:0-10255 GCA_964385875.1 uncultured Syntrophales bacterium
ATGCTTACCGGCGAATCGGGCGACTCAATTCAGCCCGAATGATCTGCCGTTCTTGACAACACCGAGCAATTGGGACCCCGTGACCCGCTCCACCTTATTCAGAGCGTCGAGAAATTCATGGCGCGTGACGACGCCCTCCCGCGCCACGAGTATTGTGCCCCGGGCGTATCCGCTCAGGATCAGAGCGTCAGCCATACCAAGAATCGGCGGCGCGTCGATTATAACGTAGTCGAAAAACTCATCCAGCGCCGTCAGGAGCTTTGCAAACCGGTCGGAGCGGAGTACGGCCATAGGATCCGCCGGCGCTTCGCCGGCCGTCAGATAGTACAGATCGCGGACACGAGAAGGTCTCACAAGTTTTGAAAAGCCGGCCGACTTGCCGACTATTATGTCACTCAAACCGTCGGCCGGTCCCGCGTCGCCGAATACCTCATGAATACGCGGCCGTCTCAGATCTCCGTCCACGAGGATCGCACGCTTGTCCTCTTCCATCGATAGAGCCACCGCCATCGACACGGCGACAATCGTCTTACCCTCTTCCGGTAGAGCGCTGGTTATGAGAAGGGCCCCCGGCCCGTTCCGGAGATATCGATCGTGAAGCGCGGTCTGAACGTTTCGGACAGCCTCGGCGTACGGATGACCGGGATCCCCATAGGCGACAAACGCCACCGCGTATTCATCGGACGCGTCCTGTCGGAACCCTCGTCGCGAGACATCCGGAATCACCCCCAGCGAAAGCTGGTCGACATAGTCGTCGAGCAAATGCTCACTCCGGAGTATTCGCCGGCCGGCGTTTATTCCGAGCACCATCAGCATTCCACAGCCCAAACCGCCTAGAAGCCACTTGCCGATTGCGGCTGTTCTCGGGGGGACGTCCGTGCCGACGGCGGGCGGCTCCAAGATTACCAGGGAACTCCTCGCGGCGGCGGCCCTCTGTTCCGCCTTCTCGTACTCTTGGAAAAGCATGTCGTAGATAGTACGAGTGGTTTCGAGGCGCATGCTCATGAGTTGAAACTGCGGCGCAAGTTCGGCTAGATTTCTAGTGTGCGCCTCGCCTCTTTCAAGATCCTCATGTGCTGAAGCAGCCCGCGTCTCGACCCGTTCAGCATCGGCCTTCCGAAGATCCTGTTCAAGGATCGCGAGGCGAGCTTTGAGCGCTTCGACGCGTTTGCGGCGTGCGGCTACGGCGGCCTCTGAACGCGTGGGTGACACAACCGTTTTGAAGAGCTCGGATTCCAACCGAGCAAGTTCCGACTTCAAAGCCCGGACAGTGGCGGCGGTCTCCGGTGTTACGCCACCGTTGGTCAAAAGCGTCAGTTCACTGTTCAGCCCGTTCGACTGCTCGCGAACTCTAGTCATTCGATCCTTTGTCCACTGGAGCAACTCCGTGGCGCTCGTGCGTATGGAGCGGTTGAGTTCGAGTCCGTGCCGCTCGGCAAACCGGACGAGTTCTTCGCGGCACTGTTCAAGGTCCTCGCGGACAAGCTCCATCTCCTCCTTCAACCACTTCATAGCGTTTTCCGCTTGTCGCCGTTTTTCCCTCAGATGGAAATCACGAAGAACCTCCAGGTACGCATCGAGGCCGAGCTTCGCCATATCTTTGTGGGGGGCGGCGACCGACAACAGAAGGTGGGGCACCCCAAACTTCGGTACGATCGTCAACGGCGGAGCGTAAGAGGTCCGACCCCAGAGGGCTTCTTTAACCTCGTAAGCGGAATAGCCCGATTCTCCTCCTCCACCGGCTTTTTCCTCGATCAGGCGATGGAGCTTCTTTGAGACGGCTCGCTGCGTCGGCGCAGCCGACGCTTCGGTCGACAAACGCTTGACCAAGGGCTCGAGAACCCCTGAATAGTCGTGGAGGTACTTGGCTTTAACCCGTGCCGCCTGAGTGACGTGCTTCTTCGGCGAGGCATACATAATCCGCCCTTTTCGATAGAGCTTCTCGACGTAGTCTTGATCGAACGCGATGGTGGCGACGGCTTGGTACGAGGGTTTGAGCTCCAGCGCTTCCCGCGCGCCGTAGGTAAGGCCGAGCAGCCCCATGAGCGCGATCATCCACCACTTACGGAGGAGAAGCCGAAGATAGGGAATTATGTCTATGCCGATGATCTTTTTCATGCCGCCACGGGGTTACAGTGCAATCGTTACTCCGGCCGCCTTCGCAAAGCAACTGCGGCAGCCTACTGAACCATACCTCCAGAAGCGCGGAAGTCAAGATGAAGAGGCCCTCAGAGCGACATTCTCGTCGCCGTCTCAGGAATTCTTTATCATATCCGACGGGAAGACTTAAGGCTTTCAGTCAAAACGAAGGGATTCGCCCGTAGTCTCGGGCTTTTCAAGGAAACAAAGCTTGCAAATACGTCTGTGTTTCGGTAAGTGTAGAAACGACGCGGGCTGAGACGCGCGATCCGCCCGCCGGGGTAGGAAGCGTGCTTGACATCGACCTCGACGGTATTCCCATCCTGCGGAAACATACGTCGGCCTCGTGGCTCGCGCTGCTGTCGGCATGGGGCCCGAACGGCGTGATGGGTCCATCAACAGCGCGTAGTGACGGTCGCAGGATGGGTGGTTGGGACGCGGCCTCGAAGGCCTTTTGAAATCGTTGAACACCCCCCGTTGAGCGAGCAGGCGAGAGGTCGTTTTGTGTGCCTGACGTCCGGTTGGACGCGCTCAAGGGACGACCCGTAACACCGCGATACGGCGGCACGGAGGCGACGCGCCGCCTACGAAGAGCGGGAGCGCATGGCGGAACATGGTCCCCGCATGAAAAGACGCCGGCGCATGAGCGAATTAAATCTCCATAGTCCGCGAGGAGGCCCACATAGATGGATTATCGGAAACCTTGTCTCATAAGCTTCGCAACCGCGCCGTCGGCAGGGGGGGACTGTAATCCGGGCTCGACCGACAGCAACTCTTGCAGAGCGGGCGGAACAGCCGGTCAAGGGTGTTCGAACGGCACGTCGGCTACTACATCGAGCGCTTGCACTACCGGCGTTGGAGCAACGGGATCGCCGGGGCCATGCGGAGGCGGAGCGTCGCCGGACGCCGGATGCAATGACGGGAACGCCGCAGCTCAGTGTGTCGGCGGAAACTCACCATTCGGACAATCGGCCTGCTTCAGCGGAACGTCCGTCAGTTAGTTAGGCGCCCGGGCGGGACCGAATGCAACGGCGCTTGGATCGTCGGGCTTCGCGTGACGGAGGGATCCCCCGTCCAGACCACACGATCTGAATTCAGATCATTCACTCGGCGCGCCCGCAAACCTTTAAGCTATGCCTTTGGGAGGAGGTTCGGAGCGGATCGTAAGGATACGGTGAAGCGTCCTGAGAAACGTCGGTCTTGGCGCCGCTTGTGCGCCTCGAATGTCTTGGCGGGCGATGACTCGGAACCCCGCGTAAGGCGGACAGGTCATCCGGCATTTCGGACGAGACCCAGAATCCGGCGCCCTCGAACCCCGCCGAGCTTCTGCAACGCTTCGGAGACTTCCATCCGTGTAACGACTCCATCACGAACCACCGCCAGAACCGTGTCCACATGCCGGCTCAAGTGCAGGGCGTCGGCCATGCCCAACACCGGCGGCCCGTCTATGACCACGTAATCAAACTCCTCGGAAAGAAGATCCAACAGCTTAGGAAACCGATCCGAAGCCAATGCGGCCACCGGATCCCGGGGAATCGCTCCCGCCGTCATGTAGTAGAGGCGGGGAATCCGGCTCTCCCGGATGAGCCCGGCGGAGTCGACGGGCGCGCCGCCGAGAATGGAACTCAGGCCGGGATCGAGCCGTTCGTCCCCGAAGATCGTGTGGATCGTCGGTCGCCTGAGATCCCCGTCCACGACGATGGCCCGCTTTCCCTCTTCGCCGGCCAGAGCGGTCGCCAGAGCGGCCGCAATGAAGGACTTCCCCTCCTGAGGAAGAGCGCTCGTCACGAGAAGACGCCGTGACCCGACCCCGGCGCCGAACTGGTGGATAGAGGTCTGGATGTTTCGAATCCCGTCGCAGAGGGGATTCCCGGGGTCGTCGTACGCGAGAAAGTGAGGAGCCTTCGATCCGTCTCGGCCGGGACCTCGCATCGAAAAACCGGACACTGTGCCGAGTGAGAGCGGGACTTCCAGATCATCCAAGTTGTGATCGCCCCGCATGACGCGGTGCGCCGCGTCAAGTCCCAATACAAGGGCCAACCCGCCCCAAAGCCCTATGAACAGCCACTGCGTCATCAGACCCGCGTGCGACCGTGGTTGCCCCTGAGTAAAGGGAGCATCCACCACTCGAAACGAGCAGACGGAGGCCGACGTGCGTCGGAGCGCTCGCCGGTATTCCTCATAAATCATATCGCAGAGATCTTGGTTCGTCTTCAGGCGCATCGTCAGTAGACGAAACTCCGGACCGAGAGCGCCGAGCCTCATCGAGTCCTTCCGGGCCTTCCGAAGATCGACGAGAGCGGAGGCTCTTTGCGAATCCGCTTCATGGAGCGCGGCTTTGTTAAGCGCCCCTTGGCACTTCGCGAGTTTCTCTCTGAGATTGCCCATTCGCCTGCGTTTCGCTTCAGCCACGGGATTATCGCCGCCTTGGGAGGTCACGGTCGCATAATACTCGGCCTCCAACCGAACGACTTCCTCCCTCAGAGCCCGGACCGTCGCGGCCGCGGTCTCGGCCTCCGAAGCCGCAGCGTCCTCCGTGAGGAACCGAAACTCCTTCTCGAGATCGTCTCGCCGCTTCCGTACTTCTCCCACCTTTGATTCGGACCATGAAAGCAGCTTCACGGTCTGAGAACGCGCCAAGTCGGAGACGACGATGTCGTTTTCCCTCGCAAATGCATTCAAATCCCGGCGCGAAACGGCAAGGTCCCTACTGGCCCGTTCGAGCTCGGAGCGTAACCATGCGGCGGCCTTTTGGGCTTCTCGGCGCTGATTCTTGAGGTGGTGCTCTTTGTAGATCCGGAGGTACGCTTGGAGCCCCGACAGCGCGATGCCTTCATGTTCGGCGAAAGCGGTGAGGGTAATGTGAGGAGTTCCGAACTTCGGCGCTACCGCAATGGCCGGGGCGATCAGATCTTTTCCCCATACCAGCTCCCGCAGTCGCCGTCGGTCTTCGCCCGCTCCCGGTCCACAGGGCCTTACCCCCATGATGTCTCGCCTCAGTTCCTCGGAGACGGCTTTCCGGATGGGGAGCGAGTTCAATTCGGTGTGAAGACGCTCGATTACGGGTCGAAGGAGCTCTGCGTAATCGCCCTTGAGATCGGCCTTTGCCACAGCGCGGAGATCAATCTCTTTCCCGGCGACGATCCTTATGAATCGCCCCTCCCGATACATTTTTTCGACGTAGTTGCGGTCCCAGGCGATGGTAGCTGACGCCACACCGGCGAAACTCATCTCCAGCGCTTCTTGAACGCCGATCGTCAAGCCGAGCAGTCCGACGAGCACTATCATCCACCATCGGCGGACCAAAAGCCGAAACACCGACGGAAATTCGACTCCGAATATCGCCTTCATGAACCGTGATATCCGTGAGATCTGAGGGCGCGAGGTCCGTGTACCCGAAGGTCCGACACGCCTTTTCGGACTCGGAGGATAAATACCACGACCTAAAAAGCCCCCTACGATGAGAAACGAGCGGCAATACCCCGAATCCCGGAGGAAACGGATGCTCCTCGCGGTGGGAAGACCCGGCCGCGCCGATTCATTACACCGCGCGGCCGATTAATTCAAGTTCTGAATTCAGGCTACGTATCTCCACAGCGAGTTCGCGCTCGTATCAAGGAAGTAGAGGCCGATGTCTACGGCGGTCAACATTTCGATGTCGCTACCGTCTCCCCATTGGGTCACGTCGTCCATCGCCCGGTCCGCGTTTCCCGGCGCCGTGAAACTCCACAGATCCGCGCCGGAGCCGTCGTACGCGTAGAAGTAGAGCGCTCCGTCGACTTCGGTCAGTCCGCCTATGGTGTTTGAGGCGCCCCAAAATGAAGATCCGTCCGCGCCGAGCACTGCTCCGCTCCCGGAGTCGTACAGCCACAGGTCTTGTCCCGAACCGTCCACCGCCCAAAAAGCGAGCTGCGAGCCGAACGTGGTGAATTCATAGATCAAGTTGTCGTCGCCCCAATTGGAGGGACCGTGGTCCACGAGCTTCGAGACGCCGACGCCGTCCTCATACACCCACAGATCGAATCCCGAGCCGTCTTTGGCCCGGAAGTAGATATCGCCGTCGACCGCAGTCAAGCCGCCGATCGAGTAGGAGCCCCAATTGCCGGCGCCGGACGCCGCGGTCGACGCGCCGGACGTCGGGTCGTATTCCCAGATGTCCCACGTCGGGTCGACGTACGCGTGGAAATAGAGGCTGCCGTTCGCGGGCGTCAGGTATCCGATCCCGTGAGCATATCCGTCTCCCCAATGGCTTGCGTCGTCCGCGGCCACCGACGCGCCGGTTCCGGGTTCGTACACCCACAGATCCCATCCCGAGCCGTCATCAACCCAGAAGTACACGTCGCCGGCAAGCGCGGTCACATCGCCGATCCACCTGCCGGCGCCCCAGTAGTCGACGGCCTTCGCCGCCGCCGTGGCGGTGTCCGTTCCGGGGCTATAGACCCAAAGATCGTAGTCGGTTCCGTTGGAGACGGTGAAGTACAGATCGGAACCCACCGCCGCGAGATATCCGATTTCGTTCCCGTTACCCCAGTTTCCCGAAGCGGTTTCCGCGAGCGCCGCCCCTCCGGCCCCGTATTTCCACAAGTCGTATCCCGAACCGTTATCAACCATGAAGTAGAGGTCGGTTCCGAGCGCGGTGAGTTCGGATTTCGCAGCGCCGCCCACATCCGTCAAGACATCCATGATTCGAGAATAGACTTCCCAATCAGGACTCGAACGGTTGTGATTGATGTCCTTATACCATTGGCCCGACGCGTACGGATAGCGAAAATACTCTTGCGTCCCGCCGTCGAGACTCCATTGATATCCGTACGTTCCGTCGAAACGGTACTCGAAGTCGTCGAGATCGACCCAGGATCCGCCGCCGACGTACAGCGCCGATTGCCCCGTATCCCCGAGCGTGCGCCAGTCGTCTTGGTAGTCCCGGTCGAACCATTGGCCGTCGTTATATGTGTACGAGAATTCGGTGACGTTTCCGGCGGGTTTCCAGAATCCACGGCTTGCGTCATACTTGTAGGTCGTCCCGTCCGAGTACATGGTGTGCCAGGCGCCGTCACCCAGAAAAGCCGCCGACCGGCCGGCGTCGCCCACATACTGCCACGTGTCGTCGTACCCCCAATCCCACCATTGCCCCGTGTCGTAGTCGTACAGGAAGGTGACGCCGTCACCGTCGGCCACCCACCAATCGTTCCCGTCCGTGCCGTACTGGTACTTGTCGCCGCCCGAGGTAACGGTATGCCAGGCGCCGTCACCAACGAAAGCCGCGGACAGACCCGGGTCGCCGATCAATTGCCAACTCGAGTCGAAGCCCTGATGCCGCCATTTTCCGGAGCTGTAATCGTAACTAAACCTCGCGCCGTCACCGTCCGCGATCCACCAGCCGCTTTCGTCGGATTGGTATTGGTATTTGTCGCCGCCCGAGGTAACGGTATGCCAGGCGCCGTCTCCTACGAATGCTGCGGAACGTCCTGAATCGCCCAGCGTTTGCCAGCTGGAGTCCGCTCCCCAATTCCACCATTGGCCGGTGATATAGTAATAAGAAAACGTCGCCCCGTCACCGTCCGCGATCCACCAGCCGCTCTCGTCGGATTGGTATTGGTATTCGTCGCCGCCCGAGGTAACGGTATGCCAGGCGCCGTCACCTACGAATGCTGCGGAACGTCCTGAATCGCCCAGCGTCTGCCAGCTGGAGTCCGCTCCCCAATTCCACCATTGGCCGGTGCTATAGTAATAAGAAAACGTCGCCCCGTCACCGTCCGCGATCCACCAGCCGCTCTCGTCGGATCGGTATTGGTATTTGTCGCCGCCCGACGTTACCGTATGCCAGGCGCCGTCTCCTACGAATGCTGCGGAACGTCCTGAATCGCCCAGCGTTTGCCAGCTGGAGTCCGCTCCCCAATTCCACCACTGACCCGCATCGTAGTTATACAGAAAAACCGCGCCGTCGCCATCCGCGATCAACCAGCCGGTTCCGTCCGTTTGGGCTCTATATTGGGTGTGGTCGGCCGCGATCTCGTGCCAGTGCCCGTTACCGATGAACGTGGACGGTCGACCGGCGTCACCCAGATCTACCCACCCTCCGAAGGAGGAGTAGTGCTGCCATTGACCGCTGACCGTATTGTATTGGTAGTGCTGGCCGCCCACGCCTTCGTATTGGACCCAATTCGCGGAGGCCTCGACCGGGTCGTCGGAAACGGTATCCAACGCGCCGTCCAGGACGATTCGTTCCTCGAGCCGCTCCAGATAGATCTCACCCCTACAACGAATGACGTCTTTCTCGTAACGCCGTTTCATGATCAGCCCCCCTTTTTCGGGTTCATATGGAATGATCTCCGCCTCCGCAGACGGATTGGGAATTACCATCCTCAGCTTTCCATGAAGCGCCGGGCCCAACGCCGGGCGCACGCTTTTAACCGGAACACTGGTATTTTATCGGCTAATCACAAAAAGGTCAATGCCAAACCTGCGCATGTCCCGGCTCGGACAGAGGTGAGGTTGTGCGACCGGCGTACGGCGCGTTGAACGCAGACATGCCGAGCGTCCGTGTTCATGGACACGGCGCATATCCCAAGACGCCGGTGTCTCCGCACGGGGGTCGACTTTGCGGTAGTACTCGCAGGCATAACGGAAGCCTCTGAACGCCGAAGCGGACGGGCGCGCCTTCACATCCTCGCTTGAACGGTATATGATGATCGTCGGTTGGAGAGGGGACATCCGTTCCTCTCTTCAACCGTTTGCATGCGGAGGAAATCGCCCTTGAACAAGTCCCTCAACCCCGTTGAACGTAGGATTCTCGTCGTTACGTGTTTCGGCCATTTCATGAGCCATTACAACATGCTCGTCTTTCCGGCCATTGTGCTGCCGCTCGCCGGCGTAATGGACATGGAAATGGCCAAGGTACTCGGCCTCTCCTTTTGGATGTATCTCCTTTTCGGTCTTTCCGCGTTGCCGTGGGGGCTCATCGGCGACCGCTGGGGCGGCAAGACGCTCATGATGGTCATGTTTCTCGGCGCGGGGCTGAGCGGTCTGGCCGCGGCGTTCTCGGTAACATCCCCGACCGGGTTGGCGATCGCGATGGCGGGCATCGGGCTCTTTTCCGGGGTGTATCATCCGATCGGTTTGGGCCTCATCTCGAAAGGGGTGGGTCGTCTGAGCGTGGCGATGGGTTACAACGCGGTTTTCGGCGGCTTGGGTCTGGTGCTGGCGCCGTTGGTGTCCGGCATCGTCAATTGGCTTTCCGGGCCTATGGCGGTCTTCGTAGTGCTCGGCCTTCTCAATATCGCCGGAATTGGGATTATGGCGATTCTGCCCCTCGGCGAAGCGCCCAAGCGAACCGCATCGACATCCGCGTCCGCGAACGGGATGCTTGGGGCTTTTCTCATTCTCCTTGTCGCCATGATGGTCGGCGGAATGGCCTATCGAGGAGCGACGGTAATCCTGCCGTCGTATTTGGAACTTCGCTCCCCGGATCTCCTGGCACGTCTGTACGGGATACTCGGGGGCGAGATCTCGGGGAATCTCTTTGCGACGACGGTGACGGCCGTTGTGTATACCGTGGGGATGATAGGGCAGTATATCGGCGGTCACGTGGGAGAACGCTATGAAGAGCGCTACTCCTATCTCTTCTTCCACACGATGGTGATCGTCCCGGCCTTTCTCATGGCTTTCGCCTGGAACCTTCCCCTGATCGGGTTGGCGTTCGTCTATTTCTTCTTCCTGCTCGGCATGCAGCCTATCGAGAACACGCTGGTGGCGCGATTTACTCCGGAGAGACTCCATCATTCCGCGTACGGGATGAAATTCATTCTTACGTTCGGGGTGGGGGCTCTCGCCGTGAAATTGGCGGAGTGGATCGAACTCACCTGGGGAGTCTGGGCGACGTTCATCGCGCTGGGGATCATGTCCCTGATCATCGTCACCTCCATCATCGCGCTGATCCGGTGGACCAACCATCGCGCGACACACGGCTCCGCCGGCGAAGAAGCGAAGGTCTCGGTCGCCACGTGACCCCACATCGCCGCCTACCGCCTGAAAGCCGCCGAGAATCGTCATTTAAGCACTTGGTAACCGTTCACCGGGATAGCGACAAGCCATTGATATCTCGATGGGGGAGGCT
>CAYLRL010000128.1:0-10215 GCA_964385875.1 uncultured Syntrophales bacterium
TCTCGATGGGGGAGGCTTGGAGGGGGAGATGAGTCTCCCCCTCCATCCTCACCGAGCGCAGAGCCGCCTCAAGCCCGGTGAACCATTACCCAAACCTTTAACCGCAGCCGCACGCGTGCTCGTCGACGGGCGCTTCCACGGGCACGGTCAGTGCGATCTTGTCGCCGTTGCGGGTAATCAGCCCGGCTTCTTCGATCGCGTCCAGAAGCGGCCGGCACTTTTCCCAGTCCATATTGAGATAGAGCGGCAGCACATCCCGATACTCATTGAGACGCCCGCTTGCGTCCAAGGAATAGAGCGTCATCACGAGCTGGCGGTGAATCATGTCGAGCTTCGGATTCGCCAGCAGGCTCTGTATTCTCTCATCTTCCATCAAGACGGGACTTACCGCGGCGAAGCACATGGCGCATCCTTTCCGAATAGATTGATGTGTTACCTCATAGTTTAGCGATCGGCGGACCGCGTGTCCACCGGCGCCGCGAAGAAATCGCGTCTGTCGGAGTATCATCGACCGTCGCTGCGGGGCGGAGCGACGGTCGATGAGCATTGGGGAGCGCTCGCCGGCGGAACGACTTACGGCTCGATCTTGGTTCCGAGGACTTTCAGGAATTCCGCGAGCCATTTGGGATGAGCGGGCCATGCGGGCGCGGTCACCAGATTGCCGTCCACCAGAGCGTCATCAACGGCTATCTCTCGCCAAACGCCGCCTGCGCCGGTCACATCGGGACCGACAGCGGGATACGCGGTGCAGGCCTTGCCCTCAATGACGCCCGCGGCCGCGAGGACCTGAGCCCCGTGACAGATGGCGGCTATGGGTTTGTGCGCCTCGGCGAAATGCTTGACGATCTTGATCACTTCGGGGTTCAGGCGAATGTATTCGGGCGCGCGGCCGCCGGGGATGACCAGAGCGTGGTATTCCTCGGCGTTGACCGCGGCAAAGTCCGCGTTGAGCGTGAAATTGTGCCCCCGTTTCTCGCTGTAGGTCTGATCTCCTTCGAAATCGTGCACCGCGGTGCGCACAATATCGCCCGCCTTCTTGTCCGGGCAGACCGCGTCCACCTGATGTCCTACCATGAGCAGCGCCTGAAAAGGCACCATCACTTCGTAATCCTCCACGTAATCGCCCACCAGCATCAGAATCTTCTTGGCGGCCATTCCATCCTCCTTTTGTCTTTCGTACCTTCGGATAAACGAATCGGCGCGCGCGAAGCGCCTTTCCCCGAACCGTTGACGCTCAAGAGCCCTTTCCCGCGCCCGGACACGTCTCGACTTTGTTCATCGCATCGAGTGCGGAGGGCCCGCCATTTGGTTCATCATCAGGCGAATCGTTTTCAAGTCCCCATCGGTGAGAAAAGGGGCGGCTTACTTCCCGTGACACGTCTCCCGGATATACTCGGCGAACTGCGCGTAGCTCTCGGGCGTGCCGATATCGAAGAAGGCCCCCTGCTGCACGAGTCCGTACATCACGCCCTCTTCGGCCGCCGTGGGGAAGATTTCCATCTCCATGGAGAACGCGCCTCGTGCGGGTAACGCGTCGATGAAGTCCTTGGTCATGACCGACAAGCCGGCGTTGATGAGACCCGGCCCCCAGGCCCGACCGTCCTTCTCCCGGAAGCCGGTAATCCGGCCGTCTTCATCCAGGTCGACCGATCCGTATCGAGAAACATCCTCGACCTGAATGAGCGACAGGGTGACCTCCGCGCCCTTGGCCGTGTGATACTCGTAGAGCTTCTCGATGTCCGCGTCGAAAAAGGTGTCCCCGTTGACGATGAGCGAGGGGTCGGTCGCGAGCGGCGCCGCGTTTCTCACCGCGCCTCCCGTCCCCAGCGGCTCGTCCTCGCGGATGCAGACGACATTCGACCGATCGGAGAAGCCGTCTCGGAAAAAATCTTCGATCATCTCACCTCTGTACCCCGTGAGCAGGACGAAGTTCCGGATGCCGCGACGCTCCAGATCCTCGAGAAGTATTTGCAGAAACGGCACGCCGTTCACCGCAATCATCGGTTTGGGCTTGTTGGAGACGAGCGAACGGAGGCGCGTGCCCAGTCCTCCGACCAGTGTGAGCGCGGTAATGGGAAGAATCGGGGATGTCATGGGCGCAGGTCCCGGCGAAACGCCGCCGTTCGGAGGATACCTTCGAGCGGGAACCGTGTGAAGGGAAGGCCGTTCTTGCGGCGCGGTCACACGGGCTCTCGATACGTATGTTTGTAGCAGGTTTATCGGCCAATCGGCAAGTATCGGAGGCGTTCGGCCACGATGATCTTCCGCGCGGACCCGCCGGGGCGGGCTTTCGAGCGCGAACCCCTGTTTGACTCATACCGGGGGCGATGTTAGAATCCGCCTATAGAAAGCGCCGTGGAGAAAGCAATGAAAGGTGTTGTACTCGCAGGGGGGTTGGGAACACGTCTCTATCCGCTGACCAAGGTGACCAACAAACATCTGCTGCCCGTGTACGACAGGCCGATGGTTACCTATCCCATCGAATGTCTGGTCAGAGCGGGCATCGACGATGTTCTCCTGGTGACCGGGGGGAAAAGTCCGGGGGACTTTCTTCGACTTCTTGGAAACGGGAAGGAATACGGTCTTCGGCATATTAGCTACGCGTACCAAGAGGGCGAAGGAGGTATCGCGGACGCGCTCGCACTGGCGAAGAACCACGCCGGGGACGAACCGATCTGCGTCATTCTCGGTGACAACGTCATCGAGAAGAATATCAAAGACGCGCTGGACGCGTACCGTGAGCAGGGTTCCGGGGCCAAGATCCTCCTCAAGAAGGTCCCGGACCCGGAGCGATTCGGCGTTGCGGTCTTCGAGGACGAGCGGGTCGTTCAAATCGTTGAAAAACCCCGCGGTTCCGTCTCCGAGTATGCGGTCACCGGCATTTACATGTACGACTCCCAGGTCTTCGACTTCATCGACACGCTCACCCCCTCCGCGAGGGGTGAACTGGAAATAACCGACGTGAACAACATGTACATTCGGCGGCGGCAACTGACCTGGTCTGAACTGGACGGCTGGTGGACCGACGCGGGGACCTTCGAATCACTGTTGCGCGCGTCCAATCTGGTGGCCGAAGGCGGCGCGAACAAATGATTCGCAGGGCTGAGATGTAATACCTGCGGGGATGGGAGCGTTCGCGATCATGAAAGCTCTTGTTACGGGCGGTTGCGGCTTCATCGGGTCCAACTTCGTGATGCATATGCTCGAGTCGCATCCGGATGTCTCCGTTGTGAACCTGGATCTCCTCACCTATGCGGGCAACCTCGAAAACCTCGTCGACACCAAACCGTACGGGGAGCGCTATCGCTTTGTGCGCGGGGATATTACCGACGCCGCGTTGGTCGATTCGTTGATTTCGGAAAAGCCCGACGTGGTGGTCAACTTCGCTGCGGAATCCCACGTGGATCGTTCGATTCTGGAAGCTGAGCGCTTCGTCCGAACAAACGTGCTGGGAACCCAGACGCTTCTCGAGGCGTGCCGCAGGCACAGCGTCGGGCGGTTTGTGCAGGTCTCCACCGATGAAGTGTACGGATCGCTTGGTCCGGAGGGCGCGTTCACGGAGGGTCATTCTCTTGCGCCGAACAGCCCGTACGCGGCCTCCAAAGCCGCCGCGGATCTGTTGGTCCGCTCCTATAATCGGACCTACGGGCTCGACACGGTGATCACCAGATGCTCAAACAACTACGGCCCCTATCAGTTTCCGGAGAAGCTCATTCCGCTCATGATTACGAACGCGTTGAACGACCTCGAGCTGCCCGTGTACGGCGACGGGATGAACGTCCGAGACTGGATCCACGTCAAGGATCATTGCGCGGCAATCGATCTGATCATGCGAAAGGGCGCGGCCGGCGAAGTGTACAATATCGGCGCGGAGCGGGAATTGCCGAATCTGGAGATCGTCAGGCATATCCTGAAAAGATTGGATAAACCGGATTCGCTCATCAGATTCGTTCGCGACCGCCCCGGCCATGACCGCCGATACGCAATCGATTCGACCAAATTACGTTCGGAACTCGGGTGGTCGCCGAGCGTCGATTTCGAGATCGGACTCGACGGGACGGTCATGTGGTATATCGAGCACGAGGTCTGGTGGCAACGAATCAAGAGCGGCGAGTATCGTTCCTTCTACGAAAAATGGTACGGCGACCGATGAATCGCCGAGTCGTTTCAGTCCGCGCACCGGCTGTCATGCCTCGATCATGCCCGAGTGTCCGAATCCCCCACGCGCTCCATGAAGATTGAACGAAAACCGACACGACGGATCGATATCGGCCCGGTTCCCATAGGGAACGGAGCGCCCATCGTCGTGCAATCCATGACCAATACCGACACGCGGGATGTCCCCGCCACGGTCAGGCAGATCCGCCGATTGGAACGGGCCGGCTGTGAAGTGATACGCGTCGGCGTTCCCGATCGCGAGGCCGCCCGAGCGATCGGCGCGTTGAAACCGCGGGCGTCGGTCCCGTTGATTGCCGACATCCATTTCGATCACCGGCTCGCCCTCGAGGCGATCGCGCAGGGCGCGGAAGGACTCCGCATCAATCCGGGGAATATCGGGTCTCAGACCAAAGTGCGGGAGGTCGCCTTCGCGGCTGCGGAGCGCGGGGTTCCGATTCGTATCGGGGTCAATGCGGGCTCGCTCGAGCGGCCCCTTCTCAAGCAATTCGGGGGGGCGACGGCCGAGGCGATGGTCGAAAGCGCGCTCCGTCATGCGGCTCTTCTCGAGCGGGAAGGCTTTTATCTCATCAAGATTTCTCTGAAAGCTTCGGATATCCATCGGACGGTCGACGCGTACCGCCTCCTTTCGGAGCGCGTCGACTATCCGCTGCACGTGGGGGTCACCGAAGCTGGGACGCTCGTGCCGGGCGCGGTGAAGTCGTCGATCGGGATCGGACTGCTTCTCGCCGAGGGCATCGGCGACACGATTCGGGTCTCACTCACCGCGCGGCCGGAAGAAGAAGCGCGCGTCGCGTACGCGATCCTGTCGAGTCTCGGTATTCGGCGAAGGGGGGTCGAGGTGATATCCTGCCCCACGTGCTCACGAACCGAGATCGATATCATCGGCTTGGCCGGCAAGGTTGAACGGGCAGTGGTCGGCGTCCGGACGCCCCTTACGGTGGCGGTGATGGGATGCGTGGTGAACGGCCCCGGTGAGGCTCGTGAAGCGGACGTGGGGATCGCGGGAGGCCGCGGGCGGGGACTTCTCTTCAAAAAGGGGAAAAAAGTGGGCGTTTTCAGCGAAGAGGACCTACTGCCGGCGTTGTTGGAGGAGATTCGCTCTATGACCGGGGAAGCCGTGGCAAGCCGGCGTGCGGTTCGCTGAGCCGAAAAGGTCGGGAAGGGCATTGAGCGCGCCCCCCGCGATTGACTTCGTTGAAAGGTTGACTCTAAGATTGGCAAATGATAAAAGAAACGCCGTTGAGGGACGCCCCGGCGGCGTCGGCGCAACGCCGACACGCGCTGACGATGGGATCCACCGGCCGCTTCCGGCGTTGACTGCGCAACCATCGTCGACCGTGGACGGTCGTCGCAAAGGAACCTCAGTCGGAGCCCGGTGTCCTTAGGGTAGATCGGAAAAGGCTCATCGAGCCGATTTGAGACGCGCCCCGACAAGAGGCGTGGGAACGTCCGACTCAAACGCCGGTTCGGTCGCCCCCGGGCGGCAGACCGGCTCTCCATATGTCAGGAAACGCTTTGATCGCCAACGCCGCACATTGCCCCCGCTCGCGGGTCCATCGCCTCCCGTGGATCATCCTCGCGCTGCTCGTCTGTGTGCTGTGGGCGCCCGCACATGCGAGCGAGTTGTCGACCACCCCGGATATCCCGGGAATCGATTGGGAGTGGGTCTCACGGCTGAACCCCGAACTCAAGGTCCTCGTGTTGATCGAGGCGGATCGACCGATCACGCTCGAGGACTTGGCCGCGCTTGCGGACCGGGGGCTCAAGCCGGCTGATCGCGATCCCGGGCTGGTGGTGGGCGCGCGTTCGTGCGTATTCGCCACAAAGCTCAAGAAATGGATGACCGGCGGACCGCTTCCGGCTCATCTGAGCAGCCGGATTCTGGAACGTTTCGTTATGTCCGGCATCTATCGGACAGCTTTCCGGGTGGAGGATCACGATTACGCGGGGCCGTTGACGCTTGCGGTCACCGCGCCGAGGGACGGCTTCGGCCGGAAGCTGCTCAGTTCGAGCTATGTGGTTCGTCCGCAGACCGAGGGTGAGATCCAAGTGGATGAAGCGGGCAACAAGTGGCTGTACGTGCAGTATCCGGAAGTGCGATACGGCGCCGTGGTGCGGTTCCATTTCGCGTTCAAATATCTCGTGGACATGCTCGAACTCCTCGAGCACGATCTCATGCTCGCGCCGGGCGTCGCCAAGAACGAGATTCCTCCGGACGCCCGGATGTATCTTCGTCCGGGGCGCAAGATCGACCCCCAATTGCGTGAGGCCGTCGACTGGGCCGCGCGGGCGGGCCAAGGTCAAAACTTGGATGTTCGCAGCGAATACAAGCGACTGACCGAATACCTTAAGCGCAACGTGACGTACGACAAGCAGAAACGGAGCATGTACTTCGGCGGTCGCTCGGTCTACTACGATCTTGACGATATGTACCAGCCCATCCCGAAGACGCTGGCCAGTCGAATCGGCGCGTGTCCCGATACCTGCCTTATCGAATGCGCATTCCTGCGCGCCCGCGGCATACCATGCCGAACCGCGGGGCGCTTCGGTCATTTCTTCTCTTTGGTCTATGTCCCCGGAAAGGGATGGATGTCCACGTCGGTGACGCCGACGGGCATTCCTTTGATTATCGCTCCCGGACCCGACAACGTGCCGCACCAACGATGGCGGCCTGAGATTCCGCTGAGGACCACGGTCTGGGAAGCTCGTGTTCGTATAGAACCTGTGGAGGAATAACTATGTCGATGAGCCGTTTGACGTTTGCGCCTTACGATCCCAATCGGGACGGCGAGGTACGTCAGCTCTTTTCCGAATATCGTCACAAGGACCATCAGCTCAAGGCGATGGGCGTCCCCAAGGATCGCATGATCGATTATCTCTCCGGCACGCTGAACAGGCCGGGCGTACAGAGCATTTGCCTGCGGGACGAGGGGAAGCTCGTGGGCCTCATCTCGCTGCAGTCGCTGCCGTGGATGAGTGAACACTTCGGAGTCCGTATGTACGCGGTGCCCCATCTCCTTGCGCGCTCGGACAGCTCATTGGCGCATGCCCGACTGCTCCGATACGTGATCGAAGAACTCCCCGACGTTGATTTCCTTGATTGTCGCGTCGCGGTGGACGACGTCTACTCGGCCAACGCGCTCGAGGTCTGCGGATTCCGGTATGTGGGCGCGGAAACCTACCTCGGGCAGAAGATCGAATTCCACGATCCGCCCGAGCGGCATCCCGATTTCGAGATCGTTCCCTGCTCGAACGGCGACCGGGAGACGGTCCTGGAAATCGTGGAAGCCACCCACGTGCACAACCGATTCGCGTACGACCCCATCATTCAACCGGGCGCGGCCCGATCGCTGTACAAAAGGCTTGTGGCGAACTGCTTCGACCAGGACAACTTCCAGGTTCTGGTGGCGCGGACGCAGGGGGAAGTGCAGGGATTCATCATCTCGAAAATCAATCCCGCATTCTCCAGTTCAGTGCGGATATCGAGCGGTAGTCTTGATTTCATCGGTGTGCGACCCGAATCTCGAATACGCGGTCTCGGCGCGGCGCTGAATCTGTGGTCGCTCTATCATCTTGCGCGCGCCGGCGCGGAGTTCGCCGCAGTTCGGACCCTCGCCGGCAACTACGCCGCTCTCGCAACCTGTTACAAGACGGGCTTCCGGGTCACGTCGACAAGCCTTCATTTTCATCGGTGGATTCATCGACCCGCGCGGGCGGCCAAGATGCCTCAGCAGTCCGGCCCGATCAATCTTGTGAAGCTGGCGCGGAAAGTGGGAACATAGGAGAGTCCGCCGATATCAAGGGGGGCCGGTTAAGACCGGCGCTATTCGGGCTCGACGACCAGCCTCTCGCCTTTATTCAGGCCGGACAGCACTTCGACCGTTCCGTTGTCGAAGGAGCGTCCCGTCCGTACGTGGCGAGTTTTGACCGTATCATCTTCGTATACGTAGACGGTCTCCAACTGGCCGACGATTTTGACCGCGGACCGGGGAATCACCAACGTCTTCGAGCTCCGGGTTTCGAAGGTCAGGATTCCGTACAGTCCCGGAACAAGCCCCTGCGCCTGCTTCAACGGCGCTTTGACCGTGATGGTTCTTGTGCGCACATCTCGTTGGGGGACCACTTCCTCGATCGACGTTTTCTGCTCGAAATTCAGTGATGGAATTCGGACAGTTACGGGTTTGCCCACCGCGAGGAAGGGCGCGTATTGCTCGCCCGCGGCCGCAACCAATTCGGCCGTTCCCGGTTTATACACCTTGAAAAGGAGCGCGCCCGGTGTGATGAGATCCCCGAGGTTCACGGAGCGCTCGGAGACTATGCCGTCGAACGGAGCCGTGACCACGCCGTACGACTTCACGGTCCGGGCCTCATCGACGGCCGCCTCGGCTCGGGAGACCGCGGCCTTGGCCATTTCATAGCGCGCTTCGACGCGGTCGAATTCCTTTTGGGAGATCGATTCTTTCTCGAGGAGCGATTTGTATCGTTCGTAGTCCGCCGACGCTTCGGCAAAGTCGGCCTTGGCGCTTTCCAGATTCGCTTGGGCCTGCATGACCCGCTGCAGCGCGTCCTTATTATCGATTCGAAGGAGCGTCTGATCCTGCTTGACCCGATCCCCCGCGTCGACGTTCAGCTCGATGACGTAGCCCTGAATTCTCGCGGCCAACCGGGCGTTCTCTCGGGACTCGACCGTTCCCGAGACCGTAACCTTTCCTTCGGTTGTCCGGGCCGTCACCTCGATGGTCTCGGGCGCCGGCGCTTTTGCCTTGGTGGGAACCGCGCGTCCTCCCGGGACCTTCTCGCGGAAGCCCCCCTCCATCCACACGAGTATGAGGATGAGTCCGCCGATGAAGACCACGGCCAAAAGAAGCTTCTTCATGATGGGCGCATCTCCGTCCCTCAGATAGCGAACCTTCGATATCCGCTGCCGAACCGACGTCCTCGGACGCGTCGAATCGGCGCGCCCGGGGGCGGTTCGCTCGTCAGTTCTCGCTCATCACGTAATCGTCGTATTCGATCTCGAATCGCAGCTTGTGCTTGGCTTCTTCCTGTGCCAGGCCGAGAAAGACTTCCTTGAGATTGTCGTCGTCCACGGAGTCGGCAAGATCATTGTACATCTTGTACGCCTTCTTCTCCTTTTTCATCGCGACGACAAGCGCTTGCTGGTAATCCATGCGATCCGAGGGTTCCTCGTCGGTGAGGTAGTCGGCGATCTTGAGGTCGAGGATTTTGCTCTCCGCGTGGAGAAGCTTCTTGCCGGCTTTCACATCGAGAAGTTTCTGCTTGTGTCCCTTCTCTTCCTGGGCAAAGTTCTTAAAAATCTTGCTCATCCAGGGCCGGTCCATCTTCTCGGCCAGGTCGGTGTAGAACTTGGCCGCTTCTTCCTCGTTTTTGATCGCGAAATCCAGCGCTTCGTCAACCGATTGCCACTGTTCCATCAAGCAATCCTCCGGATAGTTATCGTAGTGATGGTCTGCTCGGAGGACGGGTGTATCCTCGCCCCCCGAGCCGGAACGGGTCAGGTCAGCTTTTTCACCGCGTCGAGAACTCCGTCGAAGTCGGGTTCGTCCGACGCTTCTTTCAGCGTCTCAATGTATTGAATTACGCCGTCGCGGTCCACTACAAAGACCGCTCGGGCCAACAGGCGAAGCTCCTTGATGAGCACGCCGTACTTCCGGCCGAAATCCGCGTCCCGATGGTCGGAAAGCGTAACGACGTTTTCCACGCCGGCCGCGCCGCACCACCGCGCCTGCGCGAAAGGCAAGTCCATGCTGATCGTCAGCACGGTCACGTCCGCGCCGAGCTTGACCGCTTCCTCGTTGAACCGCCTGGTGGTTGTATCACAGACCGGCGTGTCCAGGGAAGGGACCGAGTATATGACGATGACCTTGCCGGCGTACGACGAGAAGTCGACCGGCGATAAATCGTTGGCCACGACCTGGAAATCGGGCGCCTTGTCTCCCGCCTTCAACTCATCGCCGACCAGTGTGAAGGCGTTTCCTTTAACCGTTACCGCATTGGGTCGTTCACTCATGAGAT
>CAYLRL010000129.1:0-9823 GCA_964385875.1 uncultured Syntrophales bacterium
CGTCCACATGGTACACATTGGGGTATCGAAAGAGAGACACCCACTCTGTACAGATCGTAGGGATGGAGCATTTTCGACGATCTTGTCGCGCGCTCGAAGCGCGCGAGCGCGGAAATTAACCGATTCGGCGCGTGATAATTATGTCCTCAAATACTCTCCGGACGCACAAAAAGACGGCGGCTTCCGCAGGGCGCGTCGTCTCTCATAATCGGTGAGACGTCATTCTATCCGGCCGTGAAGCGATCCGGTCTACGGATGCCGGCCGGGCGCCCGCGCTCGAAGCCGGCACGATGTTCATTACGCAATTACAGTAACCGTTCACCGGGACAGCGATAAGCGCTTGATATCTCGATGGGGGAGGCTTGGAGGGGGAGATGAGTCTCCCCCTCCATCCTCACCGGGCGCAGAGCCGCCTCAAGCCCGGTGAACCATTACCAATTACAAAACAAAGGAGCCGAGAAATGCCCGCAATTGCCAGGAAAACGGAGCGGCGACCGGGTTGGACCCCGCCGGCCGCGCTGAACCACGAGGAATACTACCCGATACAAAGCTTCGCCTGGGTCGGGAAGTCCGGGGACGCGGGCGGGGACTTCCCTCACTGCGGAGACGCGGACTTCGACGAGATCGAAGACACGAGCATCGCGGGTCTGGACATGGCCGCGCACAACGACGACGCGTACCTGGTCTGGCGGGCCCCGCAGCAGATGAATATCCGTGAGAACCTGGGGATTCAGCTTGTCTACACCAGCACGGCCTCCGCGGCTCAGACGACCGCTTCCGCGTCGGGACGAGTCGCCTGGAAACTCGGCTTTGCGCGGGTCGAGGAAGCGCTCGAGATGAGCGGCCTGACCTACGAGACCCCGGCCGACAACGGAATCGACTTCGAGGAGATCGACTACAGCGGCAATCCCTCGTATTCGGGCGAAGCGAAACTCATGACGTCCACGTGGGCGGAAGTCTCCGGCTACCGCAATGGTTCCGCGGAATCGGGCACGAATTTCAAACACGGCGATTTGGTGGTCTTTCGGATTACTCGCGATTCGGGAAGCGTTGGAAACACCATCCCGGTCGCGTTGCTGGGCGCGACGATCAGATACCGGCGCGACCGCCTGTAGGCGCGTCCGGGAAAAACCCGGCAATTGTTTAAGCCGCACAATGCTATCGGGGGGTGAACGGCCGGGTTTCCCCCCTCAAACACATTCCATGACTCAGGAGAATAGTCGATGCGACGCGATCTTCCATCGAAGTTCGAACCGATCTTTCTGTCCCAAGACACCGTTCTCACGCCTCAGAATGTGAACCTCGACGGTTTGTTCATCGTGGGGACGAGCGGGGTGACCGTCACGCTCCCCAACGCCCGAGAGGCGGTAAACGGAGCCGAATGCATCGTGGTGAACAACACGTCCGGCGCGGTCACCGTCGCGTGTGCGGACGGTTTCCCCAACGATCTCGACTCTGTCTCCCTCGCGGCGGGACAAAGCATGCTGCTTTACTGCGCCCCCGTGCTCGGCGGCGCGTACCGCTGGGCCGCGATCGGCGCGACGGTTTCATAGGAGGGACCCCATGTCGATTCAACCGATTCTTCGCGACGACAATGGGCATCCTCTCTTCGATCGAGGGTCCGAAATCGTCACCAAGCGGTTCACGTCGGTCGACGCCGCGGGTCGAAATATCGTCCTGGACACGGATGTGAAGGAAGTTCTCATTCACGTCGAGGGTTCGATCGAGGCGGCCCGTCTCACCGGCACGGCCGCGGGCTCCGAACAAATCCGCCTCACGTCGGACGGACTGACCCTTTCGGACGTCCCCATCGTCAGAGAGGCGAATCAAACCATCATCACGGTGGCCGCGCCTTCGGGCGCGGTCGACGTATCCGTGATCGGATGGAGGTGAGCGCGATGCAGGTATCGACCGGGAATCTCGGGGCAGACCTCCTCCTCAAGAATTCACGCGGCCATGGACGCTTGGCGGCAAGCCCCGCCTATTATCAGACAGCGGGCGACGTTTCCGTACAACTGGATTCCGCCGATGCTCGGCTCGCAGTCAAGATAAGCCCCATGTGCGATTGGGAACTCGATGCGTTGTCGAGCTTTGTAACGGCAGTTTCAACTCAAGGGGATCAGAATTTCTTCATCTATTCCGATGGCGCAAAGCCCGAGCCCAATGGCGCTCTCAACGGATCGATGCGGAAGCTTCATGCAGACCAGACGGATAATTCGACCCCCTTAACCGTTAGCGCCACATCCGAAGACGGCGGAGGGAGCAATCCGGCATGGCGGGCGTTTAACGGTGATGGTGGAACGACTTATTGGAAGTCGGGAGCGGACCCGGCGACCACGCCGCAAAGTCTTGAGATTGATCTCGGCGCAGGGGTCGAGAAGTGGGTGAATAAGCTGCTGATAACCTCTGCTAACGAGGGGAACGCCAATCTCCGATGTTTTGCCGCAGATTTTACGCTTGAGGCCAAAGAAGACGGCGGCGCTTCGTACGACACGCTTCTAACGGTTACAGGTGAAAGCGACGGCGCGGCTTCCTCCATATACGACTACTCGTGGACGCCGACCAAACCATACCGATACTTCAGAATCAATATCACCGACAGTAACGGAACCGGCGCTTTTGTGTGCATCGGAGAAATGGAATGGATTGAAGCGGCAAATGAGTCCGCGCCTTCCGAGACATCCTTGAAATCTTTGGGGGCTGTTTCGAGCGGCGCTTCGGCCGACCGGTGGACAAGACTCCAAATTGATTCTGCGAATCGCTACCGATTTCAACGGGGGAAACCCGTATGGCTGGTGTGTAAAGGGACTGCGGGGGCGGACTTTTCCCTTTCCGTCAACACACAGACCGATGCCGTGGCGAGCGGTTTTCCCGATGAAATGAGCATTTCCAAATACACCACCGACGGCGGAGTGTCGTGGTCTCGCTGCTTGGGCACTACAGGGTTGGTCAACGCGATGTGGAACGTGATCCTCAATTCGACGGCCGATCACGTGCCGCAACTTATTTTCGGCCGCGTCGCCGGAACAAGCATATACATTCCCGGCTCCGGAGCGATGGAAATTCCCGAAGCCGGGGTTTTCCTTGATTGCACGGCGTTGACGGCGGGAAGCGCTTACAACGTATACGCCTACAACAACGGCGGCGCGCTCGATCTCGAAGCGTCTACTACCGACCAAACGCTTTCCGATGGAATTGAAGTGAAAGGTGGCGATTCGACGAAACGTTTTTTGGGCCGAATCGCCCCACTCGAGATTCAGACGGCCAAACAAGGGCCCGTCGACGTATCGGATTATCGTGCTGTAGCAAATCGATACAATCGACAATTCAAATCGCTGTTAAAGAGGCCCTATCACGCGGGCACTAGTCACGAATGGGGGACACCCAATCGAGATATTTGGAAAGAAGCGGCCGAGAGTGACGGCGATTTGACGGTATGGGTATTGGCTCTTGAGCCCACCTTCATTGATATAGGCTACAATGTGCAGATTGACGCCCCCCTCGGTACCGTGCTGTCCATCGCTATTGGAGACGAATTCGGCTTGAAGACTGCTTCCGGAGGTCAGTGTTTTTCCGAAGGGGTCATGACATACCGCGTGAGTTTTTCCGCTCCCGAAGGCTTGCTGCCGTTAATTCCAATTATGCGATCGCCGAGTAAAAACACCACCATATACTTGAGGAACGGGCAGTATGAAATACATTGGTCAACTGCCGTAACGGGAAATGTCTACCTGTGAGGTGAATCCAAATGCCCAACAATAGACTCGCCGAAGAGCTGAAAGCCGTTGGCCTTCCTTGTAGGGGGCTTCGGAATGGAGCGCCCACCTGGACGAGACCGCTTTCGCCGGATGAACGGAGCATTGCGGACACGGTCCAAGCCCGTCACATCGAGGACGATACGAGCTATCTGGATACGGACCTTCACGCACACGGTTCCGAACTGAAGTTTGTACTCGGCGAGGAAAGTCCTCAATGGACGGCATATCGCGATTTGCAGAAGAAGGTTCAAGCCGAAGTGGCGGGCCTGCCCGAATGGGCGCTCCGACTTCTTGACGCATTGGCCGACGGCAAGGACCTCGGGGCAATCCAGACCGAAGCTCGAAGCCTGCGTGAAAGACTAAAGCGTAACTGACGATCTCTGTACGGTTCGCCGCGTCTCGTGATCGGGCTGCGCTCGATCGAGTCGGTTCCGTGAAGACCCTCCTTCGGACAGCGACTCTCGGTGGGTCTCCGGACACCACGGCGAACGGAGTGCGGCGAACGCTCCATCAACCTCGGCGTCCGTCTTTTGTCGGCGGGACATTCCTTGACCCGTCAACCCCAAGCCGATCACCACGTATTCGATCAACGGGAGTCCTCATGCGTGTGAACGTATGTGTCGCAACGAAGAATCGCACAGACATGCTGCATCAACTCCTCTGGAGTCTCATCCGTCAGGAACGCCGGGAATGGGATCTGGTGATCGTCGACGATTCCGACGTTCCCGTGAAATGGGAATCGTTGGGCGTCTATCCACGGCTTTTCAGAGAAATCATCCGGACCGGGCATGACATACGGGTGGCGCCGGGTCCGGGAGTGAGTCGGATCGGCGCGGCCTATCAGGCGGGATTCCAAACCGCCAAGCAGGATAACCCCCTGTTTCTGAGAGTCGATGACGATTCGTGGTTGGAACCGGATTATCTCTCCCGGCTCGTCGCGGTCATGGAGAGAGACGATGTCGCAGCGTGCGGCGGGTTGTTCCTCCATCCCGGTAGCGACATCGAGACGCTGCCGGCGGATGACGATCGGTTGAAGCACGCGCGGATCGCTCATCTCTCCGACACGGTCAATATCCAATGGTTTCGGCACGCTCAGGCCGATCTCATACCGGTCGAGCACCTCACCGCGAACATACTTTTCAGCAGCCGATGGTTGGAGCGGGTGGGCGGCTTCGAGTCCATCCTCTACAACCAGCATCGAGACGAGACGCAGGTGACGTGGCGCCTTCACGTGGAAGGCGGCCGACTCTTCGTCAATCCCGCGGCCGTCGCGTGGCATCTGCGAGGCGTCAACGGCGGCGCGCGGGGTCACCGAGCCGAAGTCTATCTGGAAGACCACCGCCGATTCATGGCTCAGCGGCGAACCATGAAGCCGGGCATTCACGTGAATCTGGGGCACGCCATCGGGGACGGGCTCATGGCCACACCCATGCTCGCTCGGATGAGAGAACTCAATCCCGACAGGAATATTGCGGTGTTCGCTCCCTGGGCCGAAGCCGTTTTGAAGAACAATCCCAACATAGATGAAATCGCAAAGCATTACATGGACGCACAGCGGACGATCCGCCTCGAACAGTCCGTCTACGCGTGGGCCGGCGCCAATCGATGGAACGGACACCTCGCCGAAGCGTACTGCGCAATGTTCGACCTGCCGGCGCCCGAGGATCACATTCCGATACTGCGGCTCGACGAATCGGATGTTCCCGAGGATCTTCCCGAGGGAGACTTCGTCGTGATCGCTCCGTGGTCGACCGCTCGCACGTTCGACTATTACGGTCCGTCAGGCAACAAGAACTGGCCGGAAGATCGCTGGGCGCAGGTGACCGCATACCTTCAGGGTCTCGGACTGACTGTTCTGCAATTGCGAGGCTCCGACGAAGAGCCCCTCATTCACGGCGTCGACATCGATTTCTGCGGGCGTCCGCTTCGTGCCGCGTTCGCCGCGATCGGTCGAGCCGAACTACTCATCAGCGTGGACACCATGGCCCATCACGCGGCCGCGGCGTTGAACACACCCTCGGTGGTTTTGTGGGGCCGCTCGCTTCCCAGGCGCTTCGGATACGAGACGACCTGGATCGTCAATCTGCAGGGCGAATGCCCGGGACTGCCCAAGAGCGGAACGGCCCGGGAGACGGCCGAGGGCGCGGACCGTGACCCTTCCGTGTGGGAACGCCCCTGCGTGGGCGGCGATCAGTGGGCCATGGACCAGCGACCGTGTCCCATCGATGGGCATCCCTGTATGACCGGGATCGAGACCGACCGCGTGATCGATGCGGCGGAGTATCTTCTTGAGCGTCGTCCGCAACGTCGCGCCGCGGGATAGCCCCGTGGGCGCCGGGGCCTCGATTTCCATGCCGCCGTCACGGCAGACGGCCGGTCAACCAACGAGGGGAAGGGTTCCATGACCGAGATGGAAGACCTCAAAGAACTGTTTCGCGCCGAGCTGGGTATTGTTCGCGCCGAAATGAAGGGGCTCGGCGACGATATCAAGGAGGTGAAGGAAGTCGTCAGAGGCTTCAGCGGCTACTGCGGCGAGCGACACGGCGACGTGACCGAACGGATCGGCAGGCTCGAGACCGAACAGGCTGCCTCGAACAGGGAACGCAAAATGATTCTCGCCGGTTTGTCCATCGCCCTGACCGGCGCGGCAAAGGCCTTCTTCGATTGGATAACCAAATAGTAACCGTTCACCGGGCGCAGAGCCGTCTCAAACCCGGTGAACCATGAGACCAAATGAAAGGAGTTTCACCATGACCAAGACCAAACCGTGGTTTCTCTCGAAAACGATCGTCACCTCCGGCGCGGCATTCGGGGTCGCCGTGGCCGTAGCCGCGGGACTGTTCGACGTCGAGACCGGAACGAAGATCGAGGGTCTCCTGGTTCCTCTGATCTTCACATTTCTCAGGATGGGCGCTAAGGAGCTGACCTGATGGACGACAGCAATAAGAAGGGCGCCGAGAAATTACCCAAGAAGGTCGAGAATTCCATGCCGGTCTCGAAGCCGAGTCATTGGGATTCGATCCGCCATTTCAAGCCGCGGGAGTTCACGTGTTCCTGCGACGGACTCTGCGATCATCCCGACGTGATTTCGCCCGAGTTTGTCGCGAAACTGGATGAGATCAGGGAACGCATCGGACTGCCCGTCACCGTTACCTCGGGCACGCGGTGCGAGCGCCATAACCGCAAGGTTGGCGGCAAACCGCACTCCGCGCATCTTCCCAAAAACGGCGTGAGTCACGCGGCGGACATCAAGTGTTCGGACTCCGCGTACCGCTTCGCTTTCCTCTCCGCGGCGCTGCCGCTCTTTAAGAGGATCGGCGTGGGAAAAGAATTCATTCACGTTGATGACGACCCCGAGCTGCCCTCGGAGGTGGTTTGGGTCTACTACCCCTAAGTGAGCGCGGCTCACGTCGATTCGGTCCGCCAGGGCGCACGGTCGGATCGAGTCGAAGCCGGCGGACCCTGCGACCGCATTGGGCGGGGTTCGCCGATTCAAACCGGCCGGAGGGGGCGCGCGTGATGGAAACGTCGCTTTGTCCTCTCACGGCCGCAATTGCACAAGCGAGGCTACAATGGTCGACTTGAGCGTCACTCATTTGATACCTTCATCGGGCGCGGAACCGAGTGAAGCCTACGATCCGATTTCGGACGCAGGGTACACCGAATGGGCCGTGGACGACGAAGCCCGTTTTTCGATGACGGTTCCCAACGACTACCTCGACGGCGGCGACGTCACCCTGCATATCCTCGAATCCACTCCGACGACCGGGTCCGGCCACGCATGGGAAGTTTCGTCTATCCTGCTTCGTCCCGATCTTCACGCGACCAATCAATCCGGCGCCGCTGAAACCGCTTTCCTCGAGTGCTCGGCGCCCGGAATCGCACATCGGCTGACCCAACGGTCACTCCGGGTAACCGGGTCCGGGACAACCGGTCGAGTTGGAGGCGCGGCAATAGCCGCCGGCGATCTGCTGTCGTTCACCATGAAAAGGATGACCGCGTCGGGCGCGGAGGATCCCGCGAATATCAAGGTATTGGGACTCAGGCTCTCGACCGAGGTATCCCCGACCACGTCCGCGCCTGAATGCTCGGGACGGGTCGCCGCGATCGTCGAGACCGTTCGGGACCTGTTCAACGAATCGACGGACGGTTTCCTTTCCGTGGAGTTCATCGTTCGCTGCATTAATCGGTGTCGACAGGAGCTGGCGCAGGAAAACTACTGGCGGCGTGAGGCGCATGTCGCGGCCGTCGCGGGGAACCATGAGGTAAGTCTGCTCACGGCCCTTGCCGATTACCAGGACGCGCATCAGGTTCGGTTCAGCGGCAGACCCCACCCGATGACGCCGCTGGCGGGATTTCAGGAGTATCTGGAGATTCGCACCGCGTCGAGCGGAGCGGGCATTCCCGAATATTATGCGATCCAAAACGACACCCTTTTCGTATGGCCCGCGCCCGAGTCGGACTGCCCGTCGGGGTATGCGATCTACTATTCCTATGTGCCTCCTGAGATAACCTGCGGGGGCGTCGGGTGTAATCCGCCCGTTCCCAAAGCCCACGACATGATCTTCGCGTATTACGTCTTGAAACAGGCGTACTTGAGAGACAGACACGCGCCGGGAGCGGACGCGAAGTTCCGGGAATATTCACTCCTGTATGAGCGCGCGAAACAGGCGCTTCTCGGAGAGGCCGATCCGCCGAGACTCGCGGTCCGGTCATATCGCTGAGACGCGCAACCGGCCCATGAGACCCGTCGCACAGCCAAGGTGGAGAAATGTCTTCCAAATCAAACGAACGATATCAGGTGATCAATCTCTTCGATTGGACGGGCGGAATCCGCGGAAAGCGGCAAAATCCGCTGGCCTTTCCGCAGAATGCGCTCATGGCGGGTGAAAACGTGGATCTGGTCGATGGGGGTCTGAAGACGCGGCCCGGCGTGTCGCTCTACGGAAATCTGGTGGACCAGCCCGACGATATGGGTCTCGCGCTCCTGCTCACATTCGACGATCAGCCGTACGGAAGCCACGACATTATCGACGCTACAGGTCGTCACACCGCGACGCTCACTCCCATGTACGCCCAAATGTACATCGACTCAGGCATAGCCTACTCGGGCACGGGGAGTCTGTACGCGACCGAACCGAACGGGGAGATACTGCACTACATAACGCTTCCCGATCATGAGGACTGGCGACTGGGAAGCGGCGGAACAGGATTCAGCGTCCATACCTACTTCACCCGAGAGAATCTTGACGAATACGGGGTCGTCCCCATCGTTCAGCATAACGGGTGGAACCTCACGTGCGACGCGCATTCCGGAGGGCAGGTGACACTCACGGCAAGCGTGGGCGGTTCGAATCTGTACGGTCAGTTCACTCCCCAGGCGGATGAGTGGTGGCGGCTTCAAATCGACAATTCGGGCGGGGCGCTGAATCTCCGGGCGCAACGGGCAGATGACTGGACGTCCGGAACCGTCCTGGATTCGGATCCCGGCGGGAACTGGACGGAGCAATCCGGCGAATTGCGCCTCTTCGAAACTGAGGCGGTGCGCGATACCTTCCATTTCGACGAATTCACCATCAAGCGATCCGATTTGGGTTCGGAGGAATTCGAGGCGCCGGTGGTTCGCCTCAAACAGGTGAGGTTTCCGACCACTGAAAGCTCCTACCTTGTCGCTCAGGTCCGCTACCCTTCAGGCGCCAACAATGTCTACGTCTCCACATCTTCCATTCCGGCGGAAGAGGGATCGGGGACATGGCGGCACATCTACGGCCTTTCCGGAGGCGCAGGCATCCTCTCGTTGGCCGCGCTCAACGATCGACTCATCATGACCGAAGGAATGATCTCCCGTCCGCTCGTCTTCGCCGGCGGCCTGGATGCTTCGGGCGCCGACTGGGCGGCTCCAAGGGCCGCAATGATTACCTATGACAGCGGATTGAATTGGCACGACATCACCCCGGAGATCTGCGACACCGACCCGGATACCCGCGCGGACATCGGCGCCTTGGGCGGGAACAGCGGCAGGATCGCAATCTGCTGCGATTTGCCCAAGGTCCATGCCTTCTATG
>CAYLRL010000130.1:0-9646 GCA_964385875.1 uncultured Syntrophales bacterium
GCTCCTCGCAATGACGTTGACGTGCTTGGCCACGACGACGGCGCGAACCACTTGTTATGTTGAAAGTTGTTGAGGGTGGGGTCAGGGAAGGGGGTGTTTTTTCAAAAAGCCTCCTCCCCGAAGGCCTTAACTCCCTGTCGACCGGTTCGGTCGCGTGATGCCGGCCTTTTTCATGCGGAAGGCCAGCGTAGAAGCGGGAACGCCCAGCAATTCCGCCGCGCCGCCTTTTCCGCGGACTTTCCAGCTGGTTTTGTCGAGCGCCCAGAGGATATGGCGGCGTTCGTTCTCCTGGAGCGTCATACCGCCCTCGTCCACGGACGCGTCCCGTCCGGCGCCGCCCAGGTCCGGCGATTTGAAGACCGCTCCGTTGCTGAGGATGATGCCGCGCTCGATCACATTCTCCAGTTCGCGGATATTTCCCGGCCAGTGGTAATCCATGAGCCGTTTCATCTCGCTGTTGGGAATCTTGGTGACCTCTTTCCCCATCTTCTTGGAATAGATCCGCAGGAAATAGTAGGCGAGGAGCGGAATATCCTGTCGACGCTCCCGCAACGGGGGGACGTGTATCGGGAAGACAGCGAGCCGATAGAAGAGGTCTTCACGGAATTTTCCGGTCTTGATGCGCTTCTCGAGATCGCGGTTCGTCGCGGTGACGAGCCGGAAGTCGGATTTGAGCGTCTCCTGTCCTCCGACCCGTTCGAACTCCTTGGTCTGGAGCACCCGCAGCAGGCGAACCTGGATTTCCTGACTGATATCGCCGATTTCATCGAGGAAGAGCGTGCCGCCGTCAGCGAGTTCGAACCGTCCGATGCGCTGGCGGCTTGCGCCGGTGAACGCGCCTTTCTCATGGCCGAAAAGTTCGCTGGGGATGAGCGATTCAGGGAGCGCGCTGCAATGGACGCGAATGAACGGCCCTTCCCGCCGGCGACTGTGCCGATGGATCGCACGGGCGACCAGTTCCTTGCCCACGCCCGTCTCACCGATGATCATGACCGTCGCGTCCGTCGAACAGACCTGATCGATTTGCGCAAGGACCCGCTTGATTCCGGGGCTTTCGCCGACGATGTCCTCGAAGTGCAGCGTCTCGAGGTGCTGCTCCTTGTAGTAGAGCGTCTCCTCCTTGAGCTTCTCGTTGAGCCGGTTGATCTCCTCGTACGCCCGGGAATTGTCCAACGCGAAGCCGGCGAGCGCCGCAAAATACGAGATCAGTTCGAGGTCCGATTCCTTGAATGCGCTGCTGAGCAGACGATTATCGTGATAGAGCACCCCCACGGTCTTGTCCCGCAGTATCATGGGCACGCAAATCCGAGAACGGATGACCTCCGAACCCGCGCCGCCGTCGACCTCCTCGCCGTTCAGACCGAGAATTCGCCCCTTTCCCTGGTCCGCGACTTCCCGAATCAACGTCATCGACGATTGGAAGCTCGGGTGGTCGATCTGTTCGGTGGTGAGGTTCTTCGACGCGCGGAGCACGAGGTCGGGCGGGTCCGCGTCTTCGTCCAGGCGAAAGATCGCGCCCCGTTCCGCTCCGGTGAGGCGATTGACCGTCGAGAGGATGTGCTGAACCAGATCTTTGTAGTCCCTGATGGTGACGACCTGTTGACCGAGGCTCAGGATTTCCTTGAGCAGGTCCGCGCCGGCGGGACGTTCCTCGACGAGCGATCTCAGGTCGTCCGGGATGAGGGCTTGATTCAGCGAGGACAACGGTTTGCGCGCGCTCTCGACGAGCTCCCGCGCTCGGCCGCGTTCCCCCTTTGCGAGGAGTTCCCGAGCCATGGTAAGGCGAGACTTGGAGATCTCCACTTGGCTCCCGGATTCTTCCAGCCTTCGCAGCGATTCCTCCAAGGATTCGAGGATTCGCTCATGCCGGCGGCCCTGCATCTGCCATAGGGCGGCTCTACAGCGATACGCTACGCCCTTCATGAAGATATTTTCGCCGTTGATGAGCTCCTCGATTTCCTGTTCCACGCTGAGCCCCTCGACGGGCGGAAGTTTGCCCTCCCTCATGGCGAGACAGAGTTCCACCAGGTACGGATAGAGATAGACCGTCGCGTGGACCTTGCGCGTCTCCTGGAGGAATTCGTTGAGATAGCGCAGCGACCGCCGTTGATCGCCCGTGAGGTAGTACGCGTACGCGAGGCTGATCTTGCCCGTGATCGAGACCCAATCGTTGTGGACCTTCCGAGCCTCCTCCGCGGAACCCTCCAAGTGTCGGATTGCGTCCTCCACACGGCCGATGTCCAAGAGGATGTTGCCGATATTCCCCGAACTGTATGCGGCCATGTACAGGTTGCCGTTCTCGAGACACTGATTCCGAACCGAATCGAGCAATCCCAATCCCTGGGTGACCTGACCCGTCTGCGCGTAGCAGTACCCCGCGGTGATCACCGCAAGCAACGGGAAGCCCCCCTGGGGGTAGGTTTCGATGTCGGGCACGGACTCCTCGTAGGTCTGGATCGCCTCACGGAAGCGACCCTGCCAGAAGAGGAAAAAGGTGCTGAAATTCGTCGCGCTGCGGATCGTCTTGGGGTCGCTCAAACCATCGGCAAGGGACCATCCCTCCCGGAAGTGCTTCATGGCGGTGTTATACCGAGACCGGAGCCATTCGTTCTTGGCCATGTGCATCTTGAGAATGGCTTGCGTGCCTCGCATGTTCCATCTGCCGGCCCGCTCGTACGCAAACTCGAGTATCGCCAGGACCTTGGCGGTGTCGTGGCGAGCGGTGGAAATCTTCGAGTACTTCAGAGCGGTTTCGCTGAAGAGCTTTTCCGCCTCCTCGCCCGGCGCGGACGCGAGGTCGTCGAGGGCCTTGCGGTAGCATTGGAGCGCGTCCTCCGTGCAATAGGCCTCGAGGTGAAGGTCGCCCGCCCGCGCCAGGTAGCGACAGCGTTCCACATTGTTGGAGACATAGAGCAGGTGGTATGCGACCGCGTGCGCCTTGTCCTTGTTGTCGGGCAGTTCCCGCATGAGAATATCGGAGATATGCCCGTGATAGAGCACCCGATCTGATTCGGAAAGGACGTTTTGGCGCTTCAGTCGCTTCTTTTCATCCGCGAAGCGATAGAATCCCGGGGACTTTTTTACCAGAACCCCTTCTGCCGCGCCCTCTTCCAAGGTCGCGATGATTTGCGAAGGCTTCTTCCCGATGAGCAGATCGACGAGCCAGTCAATGGAGAAATCCCCTCGAAAAAGGGCGGCTATCCCCATCAAGCGGTCGCCGTCGAGCCCGTGGTCTTGTGGAACGATCATATCCATGAAAGCGCCTTCCTCCGGTCGGTAATGAGGGCGTCCTCCGCGCCGGGGCGGAAACAGCCTCCGGTCAGTCTCGGCCGCGAGCGATGCGCGTCGGCCGCGCGCCGTGTGATCGTGTTCCCGCTGTTGATATGCGGCTTCACGGGACCCCCGATAGGGCGCGGGGTCCGATGGTGTCGTCGTCGCGTGGTCGTTCGAGCCGGCGCGAGGTAGTGTTTTTCATGGTAGAGGTTGATTGTGCGTTGCGTCAAGTGTATTGCACAACATATCGATCACGTCCCGCTAAATATTGCGCCGAAAGCCCCCGCTCGCTCGCCTCGCCGGCGCCGACAGCCCCCCAACTCGCGGCTTTCCGCTATCCGACTCTTCGGCGCCGTTCTTGCAACCCCACCCGCAAGGCCGGTCCGGCTCGGCCCACGCGGTCCGAAAAGCCGGATCTCCTAAGAGCACACTTACCTGAGACATCACGTCTGTGGCGCCTCGGACCGACACCGGGAATGCGGCCGGCAAATTCCGAGGACCGATCAGCTCATACAAGCGCGAGAGGAAGGACGTTTCATGGCGAACAAAGAGTACGACGTTGTAGTCATCGGCTCGGGAGTCGGCGGCATGGGCGCCGCGGCTGTTTTGGCGAAGCGATTCGGCAAGAAAGTGGCGGTTTTCGAGAAGGCCCCCCATATCGGCGGCCGGGTCGCCTCCTACACCGGCAAGGGCGACAAAGTGGTCATCGACGGACTGGAGCTCGGTGAGATCGGGTTCCGAAAGTCGCTCCACGATTCCCGCTGCTGGGTGACCCATTGCGAACCGGATCTCAAGACCATCTTCGCCGAAGGGCGGCTCGACGGCTACACCTTCGAGAACGGCGGACACGGGCTGTTCTGGGGCAACAAATCACGCTGCAGACTGCTGCTGGACTATCTTGACAAGCCCGTCGACATGCCGGTCAACAGCGGCCTGGGATTCGTGGATCCTCGGAAGAACTTCGAGATCTATCAGGTGCCGGCCCGCAAGCCGTACCCGTGGATGTCCGAGACGGGGTACAAGGCCACGTTGAGCGCGCTCCGCGAAATGGGGCGACTCTCGATGGACGAGTGCGCGGCCGCCATGAACATCTCCGTTCAACAGTGGCTCGAAGAGCGCAATCTTACGGACAATGAAGAGGCGTTCGATTATGTCAAGGTCGTGATGGCCTGCCAGAACGCGATGGCGGAACCCAAAGTGGCGCCCGCCGGCGATTTCCTCGGATACATGGCGATGGCGCGAGATATCGGCATGAACCTCCACAACGGTTCGGTGGCCACCATAGCGGAGCCCGGCTGCATGGCGATCCCCCTCCGGATGGAAGAGACCCTGAAGGAAAACGGCGGGGACGTCTTTCGCGCGGCGCCCATCGAAGAGGTGTTCGTCGAGGACGGCAAGGCGCGCGGGGTCATCTATCGCACGCCCGAGGGAGCTTTCGAGAAAGTGGAAGCCGCCGACGTGATCTGCAACATACCGCCGAAGCACATCTTCAACGTGCTTCATCCGCGGCACTTCCCGGCCGAGTATGTGGACCTCCTTCAGCAGGAGTTCTGGTCGGCGGGCCTGCTGACCGGCTACATGGGCCTCAAGAACAACATCTGGGAGCAGTTCGACGTCGACGAACGGAGTTTCATCTGGATGCCGGGCATCATCAAGCATGAAGGGTACATCGGCGCGGTGGACATGGTCATGTGGAACTTCGCCTCCTGCGCCAAACGCGCGCCCGAGGGCAAGCGCGACTTCTGCTTCTCGACCGCTCTGACCGACCAGGAGATGCGCAATCCCCAGAAGGTCAGTCGGGTAATCAACTTCTGCATGGACTTTTTCAAGCGTACCTTCAAGGGCTGGGAAGAGAACGTGGAATTCGTGATCTGGACGCCCTCCGACGAGGCGTACGGCAATTGGCGGCCCGTCGGCGAGAAGCGCCCGTCGGTGAAGAGCCCGCACATCGAAAACCTCTACTTTGTGGGCGACCAGTACGGGGAACGTCTCTGGGGCGGCGGCGTGGACGGAGCTTCCCTCTGCGCGCTGCTGTGCGTGGACACGATGATGGGAACCGACTTGGAGCACGAGATTCTGCCGCATTACCATTGCGGCTTTCCTGAAGAAGCGACGGCTTGGTGAAGTCTCGCCGGCCGGCGGCCGCCGCATGATCGACAAAGCAAACGGGGAGGGGAGCGACGAACCTCCACGTTTTTTCCGACGGGACCATCCGATCTTCCGTTCCGACGATGGTCGTTCACGGAGAAGAAGCGGCCGCAACGGCGACCGATCATAAGGAGAACCTTGAATGCCTCTCATGACAGCGGACGAATATAGGGCAAAACTGGACGACGGACGGGTCATCTACTACCGCGGCGAGCGCATCGAGAATGTCGCGACCGACCCGAACCTCAAGGCGTGCGTCGATACGATGGCGGTGGACTACGAGATGGCGCACGATCCCCAATATAAAGATCTTGCGTTGGTCTACGACGAGGAACTGGGCGAATACGTCAGCCGGTACTATCACAAGCCCAAAGACGCGGACGAACTCCTGAAAGCCCACGACCTCATCGTCACATCCACGGCGATTGCCGACGGTTATATTCCCCTGGCCCACGATATCGGCGCGGACGCTCTCAACGCGATCACCATTACGGCTCATATCATGGGCAATCGGGACTACATAGATCGCATCGACGCGTTCCGCAAATATATGAAAAAGGAGGATGTTTCCGCGTGCGCCGCCGTCACCTGCGTGAAGGGCGACCGCATGCTGAGACCGTCCCATCCCGAGCAGGTTCACCCCGACTACTACGTGCGCGTGGTGGATAAGAACGACAAGGGAATCGTTGTGCGCGGCGCGAAAGTGCACATTACCGGCGCGGCCTACGCCCAGGAAATCCTGGCCATCCCATGCCGTCAGATGATCGAAGCCGATGAGGACTACGCGGTCGCGTTCGCGATTCCGCCGAACACCAAGGGTATCACCCAGGTGGTGCGGCCGTTTCGGTCGTCCTTGAGCCAACTTGAGTTCCCCAACGATCGGCCGATGCGGATGCACACCGATTCGCTCATCATCTTCGACGACGTGTTGATTCCGTGGGAGCGGGTATTCCTGTGCGGTGAATGGAAGCACGCGGCGACTATGGTCTACAACTTTGCGCTGCTTCACCGCCGGACCGGCTGCGCGTATCGGGTGCCCATGTCCGAGCATCTGCTCGGGTTGGGCGTCGCGATAGCGGAATATAACGGCATCTCCAATGCTCCGCATGTCCGGGAAAAGCTGACCGATCTGGTAATATACGTCGAGACCTTGCGATCGCTGTCGAAAGCTGCGTGCCTCGACTTCGTCATGCACGGCGACATGGCGGTTCCCAATCCGGTGACCACCAACATCGCCAAGTATCACTTTGCTCACAATTATCACGACGTTGTGAAGATCATCCAGGATCTGGCCGGCGGCTTGCTGGTGACCGCGCCGACGTACAAGGACTGGCAGCTGCCGGAACTGCATGACTCGATCGAGAAGTATCTCGGCGGAAGCCGCGCCTATTCGACGGAGCAGCGGCTCCGCATGTTCGACCTGATCCGGCGTATGACGAGCGCGGATCTCGAGACCATCTGCCTTCACGGCGAAGGTTCGCCCATGGCGGAACGTATGACCATCTACATGGAGGCCCGCAAGGTCATGGCCGAGTGCCGCAGAATCGTCGACGAGATGGCCGGTAACAAGCTCTCGTAGGCGCAGCCCCGAAACCACGCACGACTCGGGAGGCGATTCCCGAGCTTGAAGGAGGCTTTTTGATGGATTGCTCATTCCTCTCGCAAGAGGGAAAGGTCGTATTGATAACCGGCGCAAGTCGGGGCATCGGCAAGTCCGCGGCGCTGGCCTTTGCCGACGCCGGCGCGAACCTTGCCATCGCCAGTCGCAAACTGCCGGATCTGCAGAAGGTGGGCGATGAAATCCGAGCGATGGGGCGTGAATGTCTCGAAGTTTCTGCGCATGCCCGCAAGCCGCAGGACTTGGAGAATCTCGTCGAAGAGGTGACGAAGAAGTACGGTCGAATCGATGTGCTCGTGAACAACGCGGCTACCAATCCCGCGATGGGGCCGGTGGTCGACACCGAGATCGATGTTTGGGACCACATAATCGAAACCAATCTCAAGGGTTACTTTGTCCTGAGCAAACTCGTCGGGAAGATCATGCAGAACCAAAAGGCCGGCCATATCATCAACATATCGTCGGCCGGCGGTGTGAGTCCCGCGGAGTACCTCGGCCCGTACTGCGTGAGCAAAGCGGGAATCAACATGCTTACCAAGGCGATGGCTATGGAACTGGGCCCGTACAACGTGCGGGTGAACGCGATTGCGCCGAGGATCGTCAAGACCGGCTTCAGCGAAGCGTTGTGGAGCAACGAAAAGCTGATGGCCAAGGAGTTCGAACAGACGCCGCTCAAATGCGTGGCCACACCGGACGAGATCGCGCAGTCGGCGCTCTACTTGGCGTCCGAGGCCTGCAACTACATGACCGGTCATATCCTGGTGCTCAACGGAGGCGCGTTCTTCTAGCCCGGCCGCGGGAAGGGACGTTCCAATCGAACGATCGTGAGCCCCGCCGCACTCGGTCCGAGCCGAGACGGCGGGGGGTGCGATCGACGGCTGATTGTTGTTCGGTCGGAAAACCGTACGACGTGCGTCGCGTCGTGCGCTGCCGACGCACACCATCGTGAGACCGCATGCTTCGGATAACGAACCTCGAAACGGTGTACAACGATATTGCCCTGGCGCTCAAAGGTATATCCCTTGAAGCGCCGGACGGACGAATCGTCGCGCTCCTCGGCGCGAACGGCGCCGGCAAGACCACGACGATCAATACCGTTTCGGGGATACGAAAAACCATCAACCTTACAATAGAAGACGGCGTTGTGGAGTTCGACGGAGTTGTCCTCAACGACGCGGAACCCCATGAGGTCGTGGAACACGGTGTTCTGCAGGTTCCCGAAGGGCGTCGAGTCTTTGCGGAACTAACCGTGAGCGAGAATCTGATTATCGGTTCCTATTCGTTGACCGACCGGAAACGGTTTTCGGCTTGTCGCCGGCTGGTCTTCGACTATTTCCCGTTTCTCGAGAGTCGGGCCGATCAGCAGGCCGGGTATCTGAGCGGCGGTGAACAGCAGATGCTGGCGATTGCGCGGGCGCTCACAGCCGAACCGAAACTCATGATGCTCGATGAACCGTCACTCGGGCTGGCGCCGCTCGTCGTGCGGGAGATCTTTTCCATAGTCGAACGCATAAACAGCCACGAAGGCGCGGCTATCTTGCTGGTGGAACAGAACGCCAACACCGCGCTCTCCATAGCGCACTACGGGTATGTGCTCGAAACGGGCAGGATTGTTATGGAAGGCTCGCGTGAGGCGCTCAGGGAAAACAGAGATATTCGGGAGTTCTATCTCGGCCTGACCGAAGTGGGCGCAAAGAAGAGCTTTCGGGATGTGAAGCATTACAAGCGCAGGAAACGATGGCTGTCGTAAAAGAAGAGACTCCTCCGCTGTTGAGCGTGACCGGGCTGTCAATCAGCTTCGGCGGGCTGACGGCGCTCCAAGACGTGGACCTGACGGTCCGGACCGGGCAGATCTACTCGATCATAGGTCCCAACGGCGCCGGCAAAACCACGCTCTTCAATTGCGTCAGCGGCATTTACCGAGCGCGGTCCGGTTCGGTTACCTTCGAGGGCAAGGAGATCCTGGGACTGAAACCGCATAAGATCGCGCGGCTCGGCATAGCTCGCGCATTTCAGAACATCGAGCTCTTTCGCGGGATGACCGTGCTCGACAACCTCATGGCCGCGCGAAGCCATCTCATGGATTACGGGCTGTTCAGCGCCGCCGTGTTCATGGGCAGGTGCGCTCGGGAAGAGGTTAAGAGTCGCGACGCGGTCGAAGACATCATCGAGACCCTCGACCTCCAGCAGGTACGGTCTACGCCCGTGGCCGCGCTCTCATACGGACTCCAGAAGCGCGTTGAAATGGGTCGGGCGCTTGCCATGCAGCCGAAGGCCCTCTTTATCGACGAACCGGTGAGCGGCATGAACCTCGAGGAAACCGAAGACATCGCGCGCTACATTCTTGATGTCAATGAAGAGATGAACATAACGATCGTTCTCATCGAACACGATATGGGCTTGGTCATGGACTTGTCGGATCGAGTGAGCGTTCTCAACTTCGGCGTGAAAATCGCCGAGGGAACGCCAGAAGAAATCGCGGCGGATCCTCAGGTCATCAGCGCCTATCTGGGAGAAGCCGCGGCCTGAGCCGGTCGAGTGGATCGGCGATTCCGGGAGCGACGGCATGTATCTTCCCCACGGCATGCTTCGGAGACACATTTCATG
>CAYLRL010000131.1:0-9562 GCA_964385875.1 uncultured Syntrophales bacterium
ACTAAGCTTTCGCGCGGCGCTGGTCCCGCCTGGGTTAGAAGAACAGTCGTAACCTCAATCCTCGCGTAGGCACCTGGATATAGGCTCGGGTTCTTGGTCCACCCAGATCGCTTTGTAGTCTCGGCAGCCAAGACGGACACACACGTCCTTCTCAATCGGTACCACGTTGCCGCCTCCGTCCAATCCTCGGGGGACCCCTTTTGGACAATCCTCTTGAGTCTTCATTGAAAATTATCTCCTTATCAAATAGACTTCCCTTTGACCTCTACGCTCCAAAATCTTTATGTCAAGAGGTTTTTTCCGGTCACCTGACAGAAATTCAGGTCGTAAATCCGCGAATTGGTTCTGCAGGAGCATTGCAGGATGCGCAGAGCCTGTCGCAGCGCATCAGTTGAATTCCTCCCTGGCGGCGGGCGGTTACCGCCGGTCGCGACCTACCCAAGCACCCATTCCTGTTCGCGGAAGAATTCGATCATTCGGAGGGTTCGTATTCGGAGGGCGAGGCAGACGTCGGGGATGTGGGGTCGTTTGGTGGGGCTCCGCGAAGGGCCTTCACCGGTGAGGACGGAGCATCCCCGGGTCAATGCGACGGCTATGACAAACGGATCGGCGCCCGACCGGTTCTTTCGTTCATCGATCAGTTTCGGGTGAGATTCCAGCACTGAGCGTACCGCTCGTTGAATTTCTTCATCCGTCGGGATGAACATCTGCGCTCGGCCCGCGGCCCACTGATAGATTCCGTCGTCCTTTCTTTCGAGCTCGATGAGCACTTCTTCCGAAGCGATCAATACGCCTCGTCCGGCCAGTTCGTCGAGCTTGTCCCACAGAGCGGGAAAGACGTCCGGCGGATAGTGTCGTATCCAGCAATGAAGGAGAGCGCTCGTGTCGACGCTGTACTTCACGAAGCCGCCCTGAATTCGGCGGAGGCGCCCATTACCTCGCGCTCGATCTTCTCGAGATGTTTGAGTTTGACGTCGAGGAAATCCGACACGTCGCCGGCGGTTATGTGCTCACGGTAGTAGCCGCTCAGCACCAACCGTACGAACATTGGTCCGCACGCGCCGATAACCTTGCGAAACGGCTCGGCGAATCCTGACTTGCCGCCCTTCCGCACTGCGTATTCGGCTCGCTTGGATTTATAGAAATCGGGGGTGGTCAGTCCGCATATCAACAACCTTCTAACCAGAACCTCTGGGCTCACCATATATTTGGCGGACAGCCGTTTGATTTCGTCATCTTCCCACCAGGTCGAATCACCCTTCTTCCCGACAATATCCTCCGACAGCAAGTCCTCCTGTGGAACCAGAACCGCGCCGGCTATTCGATTCGCAAAGACCTCGACCTGTTGCTCATGCGAACCCGTGTTCGGATGCTCACGCATGTCGCACAGACCGCCCTCTTTGAGCATGATGTGCGCAAGTTCGTGGATCATCGTGAATATTCGGGCTCGCGGAGCGTCCTTCACGTTGACCACGATAGTCGACAGAGGACCCTCGGTCATGGAAAAACCGCGCATCTCCTCGAGATCAACGCCCGAGGCGTGAAATACGAACACGCCGACACGTTCGAGAGCGGATCTCCACATATTCAGCGCCTCGTAGTCGGTCTTCAGGCGTGTCTGCGTCTCGTAGGTGACGCCCAGCAATTCGCGGATCTTCCGCGCCGACTCGTCAGGGTCGTCGTCAAGCCTGATTGTGCGCTCAAAGGCCGGAGGCGACTCTTCGAGGGCATCGAAAAGATCGAGCGCTATCAGGAGACGATTTCGCGCTCGACGCATCTCGAAGATGAGCCGGGGCGATTGGAACCGTCCCGTCCCGGGTGTGAGGCTGCGAAAATCTCTGAGAGGCTGGAAGTCCTTCGGCGGTTTCGGCAGATAGAATACGGCGATCGGTCGCCTGTATGCGCGGGCAAGCTTTCTGAGCTGATTAAGTGTCGGGGCTTGCTCCCCCGTCTCCCATTGTTCAAGGCGTTCGGGCTTGACGTCGGCTTTTGCTGAGGCCTCTTCCAATCCAAGCCCGGCCGTTTTCCGCGCCCACACAAGCAGTTCCGGGTTTATCAGCGCCTTGATTCTTCCGGCCATCCTTCTTTCCATTTCGCCGCGGGTTCGAGGCCGCGCACTGAATTCATCGCCGACATCTTGATTACGTCCGCGATGGCCTCAGACAATGGCCTGATGGAGTCGGCGGGTACGATGTTCCATCCTCGCCTCAGATCATTTTGGCAAAGTTCCACCCGGCAGTCAACGCTGCATGACGGATCGAAAGGCACTCCGTGCCCACGCTAAACGTCGGCCGCCGGATACGCTTCAGCAACAAAACGCTTTTCGGCAAGGGCCCGTCCGACGCGAAACCCATCGATCGAATTCCTCCCTGGCGGCGGGCGGTTACCGCCGGTCGCGACCTACCCAAGCGCCCATTCCTGTTCGCGGAAGAATTCGATCATTCGGGGGGTTCGTATTCGGAGGACGAGGCAGACGTCGGGGATGTGGGGTCGCTTGGTCGGGCTCCGCGAAGGGCCTTCACCGGTGAGGACGGAGCATCCCCGGGTCAATGCGACGGCTATGACAAACGGATCGGGGCCGGAGCGGCTCTTTCCGCCGGCCGTCGGTTTCGGGGGCAGTGCGGTCGACACATGTGGACGCTTGGTGCGTCAAGTCGAAAAACACTCTCAGAGGCCGACGGTCTTCACGGCGTACTCTTCCGGCTTCATCCGCGCCGCCGGGAGGACGACGTTCACGAACCAATTCTGAAATGCCGCGTTGATCTTTTCTATCGCTTCTTCCCAATCGCCTTCGAAATCGATCTCTTCGAGGTCCTCAATGGTTTCGGGGCTCAGACCCGAATACTCGGCGAGTTCCCGCCGCGTCATACGAAGCTTTTCTCGTATGTCGTAGATCTGCTGAGCGATATCGGCCTGAACGCGAAGCTCTTCCAGGTATTGTTGCGCGTCCGGATCGTCTTTGATGTACCGGTTGAACATCCACTCAACCGCGTCCGAGCTTATTTTCTTGTCACTCATTATCCGGCTCCCAGTAATACGTATACGTTTCCGGGTCCGCTTCGTAAAGCATCTTACGCCGCACGGCCCTGTCGATTTCCTGTGGAGGAATCCGAGCGGACTTCTTCGCGAAACCGTGGGTAACGACCGCTCGGTCTCGTCCGTAGAAGAAGTACAACAGCCTTTAGTCGTTGGGACCGAACTTCATTCGGAGTTCGTATATGCAGTCCCTGTGTTTTGCTTCAGACGAAATTGGACATTTTCCCTTGATCGGTTAGCATAGAGCCGAGAGCGTGGAAGGAAGTTCGGCGCCGGTTTCCGCTCCGGATGACAAGAGTTCGCATCGAGCGTGAGCGTCGGAGCGGCGGAAGGCCGCGACGTGCCACGGCCTGCACAAAAATGCTATGAAAAACATTTGAAATAGGGTATCGTGGCACACAGTTGCGCCCATTGTCGGCGCCGGCCCGCTCGGTCACGCTGCAGTCGCGCGCCCCGACGCGTCGACGCCGAGGTTTGGCGGCAGGACGCGCCGGCGCTTTTGCGAAGAGGTCTGCGCACGCGAAATTCAGTCTATATCTGCTACGGAGAACTATCGAATGGACTTTGTCGATCTCTTTCACCGCGGGGGCATAACCATGTACCCCATTCTTGCATGCTCAGTCGCGGCAGTGACCGTATTCTGCGAACGTCTATGGGCTTTGCGAAGAAGTCGACTCATGCCGAAACGGCTCCTTCGGGGCCTAAAGAAGCTCGTCGGAGAAGGAAACGCCGACGAAGCGCTTCAACTGTGCGCCAAGAAAGCTTCCGCGTTCTCTCGAATCGCTTGCGCAGGGCTTGAGAACCGCAACCGTGGAGCTGACGGGATCAGGCGAGCGATCGGGGAAACGGGGGCTCAGGAGACCGCCGGTCTGGACAGGTACCAGTCGGTTTTGGGGACCGTCGCGTACTTGTGTCCTCTGCTGGGGCTATTCGGGACCGTGTCGGGCATGATCAAGGCTTTTGACGTGATCTCGCAGCACACGGTTGTCGACCCGCCGCTGTTGGCCGCAGGGATATCGGAAGCGCTGGTCACGACCATGGCCGGTTTGGCGGTGGCCATACCCGCAGTCGTTATGGATCGGTATGTGGAACGACGGTCGATTCTGCTGGCCAGGGATCTGGAGAAGGAGTCGGTGAACTTCGCCGAGACCCTCATTGCGATATCTTCCGATGAATCTTCACCAAGTCGAGGCACACACGGATCACAAGAATCTGATCGGATTCGCTCGCAGGCGCTAATCTCGGCTTAGGAGCCGGTCATAGCGGCCTTAACGAATTCACGCGAGAAGGAAACCCTCGATGTGGCTTTCAGACAAGAAAACGAGGAGCAACGTCCCAGACATCACACCGCTGGTGGATCTCGTGTTTCTCCTCATCATCTTTTTCCTGCTTTCTACGACGTTTCGGGTGTCGCCGGGCATCAAGGTCGACCTGCCGACCGCGTCGTCTCAGAAGATCGTCCAAGAGAAGAAGGAGATCAACCTGTCGGTCGATCGAGCAGGTGTGGTTTACATCGACAAAGAGCCCGTCGAAACCGGGGCGCTCACCTATCGTCTGGCTGCCGCGGCTTCAGCGGACCGGGATACCGCGGTCCTGATACGGGGCGACCGCGAAGCGGAATACGGGGTTGTGGTCGACGTCTTGGGAGCGGTCAAGGATGCGGGCTTGCACAGGATCGCAATCATGACTCAACGCAAAAAGACGGAGCCGGATGCCGCGCCGCAAGCCGCCGAGGAATAACCATGTCGAGAATCTTCCCCTTTCTGTGCTTTTCCGTCGCGCTCCACGCGCTCGCAGTTGTGGGACTGGCCAAGATCATTCCCGCCCCGCCGGGCTTGGCGGGTTCTCTCGACGGCGATCCGGATCGCGTTTTCGTATGTGTCGTCCATGAGGAGGAGGTCACCGCGACCGCGCCCACCCCCAGCCCTGTGGACGCTCCGGAGGCGGTCGAATCGAAGGAAGTCGCGGAACCGGTTCCACCTGAGCCGGCGCCCGAAATACTCGCAAAGGAGGAACCACAGGTTCCGCCTGATTTCACGACAATGCCGATCGATGAAATACCCGAGCCGGAGCCGGTACCCGAAAAGCCGGAGAAAGAGCCCGAAAAAGAACAAGAAGAATCGACGCCGAGCGTGCCTCAAACCGCAAGCGACGTACAGAAGCGAAGAGCGTCACTGGGCGAGGACCTCCGGGATTTTCAGTCCCTTTTGGCGGCCGCCATTCGACAAGCCGGCTTCTTTCCCCGTGAAGCCGTCAGGAAGAGGAGGCACGGGGAAGTGACCGTGCGCTTCGCGATAAATTCTGACGGTGAGGTGACACTGGTTGACGTGGTGAAATCGTCCGGTTCGCCCGTACTTGATGAAGCCGCCAAGGAGATCATACGGCGGGCTGCGCAAGATTTCCCCTCTTTCCCTTCCGGCCTGGCCAAAGAGGAACTGCAGTACACGGTTCCCATTCGCTTCAAGAGGAGAGGAAGGTCCGGCGCCTCCTAACCGACGCCGGACATCCGCAACGACTCCCCCCGGCGATATCGATTACTGATCGGAGCTTACTGCGTGGTTCTTCTGCTTGCGTTTTTCCAACCTGGCGGTCCATAGCGCCCAGAGCCCGAACGCGCCCAGAAGAACACCGATACCGACGAAGAGTTTCGAGTGCGTAGCGACCAACGGTTTGCTGAACGAATCCACAAGAAGACCTGCGCCCACCTGAATCACCGGACTCGCCGCATGGCCGCCGTGCTCGGACTCGGCGACAACCTTGATCGTCCACGGCCCCGGCCGATCCGGCAGGAACGAGACGACCCCGTTCTTGTCCGTCCGCCCCTTCTGATGCGGGATGGTGTCTCCGGGGCCGAAGATCTCGTACGACGAATAGCTCGCCGGCTCATCGGGAAGGAAAAAGAACCGCGCGCTCACACCGCGGTTCTCGACCTGATACTCGACTGAATGCGCTTCCGCTCCAGACGCAAGCAGGAGCGGAAAGAATACAAGCATAAGACAATAGGAGATTTGCGCCATCAATTGGCCCGGAACGTCAGACTGGTGGAAAGAGACAGGGTGTCCGCGTCCGGATCGTCTTTGAGCGGGAGCTTGAGCTTGGCCACGACGCGCTGAGGACCGGCTTTTAGTATGGGAATACTCGCGTTACCGTTCTTATCGGTTTTTATCTCGGTCTTTTTTTCCGGATCTTTCGCGTCGGTAATCTTGAATACGGCCTCCTCAACCGGTTTTCCTTCCAATAGAACTTCGACCGGGAGCGATTGGCCCGGTTTCACCGAGAGAGGATTTTCTTTGGGGACAATCTCGAAGGCCAGTCCAACGGGGCTTGCATAGGAGTCACATTGCGCCTGGAGCGCCTTAGCGAATTTTCGAATCCTGTAAGACTTCACAATCTCAAATTTTCCCTGAGCTTCCCGTTTGGTCGTTCGCTTCCATCCATCCGTCGTTTTGCATCCGTATCCGCCGTCAAAGACTAATGTCACGATTCCCGGCCGGTCTTTCCATGTCAATGAGACGAAATCACCCTTTTTCTCAATTGCGATCGGAATCGACTTCCCTTTACAGTCGACGGCCTTAACCTCCTTAACTTTGGCAGGATCGTAAGGATCGTGTTTTGAGCCGTGGCCGTAAAAGAGGGCAAGTCCGCCGGCATTCGGCTCGAGCCACGCGTCGTGAGCCGAAGCGAGCTGAAAACCGAAAAGCAGTGCTAATACGATTAGAAAACATTTTTTCAACATTGTCTTTTCCTCCTGGTGTTATGTATCGGTTCCTTGGGGACGGTGTGAGGATGCGCCGGGCCCGCTCACTATTTTACGGCGCCCCGCCCTCAAAGACCCGATCGTGAACATTCGAGACGGGTCCTTAAGGGGGCGACGGTCAATATGTGTACCCGACGCCCGCGGTCATATCCAGAAAGGGTTTAGGGCTAAAGCTTAACTGGGATCCCAACTTGCCGATGTAGTCGGATGAGTATTCTCGCGGCTGAATTATCGCCGTAAGAAACAGATTCCAGTTCGTCGATTGCAAGGTGAACTTCAAGTTATACGAATCGAAATCGGGGCCGTAGACAGCCGTCGGATCCTTGCCGAAATACTGCGGTTGTCCGCTGATGAATTCGTAGTAGATATCGCCGAGAAATAGTATGTCCGGAGTGAGGGCGTAGGTAAACTCCAATCCCGTCTTGACAACATGTTCGGCGATTCCCGTGACCAAATTCTGCCCTTCAGTAGTGGGGTTCGTTACTGTTGCGTCGACCCACGCCCAGTTGGCGAAAAGTGTCATCGTCTCCGTTGGAAAGTACTTCATTTCAACTTCGAATCCCGATCTCTCCGAATCCCCGATATTGACTTGTTCACCGCTTACCGTTCTCACTTCATTTTGCATGGTGGTGCGGTAATAATCGAACGCGAGGTATATATTGCCGAAGAGCGTCGCGTTAAGACCGACATCCCACGATTCGGTTATGTAGGGCTTCAGTGAAAAATTGGGCGCGCCCGTGGGCGGAGAATTCTGGCTTGCCGCCGGTGCGCGAAATCCTACGCCGCTGTTGGCGAAGATGTTGATATTCTCTACAGGTGTAAGGACCACCCCGTACTTTGGAGTAACGATCGAGGGGGTCGCCACCCCCGAATTGGCGGCAGTGACTCTATTGTCGATGTCGTTTCGGAAGTAATCTCCTCGCAATCCCCCGACGAACTTGACTTTGTCAACCGGCTTTACTTGAGCTTGAGCGAACCATGCGCTGTTGCGCAATCTCAGATGATAGTTGTTGGTCGTACTGGTGATATTCCTGTTGACCGTGCTGAAGCGGCGGGCGCTCCCATGGTCGTACCTCAACTCCCCGCCGACCAATACCGACGCGACATTACCGAAAAGATGGTTGTAGAAAAGTCGTCCGCCGTAAAAGATCCTGTCGTCGTCCTGCAACCTTTGGGGTCTGGGCGGCATAGTGGCAAATCTGTTCTTCACATACTGGTCGACGTATGCGCTCAGATGCAGGCCGCTTCCGTCCTGGTCCGACGGAGTGTAGTTCACCACCGCCGCCCATCGTCGTTGATTGCCGCCGTCGGACGAACTCACCGCGGAGGTTCGGCTTACCAGTCCCGACCTGACGTCATTGATACCCAAGTAACTGGGAGATCCGAACGGCGAGTCGTAGTAGTTGAAGCGAAGGGAAAGATACCCTGCTCCAAAAGAAGTCGTCACTTTGTTGAAACTCGACCACCTTTCCGATTGAGAGTTGTCCCGATATCCGTCCAACGTATAGTATTCGTTAAGGATAAAAGGTGTCGGAGAATAGGCGGACGAGCCAAGAATGGGAACCGCGCGGAAACCGCCGAAGCTTGCTCCCTCCAAGGAAATCTTTGGGGAAGGTTCGACATTCTTGGTGATAATGTTGATGACTCCGGCTTGAGCGAAGTTCCCGTACAGGACTGAGAATGGTCCCTTTATGACCTCAATCCGCTCGATCATTTCGGAAGTGAGCCATGAGAATTCCGAAATACCGTTGCCTCCCTGGGACGCGGAAGGAAAATTTTGAGGCACGCCGTCTATGAAGACCGCCGTGTCAGTGCCGTGCCCGCCTTGGTTGCCGCGGATCTGTATGGGATGCCCGACATCGCCCTGGCCGTAGGTGTACGCCCGGATGCCGGGAATCTTTCTGAAAAGATCCGTGTAGTTCCGAACGTTCAGACGCGCTATCTCTTGGCTGGTCTCTATCTGGACCTGTGCCGGCAAGGCGCCGGCGCCGGCTGACAGGCTTGACTTGTCCATAACCGCAGAGACAGCCGGAATGGCTTCTCCCAACGGATATCCGCTCCGATCCGTATCTCGGGGCGTATCCCAATCCGGCGGGCGCGGCGGCGGTGTCTGAGGCAATTCCGTATTCGGCGTGGGAGTTCTTCTTGCTCTTTGCGGAGACGGCCTTTCCGGCGCCTCTATGTCAACCCGCTCCAAGGATTCGGATTCGGATTCCTGAGCCACCGCGCCGGAATCCGCACCGATCAATATCAACAGTATTACGCTTGATATGAGCGCCAATCGTCCTATTGTCTTCCACCACGTTGATCCGACCGGCATGCGAAGGCCCGGATGTTGTCGTTTCGTGTCGATCATCGTATGCCCCCCGAAAACCCGCTGCTTGGCGCATAAGCGGGGATGGCGCAGCGGTCGGATGCAGGTGGGCGACATTTCCGTATTGCGTGTGCGCCCCAATGCAGCGGCGGTCTACAATATGGCTTCCCGTACGTAGGGACGGGCGCTCTTCCACTCAACGTCGGGAGGCACGGAGGCGACGGAGGACAAATACGCTCTAACAGTCGGATGGGAAGGGTTAGAGCTTTGCACAAACCCGACAAAACCGGCCGCAAGGCGCCGGGATCCCTGCATTCCTCACGATACCCCGGACTTGATTTTCCACATGGCTCAGGCCTCACGCGTATGTCCACATTCACCTGAACCGGTCTGATAGGGCGAGGCGGCGCACATGTCGGCGGTCCGCACGGATGACGATAGCCGCAGGGCGGTGG
>CAYLRL010000132.1:0-9415 GCA_964385875.1 uncultured Syntrophales bacterium
GTCGGTCCCCGTACGCTATACTGCGCTCGAGGGGGGAAATACCGTTTTCGCTGCGGCGGACAAGGACCTACTCATGCCCGACTTATCGGCTTCTCTCGAGCGATACCTTTCGCCGACGGAAATCATCGATTCCGACCACCCCGAGGTGATTCGTTTCGTTGCGGAAATCACGGCAGGCGCGGGTGACCCGGTCGAGCGCGCGATTCGTCTCTTCTATGCGGTCCGAGATCGGATCGTGTACGACGTGCGGTACCCGTTCTTCCTTCCGGAACACTATCGGGCGAGCGCGGTTCTGGCTTCGGGTCGGGGATTCTGCATTCCCAAAGCGTCGCTGCTCTGCGCGGCGGGACGAGCCTCGAACGTGCCGGCTCGGCTTGCGTTTGCGGATATCCGCAATCGGGGAGCGAGCCCTGAAGTGATCGAAATGATGGGGTGCGACATCTTCACCTATCACGGTTTTGTCGAATTCCATCTCAACGGCCGGTGGATCAAGGCCACGCCGGCCTTCGACGCGTCGATCTACGAAAAGCATCGTATTCCGCCGGTAACCTTCGACGGAAAACACGACGCGGTCTTTCCGTCCCACGATCTGGACGGCAATCCGTACGTGGAATACGTCCGCTATCATGGGACGTACGCGGATGTGCCCCTACCCGCGATCATCGAGGCGTGGCGGGAGCAGTACGGGGACCGACGAGTGGACGCCTGGATGGAGGCCTTTCGGGCGGACATCGGTTAATAGGTCGGCGGCCGGCGCCGCTCGGAAAACATGAACGAACTCCTTTCCGAGCCGGAAGACGTGGAAGTCTTCCGCGTCGCGGAACCTGCATGCCGATTTCCCTATGAGCGACCGAATAGTGGAACCCGGCGATTCGCCGACACAGTCGGTCCGGCCGGGCGCGGATTCCGGCCGGGCGTTGCCGTCACACCGATTGGGAGGTTCACAACTCATGCCCTCTCCTCTTCCGTCAAAATGCTACGTCACCCACTTGGTGTGCCCGAAGTGCGAACTCGAGCACGATTTCGACTGCGCGCAGACGGTCTGCCGAGCGTGCGAAAGTCCCCTCCTCGTGGTATACGATCTCGCCGGGATCGCGTCCGCGCTCAAGAAGGCCCATCTCCTCGGACGCGCGCCCGAGATGTGGCGATATCGAGAGTTCCTCCCCGTTCGCGATCCGGAACGTATCGTCAGCCTCGGTGAGACCATGACGCCCCTCATTTCCGCACGCGCGCTCGCCGCGGACCTGGGCGTAGTCGAGCTCTTCATCAAGGACGAAGGTCGCCTTCCCACTGCGAGCTTCAAGGCCCGCGGCTTGGCAATGGCCGTAACCAAAGCAGCGGAATACGGTGTCACCCGAGTCGTCATTCCAACCGCAGGCAACGCGGGGGGCGCGCTCGCAGCTTACGGCGCTCGAGCCGGCATGGAGGTCTTCGTCTTCTGCCCGGAAGACGCGCCCGAAATCAACGCGAAGGAATGCGCGATGAACGGCGCGGTGGTCTGCCTGGTGAACGGCCTCATCAACGACTGCGGAAAGATCGTGCGGGAGGGGAAATCCATCGCCGACTGGTTCGACATGTCGACCCTGCGGGAGCCCTACCGCATCGAGGGCAAGAAAACCATGGGCCTGGAGCTGGCCGAACAGACCCAGTGGAGCCTCCCCGAAGCGGTCTTCTATCCTACCGGCGGCGGAACCGGGCTCATCGGTATGTGGAAGGCGTTCGACGAACTGGAAGCCGTCGGCTGGATCGATTCGAGACGACCGAAACTCATTTCGGTTCAGGCCGAGGGGTGCGCGCCGATCGTGAAAGCCTTCGATGACGGCGCGGACGAGTCCGTTCCCTGGGAGGACGCGCGGACCCTGGCCGCGGGAATCAGGGTGCCCCACGCGCTGGGTGACTTCCTCATCCTCCGCGCGATACGCGAAACCAATGGGGCGGCCGTTGCGGTCTCGGACGAGGACATACTCGACGCCCAGAAAAGGATCGCCGAGGGGGAGGGGATCATCGCCGCGCCGGAGGGAGCCGCGACTCTGGCGGCGCTCGAAATCGCTCTCGAACGAGGAATCGTTGCTCCGAGCGATCGGGTCGTCCTGTTCAATACGGGTTCCGGTCTCAAGTATCCCATGGATGTGGAATTCCTCCGGATTGACAAGGAGGCCCCCATTGATTACCAGGGTATCCTGGAAGCCGCTCGGGAAACCGGCGGTGCGAGGGAAGTATGAGGCAATTTTCCTCATCCGGCGGCCCGCCGCTATGGGGACGCCTCGGACCGATTGATCATCCGTGCGGAATCGACGCGACGACCGGTAAAGACCGTTCTCCGGACCGTCGACGAAGAAAGGAGAAGCGACGTGACCGACATTCCTGATCTGAGGGGAAAAACCGCGGTAGTGACCGGCGGCGGCAAAGGCATCGGCAAGGCGATTGCTCTCGGCCTTGCGGAGGCCGGGGCCAAGGTGGTGATCGCGGCTCGCACCGAGTCCGAAATCACTGCGACCGCGGACGAGATCCTGGCGAAGGACGGCGAAGCGGTGGCTCGGGTCACCGACATCACGCAAAGCGATCAGATCGACGCGCTGGTCGACGCCGCGACGGAAGCGTTCGGGAGCGTCGACATCGTTGTGAACAACGCTGCGAGGAGCTTTCTTCGGCCGCTCATGGATCTCCGCGAAGACGGCTTCGACAAGATCTTCAGCACGAACGTCAAGGGCGCTTTTTTGCTGAGCAGGGCCGCGGCGAAGATCATGATGAAGGGCAACGGCGGAAGCATCGTCAACATCACGACCATCGGAGCGGAACGCGCCGGCCCCATGATGGGCGTCTACTTCTCGAGCAAGGCCGCGTTGAAAATGCTGACAATGTGCATGGCGGTGGAATGGGCGCCCTTCAATATCCGCGTCAACGCGGTCGGTCCCGGCATGGCCAAGACCGACTTCAGCAAACCGATATGGTCCAATCCGGAAATGCACAACCAGGTGGTTTCCAAGATCCCGCTCCGTCGACTCGCGGAACCGGAGGAAGTTGTGGGAGCGGTTCTGTTCCTCTGTTCGGACGCGGCGCGCTACGTGACCGGTCAGACGATCTACGTGGACGGCGGAACGCTTGCGGGTTCATGAAACGACGTGTATGGTCGGCGTTTTTCGGGACGCTACGATGTCCGAGCAGGCCGACTGCTCGGAAACGTCGGTTCAGGAAAGGTGTTTTCTATGAATGATGACGAACGCTGGAGTGTTTTCCACCGAATCGTAGAGTCGCCTTGGGAACATGCGCGGGAATGGAAAGAATCAACCGGCGGGGCGGTGATCGGACATCTTCTCCCGGATGTGCCTGAAGAGATTCTTCACGCGACGGGCGCGGCGCCTCTGGCGGTGGAAGGCGCAGGGTTCACGGCCTCGCACGCGCAAGCCCATATTCCGAGTTTCACCTGCGGGCACGCCATGGGCGCGCTCGAGCTCGCCATTCGCGGTGATTTAGGGACGCTCGACGCGATGGTCATCCCGTATGTCTGCGACACCACACGGAATCTTCATCATATCTGGACTCGGCTCGTCCCGGACATGCCGACGGAGCTCCTCCGTCTGCCCAAGCGCCTGGACTTCCCCGGTGTTCGAGATTACCTCGCAGCCGAATTCGATCGCCTCGGTCGAGCCTTGGGAGCGGTGACCGGCAAGATCCCCTCGACCGCGGACCTCGCCGAGAGCACGGCGCTCTACAATCAAAGCAGAGCCCGCCTCAGGGAGGCCTACGCCAAACACCGGACGTGCCCCGAAGTCTGGACCGCGGAACGCCTCACCGCGTTGACGTCGTCCGCGATGAGGGTACCGAGAGACCGACACCTGACCTGGATGGAAGCTCTCCCCTGGGACGCGGAACCCTCGACCGAGGCGATGGAGCGAATACCCGTGTACGTCCGAGGAAAGCTGTGGGATCCCCCCGGCTTGCTGCAGGTATTCGATCGACTGGGCCTGACGATCGTACAGGACGAGGTGGTGACCGGTTATCGATCGATCGCAGAGGACGCCCCCCTGAACGGCGATCCGATCGCCGCGTTGGCCGATCGTCATCTGAAAACCGCGCCCTACCCCGGGTATCACGACGATCCGAGGCGATTGGCCGCAGGCTTCCTCGAGAGGGTCAAGGCGTCGGGGGCGCTAGGCGTGGTATTCCTCAATCCGAAATTCTGCGAAGCCGCTGCTTTCGATACTCCGGACTTCCAGCAGGCGCTTACGGATAATTCCATATCGAGTCTGATCCTCGAGAACGCCGCACGGGACGTCTCGGTCGGTCGAATTGAAGTGCGACTGGAAGCTTTCCGAGAGATGCTCTCCGACGACACGCCGTAACGGAGGAACCGATAATGGAGCCGATCAAGGCGCTCAAACAAATGAAAAGGATCACCGCGGACTACTTCGGTCAGGCGCACACGGCCCCGCACAGCGGTAAGAAAGTGGTCTACGGCAATGTCTTTACGCCCGTCGAACTGGTCTACGCGATGGACATGTTTCCCGTCTATCCCGAGAACCACGCCGCGATCATCGGCGCGCGCAAAATGTCGACCGAGGTTGCGCCGGCCGCGGAGGCCATGGGATACTCGATGGATCTCTGCTCGTACGCGCGGTGCGATTTCGGCTCGATCAAGAGCCTCAAGAGTCCGACCTGGGGGCTGCCCAAACCGGATCTGCTGGTCGTGTCGAACTGCCAATGCGGGACGCTCGCAAAGTGGTTCGAGGTCCTCGGCCGGATGTACGACGTTCCGATGGTGCTCATCGACGTGCCCCACTCCGGAAACGGTGAGCGAGATGAAGCTGCGGAACGCTACATTCGGGCCCAGCTGGAAGACCTGGTCCGGGTGATGGAAGAGATAACCGGGAAAAAGCTCGATTGGGACAAATTCAGGGAAGTCGCCGCGGTGTCCCGCCGGGCCTCCGATCTCTGGACGCGTATCCTCCAAGCGGGCTGCGCCAAACCCGCGCCCATTACGCTTTTCGATCAGTTTATCTCGATGTTCCCCATCGTCTCTCAGCGCGGAACACAGGTCGCGGTCGACTTCTACGCGGACGTGCTCCGCGAAGTGGAAGAGCGCGTGGCTCAGGGCGTCGGCGCGGTGGACAACGAGCGCTTCCGCCTTTTCTGGGATAATCTGCCCATGTGGCCGGAGCTGGGCCGGTTATCGAAGTTCCTGAACGACCGAGGCGCGCTCATGGCCGCGTCTATCTACACCTGGGCGTGGGCGCAACTCTCCGTGGGCGACGAAGACCCCTTCGGCGACTGGGTGAACCAATACCTCTACGCGTTCAACTTTCATCTGAACAAGCGTGTCGACCATTACGCGGAACTGGCGGAGCGGTACGACCTGGACGGCTTTGTCTATCACTCGAATCGAAGCTGCAAGTATCTCTCGCAGGATATTCCCGAAGTTCGCGCCGCGGTGACCGAACGCACCGGGTTGCCCGGGGTCATCATCGAAGCCGATCACAACGATCCGAGGCTGTACACCATCGAGTCGATCGAGAGCCAACTCGAGAGCTTTCTCGATCTTTTGAATTCACGACAGGCCGCCCATGCCTGAGCATCAACGAACACCTGCGATCGCGCGCCGCGCCGATTTCGCCCTATCGTGGACGACGCGCGGGAGACTCCCCGACGGACCAGCGCGCCGATGACCCTTTCCGCGGATAAACAACCCGACTCACGACGGATGTCGCGGATTGCGGCATGGGCGAGTTCGGAAGGCTCACGAACGCGGGCCGCGTGGATATCGCTTGCCCTGGCCTTGGCGGTTTGGACCCTCATGCAAAGCGCGCTCGTCGCAGGTCCGTTGTGGAATCGAGCGGCGCTCCCTGAACCCGACGATATCTATCCCTACATCGTAAGGGCCCGCCAGATCGATGAGTGTTTCTATCAAGATTGCCCTGCGCTCGAAGACCTTCGAAAGCAGGTGCTTCAACCATATGAGGACTCGAAAGCCGACCGAGCGCGGGTCCTCGGCGCGGGACCGTTTCACATCTATCATCCCCTCTTCTCGTTTATCCAGTGGGGGGTTAAACACGCTTTCGACGTAGATTACGCGACCGCATACAAGCTCATGTGGCAGGCGGCCCCGCTGCTTTTCGGGATTGCGATCGCGTGTCTTCTCTACACACTGTGGGGTGCGCCCGCGGCCGCTGCGGCGCTCTTCCTGCTTGCGTTCAAGGTTTTTCCAGACACGGGCCTTCATTATCTGGCGCCGTCCAACACCGCGCTCGCGTGCGGCATGGCCGTCTGGGCGAGAATCATCAGTCGCAGGGGAGACGCGCCCTCCACAATATTCATCGGGTCCATAATCCTTGCGCTTATTCACCCTATGGGATTGATCTATGCGTTGATGGCGGCAGTGATCGCGGTCGCTGTCTCCGAACCGCCCAGGCCGCGAAAAATGTGGTACTCGATTTTCAGCGTGGCCGCGGTGTTCGGCGCGGTTTGGCTCAGCCCAGCGCTCATAGATCGCCCGCACCTCGCGATGCCCGACTTCTTCCCCCACGATCGGGAGGCGATCTTCAAGATAATCACGGGAGCGGCCTCGTCGATCGTAACGGTGCTTGCGGTGCAGGTCATACGCTACGAGGAGGCGCTCTTCGGATCGGTCGCGCTCTTCGCCGGGGCCGCTGTGCTCGGGTTCGTCAGGAGCGATCCCCATACGCGTCGGATCGCTCTGCGCGTCACGGGCGTCTGCGGCGTCTTTCTCCTCGCGTCCTCGTTGCACGTTCTCAGCCATCCCGGGGACCTGCTCCTGCGCGTGTGGATACCGCTTGTCATAGTCCTGTACGGCGCTGTGGGGAGCGCGATTCATTACTCGGTCAGGGAAACGGGCAAGGTTACGGCGGACCTGATCGAAGGCCGCGAACCGTGGAAATTCTCCGTCGGGAAGGCCTGGGCCCCGATCCTGCTCGCGCTTTTCGTCGGGTATTCGTATCAGATGATCATGCGTGGACTCGAACATCTCGTGGTGACCCGGCAGTATATGGAAGAGCGGCAGCCCTTGAGGTTCGAGCCGAGCCAACCGGCCATGCTCATGTCCGAGGCGGAACCCGGCGATCGGGTGGCGTACACCAATGCCGTCGTCATGGAGTACTACTTCTCCCGAGGCGCCATGCAACTGGGCGCGGTCTACTATCATCCCGCGCTCGAAGGAACGGTGACCGATGAATGGATACGACGGCCGGACGTCAAATTCGTGGTCGGGTACGCTCCCACCGTCTATCATCCCTCGTATCGGGGTCGCGAAGAGAAAAAATGGTGGAGAACCAGCCCGGACCTCCGGTATTCGCCGCTGAGCACCCTCCGAAGACATCGTCCCGTTGGGATCGAAGGCGCTATCGAGACGGCCGAGTTTAAGCGGATCATGATCGAAACCGCGGACTCGACGCAGGCCCGCACGCTTCGAATTCTCGTGAAGAACTCTCGCGGCCGGACAATGATGAAAATTCGACCGGCGGCCCCCGGCAGAGTGTTCCCTCCTGCCGCGTCGATTGAGATCCCCGTTCCGCCGCGTTGGTCGGGTCCGCTGATCGTCGACCTTACCCCATTGGACGATCCCTCCCGCTTCGTCCTTGAACTCCCGTACGACAAACCCGGGCTTCGGATCACAGGCATAACCTTCGGCAAGGACAGGCTTCGGTGGCCGTGGAACGAAAAGGCCCGTCTCACCTTCTTCCCCGGAGACCCCACAGAGCCTATCTCCGTGGTGAGATTCGATGCTGAAAGCCTCGTGCCCCCTCCGCTTCGAGACAAGACGATCACCGTGCTGAACGATATTGGTTCATCCACGCTGATCGGTTTGAGCGACACCGAGAAGTGACGACCGCCCTGCGACCGGTCGATGCCTGTTGATACGCCTGCGACTATTGTTGACGCCGGCGCCGGGGTTCGAGTAAGATGCCGTTCATCCGGCGATCGGACCGTCGCCGAGCGCTTGTGTCCGGCCGGTTAGGAACGACGCACATCCCGGTCGGCCGCAAGGGCGCAATCGCCGAGCGCAGGGGTGGACGGAGGAACCTATGTCGCCGCAGAAAAGGCAGGTTTCGGCGAAAACGGTTCTTGACGACATCAAGACCGGGATCTCGTTGAAGGAGTTGGCCGAGAAGCACCAGCTCTCGAAAAAGGGCCTCGAGAGCATGCTCAAGAAGCTCATTGCCAACGGGCTCGTCGAACGGGAGTTCATCGAGGAACGAATTCGAGTCGAGACGCTGCGCTACAGCCGAGAAGTGAAGGTTCCCGCCGAGCCGATTCCTCCTCCCGCGGAACGGACGGGCTCGGTTCCATCCAATCCCGCTCCGGCCGGCGCCGCCAATCCTGGACCGTCAACCGCGGTCGACATCGATCAAGAAGCCGACCACATCACTCCGCTGGATGAAATCAAGCGGTTCGGCGTGTATACCGTCGGCGGACTGATCCTCGGGGTCGCGGTAACCATTGCGAGCTTCATGCCGGTCGTCACGGTCCACTGGTGGATTGTCCTGCCGTTAGCCGCCGGGACCCTCTACCTGCTCAACTACGCGCGCGAGAACTCCGACGAGCTTGAAAGCAAAGTGGCGCTCGGGGCGATCTGGTTTGTTGTGGGGATACTGATCGTGCGGGACATCCGCCTGTCGCGTGTGGCCGCAAGCCTCCTGGACACCCTATCGAGCGCGCCGGTCGGCTTCGATCTGTTCTTCAACCTGGTGCGATAGAAAAAACGTAACCGTTCAAGGGGATAGCGATAAGCCGTTGATATCTCGATAGGGTAGGTTTGCAAGGGGAGATGAGTTTCCCACTCCATTCTCACCGGGCGCGGAGCCGCCTCAAGCCAGGTGAACCATGCTGAAAAAACGTGCGGTTCAACACGAACGGCAGCCCGTCTTATCCGCGTTGGAACGGGATCGGGACCGTCCACAGCGAGAATCGTCCGCAGGGCTCAGAAACCTTCGGCCTGGACGTGAATGCGCTGGTTGTAGATATCCGGGGGTATGCGTTGGCCGTTCTTGTCGAACTTACTCGGATGATTCTTCGGGAGCGCCTTCGGAATGGGTCCGCGATCCAAGCCCAGTTGGTTGGCTATGCCGTCATAGAGGAATCGCAAGATGCCGAAGGCGTGAGAGGTCGACGGCTGCACGGTAACGGCCATAATCAAGCATATCAATAAAATACGACGCATAAGTCACACAACCTCTCGATTTTGGGATCTTATACTCGTTTTCGCGCGGATTGTCAACCGGCATCACCCGCGCACACCGTTTTCCTTCCTAATCCCACGTCACTTTTCCAGCCTATCGGTTTGCCTCCACCTCTGCAAGACCTTTTCGCGCGGGCCGATCATTTCTCGGAAGCGACCGCTCATCGGTCGTATTGGTTCACCGGGCTTGAGGCGGCTCTGCGCCCGGTGAGGATGGAGGGGGAG
>CAYLRL010000133.1:0-9411 GCA_964385875.1 uncultured Syntrophales bacterium
CTCAGAACCGAAGCCCTGATTACGAAGGGATTGCGACCGACCCGGTACTTGACATCAACATGTTTACGAGGGCAATCCTCAGAACCGAAGCCCTGATTACGAAGGGATTGCGACATGTGGCGATAGAGGTCGCATCTGTAGGAGGAGTGACGAGCAACTCAGAACCGAAGCCCTGATTACGAAGGGATTGCGACTTCTTGGAGTCGAGACTCTACCTGGTGGAGGCGCCTCTCTCTCAGAACCGAAGCCCTGATTACGAAGGGATTGCGACGTCGTACCCCCCGAACACGTACATGTAATCACCATGCACGCTCAGAACCGAAGCCCTGATTACGAAGGGATTGCGACCTAACTCCCACCGAAACTGCCCACAATACCGTGTAGGCAGCGTCTCAGAACCGAAGCCCTGATTACGAAGGGATTGCGACTCACCGCGAGTAAAACCCAGCGCCCTCAAATGGTCGTTGGCTCAGAACCGAAGCCCTGATTACGAAGGGATTGCGACTCCTTGACCCCGAAGGTCTGTGTTTCCGTAGACATTTCTCAGAACCGAAGCCCTGATTACGAAGGGATTGCGACGGCTACCAGAGTCGGCTCGAAAAGAAAATTGACCACAACTTCATAACGCAGGAGGAGCGTCACCAAGAGCTTCTCCAAAGCCTGGAGACCCTGGCAAACGCTGTCCGGAAATCACAGGATTACGGACCAGCCATGCTGGGTAGGAAGGAGGGGTTTGACATATGACCCTTCAAGATTGGATTCAGGTGGCCGCTTTTGGCCTCCTGATGTTTTTGTTGGCGGTGGTGGGCCCATGCACAACATGAAAGTAATCCACTTCCCAGGTCGCACGGTAAGGGAAGCCATTGACGTTGCGGAGGAGATCGAGTCGGCGCTGGAATGGCTAAACAGCGGAAACGAGCACGGCGTGGCTCTTGCGAAATCTCAGAACCGAAGCCCGGATTACGAAGGGATTGCGTACAGTTAGTCGGGCACATCAAGACGCTGACTGAGGAATCATGCGCTATCTCCGGCGGAGACTGCGGGATGTTGTTTACCCACAGGTGCGTCCAGGCGACCGAGGTGCGTTCAAACGGTTGGAAACGGCCGGGCGGCATGCGGAAAGGAGACGGGTTTTTGACGAGGACGAGCGGCGCGCCCATGCGGCCGGGCTTCTCAGGGGTGCGATGGATCTTTGCCGAGAGGTGACGGAACCGGCCCAATCGGTTCTATCGAGGTTCGCGAAACGCTTCTGTGCGCGATCGGCCGGATGACTGTCGGCTCTGCCGATCGGCTTTCCGGAGTTCATCGATTTCTCATCCGACCACGGTGAAAAGGTCTTCATTTTCGTGGGCGAGTGGGGTATATTCGAGATTGTCAACCCGCTGCACCGCATTAGGGCCGGTTATGGCCGGGAATGCGGAATCCAACGATCAGCGTCGCATAGGGACGGCTCTGAATGAGATGAGGGGGGCGATATGCGGTCGAAATCACGAGAAGACGGGGACGTCGCCCGTTCCGGGCGAGTCGAGGCTTGGGGGTATCTTATCCGGTCGCTGGGCAAGCTAATCTGGGCCCTCGTAGGAGTCGTTATCCTTGCAGCGGCGGGGTACTATTTCTTCGTCAAGGACGGCGGCCCGCCGAAGATTTCCGACTCTTCAAGGGCGAAGCAGGAAGTCAAGCCCATTCAACCGCCGGTCACGATTATGGACCAGGCGGTCGCCGACGCTCTGCGCACTGCCCGTTCCAAGGCGGAAGCCCTCGCTCGAACTGAACTCAGTAAATGGGAAAGGGAGTTGAAGCGCCGCGTCGATGACAACTTTCTCGACTGGTACTTCGGGTACTGGGGAAATCAAGTCCGCGGATTGAAGGCTCTCAAGGACGGCCTTTTCCATTGGTTCGACTCGGACCAACCGACTGCCGTGGAGGAGCTGACGGAGGAATTTCAGCGTCAGTTCGCGGCCCGTGTTCTTCAACCCGGCACATCCCGGCTCGAGTTGGAAGGCATCCAGCAGCGAACCGTGAACAGGTTCGCCGCCGTCCTATCGCGATCTTTGCAGGAAACGCCGAAGAATTACAAAGTCTCCCGGGCCGAGTGGGAACAATACCTGGACGACATCTCACAGCAATCGACCCTCGTGGAATCGGGACGGCAAGTGCCGGTCACATTGAAGGCCTTTTACGGGGTCACGGCCGGCGGGGCCTTTGCTTTGACGGGCAAGATCATCGGCGGTTTCGGGAAGGTCTCCACCAGCGTCGGGATGAAGACGACAGGCAGAATGGTTGCAACGACCGTCGGCAAGATCGCCGCGAAGACCGGCGCAAAGGTGGCGGGAAAGGTGGGAGGCGAGTTCCTCGGGCCGATTATCGGCATAGGAATACTCTTCTGGGATTTCTGGGACCACCACAGCACGGTCGAGGAAAACCGTCCGATCTTGAGGAAGTCGATTTTCACCTATCTTGACCGGATGACGACGTCGCTTCTGGAGGACCCGGTCCACGGCGTCATGGCCCCTGTTTACCGATTCGAGGAGCAGATCGCGGAATCCGTGAACTCCGCTCGGGAACGGAGGAGGCGATGAGTCGTGTGAGCGGGCAGTCGCAACGCGGGAATTACGGGGCGATCAATGTGCGACTTCTCGTTGACCTGGTCAAAGAGCGAACGCAATCCTCCAAGGTGACCCGCATTGAACTTGCGGCGCCGTTGAAGGCGGGCATGTCCGGTTCGCGAGTTTGGTTGACGCACATCTATGAAAAGGAGCGTTTTCGATTCGGGGTGCTCAAGATCCCCGGTGAGGGCAAGCGCCGCGATGTGGAAATGGATAGGGAAGGCTACAACCGGATGCGTGAACACTGGCCTTCCGAGTTTCTGCCGCGGGAGAGTCACGATCTGTTCAGCCATCCCGAGCTCGTTGCCGGCCGGCCGGAAGCTCCCGTCCTGCTGATCGGCTTCGCGGACGAGCGTTCTTCGATCACGCCCGAGCCTCTGTCCGACCTACTGGATCACGACCATGTCCAAGCAGGGAATTGTCTGGACAAACTTCTCGAGGTTTACGCGGACCGAACAACCCAGGCGTGTAGGCGAGACTTCGCACGCGGGGAAGCATGCTTTGTGAGGACCGCCTCGGGCCCGGATATTGCCGCGGAGATGTTGCACCCCGATCTCGTGAAGAAAATCCGGGAGTTCGACTGGACCGCATTCGGGTTGGACGTGAACAGCCGGGGTCACATCGTGAACCTCACCGTAAGACCGAACCCCGTCTTCGCTCTGAACAATCGCGGTATCTGGAAATCGGACCCTGTTATATGTCCTTTCATCCCAATACACGGCGATCTCAATCTCGACAATGTTATATGGCTCCGCGACGCTCGGTCGTTTGTTCTGATCGATTTCGAGAAGTCGAGGCCCGGGCCGCCGCAGTTCGATCCCGCTTTCTTGTTTATGTGGATGATCAAGAAGGTCCGGTTGAATCAGGTCGGCGCATTCGTCGGGGAAGAGGAAGCCGCATTGAGTCGGCTCGCTGAAACGCTTGCAGCTGCTCTCGGCGGCAATGAGCCGGAAATACCGGTAAAGGTTGGCCACAAGGACCATTATATCGTCTCACTCGCTCAGATCTTGCTCTCTCGTCTGCGCGCAATGGTCGACACTGACCTCGTCCCGTCCGAGTTTCAGATCAAGACTTTACGGCTGGCGCTCAGCATGGCGGCGCTCGCTCGGAGCTTCTACGAGCTCAGAGCATCGCTCGGGACCGGGGGATCGCAAAGCGAGCTCCACAAGCTCTTCGGATATTTCTATTACGATCTTTCCGCTTGCATGATCGATGACGACGAGCTGATTCCTCGAGCCGCTCTCAGGCCGCCCCGGCCCTCCACACCCAAGGCCGAAGGCGCTGCGAGCCCCGTCAAGCATGTCCCCGAACTGACCTTCTCATCGGGAACCTCTGTTCAGCCTGCTTTCTACACCAAGCTCGTCTTCACGATAGGCTTGAAGTCGGCTCCGCACGATTGGAGCATACCGGGCTGGAACCGGATCGCCGACAGTGAAAACAGTTTTGGTTATTTCTCGCGTCTGTCGATCGCCGCCAATGATGAATTTCGCGGAGCTACGCAAGAAGTCTTCGTCTGGGCGCCTGACGAAAGAGGCCGAGAACTGCCGGTCGTCCTGGCGCTTGATCTCAATGTATTGCGTAACAGAAGGCGGCTCACTTCATCGAAACTCTCTATCCCCGTCCTCGAATTGGATCGGATCGACCTCATTCCACTGAAAAACGGAAGCAAAGCCGAGCTGGGCTTGCGTTTCGTAGGTGGCGAATGCCTGCTGCCGGATTATCTTGCCTGGGTCTCATCGCGGACATTCTCGAAATATCGGTTGAGCCGTCTCCGGGGACCGGCGGAAGATGGGCCTTCCATCGGCGGATTGGTGGCCGAACTTGAGTCTGCGTTTAACGAGCGCCGTCTGCCGCTGGCGGATGAGATGAAGACGGCGGCTTCGTTGGACGAAGCGCGTATCTGCCAGTATGCGCTCATGGGCCCGCATGAACCGGATTGGCTCAACGTGGTGAATGGGCCGGATTTTGAAACCGGCTGGGAGCTTGCCAGGACGCTTTCCCGCACAAGAGCGAATTATCCGAAGTATTCCCGAAAGGACGGTATCGGCTGCTGGAAGTGGGATCATAATCAAGCGCCGGGAACTCGCTATGGAATATCGGAAAAAGCGATAACGGTTTGGGCTCACGCCGCCGATGACTTCAACCGAGAAACAAAGCCTATGGTGGTCACGTCGGCCAACTATGCGCAGTGGTTGCTGGCCAAGGATCTGACCACGATGAATGTCGAGTCGACCGAGATCCGGCGGATTGCATCCTTCTACACTGAGGACGTGCGGCGCATGTTTTTCGAGCAGTGCGCCAAGTTCTTCGCGGCCTGAGCCGACCGCGGGAAAGCGTGGACCGGGGCGTAGACAAAACCGGCAATCGCTGCGCAAACACGACGAAAACTCATACTCAGGCGACGGTTCCTGCGATCGGGAGTTCATATGAATCATCCATACGTTTCTTTGAGTGAAGCGCGTGTGTCGGCGCTGCTTGAAGCCGCCCGAGAAGGAACGAGCAAATGCTTCTTGACCAAGGAAGGCAATACCCGGTACGGCGCCGCGGCGCTGACCTCCAGTGGAAGGCTCTACTCTGCCGGTCAATACTCGTCATTTAATCACATAACAAATGTTCACGCCGAGACCGCCGCCGTTGTTACGGCGACTATGTCCCGAGACCCGGAGATCGTTGCGCTTTGCCTCGTAAGCACTGCCGCGCAGTCGGCTGCGCCCGCGCCATGCGGTATCTGTCGTCAGATCCTCCATGAACATGCGCAACGGACCGGTCGTGATATTCTGGTCATCATGGCTTCTTGGGACGGCTCAATTGTGAATACGCTATCTCTTTCCGAACTCCTTCCCGAAGCATGGAAGCCCCGGAGTCTCATGACAGAAGACAGGCCGCCTCCCTGGGGAACTCTTCCCCCGTGGCGACCCGGTCAAACGCCGCTGCGGTTCGGGGATCTCGTGCAGACCGAGACACGTTTTCTTTCGATGGTGTGGGCCCCGGAATGGGAGCCGGGAATAGCGCTCCTCAAAATGAAATACGATGTCGCGGATCAAGGAGCGCCCGGCGAGCCGATAAGGAAGATTCCCCATTCCTTCACCCAATACGGCGATTATTGCAAGGTCTTGGAAGTAAAGGCGGGGGGCTGTCAATTCCCGTGGGGTGAACCCGGCTATCTGGTTCCTCATGAGAAGATCCAGGCTCGATTAGGCCGATTACCGTTGGCTTCCGCGGATTTGGCGAGGCAACCGATTGATTGTCGCCGCCTCGATCCGTTGCTCCAATTGCTCGAGCGCGCCCATATTCCCGTGGAAGACGCATATCTCACCTGCTCATGGATTGTTGGGCTCGCCAAGCCCGATTCCGACTTCGACATTGCCGTTTCGGCGCCGGCGGAGGAGATACGGCGATTGAGGTCCGTCCTTCACCGCGCCTTCCTCGAGGGAACACTCTCGTATCCGGATGCATCCGGAACGTGGCGTCGACTTGCGTCGGTGGGTAGAAAGCCGGAAGATCTTGCCTCCCTGGGGAGATTCGTCGAGACCTTTTGTTTCGAAGCCCAAGGCCGCGTCACACGATGTTCCCTTATATACGTCAGACCGGAACCGGAACATATTCATTTTCCTCACGGTCCGGCGACTTTCGAGATCACCGCCGCCCACGGGCGGGTCGTCGAAGCGTCTGAAGCATCGTACAAGCCGGGGACCTTCGTCCTGGAACAGGAGGACGGTTCAACGGTCGAAGTGCAGTCTTGGCATAAGTGGGCAGGTCTTATCAAAGAAGGCGATCTCGTAAGCGTGCGGGGCGCCGCATTCAACTCGAACGGGCCTCTGCTTGTTCAGGTGAACCCCGAGGAGCATTTCATCCGCTGGTCCAAGTGGAACGATCAAACTTAAGGGAGGACACGTTTGTGAAGCTGTCCGAAAGATTCAGTGAAGCGCTCGTTTACGCTCATCATCTTCATAGGGATCAAACGAGGAAGGGCGCCGAGACGCCGTACATCTCGCACTTGATGGCAGTCTCAAGCCTCGTCCTGGAACAGAACGCCGATGAAGACACTGCCATAGCCGCTCTGCTCCACGACGCGCTCGAAGATCAAGGAGGCCCGGACACAGTGCGACAGATCACATCGCGGTTCGGCGAAAAGGTGCTGGCCGTCGTAGAAGGATGCACGGAAAAACAGGCTGAACCGAAGCCGCCCTGGAAGGAGAGAAAAGTAAACTATATTCGGAAACTCGCGTCGGCGTCTCCCGAGGTCGTGCTCGTTTCGTTGGCGGACAAAGTCCACAACGCCCGGGGGATCTGGGCTGATTATCAGATTGTCGGGGAATCCATTTGGAGTCGGTTCAACGGCGGCCGTGAAGGTTCTCTATGGTATTACCGAGCATTGGTGGAGGGATTCCGTCAAACCGATAAAGCGCCCATACCTCTGCTCAACGAATTGGACCACCATGTAGGCCTTATCGAACAGCGAGCTCACCGAGGGTAAGTTTTATTACGACCCAGCCTCTGTTAGATGAACCGTCCGCCCTAATTCTGAGGGGTCAACATGGAACGGATGACATCGTCGATATGCCCGCCGGATGAGACGCTCAACTTGATGCTCGTCGGCGCCGGCCCACATGCGAAACGCTTCTACATCCCCGCTCTCGAGCGAATGCGCGCAGCGACCAATGTGCGCATCCGAGCGATTGTCGAACTTGAAGCAACCAGGAAGGACGTGGAAGCCTTCGCCGGCGCACGGGGCCTCGATGCGGATCTGATTTTCGTCGAGCAGTTCGAGGAGATACTGCCGACGGAAGTCAGGCAACGCCTTTCGGATGCCGTGAAACGGCATGACATACGCGGCGTCATCATCGCGACAGACCCCCTGACTCACAGGGTGTACGGCGAGTGGGCCCTCAAGCAAGGGCTCCACATCCTTATGGACAAGCCGATCTCAACACGGAGTAATGTCGTAAGCGATATTGACCAGGCCGCAGGAATAGAAGACGACTATCTGGAACTCCTTCAAGGCTATCAGAACCTTCAGCGAGCCAAACAGACGTGCTTCATAATATGCGCCCACCGGAGATACCATCCCGGCATCTCGTACGTTATCGAGCAAATCCGTGATGTGAGTCTCCGGACGGGATGCCCCGTCACGAGCATTCATTCATATCATTCTGATGGACAGTGGCGAATGCCTTCGGAAATTGTGACGCAGTATCATCATACGTATTATCGTGGATACGGTAAGGCGTCACACAGCGGCTATCACTTCTTCGATTGCGTCTATAGATTCGTCAAAGCAGGCGCCGTGGCGGGGAAAGAACCGGACGAAATGAGAATCTACGCCTCATTCGTTCAGCCGGAAGGCTTGCTGGAGCAGATGCAATCGGAGGATTATTACCGACTGTTCGGCGACGCCTACGCTGAAGTTCAAATGTTTTCGGACGACGAATTGCAAGAGCGCTATCGAGGATACGGCGAAGTGGATGTGGACGCCGTGATTACCTTTGCGCGGAACGACCGTGCGGTTTGCAACGCTTCGGTCAATCTGATTCACAACGGCTTCTCGAGGAGGGCATGGATGCATGCCCCAGAGGACCTGTACAAGGGCAATGGAAGGGTCAAACACGAGCAACATCGGATTCATGTAGGTCCTTTCCTCGGGATTCAGGTTCACTCATACCAGGCAAAGGACAAGCATCAAAAGAGCGGTTTCGAGGATCTCCAATATGGAGGAAATAACCATTTTGACATCGTTGTTTTCAGGAATCAGGAGATGCTCGGGGAAGGCCGCCCCTTGGAAATCCTGCGGCTTACGGATCTCGAAGCGGCGTGCGCTTTCGATAAGTCGCAGCTTTTCATTGAGCAAGTGAAAGAAGGCGCCATAGAGGAATTCCTGGCGTTTGTTCGGGGCGAGAGACGACGTTTAGATCTGAAGTCGAGTATTGAAGATCATGCAGTCCCGGTTCAGATTATGAGCGGCGTCTACGCGTCCCACAACCTCGGCAGGCGTGGCCGAAATCCGCTTGTAAAAAGGCCGATCCTCCTGTCGGCGTCGGACGCTAAAGCCCCGTCCGCACAGGCCGAATCGTAGGCTCGTCTATAGATCACTTGGCCGTCCACGACGATCGGCTTGCTTGTCCTACCGGCGGTTACCGCATTCGACAATCGGCAAACCCTTTTTCGGCGATCCATTTGAACATGGGCTAAACAATCTTGAGAGGTGAATAGATGCACGTCTTGTTTGAGGGTCTTGATCTGGCGGGAAAAAGCACGCTCTGCCGCAGGTTCCAGGAAAAGGCGGAAGGACACTGGGCGATCCGTTCGAACTCAATTATCGAGGACAACGAGATCTTCCGTGTCGCAAACCAGCTGAGAAAAGAGGGCTCCTTCTCGCCCGAAACTTTGGGCAATTTGTTCTATGCGGCGCTGCTCGGCGACCTGGAGAAGTTCTCCTACCCCGACGCAAACGTGATCCAGGATTCCACCATCGTTTTGAGATCATTGGCCTACCACACCGTGTCCAAGACGCCCCGGCTACCCGAGCTCTTTGAGGAACTTCTCGAAAGGCACCCTCGCTTCGATTACGCGTTTGTTTGTTCGGCGCCTCGTGAAGTCCGGCTTCAACGCCTCGCTATTAGGCGCAAGCAGAATCTGGGACCGGAAGATTTTCTCGTTCGAGATGAACCGGACACCTTCTTCGCAATGGAAAGCATCCTTATCGATCATGCTCGGAGAGCCTTCAACGCCGAGATCATCGACACGGGAAATCTCGAGAATGCGGAGGGACTGGACCGTGTCTTCGATGTGATCGGCTGCGGAAGAA
>CAYLRL010000134.1:0-8705 GCA_964385875.1 uncultured Syntrophales bacterium
CTCCATACTGGCGCAGCAGGTGAAACAGGGAGTCGAGGACTTCCTGAAGACGACCTTTCCCGTCTCAACGCCGTTCTTCCGTGGAATGCTCGAACGGATGCTCGAGGCCGACGGCGAGGTCTTCAAAGGACCATACCTCTCGATTCGCCTCCCGTATCGCAAAGGCGTCGGCGGGCGGGATTTCTTCCCGGATGTTCCCCTCAGGTTCAAGCCCTACCTCCACCAGGAACAGGCGTTCAACCGACTCGCCGGGCCCGACGCTCGCTCCGCCATTGTCGCCACGGGGACCGGTTCGGGCAAGACCGAGTGCTACCTCTACCCGATCCTCGATCACTGTTATCAACATCGGGGCGAGCCCGGCGTCAAGGCGATCCTCATCTATCCCATGAATGCGCTCGCGTCGGATCAGGCGGAACGAATCGCAAAGACCATCTACGCAAATCCCAAGCTCAGGGGCGCCGTCACCGCGGGGCTGTTCGTGGGCCAAAGAGAACGCGATCCCCACAGCGTCATGAGCGCTGAAAGCGTCATCTCGGACAAGGAGACCATGCGCCTCAGGCCGCCCGACATATTGCTCACCAACTACAAGATGCTGGACTATCTGCTGATCCGTCCGAAAGACTCACCGCTCTGGGCGCAGAATAATCCCGAAACGTTGAAATACCTCGTCGTCGACGAGCTGCATACGTTCGACGGCGCTCAGGGAACCGACCTGGCCTGTTTGCTGCGACGCCTCAAGGCGCGCTTGGACACACCGAAGGAACACCTCTGCTGCGTGGGCACGTCGGCCACCCTGGGAACGGAGAGCGAACGGTCGGAACTCCTCGATTACTGCCGAACCGTCTTTGGCGAACCCTTCGACGAGGACGCGATCATCGAGGAGTCGACGCTCGACGTCGATGAGTTCCTGCGCGGCGACGTGAGGTCGTTCCATGAGATCGTGCCGCCGGCCCGCGCTGAGGCGCTGAATCCATATGCGTACGCAGGGTACGAAGAGTACACCCGAGCGCAACATGAACTCTGGTTCGGTGAAGCGATCCCCGAGTCTGAGTTTGCCGGTGCTGAGTGGCGGGTGCAACTGAGCGACCGGCTCAAGGGGCACAGGCTGCTTCGCAACATTCTTACTGTTCTGGACGGCCGGACGAAAAGCTTCGGGGAAATCCTCGATTGGCTCGCCTCGGCCTATGTGGGATTTGCCGGCTCGGACCCGGAATACCGGCGCAACCTTCTCAACAGCTTCCTCACGTTGCTCTCCGAGGCGCGGGTGTGGAGGGTCGCGGATGACGATCAAGAGACTGCGCCGGCGCAGGAGGGCCTCCCGGGGTTTCTCGGGCCCTTGCTCAACATCCGCGTCCAATACTGGCTCCGCGAGATGAGGAGGATGGTGTGCGAGGTCTCCGAGCCGCCAAACCTCAGGTTCGCGGACGATCTGACGGATGAGCGGCTGACGAATCATCTGCCCGTCGTTCACTGCCGGGAGTGCGGCGGCATGGGATGGGCTGGGACCAAACCGCAGCACGAGTCAAAGATCAACCCGGACCTCCGAACCTTTTATATAGCCTTCTTCGCCTTCAGTCCGAATGTGGTGTTCCTCTTTCCCGAAGACGGGGACCGGGCTCGGGGCGGGCCTGACGGCGAGTATTTCCTTATCTGCTCCACATGTCTCCATCTCACGCAGTCGGAGGATCTGGAGAAGTGTCCCTCCTGCGGCGCGGATGCTCTCATCCCGATCTTCCGTCCCAACACGAAAGTGAAGATCAAGGATAGGTTCGTTGGCGTCCACAACTGCCCGTACTGCGAGAGCGCCAACAGCCTGACGATACTTGGGTCCAGGGCCGCGAGTCTTGGGAGCGTGGTGATATCGCAGCTCTACTCCTCCAATTTCAATAACGACAAGAAGCTCCTCACCTTTTCCGATTCCGTTCAGGACGCGGCGCACAGGGCGGGATTCTTCGCCTCTCGAACCTATCGATTCAATTTTCGGACCGCGCTGCAGAAGTTCGTACGGGAAGAAAGCGCCGGCGTGAGTCTGAGCAATCTTCCGGCCGGGTTCATCGAGTACTGGTCCAAACGGATGGATCTCAACACCTATATCGCGACCTTCCTGGCCCCCGGCATGGAGTGGATGCCCGATTACAATTACCTCACGGACGACGGTCGACTTCCGGACGGTTCGAGGCTCAAGGAAGAGGTCGACGGCCGCGTCGGATGGGAGATCTACAGCGAATACGGCTTCAACGCCCGGATCGGACGGACGTTGGAGAAGACCGGCTCGTCCATACTTGGCTTCGATCGGGACAAGGTGGACGCCGTCGTCGAGAAACTGCTCGAACCGATGCGGAACGAGATCGGCCCACTGCGGGCGCTCGACGAGCTGACCCTCAAGCGGTTTCTCCTGGGAGTCCTCGTTCACCTCAAGAACCAGGGCGGCGTCTTCCATCCCGCGCTGGAGGCCTACATCCAGGAAAAGGGGAACTCGTTCAAGATCGGCAAACAGCATCAGTTCCGGTGGATGCCCTACTTCGGCAAGCGTTCCCGTTTGCCGGTATTTCTCTGCAACTGGGGCGGCGGTCGTTTCGATTCCCTCCTCTCCGCCGCGCCGAAAAATCGAACATGGTATCAGGATTGGGCCGAGAAGTGCTTCATCCCGATCGCGCCGCTCATGCCGGAGTCAATCCCGGATATCTACAAGCTCACGCTCAAACACCTTGAAGACGCCGGCTTACTTGGAACGCGCAGCGTCAAGGGGCGCACGGTCTGGGGTCTGAATGCCGAGTCGCTCTCGGTTGGTTGCGAAACCGAGCAGCTCCGGTGCCGCACGTGCGGTCACAATCTGTCCGTCGCAGCTCCGGAAAGGGACGTTTGGAACGGCGCGGCCTGCCAAAGGTTCAGGTGCGACGGGACGTATGACCTCTTGCCCCAAGCCCCCGATTACTACCGTGAACTCTATGCGACAGGCGACGTGCAACGAATCTTTGCCAAGGAACATACCGGCCTCCTCCATAGAGACGCTCGGGAAGAGCTCGAGAAGCGTTTCAAGTCCCGAGATCCGGATCGAAAACCCTGGGATCCCAACCTGCTCTCATGCACCCCCACGCTCGAGATGGGGATCGATATCGGTGACCTTTCCACCCTGGTCCTATGCTCCGTCCCGCCTACCCAGGCAAACTACCTCCAGAGGATCGGACGTTCCGGTCGGGCTGACGGCAACGCACTGAATCTGACGATGGCCAACGCCAGGCCGCACGATCTCTACTTCTTCGCCGAGCCTGAAGAGATGCTGGCGGGCCGTGTGGACGCTCCGGGCATATTCCTGAACGCCTCTGCCGTCTTGGAGAGGCAATTAACCGCATTCTGTTTCGACTGCTGGGTGAAGACGGGTATCAGCGAGAACGCAATTCCCGATTATCTTGGAGGGGCTCTCGGCAAACTCCAGCCGGTGGACAACAAGGTCTTCCCACACAACTTCCTGTGGTTTGTCTCAAACAACCGGACGGACTTGGTCGATCGGTTTCTCTCGCTCTTTGACAATCAAATTTCCGACGAGTCGGAGAAGCGGATCAAAGAGTTCGCCGAAGGCGACGCGAACAGAGAAGGAAGTCTTGAATACAAGATTTCAGACGGCCTTTACCGCCGCAAGACTGAAATGGAGTCCTTGCGAAAGAAGGTCAGACTCCTTACGAGTCGCATCCGTGCCAAGGAGAAGGAGACCGCTCGAAGCAAGAGCTACGAAGAGGACCTCGCCGACCTGAAACGTGAAAAAGAAGGGCTTCAAGCAGTGGTAAAGCAGATACGAGACCGAAACATCTTCAACTTCTTCACCGACGAGGGCCTCATACCCAACTATGCGTTCCCGGAAGCGGGCGTGACCTTGCGGTCCGTGATCTACCGGCCCAAAGAGCGGGCCGGGGAGGGTGAGTCAAAATACTACACGTGGACGGAGGAATATCAGCGGTCGGCCGGCAGCGCCATCGATGAACTGGCCCCCGAAAACAGATTCTACGCCGGCGGACGCAGAGTCGAGATCGATCAGGTTCACGTGGATGTTTCGCATATCGAAGAGTGGCGGCTCTGTGACAACTGCTCCTACAGCGAACGCATCGGTCAACATGAAGAAAAGACCGTATGCCTGCGCTGCGGAAGCCCCATGTGGGCGGACGAAGGCCGCAAAAAGCCTATGGTGCGTATGAAGCAGGTATTCGCCACGTCATCAGATCGACGGAGCAGAATCGCGGACGACAGCGACGACCGCGAACCCAAATTCTTCAACAAGCAGCTCCTGGTCGACGTTCAAGACGAGCACATCGGCAGCGCTTATCGCATCGCCGATGATGAGTTGCCGTTCGGCTTCGAGTTTCTCTCCAAAGCCGTCTTCCGCGAAATCAATTTCGGCGAAAAAGGCGAAGGCGGGCAAACCATCAAGGTTGCCGGCGTGGATTTGCCAAGGAAGGGCTTTGTCATCTGTCGTCACTGCGGCAAGGTTCAGAAATCCGAGGATAAACCGCAGCACGCACTGACGTGTACCTCCAGAAATCAAGAATCCGACGCGAATTTCACCCACTGCGTCTATCTCTATCGAGACTTCTCGTCGGAAGCGATTCGGATTCTGCTTCCCGTGACGACGTTTTCAGGATCGGACCGAAAATTCCATTCGTTTGTCGCCGCCCTGCAGCTGGGCCTGAAACTGTACTTCCGGGGAAGGATCGATCATCTTCAAACAACCGAGTTCGAAGAACCTGATCCGGAGTCGGGGGTCCGCAGGAAATACCTCTTGCTCTATGACGTCGTTCCGGGCGGCACCGGCTACCTGAAAGAACTCATGCAGTCACAGGAGCAGTTACTCCGAGTCATCGAAATTGCTCGGGATGCGCTCGCTTCATGCTCCTGCGTGCAGGACGGTGAAAAGGACGGCTGCTACCGATGCCTCTTCGCCTACCGATCAAGCTATAACATGGAGAGCACCTCGCGGACGACCGCTCTCGAACTCCTCACCGAAATCCTTCGTCACAAGGAAAGGTTCGTCCCGGTCGAGAACCTCAAGAGAATACAAATTGATGCGCTCATCGACAGCGAGCTGGAAGCTCGATTTCTGGAGGCGCTGAGGCGATTGCGCCACGACGGGTATGAGGTGACGCTCAGAAAGGAATCCGTGAACAACAGACCGGGTTACTTCCTCCGCATCAACGAACGATCTTATTACATCTCACCGCAGGTCGATCTCGGCGAAAGAGACGGTGTGTCGATCCCCGGCAGAGCCGACTTCGTGTTCTATCCGGCCCGTCCCGGCGATGCGAAACCCATTGTCGTCTTCACCGACGGCTTCTTTTATCACAAGAAGAGGGTCGGGAAAGACCTGGCCCAGCGTATGGCCATTGCAAGAAGCGGGAAGTTCCACGTCTGGTCATTGACCTGGAAGGATGTTGAGAATCGCTTCCAATCACAGGGCGCATATTTTCGGAATTTCACGGATCCGGCGGTTACTCCGGGAGGGTCTGCTCTCACCCAAATGCTGGAGGTCTGTGGTCTTTCGGAGTTCAAAAGGATGCACGGTGACGACAGTTTCCAGTGGTTCGTCAAATTCCTGTCTCAGCCCGATGATGGCGCGTGGTCACGGTATGCGCTTCTTTTGGCCTCGACGCTCGTTCAGCCGGCGCTTTGTGATAGGCAGGAAGTCGGATCGGCATGGCAAACGAGCGAAATGGATCGTATCTGCGACGGACTCGAAGACTTCATGGGAGGGGCTGACGATCAAATGCTGTACGGACTCCTCGAGCACACCGAGGATGCTTCAGGGCCATGGCGCCGGACGTTCGTCGCTGTGAAACCCGAGGCCGTGCGAGAAATTGACGTCCGGGGTGTGCTTATTGTCAGCGAACTGAACGATTCCGAGCGTTACCGAGGGAAACCGAGCTTCGAGCAGATCTGGAACGGCTTTTTGCGAGATTACAATCTCTTTCAGTTCCTGCCCCATGCGACGTTCGTGACATCCCACGGAATAGCCGATCGCGCCTACATCAGGATTTTCGATCGGCCGGCAATGCCTGCCGCTGTCGCGGAGGAGCCCGAGGCGGCTGAGTGGCTGGAAATGAAGGAATTGACGGATCCCGAGATTCATGGGCTCCTTGATGTCCTTGCCCGATCCGGCGCTCAGGTCCCGGAACTCGGATTCGAACTCACTGATGAAGACGGCATTGTTCGGGCGACTGCGGAACTGGGATGGCTCGACCTCAAGCTGGCTTTTCTTGAGGGCGGTCAAATGGTCGATGTTTCCGCGTTCGAGAAAGCCGGGTGGAGGGCCATACCGCTCAGGGAGGTGGTAGCCGCTCCCGACACGTATCTGCCGATCTTCAACTCCCCCAAGGATGGATCATTATGAGCGCTCAAGCAGCACGCGTGAAGGTTGCGATCGCCTCTGAGTTTTTCTCATCTTTTGCAAAGATTCCACGTTCCCGGCAGGGCAAGGTCCTCAACTTCATCACCAAGTTCAGGACCGATCCTACGTCGAGCAGCATCAACTATGAGCCGATCAGGCAGGCGAAAGATCCCAACCTGCGATCGGCAAGAATCGATGAAGCGTATCGCGGAATCGTCCTCAGCCCCGAAAAAGGCAATGTGTACGTGCTGCTGTGGGTTGATCATCACGACAAAGCCTATCGCTGGGCCGAGAATAAGGTCTATAGCGTTCATCCCGAGAAGGGGAGCATTCAGGTTGTTGATGTCAAAGACGCCGCGAAAATTCAAGACCGAGTCAAGGATGATCGTCCGCCCGGTCTTCAAGGACCTTTCGCCGATATCAGCGATCGACATCTTCTCCGCCTCGGCGTTCCTGAAGACCTGGTTTCGACGGTGAAGGATCTGAAGGGTCTTGATGATCTGGACGAAGCCGCGAAAGCCTTGCCGGAAGAAGCATATGAAGCGCTCTACTTTCTTGCGGAAGGGTACGGCCTCGAGGAAGTATTGAGAGAATACGGCAAAGCCGACAAACCCGAGACGGTAGACAGGACGGATTTCCGCTCAGCGCTTGATAAGCCCGACTCGCAAAGGCGCTTCTGGGTCGTCAAGGACGAGATGGAACTGGAAGCCATGCTGTTCGCTCCCCTCGAGAAGTGGCGCGTCTTTCTCCATCCTTCTCAACGGAGCATTGTTGAAAGGGATTGGAGCGGGCCGGTCAGAGTGCTGGGGGGTGCGGGCACCGGCAAAACCGTCGTCGCAATGCACAGGGCAAGATGGCTCGTGCGGAACCGATTCACCGGAACCAACGACCGTGTCCTCTTCACCACCTTCACCCGCAACCTTGCAGCCGACATCAAGGCGAATCTGTCAAAAATATGCTCCCAAGAAGAGATGCGTCGCATCGAGGTCGTCAATCTCGACAAGTGGGTCACGGATTTTCTCAAACGCAACGGCTACGACCATAAAATCGCCTATTGGAAACGCTGTGAGGAAATCTGGAACAAAGCCCTCGATATGGCGCCTTCCGACGTAGCCCTCGATCAGTCCTTCTACCGGGAAGAGTGGGAGAACGTAATTCAGCCCCAGGAGATCTCATCCCTCGCCGAGTATCTGAAAGCTTCCCGCACGGGACGCGGAGTCAGACTCAGCCGGAAGGCTCGGAAAAATGTCTGGCCGGTCTTTGAGGAATATCGCCTTCTGATGAACGAAAAGGGCTTCAAGGAGCCGGACGACGCAAGGCGGGACGCAAGGCTGATCTTGGAAAGAAACGGCGCTGCGCTCCCGTATAAGGCCGTCATCATGGACGAAGCGCAAGACATGGGTCCCCAGGCCTTCAAGCTGATCAGGGCTATGATACCCGGGGGCGATCAACCGAATGACATCTTCATTGCCGGCGACGCGCACCAGCGAATCTACCGGCACAAGCTTGTGCTCAGTCATTGCGGCGTTCACGTCACCGGGCGGAGCAAGAAGCTCTTCATCAATTACAGGACGACCGATGAGACGCGGAAATGGGCTGTGAACTTGCTCCGGAATCTGAGCATCGATGATCTCGACGGCGGATCCGATGACCACAAGGGCTATAAGTCACTGCTTAGGGGCGTGGAACCACAGATCCTGACGTTCTCGTCCTTCGATGAAGAGGTTGATTGCATCCGCGCCTACTTGCGTGGTCAGGAAGACGAAGCAGACGAACTGCAAGACGCCTGCCTGGTCGCGCGAACGAACGAGCTCGTGAAACAGTATCAGAGCGCGCTCGAAGCCGAGGGAATCCAGACATATCGACTGGAAGACGATGACCCGGATGATCGCACGAGGCCGGGCGTCCGCTTGGCCACAATGCACCGCGTCAAGGGACTGGAGTTCGATCGGGTGGTCATCGCGGCCGTGAACGACGGAGTAATTCCCCACAACAAGGCTGTCTCGGGCACTTCAGACGCAGCGGTCCGAGCGGAATCGGAGGCTCGGGAACGAGCTCTCCTCTATGTGAGCGCAACTCGGGCCAAGAAAGAAGTCGTCGTGACCGGCTTCGGCCGGCCCAGCCCGTTTCTGGCAATTCAGGAGGTTTGATTCGGCTGCGCCAACGGGCTTAACGAGAGGTATGGAGCCGCTGGAGGACTCCGTCGGTGGGGCGCGCGCCGACTACTTTGGGAGAGAGGGCTTAATGCTTGCGCCGTGGACGCGGGAGTAGCCGGAACTATAATGGACCCCAGAATCTGGACAGGGGATTAAGGTGGAAAAGCCGACCTTGT
>CAYLRL010000135.1:0-8682 GCA_964385875.1 uncultured Syntrophales bacterium
CGTCCATCGACGACGCACACGGGGATCTCGTCAAAGTTGACCGTGGATTATGGTATCGATTCCCCTTTGTCCCCGAGGCGCTTTTGCGTTATCAATGCTCGAAGCGTTCTCTTCGTGCGAAGATTGACCGAACCCATCGCGTCGAGACGACCCGGAGTCTGAGGCGGGAAGGCGTGCCGGCGAACCACGCGGCGTTGGACGGGTCCGGCCGGAGCGGACCGTTCGGGCGACCGAACCGCTACGGTCCGACATTTCACTGAGGCTCGGGAGCGGGAGTCGAGTCATGTCCAAGCTTTTCAAGAAGACGTTGTTGCTGATGATTCTCCTGTTCGGCGTGATTGCGATGGTTGTCTCGTTCTCCTCCGGCTGGATGATCTACAACAAGCTGACCGAAGAGTACAAGAGCAAAGCCATTGCGATCGCCAAAACCATCGCAGACTCGAATGTGGAGACCTTCCTGAATCGCGACGCGTCGACCATCCAGGCTCTCATCGATCAATGCGACGAAATAGAAGGCGTTTCGTACATCCTCGTCGCGTACGAGGGCGGCGAGATCATCTCCCATACGCTCGCTCCTCGTGTTCCGCCCACGTTGCGTCAACTTGCGGAGGCGCCTCGGGGCGCCCGAGACGACGTGCTGGTGACGACGTTGCGGCTCAAGGGCATGGGGGATTTCCTGAACATTTCGTCTCCAATCCTGGCGGGCGTCGCAGGGTATGTGCATGTGGGCATGGACCTGGACGCCATCCGGAGCTACATTTGGGGCGCCATTATCAGACTGCAATTCATCACCTTCATCATCTTCCTGGCAAGCGTGGTGATCGCATATCTCTTCATAAACTCGATATCGCGGCCCCTGATCCAATTGACCGATTACGCCGCGAAGGTGGCGGCCCGGGATTTCTCCGCGTCGATCGATATCAGATCTCGCGATGAAATGGGTCTTCTCGCCGGCGCCATGACCACCATGGCCGGTGAAATCAAGAATCTTATCACCGGCCTTGAACGAGCCGTCGGTAACGCCACTGAAGAGCTACGGGAAACGGTGGCTTATGTCTCGGCAATCATCAGGAATCTGGCCGATGGACTTGTGGTGCTCGATTCCCGAGGAAGAATTACCTCGTACAATCCCGCGCTCCTCGGCATTCTCGGCCTGCGCGAAGACATAACGGGAAAACCCGCAGCGGAGGCTCTCGGCGAAGCAGCGGCCGGATTCATCGAGGACCGAAAACGGCGGATGGATTACGAACGGCGTATCTCCGGCGGAAGTCCGTTCGAGGCGGACTCGTCGGGAGCGGAGCCCCATCGTCGAGCGGTCGGAAAAACCGCCGAGCTGACCGCGCGGAAGCCCGACGGATCGATCATACCCATCGAGCTCTCCGTCACCACCGTTCACCTCAAAGGCGAATGGAATTCCATCGGGATCGTTCGGGACATCACCGATCGCAAGCGCGCCGAAGAAGCTCTCAGAGCGTCCCGGGAGAATCTCGAGAAGCGTGTCGAAGAGCGCACCCGCGAGCTGTCCGACACGAACCGACTCCTCAAGCAGGAGATTTCGGAACGCCTTCGCGTCGAGAACGACCTCCGAAACGCGGAAGAGAAGTATCGCGGCATTTTCGAGAACGCCGTAGAAGGGATCTTCCAGGTGACCGTCGACGGACGGTTCATCAGCGCGAATCCCGCTATGGCGCGAATCCTCGGATATGACTCGCCCGAAGAGCTGATCCAATCGGTCTCGGACGTCGCGCGGCAGCATTATGTCTATCCCGAGCGGCGGAAGGAGTTTGTCCGGCTCATTTGGGAAAACGGCGTCGTCCAGGGATTCGAAGCGGAACAGTATCGCAAGGACGGAACCAAGATTTGGGTGTCGCTCAATGCGCGACCGATCCTCAACGAGGACGGTGAAATCGCGTACATCGAAGGCATCCTCATGGACATCACAGAGCGCACGCGCACGAAGCAGGAACTGCTCAAGGTGGAGAAACTGCAGTCCATTGGAGCGCTCGCCGGCGGTATCGCTCACGATTTCAACAACCTTCTCACCGCAATTCTCGGCAATATCTCGGCGGTCAAGCCGGCGCTCGGGGTGGATCATCGAGGCTTTCAGCGGCTGACCGAGGCGGAGAAGGCCTGTCTGCGAGCCAAGGGTCTCACCAAGCAACTCCTCGCGTTCGCTAAAGGCGGCGCGCCCATCAAACGCACGATCCCCATTTGCGAAGTGCTCAAGGACGCAGCGGAGCTCGCGCTTCGGGGCGCCAACGTGAGGTGCGAAATCACCGCGCCCGACGACATTCGGCCGGTCGAAGTCGACGCGGATCAGATCGGCCAGGTATTCAGCAATCTCGTCATAAACGCGCAGCAAGCCATGCCTCGGGGTGGCGTGATCGAGATTACCGCGTCCGACGTCAATATTTCCGCGCACGACGGAGTCGGCCTGCCCGCCGGCTCGTACGTGCGCGTCGATGTGAAGGACCGAGGCCCGGGCATTCCCGAGGAGCACTTATCGAAGGTCTTCGATCTCTATTTCACGACCAAGCCCAAAGGAAGCGGACTCGGTTTGGCGACCGCGTACGCGATCATCAACAATCACGGCGGGGCCATATCCGTCGATTCCAAACCGGGCGACGGCGCGGTCTTCCATGTTTATCTGCCGGCGTCCACAGGAGAAGTCACCGTCGCGGACGTCCGCGAAGGCACGGTCATCACCGGGAAAGGCAGAATTCTGCTAATGGACGACGAAGAAGCCATCCGCGTCCTCGCCGGCGAACTGCTCACCATGCTCGGGTATGAGTCCGAGGTCGCGGCGGACGGCATGGAGTGCATCGCCAAGTACCGAGACGCGATGGCGCGGGGCGCCTCCTTTGACGCAGTGATCCTCGATCTTACCGTTCCCGGGGGCATGGGCGGCAAGAGTGCGCTCGATTATCTGCGCGCGCTCGATCCTCACGTCAAAGCCATTGTATCGAGCGGCTACTCCGATGCGCCCGTGATGGCCAACTACCGGGAATACGGCTTCAGCGGGGTCATCCCCAAGCCCTACGATGTCGCGGAATTGAGCCGTGTTTTGAGTGTGGCGGTCAACAGCGACCTGTCCTGAAGCGCGCCTGCTGCAGTCCGGCGCTCGGCTCCGGCCGCGTCTATACTCCGATGAGTGAATCGCGCTCATAGGCGTATCACAGATAACAGCCCGATATCAACCGCCTTGCGGCAGCTCGGCGAGAATGCGCGGGTGAATTTCCCACATCGCCCTCAATCCGGCAAGTCGCCGACATAAAAGAACATTCCTCCAAAACTCATCCGATGTGCGTAATGACCGCACGTTCTAAGCCCGATGTTCGGACGCAGGATCAGAGCCTGCTCGCACGAAGGAAGACTCCAAGCACTTGATGTGGTTGAATTATTCCGTTTTCATCTCCGCCCTCGGGTCGTTGGCGCCGAGTTTGCTCTATGTAAAGAATCCGGACGCGTGAGGAATCACTCAGCAACCCCCGAGCCCTCACGCAGCCGGTCACCGCAGGCTGACGGGAGTTCCGGAGGATATGGACGTCGACCAAAGGACACAGTTCTGAATCCTACGATTCTCACCGGTTGAAGACTCCAAACCGCCTCCGGAACTCAATTACAACGGGAACCGAGGACGGCTGAGCGGCCGGCCGCTCCCGTGGTGAACTTCCGATTATTCACATTGAGCCGGGCTCGTAATGCCTTAGGCATTTCTCACAACGACCCACCAACCCAATAGCCCCGTGACACCAGACGGGCCCGGCCAATCCCAAATCCAACGACCCTTTCTTCAAAATCATTTGTCTTCGTCAATGATGATTCCTGAAGGGCCGACAACGATCCGAACCGACGAGATTCGGCCGGATTCGACCTTGATTCCGTCGTCAGCCTCACTCGGCGGGAACCCTGAGAGCCCGACTTGGTAGCGTCCCGGTGAAACTTCCAGATCTTCGCCCGGTTGAGCCCTCATCGTTCCTTCCGGGCCCGTGATTGCGATTCGAGCGGGTTGGGGCTTTGTGAGCACGGCCGCATACGTCTCCTGCGCACCGGCGAGATCCTCACGAGAGCGCACACGCAAGAGTATGCCTCCCGTAGCCTCGGCGAGATTCGCGAAGTCGGCCTCATACAGAGGCGAAGAGCCGAAGAGCGCGGTGTCCGTGGGAACCGATCCAGGTCCCTCGGCGCCCGCTCCTGCGGCGCGGACCAATCCAACTCGGCATGCGCTCGCGGCGTCCGTCAGAACGAGGACGCGCGGCGCTCGCGCCTCGATGTCGGCGAAATCACGCCGGATCACGCTCCCCACCGCGGCGCAAACGTTGTTGAGTCCCGAAAAGCGAAGGGTCCGCCCCAGCCGACTCAGGAGGTCGCCGCCCGTTTCCCGGTGGGCCGACAGACGTCGACTTACACGCACCGGGTACGAGCGGCCGGATATGCGGAGATCCCCGGCGTGCGCAAAATACCGCAGCCCCACCCGTGAGCCCTCGGGAATGGTTCCCGCGACCGACGTGATGAACTCGAGCGCGGCCGCCGACGGTTCGAGCGATGACTCGCCGGCCGACCCACCCATGCTTTCCGAATTGTCAAGGACGATCATGAGGGCCCAACGGTTCGGTCGGGGCTCGTATCCCTCCACCGATATACGCAATATGCCCGGCGCAGGCCCGGTCTTCTCCCGGAGGCCGCCTGAATCCACGCGCGGCTTCTTCACGACTTCACCCGCAGGAGCTCCCTCCGGCTCGGCCGTTTTCTCAGTGGGACGAACCAACCCCAGATGGACAAGCGCATCGGGCGAAATCGCCGGATGCGTCCCGATCAGCACGCCCACTGCCACGCATACAATGACCGCAACCAATCTCCACAGCGCTCCGATCCACCTCATATCGGTCACGGGCTCGGTCGCGAATCGAAGCGGAATAAGCCCGAGCAGCGCGTGAAAGAACCAATTTATCTGCGGTATCAGCAAGGTGTCCGTGCTCAATGAATGCAGCAGACTGCCGGTAAGGGGGATCGCGAGTATCAGCGGATGAAAGGCGTAGTCCCGAAGCGGACGAATCAACGACCGAGCGAGCCTGACCAGAAGGACCGCAAGGGCAAAAACGTACAGAACGAAAAACGGGACGCCCAATCCCGCCAGGAAAGTGAGGAAGATATTTTCGGACGTAACGAGATAGGACAACTCCGCAGCAAAATGCTTCACGGAGTACCCCGGATATCGTGTCTCATAACCCTCCAGAAACCGACCTCGGTCTTCACGGAGTCCGATGCCGAGCAGGGGGCGCTCCAATGCGATGCGCAGAGAAAAGGGATAGCTCTCGACGCGATATTCTTGGTATTCCAATAACTTCTGGTGAGACACGTGGACAGCGTAGTATCCGAGAGCCGCGGACACGATGAGGATAAGCGAAAGCGTAAAAGGCGCAATCCGAGATCGGAACGAAAACGCCACGGCCGGAACCGCCAGCAAAGCCAACGGCAAGATAAGCGCAATTCGAGACCCGGCCGTAGCGGCCAGATACAGCGCCCCGTACGCCGCGGCCAGGATCGCCGCGCCGATAAGGAGAGAAACCGCCCTCCGGACGCTGATCAAATAGAGCGGCCCGAACGCCAGGAGTATCATCACGTGCACAACCGGGTGGATGTTCGAATAGAGATACGACTCCACGCGTCCTGTTACGAGATAGCCCCAGACGCCCAAAGCGATCATTCCCGCCATGAGGATCGAACAGAGCCATGCGAAATACTTCACCCGCACGGCCTCGCCCAGCAGCAACCGCGCGGTCCAGAATCCCCCAAATCCCGTAGCCAGAAGGACAAACGACCGATTGAGCGAGTCGGCCCGGCTCGCGCTGAAAAACGCGCTCAGCAACGCGAGAATCGCCAGAACGACCGATATCCGGATCTCCGTCGCGGAGCCGCGTACGTCCTCCCTGCGGGCAACGGTCACCGTCACGAGGAGCGCGACCGCGCACAATACGCCGGCCGCCACGTTTGTCCGGTCACCCGGAACGATGACGAAATACGGCTTCAAAAAGGCGAGATACACGCACGTGAGGCAGAAGAGCAGCCACGCGAAGGTCATCCCTTTCGACGGGGATTTCACTGATCGGCCGGCTGAGTTTGATCGGTCCATCTCGTGCGGGACGGGCAGGCGCCGCGCTAGTCGGCGACGTGTGCGAGATATGTGGAAATGAGGTGATCGAGCGCCATGTGGGCGTCCTCGACCGGGCCGTATTCACCCGTGCGCGTCTCAACATGGATGACGTGCGCGGCCAAACGCTTCATCGCGCCGCCGTCGAATCCCACGATCGCAACGGGGATCCCCTCGTTTTCAGCGGCGAATCGCAGCGCGCGTACCACGTTCTCCGAGTTGCCCGATGCGGAAATGCCGACCACCACGTCGCCGGGTTCCATGAGATTGCGGAGTTGCCGCACGAACACGCTCGCGTACCCGTAGTCGTTCGCCAGGCACGTCATGAACGCCGTGTTGTCCGTCAAACTGATCGCTCGAAAAGGACGACGCCCCTCCGGCGACGCGCAGACGCCCAGGTCATTGGCGAAATGCGAAGCCGTGGCCGCGCTTCCGCCGTTGCCGAGGAAAAAAATCTTGCTTCCCCGTCGACGCGCTTCCAAGAAAAGGTCTATGACGGCCCCTACGGCGAGCGGGTCTATTCGGGCAAGAACGTCCGTCAGTCGTCCGATGTAGTCGCGGGCGTAATCCGGCGCCGCGCCGACGTTCGGCGGACCGGGTTGCGGTTTGTTCATCCGATCGCTCCCCACGGGCGGCGCCGGCTAAAGATCTTCTCAGCGCCGTCCTTTTCTCCCGCGGACAAGACCACGCTCGATCGCGCGGCGCGCTCGTCCGCTCTCGATTCATGGGAGTCTTACAGAAAAGCCGCGACCTTTCAACAGTGCGCCCTCTCGTACACGGCGAGAGTCCAAACGCATCACGCAGACGACGGTTGGGACGGAGTGAAATTTTTACCGGGTCGGTTCCGCGGTGGGGGCGCCGGAAGGACGCAGGCGCCCTTCCGGACAGATCCGCTCACTATTTCTTCGCGCCGGCACGCTTGGAAGCCTTGAGGGGGTTGAGCTTTTGCTCTTCGATCTTCTTGCGTTCGATGTGAGTGGCGAAATTGCAGAAGCCGATATTCCACTTGATGGAGGGCTGGGGGACGACGGTGCAGAAGGCGCCTTCGGGGCGAGTATCTATCCGGGAGCAACCCTGGCACTGCTCGACGACCGGATGGCACCGGCCGCCGTTGAAATTGCACCCTTTCCTGGTCATGAACGCACATTCCACGCCTTTCTTAATGGTTACGCACTGCATGGCTCATCTCCTTGGGATTCGTCGTTGGAGGGGGTGTATCCGTCTCCACGCTTAAAAAGAATTTGTCTACCATTTTTAAAAAAGGTTTCAAATGGAAAAGCGACGAGCCCCCTTTTTTTAAACGCGCGGGCACGATGCCGGCCCGTACCCACACGGGCGCCGACCACACCTCGGCGGCGAACAAGCTTTTGGAAATTCATACGATTTGCCGGAATGAACAACGAGCGGCTTTGAGCCCTCGCACCGCGAAGTGAGGGGACCCGCGCCCCCGCGCCGTACCGATTCCGAGGAAGGTCCGCGCTACTTGGGAAGCTGCTGTCTCAGCATGTCGGAAACGGTTTGTCCCATTCGAGTTATGCGGCCGATCAATTCCAACTCCAAGCGGAGCCTCTTCTCCAGCGTCTGGAGATTGGCGACCGCGCCGTCGACAATGGCCCGCATTTCTACTATGGTTTCCCTATCAATTTCGAGTTTATCGGGTTTAGCCATTATTCCCTCTCACTAATCCGCCACGCGTTTTCTGTGGGACCATGTTCACCTCCGTACTTCCATGTCGCTTCCCTGTACGGGCCGTGTCGACCGCCGCGCGCGGCAAGCCGGAGTAACTCCGAGGGCCGCGGAACCGTCGTGTTCCACGCCGAAATCCACGTCTGAAGCGGAAAGGCCGAAAGAAGTGTGCTCTTCAGGGGGTCGGGTCATCTGAAGCAGCTTATAAAGTATACACACTAGAGTGCCGATATGTCAAGTACATCTTATATATGACACTCCCGGTATCGGTGTTACCCCTCGACGTTGGGCCCGAAAGCGTAGATACTTATGATGACACCGGTTTATTTCTACGCCGCAGCATCGCTGATGATGGTGTTTGAAGCAGTCTCAATGAAAACCGTCGATGTGGGCTGAAAAGCTGTTCTTTGGGGGGTAGTGATGGGCTATTCGATATTATATGTCAGAGAAGCGCGCCAAACCTCTCGTCCGAGACGGCGCGCCGGGCCCCCTCGCGACGCGCCTTTCCTGAAATTCATCAGGCTGCCTCACGCCTTCACTCCCGCCGCTCGTGCCAATATGTGCGCGCCGGCGCCGGCTTGGTTCGAGCGCCCCCCACCGTCCGGTCCTCGATCCCCCTTGATGGAAAAAGCAGACGAACAGCGTCTCATACCGGCGCGCCTTCACAGGATGAACGCCGGAGATTGAGAAATCAACCGGCGCTTCGGTGAAAAACCCCTCTTGCGGCTGCGCCGCCCGGACGTATGACGTCCGGGCCACCCGGGGAGGACACGGCACAACATCAGTGGTTATGGTTCACCGGGCTTGAGGCGGCTCTGCGCCCGGTGAGGATGGAGGGGGAGACT
>CAYLRL010000136.1:0-8189 GCA_964385875.1 uncultured Syntrophales bacterium
TGGGAAGCGATTTCCCCGCCCATCCTCACGTCCATCCATCGGACGATAGACCCTGTTATGCCTCAGAAAACTCCGGGGTCTGGGGCGGAGCCCCAGGATCTCTTCAGACGTCAATCTCTCGGTCCACCGGTGGCCGGGAGTAGCTTAAATCAAAACTGGATTTGTCCAATTCACGCTGAACCAGTACACACGGCCGTCCCTCACGCTCGGAGCGGCTCCTTCTTACATGAGCGAAGCTTTAGGCTCGAAGGTTCGAAAGATGTCATCACAGCAGGTCGCGTTCTAGTGAACCTCCGGAGAGGTCACAGGCGTAGATAGTTCTTGGCCGTCCTGAACTCGCGTTGACGGATAAGGCAGTTAGATCATATGGAAAAAGAAGCCCCTGCGCATACTCCGTTCCCAAAGGCAAGTGGCCTACTCTTATTGGCGGCGATGGCCGGAATCGTTTACGCCTTCGGTTCACAGCAGACTTCGGCAAGCCGCTTCATCGTGGCCGCTATCGCTGTCGCGGTCCTCATCCCTGCGGCAAGACCCATCGGTGCATGGTTGGATGCCAACACAGCGAGGAGGAGGAGGAGTCGCGACGAGCGGGAGAGGCAGAAGAATGCTAAGCGGGAATTGCATGAGGCTTGCCGCGACTATACAAGGTCTGTTGGACCGAAGCAACCTCGGGAACAAAGTGATGCGAGGATGAATCATGCTGAATTCAAGAGGAGATTCGACCGGGCTATGGAGAATGGCGCTGACGTCAACCAGATGGCCTACGGAGAAGAGACCTTGCTTACGCATTTCTGCGCCTATGCCCCCGGTACTGTGATAACGGCCCTGCTGGAGGCCGGAGCAGATCCGAACAAGGAGGATCAACGATTTCAGTTGCCTCTGGTGGTTGCGGCGAGGGCATGCAGGCGGGTGGCTGTGGATCTTCTTCTTAAGCATGGAGCAGATCCGAACCGACTTTGTCTCCACGAGCATTGGGAATCGGACATCGACTATGAGGACCCCGGTAAGACCAATGCGGTGATGGAGGCCATTGGCTGCAAAGAACCGGAAATACTGCAGTCGTTACTCCTAGCTGGAGGGCCACTGGACCTCGGATTTAAGCGAGGTTATCGCTATGATGAAGTAACTCCTCTGACTTATGCGGTAATGAACTGCCGCAGTCGTGCTGCGCGAGTGATGATCGAATTCGGCGCGAACATCGAAGTGGTTGACAAGGAAGGCAAGACGCTGCTCATGCTGGCAGCCAAAGCCGGGTGTCGGGAGATCGCTGAAGCTCTGATTGTTCATGGCGTCGATATGAACGCCGAAACGCCTTGTGGAGAGTCCGCCCTGAGCATCGCAGTTGGTTGTAAGAGCGCCGAGTTCACAGAATTGCTTCTAGAGAGAGGCGCAATGATCGACTGTTCATCAGGCTTGACCAAGGAGCTTATGATGCTTCTTGTTCGCAGAGGAAGCTCAAAAGCTTTGAAGCTTCTGCTGGAAAAGTGTGGAAATAGTGTCGCTAATGGTGATGTTCTCCTCAAGGGGGTTGACAATCCCTTGGCACTCGCAGCCGCAGATGGTCGGAAGGACATCGTGCAGATTCTCTTGGAGGCAGGTTGCACTGTGAATGGAATTGATAACAGCGGGGCTACTCCGTTCATCAATGCTGCGACAAATGGTCATGCAGAGATCGTTCGACTTCTTGCCGATGCCGGCGCCGATCTCGAAAGGAAAGACCGAGATGGGAAAACGGCGCTCATGCTGGTGGCTGAAAAGGGGGATACCACGACGCTCGGGTTACTCATCAGCGTCCGATGCAGTGTTGACGCTACGTCCGACGAAGGGTTAAGCGCCTTGTCATTGGCCTCAAAGAACCGCAACTATCAGTGTGCGAAGGCTCTGATAGAAGCTGGAGCGGATGTTAACGCGCCTTCCGGAGATTCGTCGCCGGTTAGGCTCGCAGTAGCAAATGGAGATGGTGCACTGGCAGGCATGCTCGTGAGAAACGGCGCATCGTGCCCTCCCAGCCTTCTCGAACGCATTCAATCCTATTACTACGGCCCAGTGGCTTCCCGAACCGGCGGTCCTTACGGCCAGGGGCCCGACGACCTTATAGGTGCGGCCCGGCAAGGCGACGTGGAGACTGTGACTAACTTATTGGAAGATCACGCCGGCCCGAACATGAGAGATAGTACGGGAACGACGCCCCTCATGCATGCCTGTATGCAGGGCCATCTTGAGGCCGCCGAGGCTCTCATCAGGTGGGGCGCCGATGTCCAGGCAACCGACTTCGACGGGTGTTCGGCCATTCTACTCGCAAGCATGCTTGCCGAGCGAAAGCGCGTGGTCGAGCTATTGCTCAGTTCCGGAGCAGATCCGAACCAGAGTGAGCATAGAGGCGGTATGACTCCACTTATCTGGGCTGCACGCCGTGGTGACGAAGAACTGCTGGACCAGCTGTTAGAAGGGGGCGCTGAAATATTCAAAGGCGATAAGCACGGGCACGACGCGATGTGGTGGGCTCGAAATCGTGGTCACCTGAAGATCGAACAACGGCTGATTATGGCGATGACTCGGGCGAGTCGGACAAATCACTAACTTGAGAATCCAGATTGATGAAAGGCCGTCAAATGAACCCGAGCTTAAGGGATGAAAATCTCGTGCTTCGAGTTGTCCGGAACTCCGACGCACCGCTAACGCCAAAAAAGGTCGCTCAGGCCGCCCTTGGATCGTCCGGTTCCGCAGCCGTCGAAGAGACGGAAGAAGCGTTGGCTCGTCTCTCTCAGGCCGGGTGTCTTCATGAGTATCCTCCGGAACAGAAGGGACGTGCCCGTCGATTCGGGGCAATCCCACCGGTCGAGTGGGTCCGAAGACGCATCCTGGATAAGGTTCGGGACAGCGACCGCAAAGTGACGCAGAAGCAGGTCAAGGACCACCTCCGTAAATGGGAGATGAAGTATTACGATGACGCGGTCGGCGGGCTCATTCGGGAGGGCAAACTGTACGAGCTCAGGGTTCGGTACAAATATCTCGTCTCGTTTCGACCCACCCCTTCCGATTATCTCCTCGCCCGACAGGTCACGGCCCTCAAGGAGATCCTTGAACGCATCAATAGGCGTCGCAGTCGGCCCTTATCCTTTGAAGAGCTCCGAGCGCTTCTAGACGGGTCAACTGCAGCGGCCCCCGCGAAGCCCCCCGAGGCGGCAGAAGTTACCGAGGAGATGCTCAGGACATGGTACGATGAGGATGTTCGGCGGCTGGGAGGATCACCCTTCGTGCCGATACCGGCAACCTGGAAGCGCTACGATGCATGGAGCAGAAAGCAGGGTTTGGATGGAAACCTCACTCGATTTCATGAACTCCTGAGCAAGCTGGCTCAAGGCGGTCGGATCGACCTGATCCCTCATAGCAGGACTCACGAGATTCCCAGCGGAGAGGCCGATCTTGCACTGACCGGTTCGGCTGGAGAACTGCTCTACTATTGGAAATGGCGTTGAGGGGGCAATCATGACCACGCTCGAAACGACATACCGAAGACTGAACCCCTTTGTGAACAGCTCCGTAGGTGAGAATGAAATCTGGGGCGGCGAGAACGGAGATTTCTGTGACGTGGAATCGATTCATGCCTCGGCCTTCGATGACTTGTGGCGGGATATCGAACAGGTCAACGCGGACCATGAGACGCGAGCCAGGTTCCTCGTAGGCGCGGCGGGAACCGGCAAGTCCCACATCTTCGCTCGTCTCAGACGAAAGATGAGCCGTGGACAGTTCACGTTCGTCTCAAACCCTCCGACGGATCATTGGGCGATCAAGCGGTATATCCTGAGCAAGGTCATGTCGGGAATGAGGCGACCGCTCCTCACCCAATCGGGCCCATCGCCGTACTCCCAATTGCAGCGAGTCGTGTACAAGCTTCTTAAAAGAATTTCCAGGTATCCGGGCCTTCCGGTCGATCATATTCACCGAGCCTGGGCCGGCGTTCTGAGAGAGGACTATTACCCTACCGAAGAAGAACTCTTCACGAATCGTCTGGAAAACGTGGCGGAGATGGATATTCCGTTGCACGTCCGGCGAGTGCTCTTCCGTGTTCTCGACGAGGAAAAGCGTAGCCTCGCCATATCTTGGCTTTCGGGAAGTCAAGTCCTGACGGATCACGACTATGAGCAGCTGGGAGTGAGCGGTCCCTTGGAGGGGCAAGAGATCACCGATGTGCTGAAGTGGCTGGGATCGCTGTCCATGGAAGCCGGTCCGATCGTACTGGTTCTCGACCAATTGGACGGTCTGAGGCAGGATGAACAGATCGGTGAGATCGAATCGCTCATGATCGATCTCAAGGATTCGGCGAAGAATTGGTTCGTGATTGTCGGCCTCCTGGCGGAGAAGTTCAATTGGTGGTGGAACGAGGTGCTTTCCGATCCGTTCAAGACGAGATTCGCCACTGCGGGGTCGTCAATCGTGAGCTCGCTGTCCGAATTGACGTCTGACGAGGCAAGAGAACTGCTTCTGAAACGCCTCTGTTCTCAGGCGCTCCATACCCAACGGCGCCGCGACGGCATCGACGATCAATATTATCCAATGCACCAGGAAACGGTGGAAGCGCTCAGCGAATCCGGAGCGTCCAGCCCCCGATCTCTTCTGCAACAGGCCGCGGATGCGTACGTCAAGACGGTGAGCGGTATTCAGCCTCCAAGAAGAGATCTCTCGGCTTTCCTGGAAGACACCTTCTTCGACATTCGTGATCAACTTGGTGAAGACGATCTCACCGTTGACACGAATGTCATCGCTGATCGGATCAGGGAGTTGTTCAGTCTTATCTCGCTCGCCCACACGGGTACGGAATTGGAGCCGGAGACCGGACCGTTACATTCGGAAATGCCGAATTTTCGAGGTTCGGATAGGCTCTATGAGTGCAACGGTGAGAAGATCCGCGTAGTCGGACACGATGTCCAGCAGACCAGCGCTTTTCCCGCTGTACTGACAAGGATCGTGAACGCCCCAGCGTGGACAATGTTGGTGAGAGACGCCCGAATACCGGCCACGGGCAAGGCAACAACGAAACTGCTCAACGAATTTCAGCAAGACAACGTCTTTCTCCACCTCCCTCTCGAAGAGATCAAGAATCTCCACGCCTTGGGTGCGCTGCTCGCCAAGATGAATGAAGGGGACTTCGAGCACGAGCAAACTGATCCTGAACCTACCGAAGAGAATATCTTGAGATGCCTCGCTCAACAGAGAGCCCTCGTCGACCTGGATTTGGCTCAACACTTCGTGAGGCTTGCCGGGTTCGAGCCCGAAATAGAACCGCCTGAGCCACCTATTCCGCCCCCAGAGCCTCCACCGGATACACCTCCTCCCGATATGATCCAGGTGATTTTGCGGATCATGGAACGAGAGCGCTGGTTGGCGTTCGAGCGTCTGTGCGCCCGAATTCTATCCCAAGGTATGACGCCAACCCCTGCCAAGGTTCATGATTGTCTCCTGACCGATCCTTTATGCGAAAGTTTGACCGTGTATCCTACCAACCCCTGCCCCTCGGAAGGCCCTCGTATCATAGTATGGACCGCGGAGGCGTGACATGCTCGCACCGAAACTGGCAACCTTCCGCATTACGCCTGAAATTCGGGAGAAGATCCAGGATAAGGTCTTCGCCGCCCTCTTTAAGACCATCGAGGAACTTCCACCTCAGCGATCCACACCGGCCGGGATTCCCTCTCTCACGGTTACCGAGGCAAAAGAGAGGCTCCAAATGGCGCTGCCGGAGTACGCGGACGCGGTGAGCGACGCTCTCCCCGTCAACCCTGAACAGCTGGGCATGTCCGCTCGTGAGTTCGGCAAAACATTGCATGAATGGATCAATGAGGCCTCGCTCTACTTCCGGCGTGAAGGCGCGGAACGTATCCGAGAGGGTCTCCAACTGGCCGGCGAGGAGGATTTTCGTACTTATGTATGGAGCCGTCTCTTCTCGGAACGCATCATGTCGCTTGCCCGGAGTCGGGGCATGCTGAGGGACGAAGGCGTCCTCCAGACGTGCGATTTGGTCGTCGAGTCGATGAAGCTCTGGACCGACCACATCTGCGATCATCTGTGGAACTCCGATAGGGCGAGTTTTGTCCCATCCGCGTTTTTCTTGGACACCGAAACGGATATTCAGGCTGAACTTCGCCGAAACGGAGCCGTCATTCATCTCCGCGGAAAGCCGGATGCGATCTTTTTTGACCAGGGCCGATCGGAGATCCACGTTTGGGAGTATAAATTCGGCCGCCAGGGGCAGTTCGAGCTCCAAGTGGCGCAGGTGCTCCTCTACATGGCTCTGGTCGAGGCCGCCAAGGGAACACCCTGCTCGGGAGGCTACCTCACCCTGTTTACTGTTACGGAGGACATGGGGATTCCGGCCGAAACCTCCGGAGAGGCACCGGAACCCCTGGCTGGTGAATCGTTCCCGCCTCAAGTCGAGCGTGCGTTCGATGATTTCATCGGAAACGAGCAGGCCGTGTACCTAGTCAAAGTCCAGTCGGCCCTGGCGCTCCGCGAAGACCCTCCGAGGACGTCGGTTAACTTCATGCTCTGCGGTCCCGGAGGCACGGGAAAGACCGAGCTCGCTCGAAGGGTAGCCGATGTCCTGGGAACCCCGTTCGTCGATGTTCCCGCCACGACGCTCAGGAATCCGGACGATCTCGTTGACAAAATCGACGGCGTGCTTCGTCAGAAAGGCATCGAACCGAACGAGACGGGCACGGACTCGGGTTTGCCCCTCTATCGATATCCCCCCGTGGTCGTCTTCATCGATGAAATCCACGCCTTGGCCAAGAAAGCGGACGCTTTCCTGAATCTCTTCGAACCGAAGGAGCGCCGCGCCGTCTGTCGAAATCATGTGGGAGATTTTCGCAACGCCACATTCCTTGCTGCGACGACGGAGAAAGGGAAATTACCCGCTCCGTTCCTCTCCCGATTTCGTATCATCGACCTCCAGCCTTACACTCTGGAAGAAGTCGCCGCGATCGCCGAACTGGAGTTCCGGAAGATCGACAAACACTGTCCCCCGGAGGTAACCGAACTCCTGGCAAAAGTCGGACGGTTCATCCCGAGGGTCGTGATCGAACGAGCCAAGCACTTCCTTGATTTCAACAGATATGAGCCTGCACTCTTTCCCATCACGGAGGCCGGAGTTCATGAGGTCATGGCCCGTGCGTGGAATGTGGACCCCAATGGTCTCACCCACAATGACCGAGAGTATTTGCAGGGTGTCTTACACGGACCAAAGGGCCTGGCCGCGCTCACTGCAATGGTGACGTGTCAAAAGGAGGAAATTCAGAACGAGATCGAGCCCTATCTCATCCAACTTGGGGCGATCAGGTTGACCGTCAGAGGACGAGAGATCACCGAAATCGGCCGGTCAATGCTCACATCTCGTAATACTGCCTGACGTCAACTGCTTTTGTGCCTATAGTTTCGCCCTTTGGCGGCAATCCGGTCGGCGCGTCGAGCGCGCGACGTTGAATTTCGTCATATCTCAATGCTGACCGGGTTCGGAGAACCTGTGCGGCCTTCGCTTGCTATGCGCTTGCGAAGGAGATTAATTTGCTTATAGCGATTGCCAAAAAAAATGTCCGTAATTCGTCATTTTGTACTTGTACTTTGTCAAGAAATATGCTTTTTCGGGGGGCATGGCTCGTCAGCCGAACATGCCCAACACAGAGAACGTCTCTCTGGCGGATTTGGAGGTAGCCATGAAAGCCTCCCCGTCTCAGCGTGGGTTTGTGCGGATGAGCGCCATGAAGGCCCTGTGTCTGGGCTTTCCACACGACAAAGTGGCCCGGTTGTACGACGTTTCCACGCGCACGCTCTCCCGCTGGGTGAGGTGGTTCAACGACCGGGGGATCGACGGACTTATCGATCGCCCAAGGCCGGGTCGGCCGAAGAAGATCGGTCCTGAGAAGAGCGCAGAATATCGGGAATTGATTCAGAATCCTGAGAAGGCCGACCAGACCCATTGGACCGGCAGGAAGTTCCATGGCTACATAACGGAAGAACTGAATGAGGAGGTCGGCTATCGCACCGTTCTCCGTTGGCTCCATGATGAAGGATTCCGGCTGAAGGTTCCTCGTTCGTGGCCCAATGGACAAGATGAGCAAAAGAGAAAGGCTTTTGTGCGATGGCTTGCCGACTCTTTGACCGATCCCGACACAGACCATTGGTTCCTCGACCAG
>CAYLRL010000137.1:0-8029 GCA_964385875.1 uncultured Syntrophales bacterium
CCGGGTCGGCGATTGGCCGGTCTGCACGGCCGTGCGTGAGGATCGCGGCGCCGAGCCGGACGAAATCGTCTTGGCCCCTACGGTGACCGATTCCCGGGGACGGCTGCCGGCTGAAGGAGAGGCCGTCTTCGGACCGTGAAATGAACCACCGTTGCGACGGGGCGGGGCTCTTCAGTCCCCGGATGGAACCTGCTTCGGAAATGAGTGATCTCAGTGGGCCTGCATCGAAGCGTTCCACGGAGAACAGAAAAGCGGGATGTTTCACGTGAAACGTCCCGCTCATTTCCTCTGCAATCTTGCTTATTTATCTAAAGGCTTCTCAGCCTGGGGCGCAGAAGGGCTCTCCGCCGCAGGCGCGCTCTCCGAGTCCGAAGCAGGGGGGTTCGTCTCGCCTGCCGGCGCGGGGACCGGCGCGGCTTCACCAGCCGTGTCCGGCCGGGCCTCCGGGACTGCCCCCTGCGAATCCGCGGCGGGCGTCTCCTTCACCGGCGTCTCTTGCGCGCCTTCCGGGCTCGCGGGAGCGGGCTGAACCGGGACCTCAGGCGCAGCCGGCGCCGGTTGTTCCGACATGATCGACCGCTGAACGGGCGCACCTCGCCCCGAGAAGTACGAGAGCGTAATCGACGTGAGCATAAAGACAACGGCCGCGCCGATGGTCACTTTGCTCAGAAACGTCCCCGCGCCGGAGCTGCCGAAGAGCGTCTGACTCGAGCCGCCGCCGAAGACCGCGCCGATATCCGCGCCTTTGCCGGTTTGCAGCAGAACGATCAAGATCAGCGCTACGCAGACGATGACATGAAGAACTATGATAAGTGTGCTAAACATCCTCGGAACCTCTTAGTGCTCTGTACACGATTCGGCGATAATGCCGATGAAATCATCGACCTTCAAGGAGGCCCCGCCGATCAGGCCGCCGTCGATATCCGGGCGGGACGTGAGCGCCTTCGCGTTGTTCGGCTTCATGCTCCCACCGTACAGGATACGAACATTCTCGGCGAAATTCGTTCCCAGCAGTTTTCCCAGTTGTTCCCTGAGAAAGGCGTGAACCTCCTGGGCCTGTTCCGGCGTGGCGGTTTTTCCCGTCCCGATAGCCCACACCGGCTCATACGCCAGGACGAACCTTTCCGGGTTGTGCGGCCGCAGGTCGCCCAGTCCCTCCCGGAGCTGGGTCTCGACCACCTCCGACGTCTTGCCGTCCTCCCGCTCTTCGAGGGTTTCTCCTAGGCAGAAAATCGGAACGAGATCATTGCGAAGGGCGGCTTCAATCCGCCTTTTCACCGTTTCATTGGTTTCGCCGAAGTACTGCCGCCGCTCGGAGTGACCGATAATCGCGTGAGAGCACCCCGCGTCCTTGATCATCGGACCGGATACCTCACCGGTGAATGCGCCTTCATCCTCCCAGAAGATATTCTGCGTCCCGACGCGAATAGCGGTCCCTTCCGCGCTCGCAGCCGCAACCGGCGCGCTGATGAAGGGCGGACACACGATCACCTCGCACGCGGGCTCCCGTTCCTCGAGTCCCTTCCAGATGTCTTCCACAAACGCGACGGCTTCCTTCGGCTTCTTGTTCAGCTTCCAGTTTCCCGCGATAATGATCTTACGCATTGCTCAGTCACCCCTTCCCGAACGCCGAGCGCCCTTCGGCCTAACCTTCCAACGCCGCCACACCGGGAAGCGTCTTGCCTTCCATGAACTCCATGAATGCGCCGCCGCCGGTCGAAATGTAGGACATGTTGTCCGCAAGCCCGAACTGATGAACCGCCCGAACCGTATCACCGCCGCCGACCACCGAGAAGCCCGCCGCCTCGGCGATCTCCTTCCCGATCGCTTCCGTGCCGCGCGCGTACGGCTTCATCTCGAATACGCCCATCGGCCCGTTCCAGACAATGGTTCCCGCGCCCCGAATCACCTCGCCAAACGCCGCTTCGGTCTTTGGACCGATATCCAGGGCCATCCGGCCCTGCGGAATTGATCCTACGTCCACTACCGACGTCTCCGCGTTCTCGTCCATTTCGTCGGCGACAACCACGTCTTCCGGCAGCCGAATCGGACGACCCTTGGATTCCGCGCTTCGCAGAATATCCGCAGCCGTGTCGAGCAGGTCTTCTTCGACCTTCGACGAACCCACGTCGACGCCCTTGGCCTTTAAAAATGTGTTGGCCATACCGCCGCCCACGAGGATCGAATCGATCGAGTCGAGCAGATTCTGCAGAACGCCCAGCTTGTCCGAGACCTTCGCGCCGCCGAAGACCGCGACCATCGGCCGCGCGGGATCCCTCAGCGCTTTGTGGAGGTTCTCAAGTTCTCCCTTGAGGAGCAAGCCCGCGGCCTTCTCCTTGACGAACTCGGTGATGCCCACCGTCGAAGCGTGCGCGCGATGCGCGGTCCCGAACGCGTCGTTTACGTAGATATCCGCCAAACCGGCCAACTGCTTTGCGAACTCGCTCTCGTTCGCCTTTTCGCCGGCGTGGAATCGGAGATTTTCCAGGAGCAGCCCTTCTCCGTCCTTCAAAGCGTCAACCGCTTTCTCCACCTCGGGGCCCACGCAGTCATCCACGAAGCCGACCTTCTTGCCCTCGCCCAGCAGCTCACTTAACCGGGCGGCAACCGGTTTGAGGCTCAACTCCGGCTTCCGTTCGCCCTTCGGCCTTCCCAGGTGAGAGGAGAGGATACACCGAGCGCCTTTTTCCATCGCGTAAATCACCGTTGGGATCGCCGCGCGAATCCTCGTATCGTCCCGAACCGTTCCCGAGTCGTCCAACGGGACGTTGAAGTCGAACCGGAAGAACACTTTCTTGCCTTTCAGGTCAAGATCGCGGATGCTCTTGATCGCCATCGCTCCTGCTCCCCTCGCCGCGTGTCCGCGCCGCGGCGTCGCTTCTCTACAGTAATTTCTCACCCATGAAGATCGCCAGATCCACCATCCGAGCGGAATAGCCCGTCTCGTTGTCGTACCACGAAAGGACCTTTACCATTTTATCGCCGATAACGGCAGTCGACGGAGCGTCAAAGATCGACGAGTACGGCGAATTCAGGAAGTCAATGCTGACCAGCGGTTCGTCGCTGTACGCGAGGAAGCCTTTCATTCTGCCATCGGCGGCCTTTTTCATCGCCGCGTTGATCTCCTCAACTTCCGCCTTGCGGTTCAGATTCGCGACGAGATCCACGAGCGAAACGTTGGGCGTGGGTACCCGGATCGCCATACCGTCCAACTTTCCGGCGAGTTCGGGGATCACCAGACCGACCGCGACCGCTGCCCCCGTGGTGGTGGGGATCATGTTCATCGCGGCCGCCCGGGCCCGCCGATAATCGTTGTGCACGGTGTCCAGGAGGCTCTGATCCATGGTGTACGAATGAATCGTGGTCATCAGACCGTGTTCGACGCCGAATTCATCGAACAGAACGTGAGCCACGGGCGCGAGACAATTGGTTGTGCATGAGGCGTTGGAAACCACATGGTGATTTTCGGGATCGTACTGCTCATGATTGACGCCCATGACAAACGTCGCGTCGACCTTCTTGCCGGGAGCGGAAATGATGACCTTTTTGGCGCCCGCCTCGATATGCTTTCCGGCCTTTTCCCGATCCCTGAAGATACCGGTGCACTCGAGGACAATGTCCACGCCGAGATCGGCCCAGGGCAGGTTCAGGAGGTCGTCCGTTATTCTGAGGGCTTTCAGCTGATGACCGTCGACGGTGAGCGCCTCCTCGGTGTGGGAGACCTCGCCCGGATAGGGTCCGTGCACGGAATCATGCTTGAATAGAAAAGCGCTTAATTTGGGGTCCATTCGGTCGTTGATCGCGACCACTTCAACGTCGCTGTTTTGAAGGGCATATCGCATTACCGTGCGACCGATTCGGCCGAATCCGTTTATTGCCACCCTGACGGCCATGAAGAGCCTCCTCCTCTGTGATAAAACTTTGCGATTCTACGCCATTTGCCGCACTGCGTCAATCGGCGTCCATTTCTTCTCTTGTTTTTCCCCGGCATCTCGGATATAGGGTTAGCAACCGGCTCGGCACGGTCGTCGTCGCCGTGTGCGACGGCCGAACCGTGCCGCGCCGACCCGACCGAGACTCACCGGCCGATCGTCCAGTGTCCGGCGTCGAGTCTTTCAGCAGGGATCCAATACCATGCTCAAACCGTTCCGATTGCCGGTGGTGTCTCTCGCGTTACTCGCAATCGTGGGAGCAGCGATCCCGACCTTTGCTCAGGACGACGACACATCGGCGAATCGCTGGCGGATCAACTCCATAAAGGTCTGTCGCAATTACGGCGGATCGGTTCACCCGCACATCGAGGTTCTCGGCGCCTTTCCCGTCTACTCCTTTTTCATTCCCCGACCCATATGGACCGTGAACGGCGCCGTGGTCGAAGCGCAACCAATTTACGATCGAGGGAGCCTTGTCGGCTTCCGATTGCTCTACGCCGCGCCGAAGCTCCAGTCCGGCGCCAAGAACACCATTAAACTGTCGCTCCCCGACCAGACCGCGTCACGCGTCTTCCGATACGACAAGAATAAGCCGCCGCCCGGCGAGTGCTACGAATTCTTCTGACGACCGTTTTCCGTCTCTTCCGCGCCCTAATCGCGCGCAGTTCCGTCCCACGATCTCGTCCGTCTTATGGCGGACACATCGCGCAAATGCTCTTGAACAACGTCGTGCTCAGGTACCGGTCCCCTCTATCCGGTAAGATGCACACGATCGTTCCGTCCTGCATCTCTTTGGCGATTTGTATCGCGCCGTAGACCGCCGCGCCGGCGCTCATCCCCACGAAAACTCCCTGTGTGAGCGCCAACCATCGGCTCGTGTCATATGCCTGTTCGTCGTTCACTTCCCGGATTTCGTCGATTCTCGATGAATCGTAGATCTCCGGCACGATCGCTTCCTTCATGTTCTTGAGGCCCTGGATCGAATGACCCATGGGCGGTTCGATCCCGACGATCTTCACGTTCGGATTGTGCTCCTTGAGGCGACGGGACACGCCCATCAACGTCCCCGTCGTTCCCATGCCCGCTACGAAGACGTCGATATCACCGCCGGTCTGTTCGATTATTTCCACGCCGGTGGTCATATAATGCGCTTCCGCATTGTACCTGTTCACGAACTGATTCGGCATGAAGTACTTATCCTGATCGGACTCGAAGATCTGATGAGCCCGCCGGATCGCGCCGTCCGTCCGTTCGTCCGGCGGCGTCACCTCGAGTTCCGCGCCGTACGCCCGCAGGGTGTTCCGCCGCTCGAGACTCACGCATTCAGGCAGGCAGAGCATACACCGGTAGCCCTTGGACGCGGCCACCATCGACAGGCCGATCCCCGTGTTCCCGGACGTGGGTTCGAGGATGATCTTGTCCGGCGTCAGCAGCCCTTCCTCTTCCGCCTTTTGGATCATGTAATAGGCGATGCGGTCCTTGACGGAGCCGCCCGGATTGTTGCCTTCGTACTTCCCGAGTATGCGGACCCGAGTCGAGCCGTTGGGAAATTGGATAGCCACCAGCGGGGTGTTACCGATCAGTGAGAGTATTCCCATGTCACTGCCTCAGTGAAATTACCGAACTTTGTCATATACCACTCCCGCGCCGGCGCGCGCAACCGAAAACGTCGCGCTCACGCAACGCTCGGACTCCCCGCGGGCTTCAACGGTCGGCCGAAGACCCGCCGGATCTCCCGCGCCTTCCATAGGATTTTAACTTGTCATTTATTATCAAGATCCTGTATAATAACCCTAAAGTATTTTTCGCGTTATCGCCCCCACAAAGGAGGCTCTCATGGACCGCCTCGCTTCAGATTCCCATAAGCCCGTCGACCTTACCGTCGACGATCACACCGCGCCCGCCGCAGCCGACCAGTTCTCCCACGGCCTCGACCGTGTTCCGCCGATCTTCCTCAACGACAACGACGATCCGACCGAGCCGGCGGACCACTCGGCCCACGAACAAACCGATTCCCATATGGCGCACATGAATCTGATCAAAACCTTCGACGTCATCTTCGAGCTGCATCAGCGGTCCGAGAATATCAGGGCGCACCTGGAGAAGATCGATCGCCTCCTCCTGACGAGCCGCACGGTCCGGGGTCTCCTGGCGGAAACAACCCGACTGCTGCGTGAAGATCTCGATCTCGTCTCCGTCCGCATCCTCATACGGGAAGATCACCCGATCATTTCGCTGATCGATTACGATCCGCCCATGAGCGTAGGCACGTGCTCTCCCGACGCATTCGAGAACGGCGGCATTTTCCCCGGCGATCCCTATATCCTGGACGATCCGTGCGGCGAGCTTGCGGCCGGCCTGTTCGGCGAAGAAGCCTGCCTGGCGGCGTCTGCGGCCGTGGCGGTCCTGTGCGCGGAGAACGACTACCTGGGGCTCCTGTGCCTGGGCAGCAACGATCCCTCGCGGTACTGCGGGGGTATGAACACGGACCTGATCGCCGGCCTCGCGACAAAAATCGCGCTCGGCGTACGCAACGCATGGGACCACGAACGCAACAATATGGAAGCGATCCATGCAGCTGGAGACGGGCTCTACGGCGAAGTCTTCTTCCTGGAATTCCTCCGGCGGGAATTCGATCGAGCGTGGCGATATGAACGGCCCTTTTCCCTCGGGGCGCTCTCATGGCGATTCGATTCCGGAGACATGCGCCAACGGCAATCCGACACCGCGCAATTTCTCGCCTCGTGTGTTCGCTCGACCGATATCGTCGCGCCCGGCGACGACGTGATGCTCTGGGCGCTCCTCCCGGAGACCGGCTTGGCCGACGCCCACATAGTCTTCGAGCGGCTCATGGAATCCGCAGCCCGTCGCTTCTGCGGCGATATCACGCTCAACGCCGGCGTCACCGAACTCAGCCGCAGCGCAGTGGTCCCGTCCATGATGATTCGCGAAGCCCGGCGGGCCCTCCGTGAGGCCGAGCAGAGTGAATCATCCACGATCGTTGCGAGAGCGGTCAACGGCGACGAGTCCATCACCTCCGAACATCCCGACGACCCCGACGAGCGGGAATGGTCCGCCGGCGCGTCGCCCGCCTAATGCCGCGGCGGCTCCGGAATAGGCCGGACCGCCCCCACCCCAACCTTCTTTCACGGGGAGCGGGGATACGACTTTCCGTTCACTGATGTTTTACCGAGCCGGCCTCGGCCGGCCCCGACGTCATACCTCCGGGCCGGCCGGCGTTCTCAATCTCCGGACATATTCACGCACGTCCTCTTGATCTTGCTCTTCGGTGAGCGTATTCCTTCACCATCGAAATTCTCCCAAGATCCGCGGCGCCCCTTGCAACCCGGCAGGCCGCCCCACTTCCCATAGTGGAAGACACCGAGACCCGCAACAATGCGACCGCGCTTTCCCACGCCGTCCCAACCGCAGTATCAATGGCCGCCGCGCGTGCAGGCGGCCGGCGTCTCCTGCCTCGAGGAAGCGCTCGTCTGTCGCGACGCCGGAGTGGACGCGATCGGCTTGACCCTCGAACTGCCCCACGGACCCCACGACGGACTAACCAACGCCGGCGCGCGATCCATCGTGCGATCGCTCCCACCGGGCCTCACCCCCGTCATTATCACCTATCTGAATGACGCTCGGGCCGCGGCTCAGCTGACCACGTTCGTCGGAGGCGCAGCCGTGCAATTCCACGGTGGAATGTCCGACGAGCAGGTCCGGCTCTTCCGCCGAATCTGCCCGCACGTCAACACCATCGCACGGGTTTCGGTCGAAGACGAGACAGCGATCGACGCGGGTTGGGCCTTCCAACAACCGCTCTGGGACGCGATTATCCTCGATTCCGTAGATCCCGACTCCGGCCGAATCGGCGCGACCGGCAAAGCGCACGACTGGTCGATCAGCGCTCGAATCGTCGAAGCCGCCGCGGTCCCCGTCATCCTCGCCGGCGGCCTCAATCCGGACAATGTCACCGACGCAATACGAACCGTCCGCCCCCACGGCGTCGACGCGCATACCGGCCTCGAACACCCCGACGGTTCCCGCGATTACGCCAAAATCCGAGCCTTCGCGGCCGCGGCCCTCCGCGCGTTCGC
>CAYLRL010000138.1:0-7960 GCA_964385875.1 uncultured Syntrophales bacterium
TGAAACCTCAGGGGCAACGAGGTTTTTCACTTTTTTTGACCCGCGATTATGGCGATTAGGCCGATCGACATGAACGCGGCGGACGCGAGACGACGCTGCGTCCCGGAAGTGAAGAGACACGGCCGAGCGTTTCGGGACAGCTCCGTAACGGCGAAAGCCCTGGAGGGCTCAGATGCTCGGTAACCGTTCGAGCCCCACAAGAAGAGCCGTCAGCTCGGAAGCAGGCGGAAGTCTTCCGGCAATTCTCATACGGCCATTCACGGACAGGGTGGGAAGCGATTAAACACCACGGGCGGCAAATGTCTCTTCATTGAGCACCAGGATTACGGCACACGAAAGGGCGAGCTTCCGAACCTGCGTTTCCACCATGGCGCGCAATTTCTCCGCTTTTCCATTATTGCTCAGATAAAGGTGGATCTGCATCTTAAGGTTCCTCGAAGGCTGTTCGGACGGCAGAATCAGGGCGATTACTTGCTCTCCGAAGCAGCAGTAACAGTAGCGGAATCATTGCGCATGTGATCAAAGCGCCCAGCAAAAATGCTCCCCGTACATCGGAATATTCAGTAATAACACCGGCTGCGAAGGGTCCCATCGCCATACCCAAAGCGGCCACGGTCCCATTTAACGCCATCAAACCCGCTCTCCTTTCCGGTGCAGTGCGTTCCGTCAAAAATGAAAGCCTGCTGGGAAAGTTCAGACCGATGGCGAATCCAAAGGTTGACAACGCGAGAATAAGCTGCACGCGCGAGACGGCAATACAAAGCAAAACAAGTGAGAATAGCTGAAGCCATGCGGAAAAATGAAGAATAGACACAGGCGACCTGCTCTTGGTCAATCGCCCCATCATCGAGGATGCGATTGCGGAGGAAAGGGCACATGCCGCATAATATAGTCCCGTCTGGTAGGTGGACGTCGCATGATCCACGGCCAACAGGATAGGGAAATACGTCATGATTGGTCCATAAAGGACAGCGAATGTCGCAAATGTTACAGTGAAGACCACGACAATTTCCCAGCGCCCGATTTGAATAAGCGCCTCACGGAAATGTCGGCCCAATCGGTCTTCGCATTTCGGCTCAGGGTTGTCGAGCGACGTAAACACAGCCGCAGCGAGCACCAGTGAAACTGCGGGTAGAAAAAACACATACCGCCAGTCTGCAGCGCCCAAGAAACCGCCGATGACGGGAAACAGGACGGCTGAAAGGCTGAGAGTCGCCCCGATGTAGCCCATTGCGGCCACCCTCTTGTTGTCAACGTATATGTCGCCCACTAAGGTGTATGCCAGAAAAATCAGTGAGGCCGAACCGATCCCTTGAAGGAATCTAAAGAGAAGCAGTGCCTCGAAATTGGGCGCCACAGCGCACGAAATACCGAATAGGCCCATCATGATTAAAGACGCGCCGAGAAGCGGTTTGCGGCCTATCCTATCCGCTAAGATACCAAACAGGGGCAGCAACACAAAGCCGGGAGCTGCGAAACAGGAAATAACCAAACCGACATCGCCGGCGGAAACTTGCAATGCGGTCATCAGCTGAGGAACGATGGGAACCACGCTTGTCGTACCCATCATTGCCGCCGAAGCGGTCCCGAGAATGATAAAGAGGTTGAAGTCGAGTGTCACGCGGCCCACCCCGCGGAGTAGTCCGAGCCTCATGCCGAGGCCTCGGGTGCTCCGAGACCTGCAATCGCTGTGGCAGACGCTTGGAATCTCTCGATGCCCTCCTCGCCGACGGGGGGCCGTAATCGCGCCAAGAAATCTTCGCCCATATTGTACGCCTTCCTTGGATGCGGTTATGAACCGTTTGCCGGACGCAAGTCCAAGTTGCCGTACGCAAAATGAACCGCTTCCCGGTTTTGGGGATAGTTTTTCAGAAGGGCGGTCCAAGGTGAACCGATCCGAGCCAGGTAATCGTAATCGCTGCCGACCAGTACCAGGGGCGTTACCTTGCCATATTCGGGGTGGGTGATATCGTCGGTGTAGCGTCGATATCCGAGCGCGTTGTAATACGGGAGCAAATAATCGTTGGCGTCAATGAAGTCGAACTCCTTTCCCCGTGACCGTGCGTGATGATAGAGTGCCTTGCCGAGCGCTATTACGAGGCCGAGCTTACGATATGGTTTGGCGATCATTAGTTTTGTCGTGATGCACGTATGGTTGGGATGATAATCGCCGACCATGTTCATGGAATAGAGATCCGGATAATACCCGAGGTCGGATCTGTCCGAGAAGTTCATGCGGACCGTGCCGACGCAGTCGCCGTTGTTCCAGATACCGAACAGATCCGCGTTCTCGTCGAGCGGCTCTCGGATTATCTTCTCCGCATGATCCGCATAGTGTTGTTCCCGTTTCATTTCCTCCACGTAGACGGTGTAGCGGAATCGATAGATGTCGAGGTAGTCCTGCTCGGTGACGGCTTTTCTGATCGCGGTCATGATGATGTCCTCCCCTGCGTATGATCTCACGTAATCGCACCGCGCGAAGCGCCCATTCCCGCGTCGCGTCGGGGCGTCGGTCGATGCTTCGTTTCATGGTTCACGACGTTGCCCCCCTCATGCGGCGCTGTCGGAGCGGGATCTGCGCTCGAGCCTTCGGTAATTGGGCTCGGAGCGTCCGGGCGTATCGGCAGTCTTTGTAGAAGAGCAATCGGCATGCCACCTGTTCGGAAAGACTTCTAACGACCGATAAGTGATCTTGTGTCGAGTACTTGGCGAGTTTCTCGCGGGGGTATGGCGACGATCGATCCGGTTCCGAGAATCGTTTGGGAGTGCGGATTCGCACACCGGGATTTAGCTATGGCTCGTATTGCATTGAGAACGCGTGCAAAATCCCTGAGAGCGAAGTCGCACACGCTCGCGGGCAAAGTGTGCGCGATCACTTATCCATCTCGAGCTTTTTCATGTGGCGCGCCAACGTGAAACGGGAGATGCCGAGCGCTTCCGCGGCCGCTCGCCGATTTCCGCCGGTTTGGTCCAACGCGGCTCGGATGAGGGCGCGCTCGGTTTGAGCCAGAAACCGAGGGAGGGATTGTTCGGGAAGCGCCGCTTTGGCCGGAAACGTCGCGGGTCCGGCGCGTCGCAATTGAATGTGTTCCGGCGTGATGGTGTTCCCGCGGGCGAGTATCAGGGCGCGTTCCAAAATGTTGCGCAGTTCGCGCACGTTGCCGGGCCACGAATATGCGGAGAGCATTTCTACCGCGTCCGGCCGGATTGCCGGAACTCGATCCGACGGCGCGCCTTCACATAACTCGCATATCAGTTCACGCGCCAGAATGGGAATATCTTCCGCGCGCTCCCTCAGCGGCGGGGCTTCCATCGGAAAAACATTGAGGCGGTAATACAGATCTTCGCGGAATCGCCCCTGCCTGACCTCATCCTGCAGGTCTCGGTTTGTCGCGGCGAGGATGCGGATGTCCGCGACGATGGTTTGCTCACCTCCGACTCGGCTGAAGGTCATGGTGTCAAGGAATGTGAGCAGCTTTGCCTGGAGGCTGAGCGGGAGTTCCCCTATCTCATTGAGAAGCAGCGTGCCGCCCTCGGCGAGTTCGACTCGGCCGCGTTTCCGACGCATCGCGCCGGTAAACGCGCCGCTTTCATGGCCGAACAGTTCTGATTCGGCGAGCTCGGTGGGTATTGACGCGCAGTTCAGAGTGAGAAACGGGCCGTCCGCTCTACGGGAGCCGCGGTGGATATATCGAGCGATGAAATCCTTTCCCGAGCCGCTTTCTCCCGTAATGAGGGTGATACTGTTGGATTCCGCGGCGAGCGCCGCGTTCGCCAGTGCGGCTTTCATCGCGGCGGAAGGGTAGGTTTGGACATCTACCGGGAGGGTTTCCGAAACCGTGTGTCGCTCCGTAATGTTCCGGGAAATGCCGCACACCCCGATAATAGACCCCGACGCGTCCCGCAACGGAGTCCGAATATCGAGAAATGTGGTCGGGATTCCGTTGATCTCCCGCGTGTGTTGTTCTTCGACGGTTTCTCCTTCGAGCACGCGTGCGTCGACCTTGCCGAGGTGTTCCGCGACGGTCGGTCCGAAGAGATCCCCGTCGGTTCGTCCGATGACCTCCGACGCCGGCAGATTCAGAAGGGCCGGCATACTTGGATTTACCGATACATACCGCAGTTCGCGATCCTTAATGAAGACGCAATCTCGCGCTGATTCGAACACCGCGCGAAAGCGCTCCTCGCTCTCGATAAGGTGTTCGAGCGCGCGGGCGCGCTTCTCCATTTCCGCGGTGAGCCTTCGGTTCGCTTCGGAGAGTTCCGCGGTTCGCTCCTGAACTCGCTTCTCGAGCTCTTCATGCGCTCGGACAAGCTCGCTTTGGAACCGCGATTTGCAGACCGCAATCTCGATTGCGGCTCTCAGAGCCGTCCTCGAGCACGGTTTGATCAGGTAGCCGAACGGTTCGGTGATTGCCGCCCGCTCGAGAAGCTTGGCATCCGAATTGCCCGTGAGATAGACGCTTGAAACACCGAACCGGCCCTTGAGTTCAGCCGCGGCTTCGACGCCGTCCATGGCGCCTTTGAGTCTCACGTCCATAAGCGCGACGTCGGGCAGCGCCTGCCGGGCGCACTCCAGCGCCTCTTCACCCGAAGCGGCCACAGCCGTGACTTCGTAGCCGGCTTCCTCCAGATCCTCGGTCAGTTCCAAACTCAGTATTTCGTCATCTTCAACGATCAGAACCCGCGCGCGTGTCATGATGAGCTTCACTCGATTCCCGTAGAGGAGGTGTAAAACGTACCCTGAACTCCGCGCCGCCTTCTCCGCAAACGCTGAGCGTGCCTTCCAGTTGATCGACGAACGATTTCAACAGCTTCAGGCCGAGGGAGGGGAGCGCTTCGATATCGAGGTTGTCGGGAAGACCGACTCCGTTGTCGCGGACAATCAGTTCGAATTCCGTGCCGGAGGTTCGATGGAGTCCAACTTCGATCACTCCGCCTCCTTTGTCCGGGAACGCATGCTTAAAGCAGTTGGAGCAGAGTTCCGACGTGATGAATCCCAGCGGGACCGCCGTTTCCGCGGTGAGCGACACTTCTTCGATATTGGTGGTGACTCGTACGCCGGCGGCCCTGTCGCCATGTGTCGCGATAAGGTTGTCCACGAGTCCGATGAGGTATTCGCGAATGCGCAGTGCGGAGAGACTCTCCGATTGGTGAAGCTTCTCGTGAACCTTGCCCATACACCGGACCCGGAAATCGGCCTCCTTGAGCATCTCCTCCAACCGGCTGTCACGCGCTCGCCGCGCTTGAAGCCTCAGAAGGCCGGATATGAGCGCGAAATTGTTTTTCACGCGGTGATGGGTCTCCCTCAGGAGCGCTTCCTTTTCCGCCAACATCGACTTCAGGCGTTCCTCGGCCTGCTTTCGATAGGTGATATCGCTGATGACCACAAGGACGCTCTCCTGCTCGTCCACGCTGATTCTTCGCATCAGAACCGCCACATCGCGAAGAGAAGAGTCGTCGGGCCGAGCTATCCGCCACTCCTCGTGAATCGATTCACCCGAGAGCGCGCGCCGCCACAGGGAAAGCATCGTATCCCGCGAGGCGCCCTCGGGAAGGTAAAACTCATCCGCGGACGTGTCGGGACGCACCTGGTCGCTCCCTAATCCGAGCATGTCCAGTGCTGTTTTGTTGATGTAATGGATGGCCCCTTCACGATCGTGAACGATAATAGCGTCGCTCACATTGTTGAAGATAGCGCCGAGCGCCTCATCCCGGGCATAGAGGTCAAAGGAGGGTGCTTCAGCCCCCGACGAAAGCTTGAGTTCACGAGGCGGATCGTTCCGCCCGGACACGACCCGCGCGACAGCGACCGTTCCTTCGAGCGGCGGTTCGGGACGCCGAACCATCGAGGCTTCCATCCACTGCGTTCTCCCGTCTTTCGCCCGCACTCGAAACACCACTTTGATCGCCGTGCCGCTCGGACTCTCATGAAAGTCGTACAGAACCTTTCCAAGTCGCCCCAGGTCTTCCGGAAAATAGATGTCCCGGAGATCCATGCCGTACCATTCTTCCTTCGAATAGCCGGACTGGTCCACGGATGCCTGATTGGTCCAGAAGACCGATCCGCCGCGAACAACTTGAATAGCGTCGTCGCAGCCCTCCACGATCGCTCGGAAAAACTCCGCTTCCCGTCGAGACTCCAGCAATTCGGCTATCAGCTCGTCCCGAGTCTTATTTTGATCGCACATGGACGTGAACTCCGCCCCCCGCCCCCTTGACGCGATGTTGAGTCGGGCCGTCGAGCCCACAGGTGAACCGCCGGGCTTTCGACAGGCGCCGATCCGGCTCCGAGAATGTCATGTCCCGTTCCGGGTTGTCTCCTCGAGCGCGGCGCGCGCCGACGCCCATTACCTTAACCCCTGCCTTGCCCGACCTTCCTTCCCTGACGTGGCTGATGATTCGACGATTACGCAATGATATCGGACGACATCGAGAAGCGTCAATCGATTTCGATTTGTGCGGAGCTCCGCGGAGCCATGCCGAGCCCCTTGAGGATTGTCCAGATTCCGGCGGCTGTTTCTTTGAGTCTTTCCGGCGACGGGACAACCCGCTCCATCATGCCTTCCCTGCTGATCATCCGTTCTTCTACCCGGTAGTACACAATCCGACGGGCTGTATCGTCTTGATGGGCCGTCTGACCGAAGCGTGAGCGCGAGCGTTAAAGCTTCTGCGCCTCCTCGATAAACGTGTGGCTTGCCGTCTTGGGGCGCTCCCACAAGTCCACGAGGTAGTCCTTCGCCTGGACAAAGAACGCGGCCTGGTCTTCCACCACGTGTTCCGCTTCAGCGGAGGTCATGTCGCGTGTCTCGTTGATGAACGAGGCGACCCGCGCGAAGTAGATCGGCGTGACCAGGTCGACGAGCACCCGCTTGTTGTTCGGCCAACTGTGAAAGGTCGCGGCCAATTCGTAGAGCACGCGTACCCACGTGTCCATGGGCAAGCGGAAACGGGATTCGTCCATCGCGGCCGCGGCTTCCAGCGCCGCATAACAATCGGGACAGAAGACCTCCTTCCAGAGCATGCCGAATTGTCCCATCCCGGTTTTGAACGAGGCCACGAGCTTTGTATAGCTCACGCCGATCGGATCGGGCTCATCATCGGAGACTTCGCCGAAGACCGGCACGTCCTGCACGCCCGAGATCTGCTTCCAAACGGCCTCGGTGTCCGCCATAAGCTGGAAAAGCGTCATGACAACCTGACGGAACATGGGCCCGAGATGCTCGGACGGATCTTTGGCGTCGTGGATCTTGCGACCGAGGTGCGCCTGGGACAGCTTGAAATCATTGATGACCGCCTGCACGGTCAGCCAGATGTCGATCCCGAACCGTGAGACGTCCGTTTCCCAGACGTCCTGCTCCACATAGAACCGGACCAGATTTCGACTGAATGCGAAGTCCCCGCCGATCGGCTGACGGATCTTCCGACCGAAGACCGCCTGCATCAGGTTGTACACGATATTGTTGGTTATGGTGCCGTCGTACTTGTATCGGCTGTAAATCGGGGCCACGAAGTCGTAATTGTGTTCGAGGACCGGCTCGAGGAGTCGCTTAACCCAGCGGTTGGTTATACTGCGAAGATCCGAATCGACCACCATGCAGGCTTTGGCGTTGAGGAATTTGGCCGCCTCGAATACCATCCTGAGCGCCGAACCCTTGCCGGGCCTTCCCCGATAGATACTGACGATTTTCTCCTGCCAGGGCTTGATCTGGAATTCCTTGGCCACATCCCGGGAATCATCGGTGGAGCCGCCGTCGGAAATGATGATGACCGGCCTGAGATCGCGATAATAGTCGTGCAGCCCGTGGGTGACCATTTTGATAACGTGTTCGATGGTCTGATCGTTGTTGAAACAGGGGATTCCGACCACCACGTCGGCCTCTTCGATCTCCTCGAGACGTTTGGTGATGTAGGGCCTGAATGAGCTACTATATTTCACGAAAGAAACCTCACTTTCAGA
>CAYLRL010000139.1:0-7821 GCA_964385875.1 uncultured Syntrophales bacterium
GATATCTCGATGGGGGAGGCTTGGAGGGGGAGATGAGTCTCCCCCTCCATCCTCGCCGGGCGCAGAGCCGCCTCAAGCCCGGTGAACCATTACAATGTGCGGACAGCGTTCACGCCGCAGGGCTGAGACTCGGCAAGGGCGCGGCGCCGCCCATACAGCGCCGGGAAGGGCGCGGGGAAGTCGGACGGAAGAACCATGACCGAAATTGCCGAATCGGGTCGGCGGGAACGCGCCGTCGATCCGGACCGAGACTACTACGGAGCGTTGGTCGATACCTGCCCCGACGGGATCTTCGTCGCGCAGGACGGGAAGATTGTCTTTGCCAATGCGGCCCTCGCCGAGCTGCTCGCCGTCGCGAATCCCGACGATCTGTCGGGGAGAAACATCTCGGACATCCTTTATCCCGACGACCGCGCGTCGGTCGGGCACATTGTGGATACGCTTTCAAACGGCGCTCAAACAACCTCTCGCGCCGAAGCGGGCATGGTCGCGGACGACGGCCGAACGATTCACGTCGAGGCTCTCGCGAGGCCGTTCACGTACCACGGTCGACCGGCGGCCCTGGTGGTCGCACGAGACATCTCGCATCGTATCCATGTAGAGAAAGAGCGGGAGAAGCTGATCCGCGATCTCAAGCAGGCCCGAGACGCGCTGTACTACAAAGCGACCCATGATTCGCTCACGTCATTGCTCAATCGATCCGCGATCCTCGACCGATTGCGGACGGAACTCGCGCGGTCCCGCCGTGTCGGCGAACCCGTCGCGGTGATGATCGCGGATATCGACCATTTCAAAAAGATCAACGATCGGTGGGGTCACATCGCCGGGGACGCGGTTCTCCGGAGCGTCGCGGAGCGCCTCAACACACAGACGCGGTCGTATGACGCGGTTGGCCGATACGGCGGGGAGGAGTTTCTGGCGGTGATTCCGGGATGCGACGCGTCCAATTCCGCGCGTGTCGCGGAGCGGCTCTGTTCGGGATTTCGCGCCGGACCGACGAGAACCCCCGAAGGCGATTTCGAGGTTACGGTCAGTTTTGGAGTGGCCGCGGTCGAGAATCCGGAGGATTGGGATTTCTCGTCCATTCTGAAAGGCGCGGACGCCGCGCTGTACCGAGCCAAGAACACCGGTCGAAGTCGCGTGGAGCATTTCTGCTCACCGGTTTGGACCCTCGCGACCGACACCGATCGGCCGGCTTCCGCGCGTCCCGACGCAGGGGGCTTCGCGTTTGGCCGGACGGACTCGGCCGCGCAGGCGCCGCGAAAAGACGGGTTGTCCGCGCTGAATCGCCCCTTTTCCGAATCTCTGCTCAAACGCGAGCTCGATCGCGCGTGCCGCGAGGGGATTTCCGTCACTACGCTGGCGGTGGAAATCGACGGCCTCGGCGCGCTCATCGATCGCCGAGATCACGGTGTGGGGGACGAAGTGCTGGTGGAGACCGCTCGGCGGCTCCAATCGACCATGCGACCGTACGATTCCCTGGGACGGCGGTGCGACGGGCTGTTCATAGCGGTGCTCCCCGGGTGCGACCGAACCAACGCGCGGGCAAAGGCGGAACGGCTCCGCGACGGATTTCGGTCCGATCCGGTGATCACCCCGTCCGGGTCGTTTCCGATTGAACTCAACGTGGGCGTGGTGACCGTCTTCGGCCGCCCGGGCGTGGACCCGTCGGCAGTGGTCCGCGCCGCGACGGATGCGGTCCGCCGCGCGCGGAACCTGCACGATGATCGAGTTCAGGTGGGCGAGGTCGACGCTTCCTGACATCGCGGCGACCGTTCTTGTCCCACGCGGTCGGTTGAACAGGCCCGGAAGCTTTCCTAGAGCCTTTCCAACAGTAATTCCGCGACCTTTTTCCCGCTCATGAGCATGCCCCCGAACACGGGCCCCATCCTCGGCCCGCCGAAGACCGCGTTGCAGCTCATTCCGGCAGCGAAGACGCCGGGAAAGAATTCCTTGGTGTTTTCAACCGTCAAGCGTTCGGCTAGGTCCGCGTTCATCGGCTGTTCGCCTTCGACCTTCCCCGACGGGGTGAACAGGCGAGCGCCGCTTTTCCGTTGAATCACATGCGCCACTTCGCAATCGTGGCCCGTGGCATCGACCACGTAGTTTGTCCGCACGGTTATGGGATCCACGTGAAGGCCCCCCATCTCAACCGCGGTCCATATGATCACAAGGCCCGTGACGCGATCCTCGACGAGCATCACGTCTTCCACGCTGAACAGATTGAGGATTTTCGCGCCGGCCTTCACCGCCTTCGAGCAGATCGTCGAAACCGCCTCGACCGAATCCGCACAGTAGTATCCGTCCGAGAACGGCTGCGTCCGAACGTCGAGCTCGTCCAGCAGTTCCTTGCCTTCTTCCTGCACCACGATCTCGTTGAACATTATGCCGCCGCCCCACATGCCCCCGCCTATGGAGAGCTTCCGCTCGAACAGCACAACGCGTTTCCCGGCCCGGGCGAGGTAATAGGCCGCCACAAGACCGGACGGTCCGCCGCCGACCACCGCGACGTCCGATTCCAGGCAGTCGAGGAGCTTGTCCGAAAAGGTCTTTATGATCGCTCGGGATATGGTAACTTCATCCAGTTTCATTGAGTGCCGCCTCCGAATCGAGAAATATGATCGGGCTCGTCTTCGGGGCGAGGCTCTGCGGGACCGGCCCCGTCGACGGCTGAAACTTGATCAAAGAGCTCGACATTATAGAACAGAACGTCCCACTACGCCACCTTCGCCGAGGAAAAGTCGTCATGGGAGCAAAAAATATCACAGGTCGAGAAATCCACCTTATCACGGATCGCGTGCTCGCCGGCGAGCTTTCCATAATGGATGCGACGGAAGCCGCGCTGAAAGGGGGCGCGTCCGTAGTTCAGCTGCGGGAGAAGCGTCTCGACACGCGCCAATTCTACACGGACGGACTGAAGATCAAACAGATTACGGCGGCATACGACGCGGTCTTCATCGTCAACGATCGGATCGATGTCGCGCTGGCTCTCGACGCGGACGGCGTCCATCTGGGACGGGAAGATATGCCGATCGAGGCCGCGCGTAAAATTCTCGGTCCGGACAAGATTATCGGACTGACCATCAAGGCGCCCGACCAAGCGCTCGAACCGGCCGCGGGATACGCCGACTATCTGGGCGCGGGACCGGTCTATCGAACCTCGGTCAAACCCGAACTCACCTCGACCTGGGGGCCGGAAGGCATTCGGTTGGTCAAAACCATGACCGACCTCCCCATCGTCGCTATAGGGGGGATCGAGCCCCACAACGTCCGCGCGGTGATCGAAGCCGGCGCGGACGCGGTCGCGGTCATATCTGCCATCATGGCGGCCGACGATCCGGAAGACGCGACCCGACGGCTGCTCGCTGAGATACGCGCCGGCCGCCCGCCACGCGTTCGCATCGATTGAAAGGGCTGTTCGTCCGCCTCGTCCGGAAATTCAGCGCGCGTCAGATCGAATTCTCCCAGTTCTGGCCCATATCCAAGAGCGGTCGGATATCGGTTATCTCGAAGGTGAGCGCGGCGTGGATCATCTTTCGAGCGGTCTCTTCGCCGACCTTCTCGGCGATAAATGCCCTCATCCGCTCGAGTTTCTCTCCTGTCTCGTCCGCTCCGCTCATCTTCACGTACACACGCACGCCCTTCCATTCCGGCGGAGTCGCGCCCGGCTCCATGATGAGGAAGCACCCCTTGGGATTTTCTTTGAGATTTTGCAATGTTCGATTCTGACCGCAGCCCATGACGATAGTGCGCTCGTCGGGCATATGAGGCGATCCGAAGTAGGCCGCGTTCACGTTACCGGCCTTGTCCGCGGTGCTGAGCGTCCCTAGTCTCGGCTGTTTGTTGAAAAAATCCATCAGCGCTTTTGACATCATTTCCTCCTCATGAATACGCAATCGCTTTAGAGTACCCTTCCTGTAGATGATCAGCGGGCGGCGCCGAGACAAGCGGCGTCGAGCGCCCCAGGAACAGGATCGCGTCCGATTTCACAAATCGGGTTTGTCCTGCTATGCTTCGCGGTTGGTTTCACGTCCGCATTGGACGCGGCGGCTCGATCTTCGGAATCGGCGCCCCCAAATTATTGGCCGGGCGGACAATGCCGGCCGCGCCCGGAGGAGTTCCACTATAGCAGGTTTCCACGATCCGGCCCCGGGCAGTTACAGGCGCTGGGCGATTTTGGCGCTGGGCAGCCTCAATTTTGTGCTGTCGATGTTCTACCGCGTCTCAACCGCGGTGATTTCACCCGCGCTCGTCGAGGATTTGGGCTTTACGACCTCGCAGCTGAGCGATCTCTCCGCGGTTTTCTTCTACGCGTTCGCCGCGTGCCAGATACCGGTCGGGATGGCGATCGACCGACTTGGCCCCAGAATAACGCTGGCGATACTGTCGGTTGCCGCGCTCGGGGGAGCGGTCTTTTTCGCGCTCGGGCAAACTCCGGGCGAACTCATCGCCGCGCGGGCTCTGCTCGGTGTGGGCATGAGCGGCAACTTCATGACGATCTTGGCCCTGCTCGCGGTTTGGTTCCCGGTGGATCGGTTCGCGTTTGTAAGCGGTCTGGTGGTTTCGATCGGCGTGTTGGGCAATTTGTTGGCCGCGACGCCGTTGGCGCTCCTCGAAATCACGGTGGGGTGGCGCATGAGCTTCCTCATCTTCGCGGCTGCGAACGCGGTGATCGTCACGATCTTCATCGTGGTCGCGCGTGACCGCCCGCCGGGAGCGCCGCCCTTCGACGGCAAGGCGACGTCCGCGCTGAAGGGGCTCGGCCGGCTGATCGGCATGTACAGCTACTGGGCGATCAGTTTCAGTAATTTTGTGCGCTACGGCTATTTTGCCGCGCTCCAGAGTTTGTGGGCCGCGCCGTTTCTCGTGTACGGACTGGGTTTGAGCGAGCTCTCCGCCGGCAACGCGCTCCTCTGCATGGGTATCGGATACATGGTTGGATTGCCGGTATTCGGCTCGCTGAGCGACCGTGTCGTGCGGTCGCGCAAGAAAGTGGTGTTGGCGAGCACGGTCGTCTTCGCCGTCATCACCGCGTCCGTTGCGCTGTGGACGGACTCGATTCCCCTTTGGACTATTCTCGGGACCTTCTTCCTGCTCGGCGTGACCGCGTCGCCCGGCCAGATCCTGTACGCGCACATGAAGGAACTCATGCCGACGGCGATGGTCGCTCAGGCAATGACCGCGGTGAATCTCTTTACCATTCTCGGCGTGGGGGTGGTGACCCATTTCCTGGGATTTCTCATCGGTGACGATTCCGCCGGCTTGAGGGGGCCCGAGGCGTTTCGGCCGATCTGGTACGCGGGGGCGATCGGGTTGGCCGTGGTCGCGGCGCTGTACAGTCGAGTGCCGGACAGCGACGCGTTGCGAGGATAGCGCGGTCACGTTCGTCCGATTGAGGCGCCATTGCCTTTGCTCGTATGATTATCGTTTTCCCGGCGCGGAAAGCGGGGTATGGTAACAAGCGCGAGAACGCCGAAGATCGAGGGTAGGTGCGATTACGCGTAGAAAGCCGAGGTCATGAGCGAACAGATCGGAAACGCGTCGGGTATGGACGAACAGCGTCGCCCGGTCGTCCGCAACAAGCATTTCCGGTTGGCGGTCGTCCTCTTCGGCCTGCTGATCACGCGGCCGATCATCGCAGACGTCGTCGTGAACAGCGTCTTTCTCGGCGCGCTTATGTTTTCCGCATGGGTGGCCGCGGAGGGCTATCCGCGCGTGCGCTGGGGACTTGTGATCCTTGCGGCGCCGGTCCTCGCGGTCATGGCGACTTTTCACGATTCGGACGAGCTCTCGCAGGGCTTCTACGGGTACTTCGTCGCTTTTTCGATCATAGCGCTGCTCCTCTATTGCGGCTGGCTCGTTCTGTGGGCGCTCCTGAGGACGCGACGCGTGGGCCTGAACGAAATCCTCGGCACGGTGAATCTCTACCTCATCATAGGGTTTACCTGGTCCTACATTTATTCGGCCCTCGAGATGCTTCGGCCTCATTCCTTCAACTTCGCGGACGCGGAATTTGAAATGGGCGCGAAGTTCATCTATTTCAGCTTCGTGACGCTCACCACCCTCGGGTACGGGGAGATCACCCCCCGCACGGAGGCCGCGGCCATGATCGCGTCAATCGAAGCGATTGTCGGCCAGCTCTACATCGCGGTGGTCATTGCGTACTTGCTCAGTATATTCACCACGCAGAACATCAACAGACACTAATGGTCCCCGATCGAGACATCAACGGCTTATCGCCGACCCGGTGGACGGTTACGATTTAAGAAACAACCTCCCGTCCCCTCTCCCTCTGGGAGAGGGTTGCGGTGAAGGCTCTTTCTTACCCCTTAATGCGTGTCACTGTCGGCCGCCGACGCTTCGCCCGTCTCCAGAGGAAACGCGGCCGCGATCTTCTCGCCGGGACGGGACCATTCCGTGTGGTCCGCGACGGTTATGCCGTCCCGCATGATTCTGATCCGCACCGCATATGATTTCCCCATGTTCCCAACCGGCGGATTTGCTTCGACGTAGAATTCGTTGGTCCCCTCGAGGATACCCGGGATATCGTCAAGTCGTATCGGCGCGCCGGCGGGCACGCGTTCCGTCCGTTCGAGGACCGTGACGCCGTTGATCTTGACGACCAGCGCGGGAGCCTTGTCGTCGGTTCCCAGATCCACCGCGAAGGGGTCGGGTTCGACCGCGAAGGTGGTGGTCACGTCGAGAGAGTAGGTTCCTTCGGCTTTCTCCACCTGAAATGTTTGGACGGGCGCGGCTTCGTCGCGGCCTCGCATATAGAGCGTGAGTCCGCCGATAAGAATGATCCAGACAATGATGACGATGAGCGGTCGCATCAACGCTCCTACTTCAGCGCCCACACGATGGTAATGACGTTTTCGCGCATCATGCCGATGTACGTTTCGCCGGCCGAACCGGCTTCTCCCATGGAATCGGAATAGAGCTCGCCGCCGATCTTCACGCCGGCGTCGCGCGCGATTTCCCGAATGAGCTTCGGATTGACGCTCGTCTCGACAAAGACGGCCTTGACGCCGTAATTCCTGATCGAATCGATCACCGTTTTACGCCGATCGGGCGTCATGCCTGCGCCGACCTCGCTCCCCGTGGACCAACCCACGGGCGCTCGGTTCTTGAAGCCGAACGCGTCGGCGAAGTAATTGAACGCATCGTGACTCGTCACGAGGATTCGCCGATCAGGAGGAATAACGTTGACCTGTTCTCGAATCCACGCGTCCAATACGCGCAATTGTTGGAGATAGAGCTTTGCTCGGGCCGTGTATCGATCCTTGTGCGCCGGATCGAGCTTCACCACCGCGCCGAGTATGTTGTTCACGTAGATCGCCGCGTTGCGGGGAGAAAACCATGAGTGCGGATCGAGGAGCTTCCGCCCCTCCGTCTCCAATTCGATCGGTTTGATCCCCCGGGTGCAGGTGACCACGGCCTTGCCCGCGTCTTTGGCCAGCGTGGCCATCCAGTTCTTGCCCTCGAGATGGAGGCCGTTCTGGAGGCAGAGGTCCGCTTCCATGGCGAGTTTTGCGTCACCGGGGGTCGGCATGTACGTGTGCGGGTCCGCGCCGGGCGAAAGGACGCAGACTACTTTGCAATCATCGCCCACCACTTGCCGCGTGAAATCGGCTATCTGAGTCGTTGAACAGAGCAGGAAGGGCTTTTCAGCCCGCTTCGTTTCTTCCGCGTGAATCCACGGCGCGGCGAACGCGAGCGCGAAGAGGAGCGGAAAGACGAGCGATAATCGAGGTATCATGTGAATACTCCGTAATGGTTCACCGGGCTTGAGGCGGCTCTGCGCCCGGTGAGGATGGAGGG
>CAYLRL010000140.1:0-7742 GCA_964385875.1 uncultured Syntrophales bacterium
ACCGTTCACCGGGATAGCGATAAGCCATTGATATCTCGATGGGGGAGGTTTGGAGGGGAGATGAGTCTCCCCCTCCATCCTCACCGGGCGCAGAGCCGCCTCAAGCCCGGTGAACCATTACGGCGACAGATGTCGGCCTCGATGACCGCCACGCGCATCGAAGCCGGACCTCGGTCCTCTTTGGTAATCGGGCGGGTCGGAATTGTGCGAACGGCTCAGCGCATGGCACCGCCTGCATGGCCCTGCGGTTTTCCGGCGTTTTCTCGGGTGACGGCCGGCGCCGGGGCCTCTTCACTCCGTTCCGTCATCGGATCGAGGTTTACACCCCATAAAGAGCGGCAAACGAAACGTCGCCGCGCGGCCCGGCAAATCGCCGATGAATCGCTCCCGACGATTCACAACGGGCGTCGGCGTCCATCCCGAAGCAACCTCTGACCGCAACCCTCCATCCTCGCCTATTCCGGCCGAACCTCCTCCCTCCAAAGGATACGGCCCGGCCGGGAGTCGCGATGTCCAAAAGAGAAGTGTAACCGCATAATCGCCGGCGTTCCGTGAGCGCGATCCGGATTAGAGAATGCGCCCGGCGGAGTCTTCACAAACGGTGAAAGAAACACCCGCGGCCCGTGTTATAATATTATGGGAGCCGCGTTGTCAAGAGATGATGCGGTCGGCGCCTCCCCGATCCTAACCCAATACGTGCGCACGCCTAACCGTACAGGCGGCTCATACGCGGTTTGCGCCGGGCGGCTCCAATCAGTGAAGCGGATCGGTTCACGCACCGATGCATCGAGCGCACTGGGCAAATGAATACCAGAAAAGTAACCTCTGAAGCGCCGCGGGAAATTCCGCACAACGATCGCCCCCGGCGCGCCGCCGTCTACATATGTGTGCTCACGAAGGGGAAAAAGTGAATGAACAACGAATGGTAGGTCAACGCGTCGCGCCGAGCGGAACCGCATCCCGGTCCGTTCGCTCGGCGAACCAAGTATTCGGATCGTCGAGCCTTTCCGAGCCCGGCCTCGCCCGGCCCCTTTCACACAGAGGGTCCGAAGACGCCGGGCCCTCGCGTTTCGGTCGCATTCTTACGTGTGCCGCTTCGGGGCCTAGAAGAACGTGCGCATCATGAATTCAAAGGAGCTTTCGGGAAGACCGTCCGTCCGCTGAAGTCGTTCCGTCTCCAAAGAGCGTTTTCGAGACTTCCATTTTTCTACAACGGGGTTGACATTCCGAGCGCAGTAGAAACAGACCGCTCCACCCGGTAGGTCGGACCCGCCGGGAGGAACCAAACTCGGCGACGAAGACGGGCGATCGGCGGGCGTTGCCAACGTCGGCCCTGCGCTCAACGCGACGAGCGCCGCAAGGAAGCTTATAACGAAAACAAACGCTATTCTCATCGTCGTACCTCCGGGATGGGCGGTTTTGACGCTTCGGAATCCACAGGGGGATTGTCCGAACCTTTGTCGCCCATGTAAGATTCCGCCCCGTGTACCCGGTTTCATGCGTATCGTACGCTTCTGATTCGGGAGAGCCCATTCCGCGGGGCCGAGCATGTTTTGTTCCGCGGGTGGAAATCCCCATTTCGGCGCCGGCGCCGCCCTGCGTGTCGGAGCCGGACCACCCGTTTTCAGCGCGCTGTCGCAACAGCCGGGAGCGGTTTGGAGCTCCGTCCGGGATATGGTATTGTTCAAGCATAATCGAGGCGAACGCGCATCGGCCTCGCCCTTCGATCCCGTTATAGGATCGAGGTTCGAACCCATAAGCGCTCGGACGGACGTGAAACGCGGCCTGCCCATGAATGAGAGTGGTCCGGACAGTCTTGTTGCCCCGGCGCTCAAGGCGCAACTCCTCATCGTTGACGATGAGCGGGATATGTTGCGCCTGCTCGAGCGTTCGATCGCCGAAGAGATCGATTGCGATATCGAGACCGCCGGCGCGGCTCATGACGCGGCGTCCCTCCTCGCCCAAGCGCCCTTTGACGTAATGCTGCTCGACGTGCGCATGCCCGGCATGGACGGTATGGAGTTCCTCCAGCGCGTCCGGAAGGACTATCCGGAAGTGACCGTGGTCATGATGACCGGCCACGGAACGATCGATCTCGCTGTTACAGCCATCAAACACGGCGCCTATGATTTCCTGACCAAGCCCTTCGATCACGAGAAGCTCATCCATCTGCTCGACAAGGCGCTCGAACGGAGTCGACTCGTTCGTGAAAACCGCGCCCTTCAGCGTCGCGTCATGGAACAGGAGCGATTCCATCAGTTCGTTGGCGCAAGCCGCGCGATGATGAAGGTTTACGACACCATCAGGCTCTATGGCAAAACCGATGCGACCGTGCTTATCACCGGCGAGTCGGGCACGGGGAAGGACCTGGCCGCGCGGGCGATTCACGGTATGAGCGCTCGGGCGGATCAACCCTATGTGGCGGTCAATTGTCCGAACCTGCCCGAAGAGATCCTGGAAAGCGAGCTCTTCGGCTATCGCAAAGGCGCGTTCACCAACGCGGTGCACGACAAGATCGGGCTGTTTCTCGAGGCCCGCCGCGGCACCATCTACCTCGATGAGATCGGTGACATTTCCCATACGCTCCAGACAAAGCTGCTCCGCGTGCTCCAGGAAAAAGAAATCCGCCCCCTCGGCGCGACAAAGAACATTTCCGTGGACGTCAGAATCACTGCCTCGACCAATCAGGATCTCCGAGCCAAGATCGCGGATAAGTCCTTTCGGGAAGATCTCTATTATCGGCTCAATGTCCTCTCGATGGAAATGCCGCCGCTTCGGGAGCGGTTGGAGGATATCCCACTCCTCACCGACCACTTCCTCGATCGCTATTGCGTCGAGTTCGGCAAGGAGCGCAAGCGGATCTCGAACGAGCTGACGGAGCTCTTCATGCGCCACCCGTGGCCGGGCAATGTCCGAGAGTTGGAAAACGTCCTTCGCAGAGCGATTATCTTGGGACGAGACGAGGTGATCAAACCGGAGGACATCGAATGGGAGGAATCGGACGAATTCGAATGCCCGGTCGAGGCCGAAGTGCTCGATATGTCCTATAAGGACGCGAAAAATCGCGTCCTGGAGCGATTCAACCTGGAGTATATCGGCAACGTCCTCATGCGCAACGACGGTAATGTGACCCGCGCGGCGAGGCAATGCGGGATGGAACGCCAAGCCCTCCAGCAAATCATGAGACGATACGGAATCAAGTCGGAGGATTACCGGGGGCCCCAATAAGCGAGTCGGGGACCGATCGAACCCCGGGGTGCGCTGTTCTTGCTGCGGGCCGGCCCCATTCTCTCTGAGCGCTCCGTCCGCGGTCGGCTTCCGGGTCCCTCGGGTCATTTGCTTGTCCGGGAGATTGCGGACCGACGCGCTCATCCGGAAAATTCCCGAAGCTCGATCTCAGAAGCAATCCGTGACCGTTCAGGGGATAGCGACAAGCCGTTGATATCTCGATGGGGGAGGTTTAGGGGGAGATGAGTCTCCCCCTCCATTCTCACGGGGCGCAGAGTCGCCTCAAGCCCGCCAAACCATTACAGCAATCCCAAAATCGCAACTTCCGGTTCATTCGCGCGCTTCCACCTGGAGCGCTCGCCTACTTCGTCGGCTCATCCAAATCGTTGAGGTCCGCGTCGGAAATGCGCGCTTCACCCCACGCGTCCATCTCGACGAGATACTGCTTGCCGGTTCGGCGGTCTCGTACATATTGAACGCGAGGACCGCCGATCGGCGGACGCTTCCATCCGGCGTTGGGCGTGAACAGCCACGCTTCAACCTCGGGTTGGGCCTCAGCCGACGTGGAGCTGGAGAGCAGTGCAAACGCGGCAAAGAAAAAGGTCAGTATATAAATCAAAGTTAATGTGGTCATAACGTGCCTCTTCCTATTTGTTAGTTTCCTGTGTGTATGGATGAGTCTTCGGAGAAAAAGATTCCATCTTGATGCGGCCGACCGCCGGCGGGCTCTCCTGCGGCCTCGTTTTTTTTTCCGGCGTCCGCAAGACCGTCACTATTGACCGGGGAGGAGCGTGTCGGTATTCTGAGCGCGAAAATGGGGTTCGCCGCGCCGGACCTCTTTCCTTGACGGTTTTAGGGGATGAGTAGTCGGGAGCGTCGAAGGGGCGATATCTGCGAATACGTTAGGTTTTCCCGTCCCACGCCGACACTGAGAGCAGCCGCAATGGACGTCAATGATGGGGATCGCTACAACTGGGCGGATGACGACGAGGACACGACACGGCTCACCGAAAAGGAGCTCAAGCTCACCGATTCGATCGACCTTCGCGGTCTGGTCGCCGAAATCGACACCCTCGAAGATGAAAGCCTCCCGACGGCGATCGGCGAGTCTTCCTTCGGCAGACTGATCGAAGCGCTGCCCATTCCCGGACTCCTCCTCGATCACGAAGGTGTAATTACCTTCGTCAACATGTCGTGCCGTAAGATCTGCCGCAATCCGGACGGCTTGAGCGACGAGCATATCGCGTCGCTCTTTCCGAGTCCCAAGAACGCGGATCAGTGTCGTGCGCTTGTTCGGCGGGTGGTTCAGACCAGGCAGACCCAGGTTATCGAAGGCCTGCTCTACATCCAGGGCGCCCAGATCTGGGCCCGAACTCACCTCAGACCCGTTCGACTCGCCCGACAACTCGTCGTGCTCGTGCTCGTCGAGGATCTCACCCTCGAAATGAAACGCCTGCGCGCGCAGCGAAAAATCCGGCGCGACATGGAATTGCTCGTCGAAGAGCGCACCCGGGATCTCAAGGCGGTCAACGAACAACTCCGCACAGAAATAATTATGCGTCGGAAGGCGACGGAAGAATTGGAAAAAGCGGTCAAGCTGTCGAGGGACCTGCGCATCGAGGCCGAGCGAGCCAATCAGGCGAAGAGCCAGTTCCTTGCCCGTATGAGCCATGAGCTGCGCACCCCGCTGAACGCCATCATCGGGTTCTCGGAGATTCTTCGGGACCAGGTTTACGGCCCGCTGAACGATCGGCAAAGCCGATACGCCGAACATGTTCACAGCAGCGGACATCATCTGCTCAAGCTTATCAACGACATCCTCGATCTCGCGAAGGTCGAATCGGGCAAAATGGAGCTTGCCCTTTCCGACGTGAATATCCAACAAACCCTGTGGAACGCGACACTGATGATCAAGGAAACCGCAGCGAGGCACGGCATTTGCCTAGAACTGGACGTGGATGAACAAGCGGCTGCGCAAACGGTCAAAGCCGACGAGGTCAAGCTCAAACAGATCCTCTTCAATCTCCTTTCCAACGCGGCGAAATTCACTCCGGACGGCGGCAATATTCGGCTTTCCGCCAAACTGAACGGCGACTTCCTCGAGATTTCCGTCACAGACACCGGCATTGGGCTGAGTCCGGACAATTTGGAGTCGATCTTCAAGGAGTTCGAACAGGCCGATTCCATAGACGGTCGCAAACAGCAGGGGACCGGCCTCGGCCTTCCCCTGACCCGCAAACTGGTGGAACTCCACGGCGGCGTCATCCACGCGGAAAGCGCCGGCAAGGACCTGGGAAGCACCTTCCGATTCACAATACCCATCCACGGTCGAACCCGCCCAAAAGCGTGACGATCCCGTTCAACCCGCGTGCAAAAAACTCCGCCCGTCCCCTACGCCGCCATGGCCGTCTGCTCTTCCCCATCCCGGTGAGATCGTCTCCGTCCGTCCTTGACGGCCATGCCGGAAGATATACTCTCAATCTAAACGATGTGGGACTAATCGAAAGACCCGTATCATCGAACCGGACCTCTCAGGGAGGAAACGATGAACATGACTATTCCGGGAATTCAGCATATTACGGCCGTGGCCGGCAATCCGCAGGAGAATTACGACTTCTAAGCCGGGCGTCGTGGGTGTGGACGTCATCGCCGATCCCGATACGCGCGCAGGCCTGATAGGCGTGGGCGCGGTTCATCATGTTGCATTGCGGGCGATCGATGCGGAAGTACACAAGGCGTGGCGGTCGCGGATCGACGCGCACGGCCTTGAGGTAACGCCGGCTTCGGACAGGAAGTATTTCCAAGCGATCTATTTTCACGAGCCGGGCGGCGCGCTCCTCGAAATAGCCATGGACGCGCCGACTAATTGTGAATCGGGAACGAGTTCGATCGCGGACTCGAGAATAGTACGGAAAGGAGCTCATCATGACAAAAATTCTGGTGGTGTACGCGTCGGATTACGGTGGAACCAAGAAGATGGCCGAGGCCTTCGTTGAAGGCGCAAAAAGCGTCGAGGATTGCGAGGTCGAGCTCAAGGAAGCAGAAAACGCGACTCAGGACGATGTTCTCAATTGTGACGCGCTCGTCCTCGGGTCGCCGGTTCATATGGGCTGCATGGACTGGCGGGTGAAGAAATTCATCGATACCTCCTGCAGCGGAGCCTGGATGCAGGACAGCGCGGTCGGCAAGGTCGCGGCGGTCTTCATGTGCGGGAGCGGTTACGGCGGCGCGGGCGGCGGAACCGAACTCGGTATGCTCTCGATGTTGAACAACCTCGCCGAACTGGGAATGATCCTCATTCCGCTGCCCAAGAATACGGAAGGCTATTCGGCGGCAGGCCTCCAATGGGGTCCGTACGGCAGGGCCCACGCGGAGGATCTCAGCCCCAAGGGCCTGTCTGACGAGGAGGTGGTTTCGTCTCGCCGGCACGGAATTCATGTGGCTCGAGCGGCCAAAGCGCTCAAGGACGTGAAGATTTTCGGCGAGTAAAGCCGCGCTCCGCACTGCTCGAGAACGCGGTCGCTCCTTGATTGTTCGCTCCCGTTGCGGGGCAATCGAGGAGCGGCCGCTTCAGCGACCTTTTCTCCGAGCCCGCCGTCCTTCCTAATCGACAATTCGCTTGAAGCTATTCCGATTCTCAAACGTGTAAGACTATATAGCGTCTTCACGCAGACTCCCGCCCAAATTCACCCTGAAGGGAACGAACAGAATGAATTCCGTACAGCAGAACGCGTGGTCGGCGCTCTTGACCGTCTTGACGAACGCGCCCGGCGCGAATCGAGTGAGCGAGATGCTGGCTAAAAGGCTCTTTCGCGTGAACGTGGTGAACCGCCTTCATCATCAGCTGTGGGATGAAACCACACTTGCGCTGCGGAAAGCGATTCGGCTCTACGTCAAGGACGGCCAACGCGTCCTCGATTTGGGAACCGGCCATATCGGCGTGCTGGCCGTCTATTGCTCGAGTATCCGGAATGTTGAGATGACCGCGGTCGACATCAACAACGACTTTATCGAAAACGCGCGTCGCTGCGCGCCGGCCTCGGGAGCGGAACACATCGATTTCCGTCGCAGCGACTGGCTCTCCGGCGTTTCCGGACAATTCGACATCATCTTCAGCAACTTTCCGTACATCCCCACCGATTGCGGTGAACGCCGCAAGGCCCACAAGGTCAACCGAGAAGTCTGGGACGGCGGCGAAGACGGCTGCCGTCACATCCATACGATCCTGCGGGACGGCCCGAACCACCTCGCGCCGAACGGGCGACTCCTTCTCGGCGCGAATAAATTGTACGTGCCTCCGCGGACAGTACGAGCCGCGGTGGACGCGGTTCCCGGTGTGATAATCGAGAATGTGGTCGAAACGCCGGTCTCCCCGAGCAAGGTGTACGTGATCGCTGCGACCGCACACGGGGGCAATTAAGCGGCCCGCTCCAACCATATGTGGGCAAGAGGCGTCCGTACGGGATGGGATCGCAAGTGACCGGGCTTGAAACCGTTTTCCGGCCCGTTGGGAG
>CAYLRL010000141.1:0-7719 GCA_964385875.1 uncultured Syntrophales bacterium
TGGCTTATCAGGCCGGCATACGCCTCACTTGCGGGATTTGACCGCCAGATACCCCTTCTCTTTAAGGCGATCGACCAACTGCCGTCCCTTGCCCTTGGGCGCAGCCAGCGAGTGGGTTATGCGCTTCCCGTCAACTTCTGCAGGCGCCTTTCCCGCCGAGACTTTCAATTTCGGGTTCAATTCCAGAATCAGGCGCGCCGGCGTCTCGGTGAATTTCGCGATGTCGGCCACGGTCAAGTCTTTGGTCAGGACAAGGCCGGTGATTTGGTCGTACGTCAGGGGGTCGGCATAGCGCACCTCGAGCCCGAAGTCCTGCGGCCGAGAGTCGATAATCGCCAGCGCCATCCACCGAACAACGAGCGTCTCTGCATCCTCGGGAAAGGGGAGGTCCCAGAAATCCCGCGCGTCCCATGCCTCAATCCGTTCGGACACGGTTTCCATACCGCTTACGTACGCGGCCGCGGCCATTAACCAGCTCTTTGTGGGCAGCTTCTCCCTGATGCGCTTCAACTGAACCGCGAAACACCGAGTCGAAAGTTCCAGGTCCAGGCGATCGTCATGCCAGGAGTCCTCCGACATGGGCACACCGTCCGATGCGTCGCACGGCTTTCTGAGCGCCCACCAGCCCACCCCTGCGAGCCTCGAATAGGTCCGCGCCTTGAACCCCGAAAGGATCGGAGCGAAGTAGACGAATTCCTCGGGGACGCCCGCGTCGGCGAAGATCTCTTGGAAGATCCAGCCGTATCGCCCTTTGTCCTTGAGCCAGGACGTCAGGACGCTTCGAGCGTCGAGGAGCAGAAAGTTGATCTGGTAGCGAAGCCGCGAACGCACGTCCGCGCGGTTCAGGGGGATCGTCTCGCCGGCGAAGCGGAACGGTTTGTCCGTCAAATCCGAAGGAACCGCATACCGGGCGCAGGTAGGGGGCGGAACTTTTCGCGGGCCCGCGGCCTCAACGGGAACGCGTGATCCCGCAAGCGCGAGGGTCAATGCCGCGGCGAGCGCGATCGCCGCGGCCGATTTCCGTGGTCCCATCAACAACGGAGCCTCAATTGTTCGTTTGGGCCGCTTCCCCTTCGAGTTTCTCCAGCTTTTCCTTGACCACGATGTTGCGGGGATTGATCTCCAGCGACCGTCGATACGCGTCCGCAGCTTCCCGCTTCATACCCTTGGCGAGCAGAACATCTCCCAGGTGCTCGGCGATGATGGGATCGGACGGAACTTTTTCACCGGCGGTTTTCAAGAGCTTCAGCGCCTCGTCGGTCTTGCCCCGTTTGAAGAGGAGCCATGCCTTGGAATCCATAATATAGCCGTCATCGGGCTTGAGTTCGGCCGCGCGCATGATCAGTTCCGCTGCCCGGTGGGGCTCCCGATTCATGATCAGCAGGGTATAACCGATGAAATTGAGGGCCGCGGCGTCGTCATGCTTTTTCTCGAGGATCTTCTCCATTCGCGCCAGTCCCTGGTTCCGCCGGCCGCTTTTTTCGAGCGCGTTGCCCATCGAATACTCAATTTTGACATTTTCGGGATCGAGTTCCAACGCCTCACGGTAACTTGCCAGCGCCTCGGTGTACCGATCGAGCTCCTCGAGGATCGCGCCTCGAAGATGATGGAAGTCCGGGTCCTTGGGATCCAGGTGTATCGCCTGATTCACGTAGGTGAGGGCTTTGCCCAAGTCGCGGGACTTGAAGAACATCAGCGACAGCATCATCCTCGATTGGAGATACGCGGACGAACCGGGCGGAATGTCGGCCAATTCCTTTTCCGCCTCTTCGATCTTACCCTGTTCCTTGAGCACCTGGCCGAGCCGGAACCGCGCCTGAGCCCACCCGGGTCGAGTCTTGAGGATCTTGTTGAGCATCTCTTCGGCTTTGTCGTACTGCTTCCGGTCGGCGAGAATCATCGCCATTCGGATGCGTATCCCCAAATTTGACGGGGCCAGATTCGACGCTTCCTCGAAGACCTCGTACGATTCCTTGAATTTCTTCCGGAGGGCAAGGGTCTGACCGAGTCTCAGGCGGGCGCTGAGATTGTACGGATCGAGCTCGACCGCCTTGCGGAACTGCTCTTCGGCTTTTTCCAGCTTCTCCTGGTCCATGTAGACGGCGCCGAGCTCCAGGCGGACCTGTCCCTCGGTATCGCTGCGGCGCTCCATGAGCTTCTTGAAGGTCTCGATCGCCTTGTCGTACTCCTTGGTCTCCACATAGATCTTGCCGAGGTAAAAATACCCGTCTCGATCGTCTGGGAACTGCTCGACCATTCGCGTGAAGGTGTTCTGAGCTTCCTGAAAGCGACTCTGAGACGCCTGGAGCGAGCCGATAAAAACGTAGAGCTCTTTGTCCTCGGGGTTGAGATCGAGCGCGCGATTGTACGCTTCCACCGCTCGACGCCGATCGCCGATGACCGTGTAAATTTTGCCGAGCAACGCGTACGCCTCTTCATAAGTCGGATCGAACAGCGCGGCCATTCGAGCCATAATGAGGGCGTCCGCGATCTTTCGGTTCCGCGCAAGGAGCATGCCGACGCGCATGTTCAGGTACGGCGACGACACGTCGAGCGATAGAGCTTTCTTGAAATAGCGTATCACCGCTTCGGTGTCGCCGCGTGCCGCGGCTTGTTCGGCCAGGAGAAAATAGAGCCCGGGATCGTCTTCTTCGTCGGGTATCTCGATCGTACTCGGCTCCGAAACGGATTCCTCGGGCACGCCGAGTTCTATGGTGAGTCCCGAGTCGTCACCCTGTCGCCCTGCGAACCCGTTGGGCGAGCTCGCGGGAACGGACGACGATGAAACCACAAGGAAGAGGATCGTCAGGCCGAGCCCGATGAATCCCCGAGAAAACGCTGCGCGCCGCATGAGCTTCATAATTTGACCTTCATGGTTGACCGGACGTACGCCGGGATTATTCCGGCCGTTTATGCGCTGCCCGCGTTCCGCAACGCGGAGATGACCTCGTCGTACGGCGGATTGCCGAACACCGCGCTGCCCGCCACGAAGACGTCCGCGCCGTTTCGGATCAATTCGCCGGCGGTCTTCGGCGAAACGCCGCCGTCGACCTCGATAAGTATACGGTATTCCGACTCGTCTATCATGTTCCGCAACGCCTTGATTTTCGGAACCATCGTCGGGATGAATTTCTGTCCGCCGAAGCCGGGGTTGACGGTCATGAGCATCACCACATCGAGTTCGGCCACGACCATCTCGATCGCGTGCAGTCCGGTGGACGGGTTCAACGCCGCGCCGGCTTTCATCCCCAGTTCCCGGATGCGCGTCAGCGTCCTGTGCAGATGATGAGTCGCCTCGGGATGGACATGGAGAATATCCGCGCCGGCGTCTCGGAACATCTCGAGGTACGAATCCGGGTCGGATATCATGAGATGCACGTCGACCGGCACGCGGCTCACCTTTTTGATCGCCTCGACGATCATGGGACCGATGGTGATATTCGGGACAAAGTGTCCGTCCATCACATCCACGTGGATCCAATCGGCGCCCGCTTCCTGAACCTTCTCGATCTCCTCGCCCAACCGGCTAAAGTCCGCGGACAAAACCGAAGGCGAAATCAGAATCTTCCCACGTTCGTTCATTTCATACCTCGGTGACAAATTTCCGAAAGAGGCGCCGCCGCGTCGCTTTTCGACCGTCACATCTCGAGTCCCGCGACCGTATGGCCGCAGTCGGGACACGAGCCCCCCGCTATCACATTCTCCAGGATTGTATATCCCGATCGGTGAATCAGCCGTTTCGAGCAACTCGGGCAGTACGTGCTTTCCCCCTCGTCCCATCGGAGATTCCCCGTGTACACATACTGAAGGCCCTCCTCGAGGCCCGTCCGGCGGACTTCCAGGAGCGCGTTCGCCTCGGTCGGCGGCAGGGTGGTCTCTCGATACTGGGGGAAGAACCGGCTGATGTGCCACGGCGTCTCGGGGCCCAGCTGTTCCTTGATGAAGCGGGCGATATCCCGCACTTCCGACGGATCGTCATTCCGGTCGGGGATGAGCAGTGTCGTCACTTCCACCCAGATCCCGAGCTCTTTCATATAGGTCAGACTGTCGAGCACGCCCTTGAGCCGAGCCTTGCAGAAATTCTTGTAGAATTTTTCCGTGAACGCCTTCAGGTCGATATTCGCGCCGTCGAGCAGCCCCCGGCAGTCGTCGAGCATGTCTCTGCTCATGTACCCGTTGGAAACGAAGACATTGAGGAGGTCACGCTTTTTGGCCTCTTCCATAGTGTCGCGCGCCAGTTCGTAGTAAATGGTCGGTTCGGTATAGGTGTACGCGATGCTCCGGCAGCGATACCGCTCGGCCGTCGACGCCAATTCCGCCGGAGGTATCGCTTGACCGACGATGCGGCCCTCGTCTCGAGGCATCTGCGATATCGAGGCGTTCTGGCAGAACGAGCACTGGAAGTTGCATCCGACGGTGGCTATGGAAAAGGATTTGGAACCGGGCGCGACATGAAACAGCGGCTTCTTTTCGATCGGATCGACGTTTGTGGATATTACCTTGTCATAGACGAGCGAATAGAGCGTCCCGCCGCTGTTCTCCCGGACTCTGCAGATTCCTCGCTCCCCGTCCTTTATCGCGCAGCCGTGTCTGCAGAGTCGGCACGTGACCGCATTCGATTCGAGGCGGTCATAGAGCAAGGCCTCTTTCATGATCGGCGCTCCTTGAGACGCGTGAGGAGCCGATGCGCGGCGTTATCGAAGCTCCCGTTGGACATGATGAGAACCATGTCCCCATTTTGAAGGCGTTCCTCAAGGAAATCAAGGATGTCGTCGGTAGTGGGGAAGGCTGCGGCCTCAGTCCCACGCGTGCGCAGGTCGCGCGCCAGCGTCTCCGCGCTGAAGCGATCCACGACCGGGATCGACTCGATATCCCGCGGCTCTCGAATCACCGCCAGGTCCGCGGCGCCGAACGCGGCGGCGTACGCCTGCTGGAAGAGCGCTCGCTTGCTCGTGTTTGTCCGCGGCTCGAAAACCGCGACCAGGCGCCGGTCCGGGTATCGGCTTTTCATCCCTCGGCAGGTCGTGTCCACAGCCGTCGGATGATGCGCGAAGTCGTCGACGATCGTTACGCCGGCGGCTTCGCCGACGATTTCCTGACGTCTCCGGACACCCTTGAAGCACGCCAGCGCGTCGAGTGAGCGTTCCGGCGACACGCCCAGGAAATCGACCGCGGAGATCGCAGCCGCGGCGTTGAGCGCGTTATGTCGCCCCGAAAGCGGGAGCAATCCTCCAGCGCGACGACCGTTCCCGTCGGCGATCGTCACACGCATGCCGGCCGGTGATTCCTCCTCCACGTCGGGACGCCAATCCGGCGCCGAACCGAATCCGTACGTCTTCAGCGGACCGCTATGCCCGTCGACGATCTCGCGCACGCAGGGGTCGTCCAGGTAGGCGACCAACCGCCCGTCCGGAGGGATCAATTCCGTGAACGTGCGGAATCGGTCCTTGATCTGCTCCAGATCACCGTAAATGTCGCCGTGGTCGAATTCGCAGGAGGTCAACACGCCGACATGAGGGCGATAGTGGAGGAACTTCGGTGTCTTGTCGAAATATGCGGTGTCGTACTCGTCGCCCTCGACTACGAAACAATCTCCGCGGCCCAGTCGGAAATTGCTCTCGAAATTCCCGAGTATCCCCCCGATCATGAATCCGGGATCGAGGTCGGCGTGAAACAGAATCCATGCGATCATGGAACTCACCGTCGTCTTGCCGTGGGTGCCCGTGACCACGATCCGCGTTCGCCCGGCGGCAAAATAGCGGTCGATCGCGTCGGGCATACTGACGTACGGCGCGCCGGACCGCTCGAGTTCGATCGCTTCGGGATTCGAGCGACGTATCACGTTGCCGACGACGATCAGGGCCGGCCGGGGATCGAGATTGGATGCGGAATATCCGTCCATGATCGGAATACCGAGCCGGTGAAGGAAGTCGCTCATCGGCGGGTACACGCCCGCGTCGGAGCCGGTCACCCGATAGCCGCTCTCGTGGAACATGCCGGCGAGCGAGGCCATGCCCACGCCGCAAATTCCCATGAGGTGAACATGAGCGCCGGGATTTAGGAGTGGCGGATCGGCCGTCATGGGCCGCGTAGGCGTGCTGTTCATCGGTCGGTCGCTATCACCGTCATTCGAGGGTGTCAAGGCGCGCCCGGGAACAAAGTCCGGCCGTCGCCGCTTTGAGGCGCTTCCCGTACCGGATGACCGTTTCGCACGGCGGAGAAGGCCTGCACTCAAAGTGGGAAGCGGTCAGTCCTCGGAGGGGGCGTAGTAACATCGTTTGGGGGACATCACGAGACCCTGCTTCTTCAACGCGGCGATGATCTTCGAGACCTCCTTTGAATCGAGTTCAGTCGCCTTTGCCACGTCTCCGGGCCGGACGGGTTTCCCGGCGCTCTTCATCGCTTCCAAAACGGTTTTTTCCTTATCGTCCATTGTCGTGTCCCTTTGTGTCGGCACTGCGGAAATGTGAGCGGCGGGCGCTCCGGAGCCATGCGGACAATCTTTGTAGATCAACGGGGGCGACATTTCAACCGATTTGAGCGACGCGTACACGCGCTTGACCGTTCGACGACGCGGTGATATCCAGGGCGTCCATGTTCCGAGAAAGCACAGATCGGCCGACTGAGCCTCCGACGAACCAGTGGGCCGTCGAAGAGCTCGTGGAAGCGGCCAAAGAAGTAAAACGACACGCCAGTGTGCCGCTCAGCCGTTTCCGCGTCGGCGCGGCCGTGTTGACGAAAAGCGGAAAGATCTTCGAGGGGTGCAACACCGAATCGCTGATTCCGGTATTGGGCGTCTGTGCGGAACGCAATGCGGTCAATCACGCCCTTATCCACGGCGAAAGGAGTTTTATTGCGGTCTCCGTGGTCTCGGACATGAACGACCCCCTCCTGCCCTGTGGAACCTGCCTCCAGTATCTGCAAGAATTCGCTCGCCGCGACGATCGGGATATCCTCATCATCGCCGAAGGACGCTCGGGACATCGACGAATAACAAGCCTGGACGAACTCTTCCGAGGCGGGTTCTCCCAGGAGAATCCGGTGGAAGAGATCCAGCAGTCGTTTTCGTGGTCGCTCGGGGAGGAGTGATCCGTTTTGATTGGTTGGGTGGAATGGCTTGCCATATCGAATGGTTTCGTGATAAACTTCACGTAATCTGTTAAATGGAGCGCAGGCCATGAAAAAAGTGGTGACCTTCACCAAAGTCGCCAAGCTACTCAAGCTTTACGAAGTGGTCGCGGATCTCAAATCCCATACAACCGATGAAGAGATCATCGCCAAGTATAACCTTACGTGGGCGCAACTCACCAAGGTCTATTCCAAGCTCTTCTACGGCGGGCACATCGATCTGGACGATCTCGTCCGGCGATTGGACATGCGCGGGGACAAGGACGCGTCCCATATTCCGCTGGTGAGGCTCGACGGAACCGGCGGTCAATACGAATGCTGGATATGCGGCTATAGCTCCGCGTATCATTTCAGCTCGTGCCCGCGATGTAAGGGGATCAACCTTCGGCGGCTGCACAAGCAGTCCCCGCCGGAGCCGTGGACGTCGCAGGTGAACCGGCTGATCGCCGGTCCTTGACGCGCGGCCGCGATCACGGAGCGCTCCGGCTCTTGGGTAAACAGAAGATTGATTCGGCTCGCTTAAATACATATATACAATGGGTAACCGTTCACCGGGCCGGCGATAAGCGCTTGATATCTCGATGGGGGAGG
>CAYLRL010000142.1:0-7684 GCA_964385875.1 uncultured Syntrophales bacterium
CTCGGGTCCAGCGAACTGGTCGGTTCATCCGCGATCAGGAGCGCCGGTTGCTGAACAAGAGCGCGGGCGATGCACAGACGCTGGATCGCCCCCATGTTCAGTTCGTGGGGATAGCGCTTCAGGAACTCCGCCGCGGCGGGCAAACGCACGTCCGTCAAAGCCGAAGCTACGCGTCGCTTGAGTTCGGCGCGGTTGAGGCTCCTCCGCCGTATTCTAAGAGGCTCCGCAACGATGTCGAAGACCGTGAACCGGTGACTGACGGCCTCGGCCGGGCTCTGGTAGATCATCGCGATGTCTGCGTCCGGGGCGTCGCGGACCTCCGAGGCCGGCGCCTCCATACGTCGCCCCTGAAAGATCCGGCTTCCCCCGGCCGGCGGGAGGAACCCGGCCGCGATCATGGCGAGCGTTGTTTTTCCCGAGCCTGTCTCTCCGACCAGACAGAAGACCTCGCCTGCCTTCACGTCCAGATCGACGCCGTCGAGCGCAGTCACGTCGCCATAGCGTTTAGAAACGCCCTGCATCTTCAGGATCGAAACGACGCCACGACGGAGACACCGAACCGCGTGATCGCCCACGTCAACCATCGGGACAGGTGACTGACGGCATTCCGGGACCGCCTGCACACATCGAGGCTCAAAGACGCATCCTGAAAAGACGTGATGAACGACCTCACCGGGAGGCCGGCCTGCGGCCGTTCCGCAGGTCGCTTCGACGCCGGCTTCATGAGGAGCGTACAACGCGTCGCCTCGGATGCCGCCCAGGTCCTTGACAGACTCAACGCTCGGATAGGAACGGGCCAACCCGACGGTGTAGGGATGGAGCGGACCGGTGAAGAGCGCTCCCCCCGGCAAGGTTTCCATTACCCGTCCCGAGTAGAGCACGTACAGATCGTCCGAGAGGGCCTGAGCGAAGTCCAAATCGTGCGTTATGAGTAGGATGCGCTTCCCATTCTCCGCTGCCCTCCGAATAAGTCGCGCGACGGACCGTTTTGTTAGGGCGTCGAGCGCGGCGGTCGGTTCGTCGAGAATCAACACGTTCGGATCAAGAATCATTGCCATGGCGAGCAGCGCCCGCTGAATCTGCCCGCCGCTCAATTCATGGGGAAATCGGCGGCCCAGACTGCGTTCGAGACCGACATTTCGGAGCGCTTCCTCCGCCTGTCCGAGGGCGGCGTCGCCTTTCATCCCTCGACGCAGCCTGAGCGGTTCCGCGACCTGGTCAACAACGCGGTATACCGGATTAAGGTTCTCGGCCCCGTTTTGAAAGACCATGGCCGTCTCCGACCAGCGAAGCTCGTTGAGCGCGGCCTCGTTGAGATTCATGAGATCTCGACCGTCGAAGTCGATGCTTCCGGTTCGGCGGGAATTCTTGGGGAGGAGACCCATGAGGGCTTTTCCCAGGGTTGTCTTTCCCGATCCCGACTCACCGATTAATCCCGTTATCCAACCGGGACGCAGGTCCAGGTCAACGCGATCCAGCGCCGTGATCTCCCCGGATTGAGTCCGATAGGCGACCGTCAGATTTCGCACACGTAACGTCACAGCGTTTCCTTCAATCTCGGGTCGAAGACGCGCTCGAGGCTGATCGCAAGGAAGGTTACCGAGGCGATCAGCAGTGTCAGGAACAGGATCGGCGGCAGGAGCCAGTTCCACCAGATATCGAGGTAATAGTACTTGAGCGCATATCCGATCATCATGCCCAAGGACTTCCGACCGGGATCGAAAAGCCCCAGAAAGGCCAATGAGGCTTCCATAAACATGGCCATGCGGGTCTTTCCCACGAGGCTGATGACGTAGAGCGGGAACAGCTCGGGCATAAGGTGACGGCGAATCACATACGCGCCGGACGCGCCCATATGCTCGGCGGCCCGAACATGCAGCCGGCTTTTTACGACAAGAGATTGGGCCCGAATGACTTTGGCAGTGGAAGGCCATGCCATGGCCGCCAAGATCAGCGCAAGTATCGCCGGACTCGGTCTGAAGACCGCGCCGATCAAAATCAATATCATGATCGACGGTGTGGCCAGAAGGATCTCCGCTGCGCGCATGCACCATCGATCCACCAAACCTCCAAACCATCCGGCGATCAACCCGATTCCCACACCTATCCCGAGAGCCGCAGAGGCAGCCAGCAAACCGAACCGGACCGTGTTCCTCGCCGCAAGCAGCAGCTCGGACAGTATGTCCATCCCGCCGTCGTTCACCCCCAGCCAATGCTCATGGGACGGAGGACTCATCGGCTGAAAAGAGCGATTGAACGGATCATGGGGAGCCATGACAGGCCCCAGCACGATTAATCCCGTGAGCACGACGGCGAGTAGCCCGCCGACGAAGAACCAAGGGTCTTTAAGCAACTGTGCACGTACGTCACGGTGCATCTTTCGTCCGAGGGTCAAGGAGACCGTAGATATATTCCAACCCAAGGTTCGCAAATAGAACCGTCAATGCCGATAACAGCACGATGCCCTGAATGAGCGGCAAATCTCGCACGGCGATAGCGTTGAACAGGAGCGTCCCTAAACCGGGATACGAATGGATCGTCTCGACGACCAATGCGCCCGTCACCATAAACGCCAACCGAAGTCCGAACCTCGTCACCACGGGCAGCAGGGCGTTGCGGGCCGCATGAGCGTAGCGTATGCGCGCCGGTGGGAGACCCTTGGCGCGAGCAGTCTCCACGTACTGAGATTTGAGCGCGAGCACCATGCTCGCTCGGGTGAGCAAGAAATTGCCCGGAAGATAGGCGAGAATCAGCGTCGCGAGCGGCAAAGCGAGGTGCCGGCCAACGTCGACAATCCGTTCGCCGATCGAGAATTCCGCGTAGGCGGTCTGGGCGCCGGCCGCCGGAAACCACCCAAGCTGCAGAGCAAAGATGAGCAGCAACAAGACTCCCGTAGCAATTTCAGGAACTCCCTCGAGCATGGTCATGCCACCTACCAAGACGTGCTCGGTGGGTCCCCCTCTTCGCCATGCCGTTTCAACTCCTACAATAAATCCCACAGCCATTGATATGAGATGAGCGCTTCCCACGAGCAGCAGCGTCCATGGGAGCGCTTCAAGAATCAACTCGAAGACCGGACGCCCAAAGGCGAAAGAAGAGCCCCAATTTAAAGTAAGTATACGAACAAGATAACGGCCGAAAGACTCCCGGCTCTCATAGCGCGATCGCAGTTCCTCAAATTGGTCGGCGGTAAGGGTTACTACGGAGTCGGAGTACATTGCTGTGAGAAAATCACCCGGCAAAGAGCGGGTGAGGGCGTAACTCAGCAGGATAAGAACGAAGGCCGCGGTTATGTACGATAACACCCCAACTACGGGACCGTTGTTTCTCCCAACGCTCATTTCTCGGTCACCGCTGGGGCGGTTCGTCACGTAAAAAACGTCGCGCGGGTTTCATCCTATCTCCCGAGAGGAAATTCCTCAAGACCGCTTACTTGACGAGCGAAATCTTGTTCTGCGGATGGGGAACACCCTTGCCTATGCCGCCCGGCGTATAAAACCAGACCACTCCCTTCGCCGGATTGTACGCTGCCATGCGGACCGGGTAATAAAGGGGTATAGCCGGCAGTAGCTCGGCATGAATCATCTGAATCTCGTAAACGAATTCCTTGCGCTTCTCCGGGTCCATCTCGGCGATCTGTTTCTCGAGGAGTTCCAGCAATTCGGGGCTTGCGTCGTAACGCTCGCAGTTGACCGAGCCCGCCCCATAACTCGACGAAATCATTTCGTTGAGGATCTTTGGGTCTCCCATAACGCCGCCGTGACCTGAGATCGCAAGATCGAAATCCCACTTCTTTATTTTATTGTCCGTAGTGACTTGTTCCAAATTCACCAGATCGGTGCGAATTCCAACGGCTTCGAGCTGACTCCTTAAGATTTCGCCGTCTCGATCGCGTACGGTGGCGCCGACTGCCGACACATTGGACGCCAGGAGCTCGACCTTCAACGGCTTGCCGTCCTTTTGAAAGAAACCTTCAGCGTCCTTTTTGTAACCCAACGATTCGATAAGGGCTTCGGCCCCGGCCGTATCGTGCGGGTACGCGGGGACGTTCGGGTTGTACATCTCGTGGTCGATGGAGAGCAGGCCGTAGGAAGCCGGAGCGCCGTGCCCCCCATGCGCCTTTTCTATGATCTCCTCACGATTGATCGCATGGGCCAGCGCTTGTCGAAAAGCCTTCTGATCGAACGGCCATTTCCTATGATTGATCATGAGCTTCTTGTTCCAGCTCCACGTGTCCCTTATGACAACCATCCCCTTTTCTTCCAATTTAGGGCTCATTTCAGGCCGAATGTGCGCAAGGTCAACCTCGCCGTTTATCAGGGAGGCCATCGGCTTTTTGGAACGCACGTAAATAAGTTTGGCTGCTTTCGGCGATCCCTGGTAATATTCGGTGAAAGCCTCGTAAAGATACGTGCCGTGAGTCTTGTTGAAACTCTTAAACCTATACGGACCGCTGCCTATGAAGGCTTTCGGATCATCATACGCTTTCGGATCCGCAACGGTCTCCCAGATGTGCTTGGGAAGAATCGGCATTGTGCCGCCAACCTCGGAGAGAAACGGCGCATACGGTTTGACGAGAAAGATCTTGACGATGTGTGGGCCCTCAGCTTGCGCCCGATCCACATGGTCCAGGTTGACCCATCGGTAGGGATACTTTTTGAAATAGTCGATAGTGAAGACCACATCTGCGGCCGTGACCGGCTCTCCGTCGTGCCACTTGGCTTTTGGGTTCAAATTCCAAGTGAACGCGCTTTCGTGAGGATCATAGGACCAAGTTGTCGCCAACGCGGGGATGAATCGTCCCGTCTTGTCCTTCCACAGTAGAGTGTCGAAGACCCAGCTCATATGGACATAGCCCTGGCCCCGCGGATAATGCCGGTAAGGATTGGGTTTGCCCCACGCGCCCTTTTGGTCGGCGATGCGGACTTCTTTGAGCTCGCCCGCCGACACCTTCGCTTGCGGCGCGCACAACAACAATAGGCACGCCGCCAACCATGTGAGCAATCGCCAATGCTGTCGACACATTCTAACCTCCGTTGAATACTTGGGATAAAGTAACCGAACTCAAAAGTCAATGTTCATTGCCGTTTGGACTCCGAACACAGGGTCGATCGAGCGTGAGGGATCCGTTCCCCAGAGATTTCCTTCATTCGGGCTGCGCCACCCCGGATTGGCGAGACTTACGCAGGCATACTTGAACCAGTCGCCGGGCTGCCAGTAGGCGAAGGTAGAGCGGAGGGTGAAACCCTCCAAGAGCTTCCACTCAAAACCGGCATCCACTTCCCAGCCCAACGCATCGTCGGGTATCGTGGGGGATCCCGCTGTGGTCAATCGTTGTCTGCCGTTGTTTTCTCTAGCCCCCCCAATGACGCGGACCACTTCGCCGGTGGTGGTCGCGGTCCAAACATTGCCGGTGTTCCAGCTTCTGAGCGGCGAGAGGTACCCCCATCCGTAACCCGTATACGGCCGAGTAGCGTAAAAAACCGTGCCGAACACGTTTAAGTTTGCCGCAAGCGAGTAGTCGAGTCGTGCGCCGTACGCCATGGCCCCATCGAGATTGCCCTCATGGGACAGCGGGCTCGCCGGGGTACCGCTGCTGTAGTTGTACACCATCAGGAGACTGTAAGGACGAAAGACCGCAGTGTTGGAGACCACGTCCGGACAGGCCTCCAAAGAGTTGTCCTTAAAAACCCCGTCCTGGTTAAAGCCGCCGTCCCCGTTCCCACGACGATCCCTTCCGGAAACGCTCACCAGTAAGAAACTGATTTTGGCCGGCCCCGTCAATAACCCGGTTTCGATTCCCCATGTTTCGAATTCGTTATCCCGATAGAGCCGCTGAGGAAATGGGCTTGATCGCACGACTCGCCGGAATCTCCGGGCATACTCGGCGTTGAGGAAAAAACGACCGTTGTTATAAGCCACGTGGAACCAGGTGTTATGGTCTTCGCGCTCATGCGACCAATAGTTCCGTGCGTTCACGGGCAACCCCCCGAGGCGTCTTTCACCGCCCCGGTGCCTAAATGCGACACCACGGTTGAACCCAATCTGCAAAGGCCCCGACAAATAGCGCATACCCCCGGAGAAGTTCACGGACCGGATGCCCGAGCGGTCGGCGATGTGGTAGTAGTTTTCGGGTCCCGGCCGCGCAGCATAGAAGCCTAATCCGATAAGAAACGGACCATAGGGCGCCGTGAGGGACAGGGACTCGGATGAGGAATTCTCGCTATTCCAAATAAGGCCCATGGCGCTTTTTTTCAATCTTTTCCCGTAAGCCAGCGTTCCCCAAGGGAGTTTCACCCGGGCGCGAAGCCAGTTCCAGTAACCGGGAGAAAATGCTCGTTTCGCACCCGAGAACTCAAAGACCCTGTATTCCGATCGGACCAAGTCGCCCGGCGCCTCGAATTGTAACTGATAACGAGTAGTTCCGAACGGCTCCGAGGTTGATTGCCACGAACCCACATAGTACTCGCCCTCGAACACCACCGCCTTATTAACCTTGAACTTCGGGCGAAAGGTCATGTACGAAGTTTGAGCGACTGCGTCCAAGCCCGAAACTGTGCGGTCAAACCCCACATTATGACCCGCATAGAAGTTCATTTGCTGAAGATTGAACGTACTCCGATCCGTGTCATGCGGCCCGAAGAATCCAGCCGTTCCCATCTGGCCCAGTAACTCGTATTTCCATGTCAAGGTCCCCTGAAGCTTCAACTCCCATGACTCGGCCTTTCGCAAGCCGGCAGCGAAGCAGATGATGCAGACCATTGCAACGACGAACCCATAACCCCCTCTGAACATGGTTTACTCCTAATCGTTAAGAATCCACTCCCACATCACGCGCGCCCACAAGCCGTGTGACCATTTAGAATATAAAACGCTTTGCCTGCATACGTTTAGCGGTATCATGCTACGCAAGCGTCTGTCAAGCACAAAAATCCACAGCCTCCATGGAGGTGGGGGGTCGGTTCTGCGGTGTTCCGGGGTCTTGGGACCTTCTTCGTGTGCCCAAGCCCGGATCGCGAAGCATGTGTCGCCCAATCCTGCGTCGTTGCCCCCCCCCCGCTTTTCGGCCGCACGTCCCCCTTCGGTCGGCCTATCCCCCCTCAGAGCAGTGTTCTACCCCCGGCCCGGCCCGGTCAGCCCATTCCCGTGACATTCATCCGAACGTGGGAACCCTCGTACGGAACCGCGATCTTCTCGCCCCGCATCGCCCATCTTCGGCGAGGTCGAGGATCTCCCTCTACGCCGGTCTGGTCGAGGAACCAATGGTCTGTGTCGGGATCGGTCAAAGAGTCGGCAAGCCATTGCACAAAAGCCTTTGTCTTTTGCTCATCTTGTCCATTGGGCCGGGAACGAGGAACCTTCAACCGGAATCCTTCATCATGGCGCCGGCGAAGAACGGCGCCATAGCCGATCTCCTCATTCAGTTCTTCCGTTATGCAGCCATGGAACTTTTTGCCGGTCCAATGGGTCTGGTCGGCCTTCTCAGGATTCCGAATCAATTCCCGTAACCGTTCACCGGGATGGCGACAAGCCATTGATATCTCGATGGGGGAGGCTTGGAGGGGGAGATGAGTCTCCCCCTCCATCCTCACCGGGCGCAGAGCCGCCTCAAGCCCGGTGAACCATCACCAATTCCCGATATTCTGCGCTCTTCTCAGGACCGATCTTCTTCGGCCGACCCGGC
>CAYLRL010000143.1:0-7619 GCA_964385875.1 uncultured Syntrophales bacterium
AGCTCTGAAATAATAGGGGACTGATACAACCACGCCTCTGGCGTCGAAGACTCCCTCGGGGAACTGCCGGCGCACATCGCCATACAGGGCGGAGAGTATCGTGCTCGAAACCTCAACAGGGTTCGTACGTTTGGTCCCCAGGGTGACGACTCTATGTTTGTTGTCCATGAGGCGCTTGGCGCCTAAGATGCCGTTATCCGGAGTGATGAGTGATTTACTATAAGCCTTCTTCCCAACGAGATATGAATCTTCCTTCTCGTCGTAGTAGACGACCGACTGGGTGGTTGAGTCACCCTGGCTGTTATGATAGATTCGGGGCCCCTTGCCGTCCCAGCGCGCTATAGCGCTGAAGGTTGTGCCCAAATCGATACCAAGAACTGGATTCTTCTCATTATCCAATGCCATGACGATTCCTCATTCGTTCTTCACCACGATGACTTGAGCGGGTCTCACCAATGGGGCTGTCTCAAACAGGTTACCGTTATACCGATACCCGGGGCGAACTACTTCGTAAACGCTCTCGTTTTTGAGGTCACTGTCTTGAGTCACGTCGAAGGGTTCGCAAGAATCATAGTCAACAGCTTCTCCCCTCTCGGGGCTGATGCGCGCAATGTCCAGCCCTTGGAGCAGCTCGTCCATCAGCTCGCTCAGTCGATCATAGGCGCCAAACCACTGCCCCAGCGTTGGACGCGCGTCCGGTGATTGGGATTCCAGGCTCCGCTTCTGACCGTCAAAATGACTTTTTCCGTCCTCTATTCCGTCGATGATGGTGAGGACATGCTGCTTCACAAAAGCGATGAACGAGTTCCGTGTGTCATCAGCTTCTTGTCGCCTTTCGGCCACCAGCCCGTAGTTGGCCTTCTCGACCTCGGAGACATAGACCTCTCCCTCCTTATCGGACAAGGAGCGCACGCGTTCTTCGTCGAGCGTTTTCAGATCAACTTTCCGGGACTCCATTTTTTCAACGGCCGGAATACGCTGAGGGAGCCGGTCAATCATCTTCATGATCAATGAGAGGCCCTTGAAGCTACTCTCGAGGGCCTGCTTGACGGTCTCCTCGCTCGAACTCAATGCGTCTTCCGTCGTAGCTCGAATTCTCGCAGATTCTTCTCGCAGGGTTTCGATCCGGGAACGTAAGTCTTCGTAGGCACTTGAACAGTCTTCGAGCAGCTGCTCATATTTCCGCAGTTCAGCCTCATCCCTTTTCAATTGCTCCTTTGACCGTTCGAGAAGCTCTTGAGCATAAGACTCGGTAGAATCAAGCCTAGGTTGCCCCGGAGTTTCTCCGTGTTCACCTGAGGGATCATCCGACTGAGGCGACTCGTCGGCCTCGGGATTAGGCTCAGGGGTTTGCTGTTGAGAATCACCGCCCGCTTGGGTTGCTTTCTCATCCGTCTTCGAGTCGGATTCGGTTGAGCGCTCCGAGACGCGGTCGGGTGTCACTCGAGCCTCGGAAACTTCGCTAGCGCTCAGATTGCCCTCGGCAGTCGTATCCGCCGCTGAGCAGGCTTTCCCTTTTTGGACGTTCTCTGGAGCCTCTGCGGGTTCGCTTGCCTCCTCCGGGGCGGTCTCAGGTTCACCCACAGAAGTATCCTCATGCTCGCGCCCAACGCCGGAATCCCTTTCGCTTCCGACCTGCGGTCTTTGATCTTCGCTCATTATCTGATTGCTCCTTCGAAGAGAGTCGGTACGGACGGTCGGTTCAGCTCCGACGGATTTCCAGGGACTTGGTTGATCCCTCCTCACTGACGGATGACGCTTGCACTTTGAGCAAATTCTGACCGTCAATCTCAAATGAAACGGTGATTTTCTCACTGCCGGCCGGGGCCGGAGGTATTCCCGTAAGAAAGAGTTCGCCGACGCATACGGCCCGTTCGTCGCTGACGTAATCAACCCGGTCAGTAGCCTGATACACGTTTATGGCTATTTCAGCGGCATTGTCGCGAGGCGTCGTATAGGTCTTATTTACCTTGACCGTCGGGTTGTCATGCGGCAGTACGGTGTCTTTCTCTATCAGGGGGCTGAATCGCCGGCCGTAAACCTCAATTCCCAAATGATGGGTAACCTTGTTGTCCAAAATGAATGTCTTATCAATCCGGTCTTCCGGTGACGGCTCTGCGGTTTCCTCGACACGTTCCGAAGGAACTCCAAGCGAGGCCCCGTAGATGGCCGCGCCCATCGCAACGAGAACGTCCGGGTCCATATCGGTGTACGGTTCCTTTCCAAACATTTCGACGAGCATCTGTCTGATTATCGGGACACGTGTTGATCCGCCCACGAGGACGATTCTGGAAATGTCCTCAATGGTCATGCCGGCTGCATTCAGCGCTTTTTCCACAGCCGATTTCGATTGAAAAACAAGCGGCCGGACCGCTTCCTCAAAATCGGCTCGAAGGATCTCTTTCTCGATGTGGTGCACGGTCTTCGACTCATCCTGCACTAAATGAGGGATTTCGACCGTAAAGGACTCGGCGGTGGTCAATTCCTTCTTGGCCGTTTCAGCGGCTTCTTTCAATTTCTGCTGGGCTTCTCGTAGGCGCCGGGTCGAAATGCCTTGATCCTTCTTCAGGTCAAGAACGTCCACTCCCCCGTCTTCACGCAGGTGTTCATTCAACATTTCCATGATCTTGGCGTCAAAGTCGTCACCTCCCAGGAGCGGGATGCCTTCCTTGGCCCTTACACGGAATCCGGCCGCCCCGGGAGAGGCGGTGTCAACCTCCAGAATCGAAACGTCGAATGTGCCTCCCCCCAGATCGTAGATTAAGACGGTTTGGTCACGTTCCTTGTCGAAACCATACGCCAGCGCTGCGGCAACCGGCTCTTCCAACAGATAGAGGACCTCAAAGCCCGCCATCTCGGCCGCCTGTCGAGTGACATTCTTCTTGACGTCGTCAAAATTGGCCGGCACGCAAACAACTGCGTATTTAGGACTTCCCCGAAGGTCGGGATCATTGAGCTCATTAAGCGCTTCCCGAATGGCCCTGAAGATCTCCGATGCAATATCACACGCGGAGAATGTGCGTTCGGGGAGACCCGGGAACGTCTTTTCGTACGAGTCCGTCCCGAACTCGCGCTTGATGCTGGCCACCGTATTGGCCGGGTCGATGAGAATCTTGCTCTTGGCTTGTTGTCCGACCATTATTCGACCATCCGACCGAACGTGGACAACCGAAGGGATCAGCTTCTGTCCTGCGATCTTCAGAACCGTCGGCGTTCCTCTTTGAAACAAGGCGACCGACGAAGTGGATGTGCCGAAATCGATGCCCAGCACGTAGGGACTATTCTTGACGACAATTCCCACAGTTCCCTCCCGGGGAGACTCATGTCGCCCCTTTGAGCTGCTTCTTGACTTGTTTCGCGAAGCCTCTTTGGACGAGTTTTCCCAGTGTCTCGAAGTCTTTGACTATTCCGCCATCGTTGGTTACCTGGTTCAAGAACGGAAAGGCCTGATCATTGAAAGCTATCTCGATCGCCGTGAAGTGGAGGATGCCGTCGGAATCCAGTTCAAAAACGGCGGCCACAGGCACGTGAGTATTCGACGGCTTCGAGATGGGCAAGACGAGCTCGCCAAGATACGCATTCTTAGCGGGATCCCTGTTTTCGCCACGGAAAACCTTCATGACCACCGCGTTCTGATAGGCCTCCACGGTAGAGCCCAGAATTCCGAATTTGCACGGATAGCTTGAGTTCTTCTCAATGATCTTCTTGAAGAACAAGCTGTGATCGTCATCCAGCATATTGACTCCCAGCGAGTGTCCGGTAACATTGGTAACCTCAATTGGAGCGACATCGACATCTTCCGCAGGGTGAAAGAGGCTGGCCGCCATAATGGCGGCGCCGCCTGAGACTATCTCGTCGACCCGTTCGGACGTGTATGGGTCTTTGATTTCAGCGCGCAGCAATTCCCTAACCTGCGGGTGCCGAGTCGCTCCACCTACCAGAATTACCCGGTCGATGTCCTCTGCGGTCAGTCGCGCGTCCCTGAACGAATCCCTGACCTTGGTCAAAGTACGTTCAAGGAGATGCTCCGTCATCCTGATATATTCGTCCCGGGATATCTCCGCCTCGAACGGATGCCCCATCAAATTCGGTATCATCACATCCGCCGTGGTGGTCTCCGAGAGGGTCTTCTTGGCGGTCTCGGCCGTCTCCTTGAGCTGTTGGAGCGCCAGGAGGCTTTCTTTCGGTATGCCCGTCCGAATTAAGCCGAACAGTCTTTTCGCCGATTCATTTAGGTCGATACCCGTTTGTGTCTTGAACAGCGCGGCGAGGTATTGAACAAGGACTTGGTCAAAATCATCGCCCCCGAGAGATACGTCACCGTCAACAGCAACCACCCGAAAGCTGTTGCCTTCCACACGGAGTATAGACACGTCAAATGTCCCGCCGCCGAGATCATAGACCAGGATTGTCTGGTCTTTTCCCTGATCCAAACCATAGGCCACCGAAGCCGCGGTCGGCTCGGGGATCAGTCGCAGGACATTTAGTCCTATGCGTTCGCCGGCCTTCCTCGTCGCCAGCTTCTGATCCTCATCGAAGTATGCCGGAACCGTAATCACGGCGTCGTCGATCTTGGCGCCCAGCGACCGGGACGCGCCTTCCACCAACTTCTTCAGTATGAGCGACGAGATTTCCACTGGGGAGTATTCCGTCCCCTGCGCGGTGAATCTCTTCTTGGAGTCGCCCATGTGCCGCTTGACTGACCCGATCGAATTCTCCGGGTCGGCCAGAAGCCGCGCCTTCGCCTGATGCCCGACAAGTGTTTCGCCGTTTCTGAACGAAACAACCGACGGCAGGGTCGACTTGCCTTCGATCTTGATGGTCTCCGCAACGCCCCGCCTGTAAACGGAAACAACTGAATTGGTCGTTCCGAGATCGATTCCCACCGCATATTTTGCCACCATAGAACCTCCTGACTACCCCCGCCGGAATCCGTCACAAGACACCGTTCTCGCGGAGGAACTCCTCCACGTGGCGAACTGACAAAGCAAACCCAAGTCCTTCCGAGTCTCTCCACTTGATGGTGTTGACTCCTACCAACCGTCCCGATTCGTCAATGAGCGGCCCCCCGCTGTTTCCCGGGTTGATGGCGACATCCGTTTGGACATAGTGGGCGTTGTCGATTTCTCGGTCGGCCGAGCTCACCACACCCCTTGACACGCTGAATCTCAGGCCGTGTGGGTGCCCCAAGGCGTAAACGGACTGTCCTTCGGACACCGGCACATTAGGGTTCGCCGTCAAAAGATGTTCCGCTCGACAATCTGAAGTGATGAGAGCCAGGTCAAAGTCGGAGCTCGCTGCAACGAACTCTGCGGTATAGAGGCCTTCATCGTGTGTTCGGACGGTAAAGGAGTCCGCAAGCCCGATGACATGCTTGTTGGTCAGAATCAGACCTTCGACGCTGACGAAGAAACCGGCGCCGATCGACTGAGACGTGAAAATCTCAACGAGACTCTTCTTGACTGCAACGAGAAAGTCCATACCCACCCTGTCTCACACAACTCCGACGTGTTATACTTGGCTCCCCTCGACCGGCGCCGAGTCTTCCGGCGCCTACGATCTTGTCAGCCCATCAAGCGGTCCAAGATGCTGGGAGGCGCCGCATAGTTTACCACAAGAAGTACCCAAAAGTCATGCCAAACCTTGGCCGTGCCTCCAAGAATCCCCTATGCCTTGAAATCACTGCCCATTCTTCTGAAGCCGGCCTTTCGCATCCGCTCCCAACGCACGCTCTGCTTCTCGGAACAGTGCAATTTTCACACGCCCCTTGGCGGTCCACTGAGCTATGTGCCTGACATTGTGAGGTTATCGCCCAGCTCATCCCACCGACTCCGTGTGTCAATTCCACGCAGCGGGCACTTCAGATCTTTGAAGGGCACTTAGGCTCGGCCCGCCACTCGCTCAGTTCAAACGGCTTCTTGCTGAATTTCTTCCTCTGGTGCTCAAGGATGAATATCGGCCGAACGGTCATCCGTCGTTCTTCCCCAGCGCAGGGCCTCTTATCGGTAGACCCCTTTCACCATCACTCTTTTCCGGCACCTTTTGTCCACCAGAATGAAGCATCATCGACGAGCATCACAGCGATGATCATTCCCGTATGAACGCGAAATAGAGCGCTATGCAATAACCGAACATCCGTGGCATCAATGACTGCACTTCATCGGAGAACCCATAAAGCATCGATATAGGGGTATAACACCCATCAATAAAATACCTCACGACTAGAAATAACAAGAAGAAATACAACAGGTTCTTGATTGCCAGGATCCCAGGAACGAGATAGTCCGGAAAGTCGACGTTCGGTAGGAACCTGTCAATTAAACTCCCGAGTGAAATACCGGCCAGTACTCGTCGAAAGCTTGTCGTCAGAATTCCAGCTTCCTCGCCTTCATGCTCTCCCGATTTGCTTTCCCGGCCGACGGATGAGTCCGGCACTTTGTTTTCTGCTTGAGCCCTATGTCGCAGTTCAGAGTCCCCTATCAAGTTGAGATTCCTCAGTTTCGTATACATTCGCGTTAGCTGTTCAAGCGAGAGATCATATTTTGCCATGAGGGCTTGGTCGTCCAATCCAGCTTTGATATCCGTGACGACTTCCTTGGCCCTCAGCTTTTTGCCCGTTTTTGTTGGCTGTTTCTGCGCCTCATCTGTGGTTTTCCGGGTACCTCCTGCGACGGGCTCGTCCAAACGGTGTTTATCCTTGAGCCTTAGCGACGCTCTGATCTTCTGCAAGTCGTTTTCCCGGGCACCCATGAATTCAACTCTCACCCCGTGTCTGCGCAGAGCAGATGCTGCGGTTAGGTTGGCCAAAAAAATAACGCCGCTGGTCACGACCGTCACGAAAGTTGCCAATAAACCAACTGGTAAATAAAGATCTAAACGAGACCCCCAGACGAAGTCTAAGGTGCAGAAATAGAGCAGGATCACGAAAACCCCAACAAAGAACAATGTTAAATCACCAAGAGTTGTGGCCAGCCTAATAATCAGATAGGGGCCGATCCCGGCAACAGCCATAAGAGCTATTTCTCCCGGGAGCCAGACAAGGTTCCCCTTTAAGGGCCCTGGAAATCTGCTGATGATAATTAAAAGAACCGTCGAAATTATAAGCAGCACAAAGAGGCAGAGCAACCGGACGAGCTCTTTCTGATACTTAGCAATCTGGATAAGCCCCCAGTCAGTGGCTGTCCATTCGCCTTTCCTCTTGAGAATCTGAAAGACCACAAGTGATGCCAAACCAGTAGCTGCCAGCATGAAGACCGCCATCCGTTCAAACTCAGGTCCAGGTCCGTCCATTTCACCTACTCCCTAGAGACAGTCTATAGTTTCGCCATTTGGCGGCAATCGGGTCGGCGCGTCGAGCGCGCGACGTTGAATTTCGGTAGGTCCTGCGTCTGACCGGGCTCGACCAAAATTCTTTGGGTCATGTGACTCCGCCGTGCCGCCGCTAGCATATCCGAGAAGGTGATGTGCTTCTTGGGATACCAGGGAGCCCGAGTGAAGAGGAAGTCCTTGCCCTTTTCAAATTGGTCGACGAACCAGAGCACGACCAGGCAATAGCTCCAGTACGCCATTGTACTGGTTCAGCGTGAATTGGACAAATCCAGTTTTGATTTAAGCTACTC
>CAYLRL010000144.1:0-7576 GCA_964385875.1 uncultured Syntrophales bacterium
GAGTCTCCCCCTCCATCCTCACCGGGCGCAGAGCCGCCTCAAGCCCGGTGAAACACTGCAGAGGCTGATTGTAGCTCAGCCGACCGCTCCGCAGCAAGACCCCGGGACGCACCCTTGTTCTCCGGGCGTTCCGCCGCAGCAGGTCGAACCCTGCGTCGGAGCAGCGGATGTCGAATTGACGGTTACCGCGGCTGCGGACATGAGCTTTTCCAATTCATTACCGCCGCAGGAGCGACAGGTGAGATCGTCCGAGTTGCGACCGATACCGCCGAGCAATTCACTGACCGAGCCGCACGCGGCGCACTTGTATTCGTGAATGGGCATAAGAACCTCTCGATATATTCATAACTTAGGAAGCGAGGTTTTTCAACACCCCCGCCCAGATCTTTTCAACCGATTCCGCGACCGGCCCCGCGCCGTTTTCCATCACGCATTGCCGGCGTATCATCGACTTCACCACCGCAGGATCGTACGGGATCCTTCCCAACATAGGAATGCCTTCCCGAGAGCAGAACTCTTCGATTTGCCGGGAGACTTCCTCGTACACGTCCGCTTTATTGATGACCACCGAGACGGGAATATTGAAGCCGCGGACAAGCTCGGCCACCCGTTTCATGTCGTGAAATCCCGAGAGCGTCGGTTCCGTTACCACCAGCACATGATCCGCGCCGGTAACCGAGGATATGACCGGACATCCCACGCCCGGCGCGCCGTCGGAGATGATCAGATCGCGACCCTGCTCTTCCGCGAGTTTCTTCGCGTGGTTCCGGATCAGCGCGACCAACTTCCCTGAGTTCTCTTCGCCCGGCCGGAGCGCCGCGTGAACCATCGGCCCAAAGCGTGTTTCGGAAACGAACCATCGCCCGTTCAGCGCGGTCTCGAGAACCACCGCGTCCTCAGGGCAGGTATGATAGCACACCGCGCATCCTTCGCAGGATATTCCGTCGACGACGAATTCCTCCGAGATCGCGTCGAATCGGCAGTTCTCTCGACACAGACCGCATTGCGTGCACTTCTCGGGATCGATCCGCGCAATGACGCCGCCGGAGAAATCTTCCGCGCTCTTGATGTCGGGCGCGGTCAGAATGTGCAGGTCGGCCGCGTCCACGTCGCAATCGACGAGCACGTTGTTCTCGGCCAGAAATGCGAAGGCCGCGGTGAGCGTGGTCTTTCCCGTTCCGCCTTTTCCGCTGATAACGACCACTTCCTTCATGAGACGGCCCTCCGTTCCGAAGCTGCCGGCGACGTGGACTCCTCGATGCGGCGATACATCTCGAGAAAGCGTTCACGGTACTCGGGCGCGGATTCGATCAACAGATTCCCGCGAGCGTATCCTTCCGCGATCCGCCGATCGTGCGGGATCTCCATAAGCACGGGTATGTTCGAGTCCTCACAGAAACGAAGCACCTCGTCGTCACCCAGATCCGAACGGTTGATTGCAACCCCCATCGGGATGTTCATCGGACTGATCGCCTCGACCGCCAGCCCCAAGTCGTGGAAGCCGAACGGCGTCGGTTCGGTGACGAGAATCACGAAGTCGGTCCCTTTCACCGTGTTGATGACCGGACACGACGTGCCGGGCGGCGCGTCCAGGATCGCGATCTTGTCCGGATTGATTCGCTTGCGCACTTCACGAATGAGGGGCGGAGACATCGCCTCGCCCACACGCAGGCGTCCCTGCACGAATTCGACCGGTCCCGCCCACCCGTTTTCGATCACGCCCAGCTCACGAGAGGTTTCGCTGATCGCGCCTTCCGGGCACATCAGCATGCACCCGCCGCACCCGTGGCACATGTGCGGGAAGGTGAGCACAAAATCGCCGAGAAGCAGGATTGCGCTGAACCGGCACACGTCGCCGCAGGTTCCGCATCGAGAGCACTTGGATTCATCGACCTGCGGGACGGGCAGCGTGATTGTCTCCGAGCGCTCGATCGAGGGCTTCATGAGAATATGGCAGTTGGGCTCCTCCACGTCGCAATCCAGAAGCTGAGCCTCCGCGCCCAACGCCGCGGCCAAACTCGTCGCGAGCGTGGTCTTGCCCGTGCCTCCTTTACCGCTTGCAACACTGATTATCATCTGTTCTCCATCCGGGGAGTTCAAAACAGTTCTCGAAAGACCCCACCATTTGAAGGCGCACGCGCGCGGAATTCTTTCAGGGGTCCCGTCGCGGCTGCGCTTCGGTCGGGATGCCGGAGCGCCTCTTCGATGGGAAGTCGGCGCCTCCTTCGAGCGCCCCCCGCCCGTTTCCCACGCATTGTCGCCGGCATTTGAATCCCATCCGGTCCGCCGGTTTTTTCGAGAATCCCACAATGCCCCGGTTATTCTCTCGTTCGTGTTCCGGACAAGGCCCGACCTTTACGGCGCCGAGCGAGCCCTGTCCGGGCAGAGTCGTCGACTTACCAATGGCCCTCGACATTGGGACCGTCGGAATACGGGACTTGATTATTCTTGAAGCGTTCGAACGATTCGCGCACCGTTCCCGACTGATTGACGCCGACCTTAACGCCGACAGCCTGCAAGGCTTGATACGCGTTGGGACCGCAGTGCCCGGTCAGGAGCACGTCCACCTGCTTGTCGGCCAGCAGCTTTCCGGCTTGAATACCCGCGCCCTGCATCGCATTCACGTTCGATGAATTGTCCACCGCCTCGAGGAGGTTTCCGTTTTCGTCCAGAATCACTATGTATTTGGCTCTGCCGAACCGAGGATCCACATCCGAATCCAGGTCCGGTCCCACGGCCGTCACTGCGATCTTCATCATGCCTTCCTTATTTCGAGATTGAGGCGCTCGGGGAACGGCTCGAGGGCCCGGGGTCGACTGAACGGGAGGCGTCGGCCGGCCGGCCGTTCGACCCATTCCTCGTCCTCCTCCCATACCTGCGCCGCCTCCACGGCCCATACCGCGACCGCAGCCGCGACCGCCGCCCATTCCTCGACCGCCGCCAATACCTCGACCTCCGCCAATACCTCGACCTCCGCCAATACCTCGACCTGCGCCCATGCCTCCGCCGGGCCCCCAGGCCGGGCCGGGACCGGGATCGACGGCGGGCGCCGTGAACCGCTCGGATGGAACGGACCCGGGCGCGTCGGCCGATTCGATGCGGTTGAGGGCTTCTCGAGCTGTGCCCGAGAAGCCGTCCAGGACCACGATATTGACGGATTCAAGCGTCTGCGTCGCGTTCGGTCCGATACGACCGCACACGACCGCGTCCGCATCCATTTCCGCAATACAATCGGCTATCTGTGTGCCGGTCCTTCCGCTCGATCCCAGGGAGGCGCCGAGGTCGGTCGTCTCCGCCACTGCGCCGTCCGGAGCGCACAGCAGCACGTATTCAGCGCGACCGAATCTTTCGGCCACCTTGTCGTCGATCGTCGGACCGGTCGTCGTTACCGCTATGCGTTGAAACCGAGACATGGTTAGAAGCGGCCTCCTCCGCACACCTGATGCTCGCCGATGGGGTGAAGCTTCCCTTCCATAAGGAGATCCAGCACCGCGCCGACGGTCTCGCCTTCCGGACCGAAGAAAACCTCGATGCCCACCTGACGAAAACCCATCAGCGGCCGCATGCCGATGCCGCCGACGATCAAAGCGTTTGCGCCCTGCTGATGAAGCAGGTCCACGGGGACTTGGCATCCGCCCTGAGCGTGGGGCTGATTGGGAACAACCGTGACGTCTTCGACTTTGCCGTCACGCACTTCGATCATGGTAAATACGTCGCAGTGGCCGAAATGGCCTGAACGGGGAGCTTCCAGACCTCCCGGCTGCATTGATGGAACTGCAATTCTTGCTTGCATGTATACCTTCTCCTTTTGCGTCGATCTTTTTTAAAGACGGGTCCCGCGACGCCCGGTCACGATCCGGCGGGACCCGTCTTGACGCCGGCGCGATCGACGGATTCGACCTCGTCGGCGATTCGAACGGCCAGTTCGCTGAATGCGACCGCCGTCGGTGATTCAGGGTCCATTGAAGAAATCGGCGTGCCCGCGTCGCCCCCCTTGACCACATTCGGATCGATCGGAACGGCCGCAAGGAAGGGAACGCCCAGCTCGGCGGCGGCTTTTCGGCCTCCGCCCGTCTTGAAGAGATCCACGCGCTCGCCGCAGTGAGGGCACACCATTCCGCTCATATTCTCGACAATCCCCAGTACGTTCATCTCGAGGTGACCCGCGAAGACCACCGACTTCCGGGAATCGAGCAGCGCCACCTCCTGCGGTGTCGTCACGATGATCGCCCACAGGGGACGGTTGAATATTTGAGCCACACTCAGCGGTTCGTCTCCCGTACCGGGGGGAAGGTCGATTATAAGGTAATCCAAATCGCCCCATTCCACGTCCGCAATGAACTGCTGAAACAAGCTGTGTTTCATCGGTCCGCGCCACGCGACCGGCGTGTCCGGATTTCCCAGCAAGAAAGACATGGACATTACTTCCAGATTTTGATCCGTTAACAATGGTCTCATGCCTTCTTCGCCGGCCATGGGACTACGACCTTCCAATCCCAACATCAGCGGCACGTTGGGGCCGTGAACGTCTCCGTCAAAGAGGCCGACCCGTCGGCCGCTCTGAGCAAGGGCCACAGCCAGATTGACCGCAACCGTCGATTTTCCGACACCGCCTTTCCCGCTCATTACCGCAATTCGGTATTTGATCCGAGAAAGTCTCCGGGCGACCCGGTCTTCCATATGTTGGCGTTTCGCCTCCGCGTCACATGCCGAAGCCGATCCGCAGTTCGAACATGAGGTTTCAGCGGAACACTCATTAACGTTAGACATCTCTACCTCTTCCGACAAGTGGTCCGACCATATTCTCGCCTCAACAGCCGGGCGTAAGGAGGGGCCATGGCGCCTTCCATCCCTTCGCAACTCTCCCGGCTTCGCCGGGTCTCGCCTCGTCAGCCCATGGCCCCCAGGTAAAACCGTGTAACGGCGGTCCTCGAAAGGCCTGAGCGCCGTGTTGTTCCGACGCGTGTTTCGAGGACCGCCCGAATCGGTCGGTTAGTCTTCCTTGTTTTCGAGCTCCTGCAGACGGCGTTCCATGGCCGCCATCTCTTCTCTGGCCGCAGAGAGATCGTTACGCAGCATCTCGGCTTCGTCCTCGGGCGTCCAAGAGGGCTCGCTCGAGGGATTGAGTCGGCCGGCCCCGAAGAATCTCCTCCCGAAGCCGCCGAAGCGTCCGCCTCCAAAGGCTCGGCCTCGGCCTCCGCCGAATCCCCGGCCCAGGCCGCCACCCCACGGCGCGCCGCCGCGTCCGATTCCACGACGGATTCCGACTCCTCGGCCGACACCCGCTCGCGTTCCACAGACTCCTCGGCCCCAGCCGGTCATGGGGCCGCCGCCTACCGGTCCGGTTCCATCAAATCCGGGCATTTTCTCTCTCCTTGTTTCGTGACCGGAATCATTGTGATTTCCGGTTGTCTTGTAAATGTTTCCCAAACGGCTTATCAGCCGCTTTCTCCTGAGCTCGGCGAATCCCCGTCGCTCGACGCGGCGATCAACGACTGCGCCGCCCGCCTGCCTGCGGAGACCCGCCGGGCGCCTCTCCTTCGTCGACATCCCGCTCCGCCTCGACCGGGCATCAGGTATCGGGGATCGGAGATGCAGCCTTTTCGCAGCGCTCCGAGCACATCCGGCACTGCGCCGGAAAGCCATGGGATGACACGAATCCCCTGTCTGCCGATCTGCTCTTCCATAACGCAGCTGATGCCGCCGCAGATCAGCGTATCCACGCCCAGCTCCTTGAGCCGGGCCGCGCGACCGAATCTGGCAATGGTCGACCAGTCCTCATTGGAGACGATTTCGTCTCCGTCGACGTTTTGGACGACGATAAGTATCCGTCGGCACGTATCGAAGACAGGAGCAATCCTGCCCTGAAATTCGGGAACTGCGATCTTCATGGCTCCTTTTCCGCTGAGCCTTTAGCAAGAAGCGTGCCAACCTCCGCCTTACCCTTCAAACAGCTTGATCTCACAGGAGAACGCACGGCTCAGCCTTGCTCGGGCGGAATACGTCCGGCTGCAGCGCGCCACGGTTGGTCGCAGTTCGCACCCTGATGCGCGAGGATGGGGTGCAGGGTGCAGCGGAGTTCGCTCCGCGGCCACGTTGACTTTATACGCACTTCCATGAAAACTGGAAGATCTCGTCAGGATCGAATCTCATCGCAAAGGGAGCCCCGCATGACCGACCATCAACCTCACGCGCCCATACTGGTAACCGGAGGAGCGGGATTCATCGGAAGCCGGCTGGTGGAATCCGTGCTCGATCGCGGCGATCGCGTGCGCGTGCTCGACAATTTCAGCACCGGCAAACGAGAGAATCTTGAACGTCTGGGCGGCGGGCGGTACAGGCCGGCTGTGAGCTTCGACCTGATTGAAGGCGATATACGGGACCTCGCCACGGTCACCGCGGCAATGGAGGGGTGCTCCGCGGTGCTTCATCAGGCCGCGCTCGGCAGCGTGCCCCGATCCGTGGAAGATCCCGAATCCACGCATCTCACCAACGTGGACGGCACGCTGAACGTCTTCCTCGCCGCGCGAACCCTGGGTATCCGCCGAGTGGTGTACGCCTCGTCATCGTCGGTGTACGGCGACAACGACAAACTGCCGAAGCGGGAAGGGGACGAAGGGAGACCGCTCTCGCCGTACGCGCTCACCAAGCAGGTAAACGAGGCGTACGCGCGGCTGTTTCACGACCTTTACGGCGTTGAAACAATAGGGCTCCGCTATTTCAATGTGTACGGACCGCGTCAGGATTTCGCGTCCGGGTACGCCGCGGTGATTCCGCGTTTCGTGAGTCGACTGCTGGCGGGCAAGCCGCCGATCGTCTTCGGGGACGGAACCCAGAGCCGTGATTTCACCTTTGTCGAAGACGTGGCCCGAGCCAACCTCCTAGCGCTCGACGCCCCGGCGGACGCCGCGGGAGCCGCGTACAATATCGGCGCGGGCCGGCAGCTTACGCTTCTGGAACTCCTCGACATTCTTCAGGATCTCCTCGACACCGATGTGAAGCCGCAATTCGACCCCCCGAGGCCGGGCGACGTTTTGCATTCCCGCGCGGACACAACCCGTGCCACGGAGAAGTTCGGCTACACCGCTCAGATCGGTATGAGGGAGGGGCTCGAGGCGAGCATCGACTACTATCGCGCGTGCGTGCGGTGAATGAGTGGGGATTCTTGAAAAAACGCTCGTGATAAGGGAATTGGATCGCCTGCAAATGCATAAATGAAAACCCGGGGCGGGGTTAGGCGGGAGCACCGGGTTTTCGACCATGCTCAGCCGCAAGGCTGGTAGGTTGATCCATAATACCATATAGATAGCTGAATTGTCAAGACGATGTCGAGGTTTTTTGTATGAATTCTCGGCTCCTTTGGATAATTTGTGATAAATGTCGTGAGCGTTCCGCGGATTTTCCGCTCTGCGCGATTTTGGGCGTATCGAGGCGATTCCCCGTGTTGCGGAAAATTGAAAGCGTCCCAAGATTGAGATGATGGTGAAGAGTCGGAAGGCGAAAAGCCGGAGTTCGAAATAAAAAGAGTCCGACCCTAACCCCAGTACCCTCATGCCGGACTCAATTCAAGCCGAGA
>CAYLRL010000145.1:0-1787 GCA_964385875.1 uncultured Syntrophales bacterium
GGAGGCGGCTCGACGTTTTGAGAGGCTCGCACACCACCGTCAAAAAAGGTGAGGTGACCGATGCTTGACACATTCATCAATGTAGTCTACTGGGCGCTCATCATTGCCGAAGTGGCGCTCATGGTGGCGGAATTCACAAGGGGAAGATGAAGCGTTGGGAGCTTGACCGGATAATGCCGCCTCCCGTTCGAGCGCCTGAGGTGTCAACTTAGTTGGCGGTTCGGGCGCGTGCTCGCTTCGCCCGCCCGGTCGACCATCACGGCCGGGGTCGGCTTTCCCCGTCTAAACATCCCACCGTATTCCAATCCCCCGCCGGACTTCCCCCGCCAGACGCCGGGAGCGCACATCCACAGGCCGGACATCCACGGCCAAGGTCTCGGCATGGCCAAGGCGGGGCAACGCTGAGATCCCGGCAGAATCGCCCAGGATTGGCGGTCTGCGAACCTCACAAACCATGCGAACTTGCGAGGGTGATCCGGGGGCGTAACACGGTTTTCTCCGGAAAACTGTCCACAGTGGGCTCGCTCGGTGGACACCCTTAGACACGACGACCGCCATCATAAGCGGTTCATACGGTTTTTTGCGAATCTTGCGAAACTTTTGCTTGACAACAGATGTCTGATTGTGCGAACCTTGCGATAACCGAATCGAGCGGGAGGGCATCATGAAGAGGAAGGTGGTCGGATACTGCAGAGTCTCCACGGAGGAACAATCCCGAGAGGGCCTGAGCCTGGAGCTTCAGCGCCACAAAATCGAGGCGTACTGCGAACTGAACGACCTGGAGCTTGTACGAGCGGAAGAGGATCGGGGCATCAGCGCCAAGAACATAACGGGCCGCCCGGGATTCCAGCGGGCGCTTGAGGCGGTTTACGCCGGGGACGCCGACGGGCTTGTGTGTTGGAAGCTCGACAGGGCGTTTCGCTCGACCACGGACGCGCTGACGGTGGCGGAACGGCTCAACAAAGCGGGCAAGGCCCTTCATAGCATCACGGAGCAGCTGAACACACAGTCTGCGATCGGCGAGTTTTTCTTCACCCTCATGGCGAGCTTGGCGCAGATGGAAAGGCGACTCATCGGAGAGCGCACGGCCGCAGCCATGCAACGGCTCAAGGAACAGGGCAAGTTCACGGGTGGGGAAGCCCCGTTCGGATACCGGCATGTCGCCGGGGAACTCATTCCCGACGCCGAGGAGCAGCGGGTGATTGCAAAGGTTCGCCGGCTTCGCAGAAAAAAGTATAGTATCCGTCGAATCGTGAAGGCCCTGGCGGATGATGGATGTGTGAACCGGAAGGGCCGCCCGTTCACGAAGACCGCCGTTGAAAGGATCATACGGACGATTGAGCAGGAAGCCGCGTAAACCGGACCACATTGACGAAGCGCTGCGGGCCGACCCCGATTATCAGGATTTGGTCCGCACGCTCAAGACCATGAACGCCAAGCGCCGCCGACGCGCCGAGCAGTGGCTTGCCGGGGAAGAGAGGAAGGGAATGGAGACCAAGGGAAGGGCCCCCCACGAGAAGATCGCCCAGGCGTATGAGAAACACAGGGGCGAACGGGACGCATGGAACCGGGTATATGCGGACCTGACCGCCGAGGGATACCAAGAGGCGAGCGCACAGGCCGTACGGAAACGATACCAGCGCGCCGAGAAGAAGATGGCCCAGGCTTCGCATGATTCGCAACCGGGCGAAGGGAAATCGAGCAGCGCTGAGACTTCGCAACGTGCGCAGTCTTCGCACACCACGGAGACCGCGACGGCCGAGCCCCAAGACTCGCAACATTCGCAG
>CAYLRL010000145.1:1887-7503 GCA_964385875.1 uncultured Syntrophales bacterium
GGTTCGCAATCAGAAATACCGAACGAGTGGCGTGAGGGAATCCGCCGGCTCATCCGAGAGGAGATGAAGTCCGTGATTGCGAGACCTGCGAACACTGCGATGGAGATGCCCCCCGAACGGCCGAAGGTTCCGGGGAAGAGGAAGCGCGCCGGCCAGATGACCACCATGCCCGGAACGCGCATCGACAAGGCGCTTATGGATCGGTTTACCGAAGAGCGCCGCCGCCTGAGACTGAGCGCGTCCGAGATGATGCAGGCGCTTCTATGGAATGGCCTCGGTAAGCCGTCGCTATCCTTCGAAGAAGAGCCGTACGGCAATGAGCAGGAGTAAGCCGCCGCAGCCAGTGATCGTGATCGACTCGCGGGAGCAGCGGCCGTACGCGTTCACGGCGCCCAGCATCGTGAGCGGCCTTTCCGCCGGAGATTATTCCGTCCTTGCCCTGGAAACCCGCATTGCAATCGAGCGAAAGAGCCTCCCGGACCTACTTCAAAGCATCACCCGCGGCCGGGCGCGCTTCGAGCGCGAACTGGCGAAGGCGAAGAGCTATGATCGGTTTTACGTGGTCTGCGAGTGCTCCCCGTCCCAAATCATCGGGGGCCGGTACGACGCCCAGGTGCACCCTACCGCAGCGTGGGAGAGCATCTGCGCGCTGAGCGTCCGCCATGCTCCGTTCATCTTTTGCGAATCCCGAGAGATCGCCGCCCGGTGGACCGAAAGCACCCTATTGAAATTTGCTCGGGAATTCTGGAAGACGGCCCAGGAGATGGACCGCGCCGCCGCCCGCCTCCGAAAGAGTGAAGCGGCCTGATCCGCACTCCCACCGCATGGTCGAGACCCGACGCGAAGCGCGCCAGGGAGATATTGCGCTCTGAACGGGACTTTTGAGCGAAAAGACTCTTTAAATAGAAAAATATCTTGACAAGGACTCCGGCAGGGACTACTATGGTTCCTATTATGACTCATGGAGCTTTTACAAGCCGCCACGTTCATCAGGCGTTCCACTGGATCGCCGGGACGACGTTGTTCAAGCGCGTTGACGCAGGTCTCTTGCCATACATGACCCGGGGTAGAGGGCGAGGTAGCGCGACCACCTTCTCACTCGCTCAACTTGTCCATATAGCCGTCCATCACGAGATCGCGGAGTTGGGGGCGCTCAAGGACTCGGGGACGTCACCTGAACGCGTGAAGGTCACCTATAGCCCGATTCCTGAAAATCAGCGCTTCTTCGAGCTTCCCAAGGAGGAAAATCCCATCCAAGACATCCAGCTTGCCCCATCTTTCTACGAAAAACATGATTTCAACTGCTATGTGGACGTCATTCTGAGTCGAAAGCGTTACCCGGATCGGAATGAGGTGGCGCGTCGGAATCGAGGCGAGACGTACTTCACGATTGAGTTTCGCCCCGACTATAAGTTTTTTGAGGAGATCCCTTGGGATGAGCAATATCACCCGACGCCATTCCGAGTAGACACAAGAGAGGGAGTGTCCACGGTGACAATTTCTCGTCTGGAAATCGACGTGTATCACCTTTACTCCATCGCTTCGAACAATCTGGGTCTATTCCGGTCCCGAGAGCTGCGTGACGCGTGGACGGAAAAAGTAGACGGGATCGTTCCCGAAGGCGAGGGTTGATTTTTTTTGTAACAGCTGGTTCCCACAGGAACCCATACGAGGTACTTCATGACTCATCTTGAATTTCTCAGACGGCAGAGGCAATTGAGTCAGATGGATCTCGCCATCAAGCTCAGGTGCCACTACACGGTCATTTCGCAACTGGAACGCGGTCACCGCTCGTCAATTACGGACCAACAACTGAAGGCGCTGAGGCGGATCTTCGGGAGCGAATGGGATCGAGAAAGTCTGTTGACCCCCGTCAGCGACCTGCCCCCGGAGGTTTGCGTTAAATGATGAACTTGGCGTTACTCATTGACGGCGAGATCGAGGACGAACTGCAAGTGAGAGGGGCCGCCTATTCGACCTACACGGACTGGGATCCGCGGCGAGTGGATTTATTAAGCGCCGCCGATCTTGAACGACACACCGGCATTCCGATCGATGAATGGGAGCACAACACCTGGGCGCCGGACTTCCCGAATTATCGGCGAGACGCGGCCGGTGTGAAACGGTGGCGCTGGCCGGATATCGTCGAGTGGATGGAGAATCTGCGGGGCTGAGAACAAACCTCGCCTGGCCACGGCGAGGCGCGAGTTCGGTCGGTTGGAATTTACGGTAGGAAACAAATATGGCTATATCTGAATTACCGAATGCTGTCAACCCTGAAGTTGAGAATCTCTCCCAACTTTGCGAGGCTGCGCTTGAGCACGCCCGTCGCGGAATCCGTGTTCATCCTGTGTCGGGAGTTAACGATGAGGGCGAATGCCTGTGCGGAAGACCCGACTGTACCGGAAAGCAGAGGGGAAAGCACCCGATTCTGCATGGATGGCATAGGGCCGCAACCACCGATGAGCACCAAATTCGGGCGTGGTGGAAAGAGCACCCTCGCGCAAACATTGGGCTCACAATGGGCAAAGAGTCCGGTTTGTTCTGCATCGATGTAGATGATAGCCTCGGCGAAGAGACCCTGCAAACCCTCATTGACGAACACGGACCGCTTCCAGAGACGCCGGAATGCCAAACGGGCCGCGGCCGCCACATCTTCTTCCGTCACCCGGGAGACCGTCGAATTTCGGGCAAGGCGCACGCGTTGGGGCGAAACGTGGATCTGCGCGGGGACGGCAACTACGTGCTTGGGGCGGGCTCGCGCCACTATACCGGTGCGAATTACGAGTGGGAGATGAGTTCTCACCCTGACGATATCCCGTTTGCCGATCCCCCTGACTGGTTGCTGGACTTGATATGCGGGCCGGAGCAGGGCGCGGAACCGACCAAGGCAGCGCCTAGAGCGAACATCTTCAAGGGTGTCTCGGAAGGTGAACGGAACGATCGCTTAGCCGAGGCCGTACGCGACTGGAAGGATCGGGGGTTAGGCAGTGCCGAAATCTTGACTTTGGCTCATGGCGCGAACGCACAGTTTGATCCGCCATTGCCCGGAAGGGAAGTCGAGCGGATTGTTCAGAGCAACACTCGTTACCCGCAGCGCCGCGTCCGGCTCAGCGCCGGTCAAGAGGCGATAATTCGGGCCGCCCTCCCGCGCCTTGAAGAGCGAGATCCGTCAGTACTCGAAGACGCCCTGCTCCTGAATGCGTTGGCTCAAGCGGAACGTGATACGCCGGCGCTGTTTCAGGAAGCAAAGCAGAGCGCGTCGGGACGGGGGAGTATCTGGCCCCAGCTCTCACGGGGGATCAAGAAGAGCCGGCTGCAGGTGATCCAGGGGACCGCCGATACCGATGGTGAAGAGGATAACGGCCTTCGGGGGGCCATCGATGAAGTCAGAGCAACGTATGCGGACATGGATGCGCCAGTCGATTATGCAGAAGTATCGAAAGCTGCGCTTAGGTGGCTACGGGACAACGGCGCACAATTTTACCGGACGCGAACGAACGAGCCGTTCATGTCATTCCGCAACGAGACGTATTGGCTGAACAGCCGCGATCGTCACCAGAAGGGCGCGTTTGAAAGTCTCCTGTTCCGAGAGGCCGGGCTTCTTCAGACCAGTCCTATGGGACGGGCGATCGCGGAGGGGCTGCGGCACCTGGCCGTTGCGCATGGCCGGATACTCGATGCGCTTACATGGAGCTTCACCGACTTCGATCACAACTGCATCTACTTCAATTTGAACAACGATCGGCATGAAATCGTAAAGATAAGTCCCACGGGCGTGGAGCTTATCCCGAACGGCGACAATCCCGAAGGCATCCTCTTGGCCCCATCCGATAAGATCGCGCCAATTGAATACATCGAGGATGTAGACCTGCAGGAAGGATGCGGATTCATCCTTGATTATTTCATGAAGTCCATGGCGTGCGCCCCCATCGATCAATTTGTCATATTCACGTGGATGGCGAGTTTTCTCCTTCTCGATTTCTCAAGCACTCGGCCGATCCTCCGCATTGACGGCGACGCCGGGAGCGGTAAGACGAAGGCGGAGAAGGACCTATCCACGGTGATTTATGGTCGTCCCATACAAAAGAAAACCACGACCGCCGCCGCGTTTGCTGACGCGGAGCGCAACCCCCTCCAGTGTTGGGATAACCTGGAGACCGCGCAGGCGTCGCCGGAACTTATCGATTTCCTTCTCATAACCGCAACCGGGGGGGCAAAAGAGAAACGCAAGGCCGACACGGATTCGGGAACCGTGGTTGAAACGCCGCGAAGCCTTGTCGTCACCTGCGGTATAGATCCGGTAGGCGCTGAATTCAGTGAAATTCTCTCTCGCACGTTCACCGTGACGTTCTCATCCGATTTCATGCAGGGCGCCGGCTACGTGGAAAACACCGTACTCGCCGACTTGCGATCCCATCGTAATGAAATACTTTCATGGATTTTCAAGATTACGAGCCGAGTACTCGCCATGATCCAGCGGGGAGACCTCCACCGGGCAAAGGCTTTGCTCGATACCGAGATGAAGGGGCACGCAAAACGCCGGGCAAACGACTACATCGCACTGATGTATCTCGTGAGCATCGCAGGCGCGCCGGATGAGATCGTCGAGGAGCGGTTGACCCGTTTGGATGACGTTTTCCGCAGGTGGATCAGAACGCAGGATGAGACTTCGATCTTCACCGGAAGTGAAGGGAGCCCCATTGCAACGTGTCTGCTTGGGCTTTTCGACAAGTGGCGCCGGGTGTGCCTGCGGGATGATTCCGCTAAAGATCAATTCACTGATCGATATGGGATCGAATTCGCCGACCAATGGACGATAGAGGGGGCCGAATCACGAGCCCTGTTCATGGGCATGAAAGCAATCGCAAAGGAATTCAGCATCAACCTTCCGATCAGTTCGCCGGTTGCACTCGGGAAGCGGCTTTCGTCAGATGCGGCAGCAATACGGAGGGCGGGGCTTGAGATCGAAAAGGACGAAGGGCGGAGCCGAAAGGCGCATTACACGATCCGATTGCAGGACAATGATGGTGAAGGTTGGTGAAGATCAATTTCGATCTTCACCGCCACTTTATACTGAGATGCCGGCATGTTAGGCGGTTTGGTGAAGATGGTGAAGGTTTTCCAGGAAATGCCCCTTTTTATAATCCGGGAGTGTGTGCGTACGTTCATCACACGCACCGTGTCCCACGCGAGGGTGTATTATTTATTATCTTCACCATCTTCACCAATTAAGAATAAGAGTGCGAGATTTCGGCTAGTTGACCGTGGTGAAGATGGTGGTGAAGATCGATTCTATCTTCACCAACCTTCACCAAATCTGTGTGGGGGAGACCAATGCTTCTCGACTACCTGAGATCGTACATCCTTGAAACGGGGTGCCGTGGATGCACCCACCGGAGGACAGGGGACGTGTGCTCGAAACACACCGGAGGCGAATCCGGTCTTGAACGTTGCGGCGACTATGAGCCGAGGGGGCTTCATGAAGACTCTGACCAGCTACTTTCACGGCGTCAGTGAACCGACGAATCCGGGACCGAGTGCGACCGCCTACTTGGTCGTCAACGAGACGGCCTGCTTGGTTGCCGAAGCGTCCCGGCGGATCGGGTGGACGTC
>CAYLRL010000146.1:0-7462 GCA_964385875.1 uncultured Syntrophales bacterium
CTCCATCCTCACCGGGCGCAGAGCCGCCTCAAGCCCGGTGAACCATTACGAGAAAAGGGCGGTGGCTTACGGGAGCGACCGCGACCTTGGACGTGCCCGCCGGCCGGGTCTCGGCACACAGAAAAGGTCCCGACAGACCCCTGAACCGAACCCCACTCGCAGTGAGGCTGTGGATTCCGGGGCGAGGGATCTGTTGCGCTTGAGCGGCCTCTATGGTAAGAGCTGACGGCGAGAGTCCTGATGGTCGAAATGCAGCTTCGGAGCCTTTTATCGGACGGCGCAGGAGTGAAAGGATGGAAAGCGTGCCGAGGGTGATTCCTGTGGTTCTTTCAGGCGGCGTCGGCAGCCGGCTGTGGCCCCTTTCCCGAAAGCACTGTCCGAAGCAGCTGTTGGCGCTTGTCGGCGCCCGTTCGATGTTTCAGGAAACGGTGGATCGAGTTTCCGGCGTCGCGGGCATATCCGCGCCGCTGATCGTGTGCAATGAAGATCTGCGCTTCTTGATCGCTCAACAACTCCAAGACCTGGATTTGACGCCGAGGGGGATCATCCTCGAGCCCGTCGGCCGTAATACCGCTCCTGCAGCGGCGGTGGCGGCTTTGGAGTGTCTGCGGACAGATGAAGATCCGCTTATGTTGGTATTGCCGGCCGACCACGTGATCTGCGACGTACCGGGATTTCAACACGCCGTCGAAGTAGCGGCTCCTTTCGCGGAAAACGGCTTTCTGGTCACCTTCGGCGTTCGGCCGGAGAGAGCCGAGACCGGATACGGCTATATCCGAGTCGGTGAGAGGCTCGACGGTAAAGAAGTCAGAAAAGTGTCGAGATTCTATGAGAAACCCGACGCGCCCTCCGCTCGAAGCTACGTGGAATGCGGAGACTTCCTGTGGAACAGCGGGATGTTTCTCTTCCGAGCGTCAACGTTTCTTCGGGAATTGAAACGGTCCGGGCCCGAGATGGTAGGCGCATGCGAAAAAGCGATGGGGCGGGCCGCGCGCGGGCCCGACTTTATCCGGCTCGACCCGGAGGCCTTTTCGGCGTGCCCGGCCGATTCCATCGATTATGCGGTTATGCAGGACTCGAAGATCGGCGCAGTGGTCCCGATCGAAGTGGGATGGAGTGATGTTGGCTCGTGGAAATCGCTCTGGGAGATCAGTGAGCGTGACGGCGAAGGAAACGTTATACACGGCGATGTGACCGCGCTCAATGTCAAGGACTCGTACCTGCGGGCTGAGCGTCGTCTCGTAGCTGCGGTGGGCGTGAACAACGTCGTTGTGGTCGAGACCGCGGACGCAGTGCTGGTCGCCGGCAAAGATTGCGTCCAAGATGTCAAGGATGTGGTCGGTCGACTTGAGCGGGAGAATCGTGAGCAAACCCACAGCCACCGCTTCGTCGGAAAACCCTGGGGGGGTTACGAAACACTCGAGAGGGGCGAAGGCTATCAGGTCAAACGGATTACGGTGAACCCGGCGTCGAGTCTGTCCCTTCAGCTGCATCGGCGCCGGGCCGAACATTGGGTCGTTGTCCGCGGACTCGCTCGAGTCACCGTAGGCGATGAGATCCGGACACTCTCCGAGGATCAATCCGTGTACATCCCGGCGGGAGCGCCGCATCGGTTGGAAAATCCGGGTCCGAAACAGGTCGAGTTTATTGAGGTGCAAACGGGCGCTTACCTGGGCGAAGACGACATCGTTCGCTTCCAGGACCTGTACGGGAGAGAGGATTCGACCTGAACCTCGACTCCGCGCGGAACGCTCTGAAGAACTTCGTCCGTCCGGGGGGCGCTATGAGTCCGACGACGTTGAGTCCGCTCGACAGCTTCCGGCGAACGCTCGCGGAACGAGGAACACGCGCGTTCCTAGACGCCGCGCGGGTCGTGCGACGGAGGCCGTTTCTGTTGAGCGCGGCGAAAAAAATAACCGGTCGATACTGTGTACACGACCGCCGTGGTATAACCGGCATGCGCAGACTGCGAGCGCCGTTGGACACAAAAAGACGCCCTGATTGAATTGGTTGAACACCGTACTTGACACGCTTGACGGTCTCCGGTTTCACTGGTTACAACGATCACACAGGAGGACGGACATTGCGCCGAGCACTCGGTTACGCACGAATCAGCAAGGACGAAGAGGGAAGCGTCTCCCTCGACTATCAACGCGCCGAAATTGAGAAGTACGCCGTCCGTGAGGGGTTGGACCTCGTAGGTATCGAGGTTGACAATGGTGTATCCGGGCCACAATCGAAGCGAGGCCGGCAGTACAGGCCGTTGAAGCGGTGATCGTGTACAAATCGGATCGCATGAGCCGCGATGGTATCGAGTCATTGCAAATCGAGAAGCTCTTTCTCAAGCGCAAGGTGGCGTATTTGAGCGTCACCGAGGGCTCTCTTGCGGCTGATTCCGTTGACGACGAATTTATGCGATTCATCCGAGCCGGCTTGAACCAACGCGAACGCAAGGTTATCTCGATGAGGACCAAGCGAGCGTTGAATCGCAAACGCGAGCGCGGCGAGAAAATTGGTGGACAGCCTCGGTATGGATGGAAGGTAATCAACGGGGAACTCATACCGAACCCCGACGAGCAGGCGATGACCGCTCGAATAAAGGACCTGAAGGCCACGGGAACGTCCTTGCGCCGAATTGCCGAAACGGTCACGGCCGAGGGTGCGCGCACACGGAAGGGGACGGCTTTCACAGCGACTCAAGTGCACCGCATCGCCAGGTCAGTGTAACAGTTATACTGGGTTGTGCTACTGAAAGGATCCTGTTGAAATGCCGATGAACAACGAAAGGTACCTCGAAAAATACGGGGACATCCTGCAATCGGCCTGGAACGAGTACAACCGCGCCAAGGGTGAGGGGCTCGATGATGCCGCCGACGAACAACGCGCTATGATGATCGTCCGTCCTGATGATTCGCAACGCTCACGGCTACTGAACACCTGCAAAAAACGGGGATTATGGCCACTTGAGGCCGAACCCGAGAAAGGTCAGATCGATCTTTATAACGCGTTATACCAGTAGGAACAGTCACCCGAGACGGTTGAGACGGACCGACCAATTGAGGATTCGCAACCCGCCGACGAGTCCGACACGCCGACGCACGAGACGACTCACCGCGAGGAACCGACTGACGAGACACCCGGACGCGCCGAACATGCCGCGTTACCCGAGGACCTCGATACGCGCATTAGGGCCATTGCCGAAGCCGTTTTCCGAGACATCGCTGGTGATGGTTATACTGGTGCAACTGTTGCATCGTCCATTGATCTGCCACCTGAATCGGGACGTGCAAAGACCCGAGATTACGAGCGTATCACCGTCACGGTTGACCAAACGATCGTGGACCTCGCGCGCGAGCGAGCTTCGCAGCAACGCGTCTCTTTCAGCGGTTATATCGAGGCGCTGCTGTGGCACGCGTTAGGCAAGCCGGTTCTCAGCTACTTCCCCCGCAACGGGCCGGAGCACGAACCCTGACCGCCGCGACCGCGACCGCGCCCGGGGATTTTGAGTCCCAGAAAACCGAGCCGGGGGGCGCCGATGGACGGGCCTAATTATCCCCCGTCATTCCACAAAATCACGTACGATTTCGCGTACCGATCAAGGGTTCGTCAAAATGATGACGCCTTTGTCCGGACGTCTTTGGGGTGGCTTTTCAATGGAGGCTTAAATTGACCTCACCTTGCCGAGCAGGGGGGCCTCAATTCGAGGCCGCCTTGTCCTGTCGCTTCCCATTTCCTCAGGATTGCCGGCTTCTGTCCGGCCGTGAATCTCTTCCGCTGCTTCTTCTTCTCTACCGGTGTGAGTTGAACGATTAGCCGGCGTCCACCTCCAGTCCCAGGGCTCATATCAGAAGATCAGAAGTCTTGAAGTGCAAAACGAGCGGCTTCCATATTTCCTTGGTAGGGCATTGCCAAGCTGTTTTCCGCTGGAAAGCTGACTGAAAGAATGCTTGACCGCTGAGAGGACGATGACGTAGGCTCTACAAGCAGGACACGGAGCATTCTTTTCCACGGGACGACGGTAAGTCGCCGGCGTCCGGTCAAGGAAATCGCCTCTGCAACACTTTTTATGGGGAGGACCGACGTATTTGTCATGGATGTTAGAAGAAGCTGTATCGTATACGTTTCATTGCTTGCAGCGCTCTGCGTTGCATCCATCAATTGCCCGGCATACGGTCAGAACCAAATCCCGGCGGATGAACGGAAGCGCGATGAATTCTTCATGGCGACAGCTTTGGAACTTGCCCGGTCGGCTGTTCGTCACGGGAATTATCCGTTCGGCGCTCTATTGGTCAAAGATGACCGAATCGTCGTGCGAGCGGAGAATACTGTTTTCACCGATAAGAGAATCTCTCACCACGCTGAAATCAACACGATTGACAAGGCGTTTCGCGATCTGAAGGTCAAGACGCTCAGGGGCTACACGCTCTATACCAGCAGCGAACCGTGCCCCATGTGCAGTGGCCTTATTTTCCTTACCGGAATCAGCGTGGTAGTGTACGGCGCGCCGCAGAGTTATCTGGTAGACCTTGTCCCCCGTTACAAGGAAATAGGCCTTACGAACATGACGAAGCTGCCCGACCAGCGCGTCGAGATCCGTGGACCCGTCCTGCGGAAAGAAGCGGAAAAAATCTTGAAAGATTTTGTGGAAGCGGAAAAGCTGAAGCGGGGTAAGTAACGTCTCGCGAGGACGGGCTTGACCTATGGGCATTTATCCCAGATCTTTCTTCGTTCTCTCATGCTCGCCCGCCGGACGGAGATTCGGCGCCGCACACATGCGGAGACGCGTAAGCTCTTGACTGAGGATGCGGAGATCAGGGCGTTATCGGATGTCGACCTCGGTCAGGGACAGTTTGCCTTCAAGCCGACGGACCGTAGAGACGAGTCCCGTCCGACTCGTCAGGGAAGATATCCCGGCCGCCGTTCCTGCGTCCCCTGTGGACATGGTCGATCGCGCCCGGACAATGAATCCGGGCTCTGCGTGCCGTGGCCAGAGCAGTGCTGCGATAAGTAACCGAATGGCAAGCCTGACCCCTTCATGCCCCCTTCGCTTCTCTGTGGACGAGCCACTGACTGAATTGTGTCGGATAAAGAGCGGTTTGGCCCCCGTGCCATTGATTGGAAGCGGAGAATCTGCTAAGTAAATCTTCGGTTGTTTTGCTTCAGACGGTATTGTCATGGATGTGTGCCGACTGGTTTGTGTAGGTCTTGTGTCCTTCCTGGGACTTTGGACCTTGCTGATTCACCTGAGCGTGCTTGCCGGCTTGGGGGGCGGTATCTTACCGGGTTTGCTCGGCCTTTCGGCGTTGGTGTCTATTCCTTTGACGCTCTTTCTTGTCAAGGAAAAGGCCGGTGCGCCCGGGACGACGTTCGATGGGAGCGACGCCGTTGGAAGCTTGTCCTCCGACGCGTCGCGCTTCGCGGCGATTATACCGGCGTTCTGCATCGCCGTCGTATATTCGGAGACCGGCAACTACCTCCTTTTTTGGCTGTTGGGAGCCGCGTATCTGTTGACGAGCTACGTATGGATTCACCGAACACGCGGCGTCGGGATGCGCCCTCCGCACTTCTCTTCAAGGGAAATGGTCGGAATCGCCGTCGTGGGGACGGCGTGTCTTACGTTCACGCTGGTCGCGCATCGACCGGACGCGGACGATTCTTTTTACGTCAATCTCGCCGTGAGCGCATTAGACTTCCCGAGGCAAGCTTTGTCGTCGAGAGACACGATGCACACCTTGCTCGACGCCCCCATTCATTTCGCCGGATATCGGGTCCATTCATTGGAGCCCCTTGTTGCCGCAATTTCTTGGGTCAGCGGTTTCACCCCTATTTCAACGGCGCACATGGTTCTGCCGGCCGCGTTCTCGCTGTCGGCGGCCGTGATTGCCGCGCGCTTCCTGAAATTGACGGCTCCAAAGATCTGGTTCCCCGCGCTGGTCACTTGGTTCCTGATCCTGGTCTTGAATGGCGACACCCACAGGGGATACGGGAACTTCGGCTTCGTGAGGATTTTCCAGGGAAAAGCCGTCCTTGTGACGTGCGCGATTCCGTTGTTGATTACCTTCGCTACGGAGTATATCCTCAGGCCGTCGCCCAAGACCTGGTCTGTCCTTGCGCTCTCGGTCATCACAGTGGTGGGGCTGAGCGTCAATGGCGTGTACTTGGCCCCGGTCGTTGTCGTTTTGGCTTTCGCAGCATGCAGTCACGGGCGAGAGAAAGCGCACATTCCTGCTCTGGGCTTGCTCACCATAGCATACCCGCTCGCCGCGGGCTGGTTGATTTCGCAGTCTTCAGGCCCGGAGACACTTATTCGATGGGCGGATGAGGTGCGGCGAGCGTGCAAGGACCCTGCGACGAACATGGCGCAGGTCCTGGGTGACGGTTCTTTTCAGATCATCTGGCTCGTCGCGCTCATGGCGGGGTGGTCCACCGCGCCTAATCGGGGAAGCAGAAGTTTTCTTTTGGGGTATTCGCCGGCTTTCTTCACCCTGCTGCTCAACCCTCTCGTCATGAACGATTATTGGGCTCAGCGCATTTTGGGTCGTGACACGGTTTGGAGATTATTCTGGGCTGTTCCGCTGCCGCTGTTTTCTGCGATCATGTTCGCCTCCCTCTTGGGCGTTTTTTCGTTATTGAGTTCTCGCCCGGGTCCGGCACTGTACGCATGCGTTGTCCTCACCTTTGCGGCCGTGGTTCCGGACCGCTACACCTTTTCCGAATCCAACCGAACCGCGATCGATTGGCCTCGCTTGAAGGTACCCGATGAGCCGTATCGGATAGCCGGATTGATAAACGGTCTGACCGAGAGAGGCGCTTCCGCCCTGGCCCCTCGTGCGGTCGCCGTGTGGATCCCCACGTTCAGAGGACACCCTGATCCGGTGGTTGCAAGATCCCACTATCTTGCGCCTCTTAAATCGTACGGCGAATCCGAGCAAATCGGTATTCGGCTTGGGTTGCAGAGTTTCGTTGAAGGGAAGGTGCCGTTTTCTGCCGCCAAGCCCATTCTTGAGGAGGCCATTCGAAAGCTGAACCTTAGAGTCATCGTCTTTCACCGCCGAGATCACAAAGATGACAAGGGCTTGGTCGGTTTTCTCTTGTCCTCCGGCTTTCGACGGGTCAGCGATGGGTTCCCCGCCGGTTATGAGGCATATCTTCGCGGAAGAGCGCACCTTGATTGAAAAGTGAAAGCGGACATGATTTCTGTCTTGTTGGCTTTGAAACTATAGTTTCGCCCTTTGGCGGCAATCCGGTCGGCGCGTCGAGCGCGACGTTGAATTTCGGTAGGTCCTGCGTCTGACAGGGCTCGACCAAAATTCTTTGGGTCATGTGACTTCTCCCGGCCGCGGCAAGCATGTCCGAGAAAGTGATGTGCTTCTTGGGATACCAGGGAGCCCGTGTGAAAAGGAAGTCTATAATGGACCCCAGAATCTGGACAGGGGATTAAGGTGGAAAAGCCGACCTTGTT
>CAYLRL010000147.1:0-7268 GCA_964385875.1 uncultured Syntrophales bacterium
AAGCCTCCCCCATCGAGATATCAATGGCTTGTCGCTATCCCGGTGAACGGTTACGTTTTTTCTTACGTTGTCGCACGGCAAATCGGTTAAGCTGACGGTTCGATTGTGGAGGTTTTGAGGAGCGTATGTTATGAAACCGTTGAACAATCCATTCAGTCAGGGTGGATGTTTTTTCTGTTCGCCCGAAAACAAGGCGGGGCTCGGCCTCTCCTTTTACGAAACGGAAACCGATCCTCCGGAACTGGTCTGTTTGTGGACTCCGCCGGCGACCTACCGGGGATTCGGGCGGATTCTTCACGGCGGCATACAGAGCGGTCTCTTTGACGAGATCATGGGATGGACCACCGCGCATGTCACGGGCCGTTTGGGAGTGACCGTTTCGCTTACGGTCGATTTCAAGCGCCCCGCGCTCGTCGAGCGCGCCATGGAGGTTCGCTGTCGGATCGATTCGGTGGAGGGCGATCGGGTCAACCTCTCGGCGGAAATCACGGACGCGGAAGGCCGTGTCTGCGCGCGTGCCAAGGGCGTCTACCTTGCGATGGAACCGGAGCGGTTCGAGGCGGTCACGGGCCTGACGGGAGTGTCTCTGACCCAGTGGGAGAATAGGGAGTGAGTCGTCGATCGCGGGCGTGCTCTCCGTTCCCGCGATCCCTAATCGTCCGGCAGATTCCCCAGCCGATTTCTCGGTCCCGAACCGGGGTCTATTCCGTCTCTTCGAGCCGAAATCATGCCGATTATTGAGCCGTCCTCATACCAAGCTCCGCGATTCTTTCGCGGCGCGCATGTTCAGACGATCTATCCTACGCTGTTCCGGAAGGTTCCCGGCGTGTCCTACCGACGGGAACGGATCGAGACACCTGACGAGGACTTCATCGACCTGGATTGGTCCGAGGTCGGTTCGGATCGAACCGCGGTCATACTCCACGGGTTGGAGGGCGATTCCGGGCGAAAATATATGAAGGGGATGGCGCGGGCGCTCAATCGTCAGGGATGGGACGCGGCGGTTTTCAATTTTCGAGGATGCGGAGGGGAACCGAATCGGCTCGCCCGCTTGTACCACAGCGGCGACACCGACGATGTGGAGACGGTGGTCTCCCACGTGCGGGCCGCCGGGGGGCGGTCGACGATCGCACTGGTCGGATTCAGCATCGGCGGCAATATGATCCTGAAGTACCTCGGCGAGCGCGGCGCGGACGCCCGCAACGTGATAAGCAGAGCGGTGACCTTCTCCGTTCCGTGCGATTTAACCGTCGGCGCGCCCTGGCTGGAACGACCGGCCAACCGGATCTATCTGAAACGCTTTCTCCGTATGCTCTGCGCAAAGATCGAGGCCAAAGCCGCGCTCATGCCCGGAGCGATCGACGCGACTCCCTGTCGGCGTATTCGAACCTTCAGGGAGTTTGACGGTCGATACACCGCTCCTCTGCATGGATTTGCCGGCGCTGAAGACTACTGGAGAAAGGCTTCGTCCAAGCCGTATCTTTCGAAGATCCGGGTCCCTGCATTGCTCGCGAGCGCTTTGGACGATCCGTTTCTCCCCCGTGAGTGCTATCCTTTCGAGGAAGCCCGAGACTCGGCGCATCTCTATCTCGAGACGCCCGATCACGGAGGTCATTGCGGCTTCATTGCGTTCAATGAAAAGAACGAATACTGGTCCGAGACGCGGGCGGCCGAGTTTCTCGACGGTTGAGGGAAGCCGCTCCTTTGACGACAATCCCGAGGTTGCGTCCGCACGCCCGGCGACCTATCTTAGACGAGGAATTGTCGGTGTTGATATTGTCGCCGGCGTACGGAGCTCCGACGATCCGGCACATGCGGAAAGGTACCGCCGGCCATGCCCGGTTATTTGCGAAGGCACATCAGACGACGACCGCATATCGTCAACATTGTCCTTTTTATCGTGACCGTGTTCACCACAACGCTCATGGGCGGATTCCTGGTGAATCGCGCGACCGACTCGTGGATCGTCTACTTCCTGAGCGGATGGGTCTTCTCCCTCCCGTTGATGACCATCCTCCTGGTCCACGAAATGGGACATTACGTAATGGGGCGTTTGCACAATATGGATGTGAGCCCGCCGTACTTCATTCCCGCGCCGCCGCCGATTCCGCTCGGCACGTTCGGCGCCCTGATACGGATTCGCTCTCCCATACCCGACCGGACCGCGCTCATCAAGATCGGCGCATGGGGACCGGTTGCGGGAAGCTTGACCGCATTACCGCTTCTCCTGCTGGGGATGGGATTGTCGGAAACGAAGCCGCCCAATCCGGACTTCCAGGGTTTTGCTCTCGGCACATCGGTCATCCAGGAGATCTTCCTGTACCTGATCTGGGGCGGTTTTTCCGAAAGCATGGACACCGTCGTCGTGTTTCATCCCACGGCGATCGCGGCGTGGGCCGGACTTTTGGTCACCGCTCTGAACCTGCTTCCCATAGGACAGTTGGACGGCGGTCATGTGGTCTACGCCCTGTTCGGCCCGAAAGTCGCCCGCCTGATCGGGTTCGGCGTATTCGCCGCGCTCGTTCCTCTCGGGGTCTTCTTGTGGCCGGGATGGTTGTTTTTTGGACTGATCGTTCTCTTTCTCGGCCTGAAGCATCCCGCGCCGGTCGACCCGTATACGCCGCCGGACCACCCCGGGAAATTGGTCGGCTGGGCCGCGATCGCTTTGTTTGTGCTCACCTTTGTGCCCGCGCCGGTGTCGTTGCTCGAATGAGGAAGCGCCGGGCAAAATCGGCGCCGGCTGAGTCCCTCCGGGTGAGTTTTCGCTCTCAGCGCTCCTCGTTGCCGGAGGCGTGGAATAATTTCTTGACCGACTTGTCACGTTCGCGTACGGTGGCAACACGGTGCAGGGGTTGTCGACAAGCGCGAATGTACAAGACGAGCGGGGAGGAAGAAGGCGCTTGATCTCGCGTATCTTAATCATTGAGGAAGGACACCGCAGGTTGTCGTGGATTCCACGTCCCGGGCCTGCAGCGCGCTCGATCGCCGAAGAATAGGCTCGGAAGAAGAGCGCCGGGTAGATGATAGGCTGTTGACGCTCCCTGAGTGTCGTGCAATGGGTGCGGTGTGAAAACGGGGATTACGGCGGCGCCGGCTACCGCGGTCCTTTCCACCGGCCCGTCGGGGTGCAAATATGAGCCACGAAGAGAACAGCGGCCACAATTACATAAAGGCGGACAAAGCGCTCGTCCCGCGCGGTGAACGGTCCCGCGGCTACCCCACGCCATTCCAACCCGCTCCGGGAGGTCCTTACTCCGATATCCCCCTCGGCCTCGAACCGGAGAAGCGCATTGGGTTGCGCGATTATTGGCAAATGATCCGCGCCCGAAGCAGGCTTGCGCTCATCTCATGCATACTGGTTTTTCTCGGGGGCGCGCTGTATACGCTGAGCACGCCTCGGGTGTACAAGTCGGAGGCGGTGCTTCAAGTGGTTGAAGCGTTCCAACAGGCCGGCTTCGCTCTCGGTCCGAAGAAATATGCTCATCCCTCCGCTTTTGTTGACGGCGAGGTTATGCTGCTGAGTTCGGATTCCATGTTTGAGGACTTCGCCGATTGGCCGGGAGGGTGGAAATGGCCCGCGGAACACCTCACCGCGGGCAACCGACTGGAAACCTTGAAAACAAACCTTCTGGAATTGACCGGAGAGGACGTGGAGAAGAGGTCGGATCGGTCCGACCCCACGTCCGAACGGTTCGCAGGCCCGGACATGGTCTTCGGACATTTGGCGGAGCACTTGTCCGTCGCGAAGATTCCCGGGGCCGGCCGTGAAGGCAGCAATATGATCGATCTGAAGCTGGAGGCCTATGATCCTCAAACGGCCAAATCCTTGCTCGACAGCTTCATTGACTTCTACCTTCAGCGCAATCTGGCCCTTATCCGAGCTGAAATCGAAGAAGCGAGGACCGGACTTCGAACGCAGTTGACGAAGTCGGAGAATCGGCTTATGGAAGCGGAAGCCGAGTTGATCAGGTTCGCCAATAAACACGGGATCATGTCGAAGACCGAGGCGGGGATCGATCGACTGTTGTCCACCCTCAACAAGTCCTTGGACAAACTTAAGAAGGCGCAGGAAGACAAGAAAAGAATCGGGGCCTCGGAGTCGTTGCCTCTCGGAAGAGAGGGTACGATCGCGCAGGGCGGGAGGCAGGACCCGCTGGTCGCCAAACTCAAGGAGGATATCGCCGGCTTGGAGCTCGAGTACGCCAAGATGATTTCCCTGTATTCCCCAAGATATCCGCCGGCTGTTCAGATTCAGAAGCGATTGGAGATACTCAAAGAAAAGCTTAGGGAATCCCAGAAGCAGGCGACGGACCGGGCTTTGGCGGCACTGAAACGTGATGAAGCGGTGATACGGGATACCATCGACCAGACAAAGAAGGAAATGGAACAGGCGAACGTACTCGAGACACGACACGCCCTTCTTAAGAAACGTGTGGATACGGCACGAAAGTCCTATGAGGAAGTTCTGACCGCGTTGAATGAGGCTGATGTGAAGTGGGGCGCCGCAGTAAATAACGTCAGCGTATTGCGGAAGCCACGAATCAATCCGGCGCCGGTTCGCCCGAATATCTCGCAAAATCTCGTTTTCTCGATCCTGTTCGCTCTTGTCGCGGCGGTGGCCGTTCCCGTGGTTGTCGCTCACGTCAGATCGGATTCGGTAGAGGGGCCCCGTGAGGTGACGGATGAATTAGGAGTGACAACTCTCGGTATTGTTCCCGAATTCTGTCAATTGGACGGCAAGTTTCGCCGCGCCCTGCATGAAGCCCCCTATGAGTTCCTTGCGCACGAAGCGCCGAATTCTCCGATGGCCGATTCGATCAACTGCATTCTCACATCGATCGGTCTGACCCATCCCGCGTCAACGCTCAAACATATTGCGGTTTCCAGCTCGCTACCCGGCGAGGGAAAGACGTTGATCTCCGTCTCGCTGGCGTCAAAGATGCATGCGGGCGGAGACAAGCGGACATTGCTCATCGACGCGGACATGCGTCGGCCCCGGATTCACAAGGTCTTCGGACAGGGCGACGCCGACATGGGGTTGTCGAGCATCCTCGGCGGGGAAGACGTCCGGCTGGAAGACGCGGTGCGGCCGTACGGCATCAAGGGGCTCTATTATTTGACCGCCGGCCCGCTCGTCGCGGACCCCGTCGCGCTTTTGCGATCCGACCGCATGGCCGACCTCATGGACGAGGTCAAAGCGAGGTTCGACTACGTCGTCTTCGATTGCCCGCCCATGCTCGGACTCCCCGATGTGCCGATCGTATGCAATTACGCGGCCGGCATCATCCTGGTAGCCCGACAGGGCCATCTGAAAAAAGATGATCTCCGGTTGGCGATCACCGCGGCTTCCTCGATGGCCGCAACCGAATTTCTGGGCGTGGTCCTCAACCGAGTCGGAAAGCAAGGCAAAGGCTACGGATACGGCGGATACGGCGGCTATGGATACGGCAGTTACGGTGGTTACGGTTACGTGTCATCACGGGTCTCTCGAGGTCAGGCTTGACATATGGGTATTTACCCCGGCTCTCCTTTCATCCACTCGTCTCATCGTGGGTAACCGTTCACCGGAATAGCGATAAGCCCTTGATATCTCGATGGGGGAGGATTCGAGGGCGAGATGAGTCTCCCCCTCCATCGGGTCTTCCATGGAAAGTAGCGCCTACGGCAAGGCTTAACTAATTGGAATATATAATGTTAAGCCTTCTTTCGCTTTTTTGTTTTCCTGCCCCCCGTCAAGCGCGTCGGCTGAGCCAACCCGAGAGCATCGAGTATCTCTTGTTGCATGGCATTGGGCCTGGGCAGTCTGCAGAAATCCAGCGTGCCGAGTCGCTCACGGAGCAACGTCCAGCCGTTCAGGATGGAAACCGCATGATCCGGTTCCGTTTCTCCGGCAACCAATCGTTTCTCTAATTCCCGCCGAAGGATGAGCGCCAACATGACCACCAACACGTGGCCTCGTGTACGACTCCCTTGTCGGGTTTCAAACTGAATGGACAGAAAGGGGGCGGATTTCTCAGAATAGGCTGGACGGGAGGCGGGGGTTCTCACTTTAGTCGGACGGGAAACGGATTCTCGATGTGACCTGTGATATGAAGCGGGCGGCGGCTTTAGCGGAGCGACCGCCCGAAGTATGTACGGACCTTGATGGATCCGTATCAAAGGTGATCCCATGATACTGGCAGTCTGCGTTTCTCTCAATGAAATTCATGAGAAGAAGAAGAGTTTTCCCTGGCCGAGACCCAAGACCTGTCCCAAGTGTGGTGGGCCGAGACTCTGGTTCCATGGGTTTGTACAGGCCTTCTTCGACGGATTCAAGATGGGCCTTTGGCTGAGGCGGCTTCGATGCCCGGATTGCAGAGGGATACACGGGATGCGACCGTCCGGGCGCTTCCGCGGTTTCCAGGCTCGGGTAACGGTAATTCGCGTCTCAATGTATCATCGAATGGAGACAGGCCGATGGCCCCCGAACTTGTCGCGGCAAAGGCAGGGGCATTGGCTCAGAGCGCTGAAGAACAAGATCGTGGATACTCTGGGCCTGACGTGGTTACGGGATCTGCCGACAGCCTTCGAGAAACTGATCGCCGAGGGAGAGATTTCTCCGAGCCGTTCATTCAAAGTGAAGCTCCTGCCTGGTGAGACGTCCCCTACCGACATGTTGTTTTCCACATTAAATAACCTGATTTGTTCTGATTATTTGGGACAGCTCCGGTGGTTTTTCGGTTTGTATGGACCGGGCCGGATGGTCCGGCCCGGCGCTTGGTTGTTCAGAAGATTTCTGTGGCTGCGAGTCCGACGTGGTCTACGCTTACGATGGCGGATTGGCTGTTTGCAGCGGCGACCAGGGCGCCCCGTGCTGGATGATTCGCCTTCCTGAATACTCCTCCGGCTCCTTGATGGATTGCGGTGATTGCGGCTTCATCGAAGAGGCCGGGCTTTGCGCCGGTGAGGGCGAGATGATGAGAGAGGTAGTCTTCCATTTCTTGGCGGTTGACCGGTTCCATGTGGCTTCTCGCCACGATTCGTGACGCCAATAAAGCGGACATTTGATACATGAGCTTGTCGATGAGGTTGCTCCGCCCGGTCTGGATGATGGGCAGCCACGGTTTTGCGTCGTGCTCGAAAACGGTGATGGTATAGATTTCGGCAAAGACCTCCTATAATGGACCCCAGAATCTGGACAGGGGATTAAGGTGGAAAAGCCGACCTTGTTGAAGTAGAACCCGTCGGGGGGGCGGAGTTCACAAGGAGGCGGAGTTCGGGAGGAATGA
>CAYLRL010000148.1:0-7230 GCA_964385875.1 uncultured Syntrophales bacterium
CTTGGGAGTTATTCGGATGGAGGCCAAGCGTGGTATTCAGGCGGTCACCGAGCAGATGCAGGAGACGGCCGAAGCGCGCGAGAAACTCGTCCAAATGCACAAATTCCGAAAACCCAAGAGCGAGTCGGAGGAAAAGGGCGGCGGGATGAGTTTGATCTCCCATCTTGAGAAGAAGAAGTAGGGCTGTCTCTCGTGAAAATCGTAGGTGACAAGGCGTACATCAAGATCGTTTTCTTCGGCACCGCCCTCGCCGGCAAGACCACCATCCTCGAGTGGCTCTTTCAAAACGCGATACCCGACGAGATGAAACTGGTGAAGGAGTTGAGACAGGTGAAGACCTCGTTCGGTCAGACGCTGCTCTTCGACTTCGCCCCGATTCAGGTGGCCGACGGGCTCGTCGCGCGGATGTTTACATCCACGGGGCAGGACTACTATCGCGGCACGCGGCCGAACGTGCTTTCCGGAGCCGACGGCATTTTTCTCGTTGTGGATTCTCAGAAAAACGAGCTCGAGCACAACCGGGAACTCGTCACGGAACTGAAGAAGTACATGCGCGAGATCGACGGCCTGGACCAAGCGGAATTGGTGGCGCTGTACAACAAGCAAGACATGGATGATGTCTATTCGATGGAGTACCTCGAAGAGGAGCTCGGCTTGAAGGATCGGCCGGGCTTCGCCACCAACGCGATCGACGGAGAAAGCCTGACCGACAGCCTGCTGACAATGCTCAAAAGGATCTCCGCTCGACTACGCGAACAAGGATACGACCTCTTCTAAGCCGGCCCGACCGAGTACGCTTTACGCCCCGGAACATACATCCCCGTTTTGCGCGCGTGCGGGGGATTCGGGCGCCGCAGGAACGCGCCGCGTCCCGAGGTACGCGACCTCCTTCACGTTGACGGGTAATCGGGTTGCTGATAGTATCAATAATTGAGGCGTCCGTCGACGCCGCCGGTCGTGTGTCGACGTTCGCCCGTGGTTTGAGTCGTCGGGGTGAAGGGCCGGGCATATCGAAGGCCGTAAAGAAACCGGGTTGGAGAAGTGAGTGTGCGCGCGAAGGTTGCGGCGGATTCAGTCGCCGTTTACCGTTCCGTGAGCGCACTGGAAATCAGGGATGATTTCGGCTGATCTCCGTGGCGCCCCTCATGAATGAAGCAAAGACCAGAGACGAACTCCTCGAGGAACTCGAGGCGCTGCGCAATCGACTGCGCGAGATGGAACTCGAACCGGGTCGGTCGGGGGCAAGCGCGACGTCCGGGGAGTTGGTCGAGACCTGCTCCGATATGTTCGCCGGCTTCCCGTGCGGGCTCATGGTATGCCAGTATCAGCCGCCCAACGAGCTCTTTCTCCTCAACGCCAACATTGAAGCCGAACGCCTGACCGACTTGATTTTCGACGAGATTCGCGGTCAGGAATTCGACGAAATATGGCCCAACGCCCGAGGGAGCGGCCTGACCGGCGCACTGTTGCGTACGATGGAGACGGGCGAGCTCTTCGACACGGACAATGCGGTCTTCCGTAACGGGAAAGTCGAGCGCCGATTTCGCATGAAAGCCTTTCGTATGCCGGTCGATCGATTGGGCATAGCGATCGAGCCTCCGCCCGACCGCACGGCTGACAAATTGAGCGAATCGGACCACGCCGCGCCGTCGCCTTCGAGGGGGCTTTGCGGCCGATCGGTTGCGGCCGAGGATCTACTGTTCCGGTGCGAACCGTTGGTCGCGCTGGGAGAGATCGCGTCCGGCGCGGTCCTTCAACTGGACGACCTAATTCAAGGGGTACTCGAGAACTCCTGGACCGGCTCTTCGTGTGTGGAATCAGGTCATTACCGCGATCTTGCCCAGTATCTCAAAGAGATTCGCGATAACGCGTTGGAGGCTTCAAAGATCATCGAGCTGGTTCACCAGCTCGCCCGCGCTCGTCCCACTGAAGGCGAATCGGAACGATATGTGTTCGATTTGAACGACGCGGTGGTCTCCGGCGTGCAACTGAGCGAATTGTGGTGGGAATCCAATCCCAAGAATATGGGGATCGACATTTCCGTGCAAATGGAGCTCTCGAAGGGATGCAGGATTTCGGGGGATCAGGGCGCGGTCGTTGAAATGGTGGTGGCGCTGCTCAAGAACGCCATAGAAGCCTATCCGGAGGGAGGTGTGATTACCGTGAAGACCGCGGTTACGCCGCGAGGCCACGCGGTGCTCCGGGTCCGTGACCGGGGCGTCGGCATTCCGCATGATGAAATCAAGGACATCTTCGAACCGTTTCGTTCCGGCAAGGGGCCGGAGCACAGGGGAATGGGCCTGACTCGGGCACGCACCCTCGCCCAAACGTGTGACGGAGAAATCACGGTCGACAGCGAGGAGGGAAAGGGCTGCTCGGTTGAAGTGCGATTTCCTTTGGCTTCGGAAGCGGCGCCCCTTTCGTTCGAGGAATCGACGCTGTCATTGGATCTCAAACTCTCGATTCTCCTGGTGGTCAATACCAAGTCCATCGTGAAGATGCTCGACGCGGGTCTGTCCAAGCACGGTCAGACGGTTATCACCGCGCGCTCGTTTGATGAGGCGTTCGAGGCCTTCAAAGAAAGCGCCGTCGATGTGGTGATCTGTGACATGGGAATTCCCGGCGACGCGCTCGACTTCGCCGGCCGAATTCGCGCCGAGTGTGAGCGCAAGAAGGTCGGCAAGGCGCTCTTCATTCTCCTCACCGGATGGGGGCAGGATGTGGACGACATGGAGCGACTCCGCAGAACCGGCGTGGATACGGTCTTCCCCAAGCCGGTCGATGTGCCCAAATTGGTGGACACGATTCGGAGTCACTTGCTCGGCGCGTAAGACCGGGCATCCGTCAGCCGCCGCAAAGCAGCGTTACAAGGGTCAATTCATCGCCGTCATTCAGCGGTTGATCCGGGGCCGTTCGGCGCCCGTTCACCAGGAACACCATCTTCAGCTGCGGGGGAATTCCGAGCGCTCGGGTAACGTCGGACGCAGTGGTCATCGCGGGCGTGACTATTTCCCGCTCCTCGGCATAGCGTCGGATTACCCCTTTGGGTCGCAGGAGGATCTTTATCACGCGCAGTTCCCCCGTGGCGGGCCGAACCGAACCTATAAGCCGGCGGCCGGTGACGCCTCTCCCTCGAGTCCGTATCGCCTCAAAGTCTCGGGTCCCGGTATCCCCGTTTCCGCGTCAAGTTCCATTATCCGATAGAATCGCTCCTTCATGGAATCGAACTCGATCTCGATTCCTTCGGGTTCGCCGTCCCGCGCGGGCTCGAGCATGCGCGGGGTAAGGGTGTCGTCTTCCGCGGTGCGACCGTATCGATAGTTGATGAGCCGTTTCAGGTAGAAGACGCGGCGCCCCGCGGCCATCATCTCGTCGATATCCCAGTCGTAGCCCGCGACCGTATTAAAGAGTTCGACCCATTCGGGTATCGTGATCTCACGGTCGGCGAACTGACAGTAGCACGCGCTGTTCTCTATGGCGCCCAATGCAGTGGAAATCGCCGCGGTTTCGGCCTTGTTTTCGTCGGTCATCGGCTCGAGCTCGTACTCGAAGCCGATTTCAGGATAGTAGCAGGCGCCCATCTCCATGTAGAGCATGGGATCCGCGACGTGGCACGCCCCGCGGGGGCTCACCGCATAGGTGAGCGCCAATCCGTGTCCGCCGCCCCGAGGATCGTGCATGGGGGCTTCCAGGCCCTTACAGTGAGTGGTGTACCGCTGCGATTCTTTTCCGATTTCGACCGATGCGGCTGCGCTTCCTTCCGCGAGCAGTGCGCCCAATGCCCCCGATTGCTCGGCAATAGCCGGCAAGACCGTGTCGATCACCGTCTCCATGTCTCCCCACCGAAGCTCGATCCCGCCGGTGCCCTCGAAGGTAAGGTCGCCTCGTTCGAATGCCTCCATTGCCCACGCGATGGTCGATCCCGCCGATATGGTGTCCATCCCGAGGTCGTTGCATACGCGGCCGGCTTTGCATGCGGCGGCCGGATCGATCGATCCGACCAGTGATCCGAATGCGGCGATGGTCTCGTATTCCGGACCCGGCCCCTCCGGGATTGCGAACGGTCCTTCCTTCACTTCGACCACGCGCTTGCACCTGATCGAACAGTAGAGGCACGCCCATCGTTTTGTGAGGTATCGTTCGGTGAGCGTTCCTCCCGAGAGCGCTTCTCCCATTTCCTCCCAGAAGTTCGACGTAAAATTCCGTATCGGAACGTCGCCGGTGAACGCGCCGCCCTCGAGGTTCGCCGCGGTGCCGTTTTCTCGGAGGACGCCGGACGCCACCGCGGTCTTGATTCTTTCGTTGAGAGCGGAGCGTAGTTCTTCGTAGGCTTCCGGGTCGGCAAGATCCATGGTCCGGGACCCGGCCTTGACCACGACCGCTTTGAGATTCTTCGACCCCATGACCGCGCCGAAGCCGGCTCTGCCGAACGCATGATGTCCCTCGCTGATAATACAGGCGTATCGAACGCAGCGTTCACCGGCCGGGCCGATTACCAGAGTTCGGTGAGATTTGCCGAAGCGCGCCTTTAGTTCACGCGTGGCCGATTCGATCCCGAGGCCCCAATATTCGGACGCGTCAAGAAGCTCGACGCGGTCGTCTTCGATGAGGAGCAGTGAGGGCGATTCGGCCCGGCCGGTTATCACGATCCCGTCATAACCGGCGTACCGAAGCTCGGGCGCAAAATATCCCCCGCATGACGAGTCGCCCCAATTGCCGGTCAACGGAGAGCGCGCCGCGACGCTGTTTCGACTCGCGCCGGAAAGCCGCAAGCCCGCGAACGGGCCGTTCATGAAGATGAGCGTCGCTTCGGGCGCGGTCGGCGCCGCGGCGAAGTCCGCGCGCTCGTGGAAGACCTTGGCGGCAAGGCCGCTGCCGCCGATGAACCGTCGATAGTAGTCCTCGGGGAGGCGGGTTATGTCGATTTGCTTCGCGCCCAGGTCGATATCGACGATCCGGCCGGTGTTGCCCTTCATTTCCGATACTCCGTCCGCGTTTACCGTATGGTTCACCGGGCTTGAGGCGGCCCTGCGCCCGGTGAGGATGGAGGGGGGACTCATCTCCTCCTCCAAACCTCCCCCATCGAGATATGAATCGCTTGTCGCTCTCCCGGTGAACGGTTACCGTCTACTTGAGGATTTTGTCGTCCCATCCGTAATCCTTTAACACCTCCTGGTATATCGCCGCTATCTTTTTGAGCTTCGGGGCCAGTTTGAGCAAAGCCGTGGCCGAGCCTTTGACGCGAATCTTCTTCCTCGTTATGGCCATCACGGGATTGAGTTTGTTGGACCAGGACCGATGCGCGTCATCCGCTGAGAGGCTCATGGTAAGGTCCGGCTCATCCTCGGGTTTACCGGGTCGCACGACGAACTTCCCGGCGCGGCTGTCGACATGGAACGAACAGTCGGGCCCGTCTTCGGTGTAATCGAACCAGATCAGCTGGTTGACCTTTTCCATGCCTTTGCGCAGATCCTCATCCTTGGACGCTCGCTCGAAGAGCTCGACAAACGCCTTGATCGGTTCCGATTCGTCCTTCCAGTATTCCATTGTATTCTCCTCGTGATTAGAAGGCCTTCAGGTAGAGTTTGACGATATCGTCCTCTTCACAGTACTTGGGATTGTAACCGATTTGACTGTCACCGCCCGCAGCTTCGGCGAGCTCCACGAGACGCTCCCTATCCTGCGGCACGCCGTACTCGGCGAGCGTCTCGTTCAGGCCGATCTCGGCCTTGAGGTCCCGGACCGCACGCGCCGCGGATCGAGCCGCTTCGTCCGTGCTCAGACCGGTCAGGTCGAGGCCCATCGCGTCCGCGATCATCATGAATCGCTCGGGAACTTGATCAGCGTTGAATTCCATGACAATCGGCAGCATGATCGCATTGGCCATTCCATGGGGAATGCTGTACTTGCCTCCCAGCGCATGCGCGGTCGCGTGAACCGCGCCGGTCATGGTGTTGCAGAAACACATCCCGGCCAACGTGCTCGCGATGAGCATGTTCCCCCGAGCCTCGAGGTCTTCGGGGTTCCGAACCGCAGTGGGAAGATACGCGCAGATGAGCCGTATCGCGTGCAGCCCCAACGCGTCCGCGATCGGCTCCGCTCCCGTGGATGTTATTCCTTCCACCGCGTGGGTCAGCGCGTCCATGCCGGTAAACGCGGTGATTTTGGGAGGCAAATCGATCGTCAATTCCGGATCGAGCATAGCCAGGTCCGAGTTACAATACGGGTGAGTCACGGTGAGTTTCGCCCGAGCTTCCGGGTCGAGCACGACCATGGCGTTGGTGACTTCGCATCCTGTCCCCGCAGTGGTCGGAAACGCAATGTGCGGGGGGAGTTCTTCCGCGTCTTCCCAGAGCGCGGCCTGCTCCGCGAGGGGCTGAAAGTCTTCCGCGTCGTGACCGACCAGGATATTGACCGCCTTGGCCGTATCCATAACGCTTCCGCCGCCGACCACGACCATACAGTCAGCGCCGCATTCGCGGTAAAAGGCCGCTCCGCTGTTGATAATATCGATGCGCGCGTCTTGCACGATGTCGTCGAACACGCCGACCGCGTCGATATGGGAATCGGCGAGTTCATCGAGAACCTTTGCCGTAACGCCTGCGTTCATCAGCCCTTTGTCGGTGAAGATCGCCGCGCGGGCGCCTCCCAGTTCGCTCAGTTCGTACGCCAATTCGGATCTGAGTCCCGGAGCGTACATGATCCGCGGCCGATTGAGCCACGTGAAAAACGGTTCGAAAGCCGGCTTGGGATAGCGCATCTGATCCTCCTGAATGAGACGACCGTTCGGTTATGGAAGGAGATCCGTCGGTCGACCGGTCCCCCGGAGTGGGAAGCGCGTTTCAGGCGCCTTTCCACGTGAGCTTCCCGTCGATCATAACAAGGGACGCGCCCAAACCTTCTCGGCGATCCCCGATGTAAAGGAGTCTGTCGCCCTGCTCGATTTCCGTGCCTCCGTCCGGATTGACCACCGGAACCTCGTTTCTCAGGAGCGCGACGGGAATCAGTCGCAGATCCTCTCGGTCTTGAAAGAGGCGTCGAATCGCGCCGTAGGGCGCGCCTTTCAGGTGGGAGACATCTCCGACGTAGTATTGGCTGCCGACGCTGTTCGAGGACAGCTCAGACGTTACCCTGGAGACGCCCGGATCGAGCATCGCCTGAACGAGAAACGGGGATATGATTGTCTCGAGGCAGATCACGTCTTCCACTCCCGCGGTCTTCAGTGGCGCT
>CAYLRL010000149.1:0-6888 GCA_964385875.1 uncultured Syntrophales bacterium
CAAGCCTCCCCCATCGAGATATCAATGGCTTGTCGCTATCCCGCTGAACGGTTACAACACTCCGAGACAAATATCGCGAGGATCCCGCCGACTTGAACCCGCCTACGTTCGGGCCCACCGCTCATGCCATAATTCAAAGACCAACAATGTCCACAGCAGCTTCCGGTTGTCTTTGCGGCCGGCGAGATGCTCATCCATGAGTTTGTTCACGTACTCGGCGTCGAACAAGCCGATACGCTTGAGCCGCAACGGGTCGAACATATCCCGGGCCAGCGGCTTGAGCGGGCCGGTCAGCCATTTGGCCACGGGCATGTTGAAGCCCTTTTTCCCTCGTTTGAGGATCGAGGCGGGCAAGCGATCCTCGACGGCCCTCCGTAACAGATACTTGGTCGTCAGCCCGCGGAGTTTGTGCCGCAAGGGAAGCCGTTCCGCGAAATCGAGCATATCCTTGTTGAGGAGCGGCGCGCGAACCTCCAGTGAATTGGCCATGCTTGCCCGATCCACCTTGGTGAGGATGTCGCCCTCGAGATAAAGCTTCATATCGCAGTACAGAACCCGATTGAGTTCATGGGACGCGGAGCACGCGTTCCAGTGATCGAGCGCTGTGTCGGCCGCATCGAAGCGGCGGGCCTCGGCGTGAGGCGTCAGAAGCGCCTCGCGCTGAGCCCGATTGAATGAACCCAGCCACACGTGATGGCGCTCCGAGGGGGACAGGCCGTCGCCCGAGACGAATCTCCTCAGCTTGAAGTCGAGACTGATATTATCGAAAGAGACGGGCAGACGATCCACCAGCCCGGAAATGAGCCGCCGAACGACCGGGGGCGTCAGCCGTCGGTAGTAGTCGAAGAGCTTGTGCGCCTGAAGCGTGGAATAGCCGGCGAAGAGCTCGTCGCCCCCGTCGCCGCCGAGCGCGACCTTTACGTGGCGCCGGGTGAATTGTGACAGAAGATAGGTGGGGATGATCGACGAGTCCCCCAGCGGCTCGTCGAGGATTTCCGCGATCTGCGGGACAAGTTCGAGCATGGTCTTCGGTTCGAGCGTCAACTCATGATGTCGCGTCTTCAAGTGATCGGCGACCAGCCGAGCATGGGTCGATTCGTCGAAGGACGGATCTTCGAAGGCTATCGAGAAGCTCTCCACATTCCCCGGCGCGAGCTCGGCCATCATCGCCGCAATCGCGCTCGAATCGATTCCCCCGCTGAGGAGCACGCCGAGCGACACATCGGATATGAGCTCCTTGCGGACCGACTCCTTGAGTACGGATCGGAGCTCGGCCGGCCATTCCTTGTCGCTCCGACGATCGGGCTCTTCGCTCTTTGACAGATCGATGTCCCAGTACGGACGAATCGCGATCCGGCCGTTTTCCAGCGTCAGGCTGTGTCCGGGCGGGAGCTTGCGCATGCGGTCGAAGATGGTCCTCGGAGTCGGCACGTACTCGTAGGTGAGGTATTCGGCTAGAGCCTGAGGATCAATACGCCGCTCGACGAGCGGATGCGCAAGCAACGCCTTGAGTTCGGAACCGAAGAGGAAGACTCCGTCGAGGTCCGCGTAATAGAGTGGTTTGAGTCCGACCCGATCCCTGGCGATGAACAGCCGCCGCTCACTTTCATCCCAGATGGCGAACGCGAACATGCCGTTGAGGATGTCCGGGCAATCGACGCCGCGCTCCTCATACGCGTGAACGATGACTTCCGTGTCGGTCGCTGTCGCAAAGGAGTGTCCGCTTTTCTCAAGATCGAGGCGTAATTCCGGTGAGTTGTACATTTCGCCGTTGTACACGATCCACACGGTTCGGTCTTCATTGGGGATAGGCTGACGTCCCGTGGCGAGATCGATAATCGACAGCCGCCGATGACCGAGCCCCACATACCCGGAACGATAGAATCCCTCATCGTCCGGTCCGCGGCGGGTCAGCGCGCGCGTCATTCCCGCGAGGATATCCGGGTTAACCGGGGCCCCGTCGCGGTAATTCACGATCCCGCAGATGCCGCACATCAGGTCGTCCTTCAGCGGTTCGAGGGAAAGACGCGGCGAACCACGTAGGTGGGCTTTCGTTGGGATTCGTAATAGGTCCTCACCAGCATTTCCGCGGTGAGCCCCAGAAGGATGGAATGGAATCCCAGAATGAAGAGCAGGGCCGAAAGGAGAAGAAGCGGCGTCTGTATGAACGATACCCCGTACGCGATCTTCTGAAAAAGCATCCCGAAGCCGCTCACAAAACTGACCGCGATAAGGATCAGACCGGACCCGCCGAACAGATAGATGGGATTACGGGAGTATTTGGCGAGAAACTTCACCGTAAGGAGATCGAGGATTACTCGGAACGTCCGGCTGAGCCCGTAATGAGACTTGCCGCGCAATCGCGGATGATGGTTCACCGGTATTTCCGCGACCGTCCCGCCCACCTGTGCGACCAGCGCGGGGATGAAACGGTGCATCTCGCCGTAAAGCCGAACGTTTTTGATGACTTCGCTTCGATAGGCCTTGAGCGTGCAGCCGTAGTCCTTCAGTTTCACGCCCGTGATGCTCGATATGGTCCAGTTACCGAAAAATGACGGTATCTTGCGCAGGATGAAGTTATCCTGCCGATTTTTCCGCCATCCGCTGACGGTGTCGTATCCCTCCTCGAGCTTTTCCAACAGCTTGGGAATATCCGCAGGGTCGTTCTGCAGGTCCGCGTCGAGGAAGACAATCACCCGGCCCCGGGCGTGATCGATGCCGGCGGACATGGCCGCGGTCTGCCCGAAATTCCGGCGAAACTCGACCACCACGGTATGGTCGTCGCGCTCCGCGATGCGGATGAGTTTTTCGAGGCTCGAATCGACGCTGCCGTCATCCACATAGATGATTTCGTATTCATGCTCAAGCGAGGATAATGTCTCGGCGATCCTCTGATGAAGCGGATCCACGTTGTCTTCTTCGTTGTATACGGGTATCACGACGGAGAGATACGGACCGGAGGACGCGTCCGCGCTCGGATCTTCCGCTGAGTCGGGACCATAGGTTTTCGTCAATTGTTCGGTCGCTTTCATGCTCAAACCAATCTTTCAGGCGCTCCGGAACAGGAGCGAACTATAGCCTCTCCGCGGGGGGGAGTCAATATAGGACTCGCCGGGCGCAGTCTCTCAACGTGGGAAGCGGAGCGACAGATCTTAGAGCGGACGGGCCGGTAGGTCAAAATCGAATCTACCGGACCTCCGTCACTGCACAAGCGTCAAGCTGAGCATAAGGGCTTCACAACGTACGAGGCGGTAGGCTCTCGAGGAACGATCTTGACGAGTTTTCACGGCAAGGGGTGGAATCTGAGGAAAAGACTTACTATAATGCGCCCGGAGACAGGCGCTCATTCATGACGAGGGAGATGACGGGAGATCGGGCTCATGAGACTTGAAATCACCGCCGAGCTATTTCCGGAAGGCTCCGTGATTGTGGCCTACGCCGGGTCATTGGATCTTGCTAGTTACGGCAAAACGGAGACCGAAGCCGTCAATTCCTTGATGGAAGCTCTCAAGCTTTTTCTTACAGTGTCGCAGGAAAGAGGAACCCTCGAGCCGATCTTGATTGAGAACGGATTTGTCCGGCAGAACGATCTGTGGCGAGTTCCGGCCGAGGCTCACACTTGGACCGCGGATCAGATTGCGCCCATCGACAAGATTACGCGCCGCCTTGCCTGCGTGGAGATCTAGTTTTGGGTGGCCTTGACGGCATCCACTGGAAAGAGTTGGAACACGTCCTATTACAGCACGGCTTTACATTTCATAGACAACGGGTCGATCACAGAGCTTATATTAAGGAAGGGGTATTACGGCCGGTAATAGTGCCAATATACGGTGACCTCCCCGCATTCATTGTTAAGAAGTGTCTCAATACCGCAGAAATCTCACGAAAAGAATGTCTCAGGATTCTCGGCCGCGAGAACTGACAACCTCACCACGGTGGGCCCTTACACGCGCGGAACATCCGTGCGCGCTTTTCAGCGAATTGGGTCGAAAGGGACGATTGTCCGATTTTCGCGCAGTGAGAGGCCATGATCGCGGAGGTCGTGCGGAAAAAACGTCCATCCCGACGGCGGAACGCATGAGGGGATTCGCTCGGCCCGGCGCTCGTCGGCCCTCCTTGTCGTCCGGCTTCTGCGCCGATACAATTACACCCCCCGCACGGCGCGAACTTCGATCTCTCGGCCGATCTCAGGGAGGTATTGTGACTGCGAACAATTACCCCGAGGATCAAATATCCGAGAAGTCGATGCGAACGGCGCTCCGTTTATCATTCGACCGATCGGGTCCGATGACGCCCCGCGGCCGCCCCATCCCGAAGAGGGCGTGGTCGAGTTGGAAAAGCGCCTTGGACCCGAGTGAAGTAGGTCGTGGGCCGGCGGGAAAATTCATCGAGACGTCGCAGCCTTCCCGCACTATCGGTAAGATGGGAAAATCTCGCGGCTTTCACGCTCGGGCGCCTCGGGATTTTCTCTTGACTTGATCGGAGGCGCCGACTACCGTGGCGGCTTCGACCCAATAGGCCCAGCGCCCCGTAGGATGGACTGCGGGGTTCTCCAACGATCTCACGAATGGGAAGTGACTGTGGGATGAATCCCGGCGGTTTTGCGCAGAGCGTTAAAGATCGAGCCGCGCGGTTGCTGCTCGCTGCCGACAATTCGCAGAGCGCCCGTCGTTGGACGATTGCGGCCCTGTTCGTGTTCAGCTTCGCCGTCTGGTCGGTCGCGCAGATCTGGTTGACCGCGACGCCGGTCTGGGAGCGGGTTCTTCCGCCGGAAGTCGACGATTCACTCACCTATGTTGTGAAAACTCGTCAGATGGAGGACTGCTTCTTCCAGGATTGCCCGGCCTTGGAGGACCTCCGCACGCAGTTTTACGGGGAGGGGTCCGACGGTGATGTTTCGCATCAACAGGGTTTGGCCGGATCCCGAGTCTTTCCCGTCTACCATCCCTTGTTTTCAGTCGTTCTTATCGGGATCAAGAAGCTCTGCGGCACGGACCTCATGACCGCGTATAAAATCGTCTGGACCGCGGGGCCGATTTTGTTCGGCGCGGCCTTCGCGTACCTGGTCGGTGTGCTCTGGGGCGTTCCCGCGGCAGGTTGGATGCTGTTGGTGACCGCGTTCAAGGTCTTTCCCGACACGGGCTTGCATCACGTGGTTCCGTCCAATGTTTGCATGGCTATGGCGTGCGTTCTCTGGGCCCGAGTTCTTTCCACCGGGGGCGCCGCGCCGTGGGCCATGACGCTCGGGACCCTTGCGCTCGTCGCAATGCACCCTGTGGGGCGCATCTACGCGGTTATGGCGGTCTTTCTGTCGCTTGCCGTCTCAAACTTCGAGTGGAAGTCCCGGGTGCTCGCGCCGGCGGCGATATCGCTGGGCATTGTCGCGTTTGCCTTCGTCATTTCCGGCGCGGTCGAGCGGCCGATGCTGTTCACACCCACGATCGCGCCCGCCGACAAGAGCTTCCTCGAATGGATTCTGGTCGGCGCGAGCCGCAACGCCCTGGCCGTGCTCATCGAAACAATCCGGGTTCAGGCCGGACTGTTCGGATCGCTCACCATATTTTGCGGCGCGGTCATGCTCGGACTTCTCTCGGCCGAACAGGAACGACGGGGCAAAGCGCTGAAGTTCGTAGCGGTGAATCTATTTTTCCTGGCCGCGCTCATGTTTTATGTCTCGGATCATCCCGCGGACGTGATCTTTCGGATGTGGATTCCTCTGGTCATAGGCCTGTTGGGCGCGGTCGGCGCGGCGGCGTGGTTCGTGATGACCCGAAGTTGGCGCCTGCTCATCGAGCGAGTTCGAGGAGTAACGCCTGCCGATTCCGTCGATGTTCGGCGCGCGTGGCCGTTGGCCGTGCTCGCGATTCTCGTGGGATACTCGATGCAGACGGTGACCGTCGGCGCCGAACAGGTGATCACGACGCGCGAACACCTTATGAACCGACAGCCGCTCGCGCTTTATCCTTCGCAGCCGAAGTTGCTTCTCTCCAAAGCTGAACCGGGCGACCGCGTTGTCTATACGAGCATGATCGTCATGCCCTATTATTTCATCTACGGAGCGATGGATCTGGGCGCGATCTATTACCATCCCGCGCTCGAAGAATCCTCCCTGGTGAAGAAGCGGCTTGAAAGCCCCGACGTCCGGTTCGCGGTCACCTACAACCCGCTGGTGTGGCATCCTACGTTCGAGGGACGGGACGAAACCCTCTGGTGGACCACCAGCCCTGAGTTTCGGTTTTCCATGCTCAACAAGCGGCGGATCCACGGCCCGCTTAGTCGAGAAGGGGTCATCCCCGCGAAGAATGTCGATTGGATTTACATTCGTCCTCAAGGAGGCGATTTTCCCCGGACCCTTCGTCTCCTCGTATCGAATCCCGGGCCGAAGACGACTATTGTGACGAAAGTGATGGATGAGCGCGGCGCGGACCTGCCCGGAAGGACGAAGCGAATAGAAATCAGCGGGGAGTGGAAAGGTGAAGTGACCGTCGAGCTCGGCGACCGCCCGGATGCGTACGGGGTGGGGCTTTTCCTTCCGCCCGGCGACACGAAGTTGACCATACGGGGGATGGCGTTCGGGGACGCCCGGACCAGATGGCCGTGGGCCGAGAAGGCCGATGTGGCGTTCCAGGAGAAATCGGGCGATTGCGACCCGATCGTGGTGAGCTTCGATCCGGCAAAGCTTCTTCCGCCTGCGGTAACAACCGAGAAACTTAACATACTTGATGATCGCGGTTCCTCCGTCCTCTTCGAACTCGCGCCGCCGACCGAGAAATCCGGGAACCCGCGCGACGCGGAGTGACATTCCTTTCGTCCTTCCCTGCAAGAGATTTGCTGATATCCATAATCGCGGGTCAAAAAAAGTGCAAAACCTCGTTGCCCCTGAGGTTT
>CAYLRL010000150.1:0-6695 GCA_964385875.1 uncultured Syntrophales bacterium
GGAGATGAGTCTCCCCCTCCATCCTCACCGGGCGCAGAGCCGCCTCAAGCCCGGGGGAGCATTACTCCTTATCGCTCTTGTCTGCGAATTCAGCCTCTCGCCGTGTCTCCTCCTCAAGCGCGAACTTGGCCGATCGTATCTTTTCCGGGCGGCAGTCACAGCAAAGAACCCGAAACGCCACATCTTCATAGGTCTTCCCCTCAATTCGCCGGAGCTCCGATCACCAACGCAGTACCCGTAGAACAGCAGCTTGAGCATCATAGCCGGGTGGTGCGAAGGTTGCCCACCATGGCGATGATCACACGGCTCACTGATTGCGGTCAAATCCAGGCTGTCGACCACGTCGCCGATAAACAGCGCAAGGTTATCGTCAGGCAACCACTTCCGTATGTCCGTCGGAAGCAGCAACGGCTTATCCGGCTCGTAGGGCTTGAACAGATAATCTCTCATGAGGGTCCCCATATCGCCCTCATCCAAAAAAGTAAAGCATTTAGCTACAGACTCCCAGCGGAGCATTCTCAATCGGTAAGCGTTCACCGCGAGCCCCCCAGTTTGGGTTGATTTGTCGAGTGATCGCTTTTCCCGGTGTTGTGTACCCGCGCGATATCGCGAGTCTTTTTCGAATGTGATTGCAATGCCTTCCGATTGTGCTATGGGCTCGGTCCATGACGCGAGAGGAAGCCACAGCCATTGCGTACGGCGATCCCGAAATGATCGTCGAAATCCTCCTGCAGTTGACCGCAAGGATCACCGAGTTGGAGCGTCAGGTGGCTCTTCTCACCAAGGACTCCTCGAATTCGTCCAAACCTCCTTCGTCTGACGGACCGGCAGCGAAGCCGAAAGCTCGGCCTCCGAAGAAGTCCAAGAAGCGCAAACCAGGCGGACAGCCGGGTCACAAAGGAACCAAGAGGGACTTGATACCTGCCGAAGAAGTGGATGAGCTCATCCGTGTCTTTCCCGAAACGTGCGATCATTGCGGCACACCTCTTTGCTCGGACTCTGACCGGCCTACCGGCAAGTATTGGCGACATCAGGTCATTGATATTCCTGAGCCCAAACCGGAAGTCACCGAATACCAACTGCATTGTATCCGGTGCTCTTGCGGAGCAGAGAATTGGGCGAAAATTCCCCAAATGGTTCGGTCCGGCTTCGGCCCACGGATCACGGCCTTCCTGGCCCATCTCACCGGCCTACACCGAGTGACCCGGCGAGGTTGTCAGGAGATAGCCAAGACCATTTTCGGGATTGACATCTGTCTCGGATCCGTATGCAAGCTTCACGCAGAGGTGTCGGAATCCCTGGCCCGTGCGCATGAAAGGACAAAACAGGCTCTGCCCAAACAGCCGGTCCTCAACATCGACGAGACCGGATGGAAAACAAAGGGAAAGGGTCGTTGGCTTTGGGTATTCGTTACTCCGGCGGTTGCGTTCTTCCATGTAGCCGCGTCTCGGGGCTCGAAGGTCCTTACAGAGATTCTGGGCGATGAGTACCACGGCGTTCTCTGTTCGGACATGTACTCCGCGTACAAGAAGTTTCACAATGGTGTTCGACAGTTCTGTTGGGCCCATATCATCAGAGGAATCAAGGGAATCAAGCACGCCTGCAGAAGCCCGGACGCGGTGAGATTCTCCAAATGGATGCTTTCCGAAACGGGCCGAATGTTCGCGCTGTGGCATGCGTTCAAGCGTGGAGATTTGGACAGGCAGACCCTTGTCGTGAAATCCGTTCCGGTCAGGGCTCGCATGCACAAATGCCTCCAATACTATGCCGACAGCAAGGATTACGACGTGAGCAAGGCGTGCAAGAGCTTGCTCAAGCACCGGCACGGCCTGTTCACCTTCTTGGAGCACGAAGACGTCGAACCAACAAACAACTCCGCCGAGAGAGGTGGACGCCCCGCCGTCCAGTGGAGAAAGATCTGTTTCGGTAACCAGTCCGAGGACGGTGAACTCCTCACCGCGCGGCTGTTGACCGCCGAAAGATCCAGCATCCTTCAGGGAAGAAACCCTTTCCAATTCCTTCTCGAATCCGTGATCGCTCATCGATCCGGGCTGCCTGCTCCGTCACTGGTTTAACCTTCGTGCTGAACGATTACCTCAATCGAAGAGGAAGGTCGCGATCAGCGGCACATGGTACTCGAAGTCGGGCCTGCATGCTGGAACGGTGTAATAGTTTGTGCCGGGCCCGGTAGAGCATTTCAGCTTGTCCTGATCAAAGAATCGCTTGCCTATCGGCTGAGAATAACATATTTGCCTGCCAAGCGATAGAGTTCACGCTGATACGTTGAGAAGACATAGTCGTACAACTCGGAATGTCTCTGCTGTACCGGAGCGGGCTGCGCCTTAGGGTCAAGAAACGAGGCGCGCACTATGACCAAAGTCGGAGGATCCGCCTTGACGGCGTCAAGATTCCGCATTCGCCATGTCTCGTTGTCCAAAAGACCCTGCGCGTACACAGGAAGAATCCCGCTCATCGGTCTGTCGGCCCACATAAGAATTTGGGGCTCGTACTCGAGAGGCACAAGAATTGAGTCCTCTGCCGTCGTGTGCCGCCGGACAAGGGTCGAAAGCCTGGATACGACATGGTCTGGTTCTGCCCGGCTGCCGGTGACAAGACCATGATATCGTTTCACAAGGTTCGTGCCGATTGGCCCCAAGTCAACACGACATCTCTCCCGCAAGCCGAAAAATGACGTGACAACCAGCACTGCATATAACACAAGGCCTGCTTTGGCGGCTTTGTGGAAAGCAGAAGTCTCTCCGGTCGACAGTCCACTCCAGATCTGGCATGAGTGCAAGCATCCCGTCAGAACAAACAAGGGCATTACTTGGAGAAAGTGGCTGACATCCGCACGGTAGATGCCTTGGAAAAGGAGCAGCAAACCCATTAGGCTGACAAACAAGGTGAAGATTTGTCGAGGGTTGTGCCGTTCCGGTCCGAACCAAGCCTGCCACACTGCACGGGGTACGGCAATCGTATAGGTCAGAATCATCAGGTAGTCGGCCAACGCCAGCGAGGAGTGGAGTGAAAACGGTTTGGACCAATCCAGTGCAGGAATGGGGATTGCCCAGTTTTTAACAATCCCGGCTCCGCCGACGGTCGTCGCGGCAATGTAATCCGAAATGGCTTGAAGACCGCCTACATTGGCCAATACGACCAACCACACTCCCACGATTGCGAAAAGGCCGGAGAGATATGCAGCAAAAAATACAACGAACCGACGAAGGCCAAGGGACCCGCGGGCCAAAGTGAAAAGACACACTGCGACCGTGATCGAAGCAGCAACACCTATTTCCATACGATAAAGCCAGGAAAGCCCTGCTACAAAGCCGCAGATAACAAGCGATACGCAACGTGGTTTTGTAGATTCGAGTAGCCGAGCGAACAGATATATGACCAGAAGGGGGAACAACCAGTAATACCATTTATGGAACCGAGACAGCATCAAGATGCCGGTGGCCGCGATTACCAAGCCCGTGACGGTACCGACCGCCTTGCCATCTCCCGGACACCGGCTTCCGAGCAGAAACAGCAGAGTCAGTGCTCCGGAGTAGGCAAATGCGCAGATCAGCGCTTCGGGGAGAACCCCTTGACCCACCCAAAGACCCGCAGCACTGGTAAACGAAACCATCGGACCATAATATTGGAAGAAGCCTACGAAGGGGAATTGATCATGGAGAACGAGTCGTCCGAGCAAGAGTTGCCAATTGGGGTCACGCGCTTCCAGGAAATGGTCAATATTCGGCGCTGACAAAAGCAGCAACGCCAGACTACATACAAATACCCCGATTGCCGTACCCCGGCGTGAAGGATCTGACATGCGACCTCCTTGGTTCAAAACGGATGGAGAGTATCAGACGCGATTCGGGCTCCTAACCGCGCACATACAGAACGAATCTTGGCTTGTCAATACGCTCACGAAATCCATAGCGCGTCAGCAAGTCCCTGAGGGCCTCCGAGTCCCTCATCTTGGCGGCAACAACCACGTTCTTGAGCTCCTCGTTCCTGAGAAGCCGTTCCAGATCGCTCCGCCCATCCAGCGAGGCCCCTGACAGGTAGCGGATGGCCCTGATCTTGGATTCGGCCTCCGCGCGGCGCCCATGAGCGACAGAAGCGTACATGAGCAAGAAGTGTCGTACACCGACCTGGGGAAAGTCATTCGTGTACAGCGGAATCAGCGCACTGTACCAGCGGGGAGCGATCATGACGCCGGGAACGCCGGCTTCAATTATGTCCCTCGTATCGCACTCCAACTCCCATCGAACCTTGTGTGCTAAGAAGTCAAAGGAACATCTGCTGAACACAGCCGTGCGATCTTCCATGTCGCGATGACGATCAACGATATTGATCGCAAGCGCCGCCAACAGTAACACACAGCATGTCGCTGCGGCCCGCCGTGGAGAAACCGCCTCGCGAATCAGCGGGATTCTTGTAACGGCAATGCCCAAAGCAAGGGGAAAAGGGAGCAAGAAGAAGAGCCGCCAATACGCGCTCAAAGTCGTGCCGTACGTGGCCACATAATCTATCATGAGAGGATTTAGCGCTGTCACAATCAGCGTAGCCAACCATGCCCCGATGAATCTTCTTTGGACCGGAGATCCGACCAGTATGGTCACGGCGACGGACACGACGAACGCAACCGTCGTGAGATGCAATGGCCCCCCGAAAACAAGCTTGGCTTGACCCCAGAAGTCATCGGGAAAGCCGTACTCGAACCCTAAGTGGCGTATGGCAGGGCCAATCAGGCTGAGCTTAATGTACACAGCCAGAACAACTAAGTAGGTGAGTGTGGAGAAATATCCGAGTAGTTTTCTCCAGAGGTCCGGGTATAAGCTCCGCTCCGCAATGTGCCCCATTGCCAAGGCCACTGCGAGCAGCGGCAACATGAACGCGGCACTGCCGGAAAGACCAGAGCTTACAACAACTAAAACACACAGCTTTACCCAGTTTCTGCGATTCGCCTGCCGGAACCAATCCACGGAAAACGCAACAAAAAGAGGTAATACGATAGAGATCAGTATGGACTTTCCGAACCAGATGACGAATGCCCAATTCCCGAAGGTCCGGAAACTGGCGGGAGTTCCGCCGTTGATGCAGAGGAAGGCGAAAATGGCTGTGACGCCGACTATGGTAATCCAGCGGTCCCGTGAAAAACGGCTCAAAGCCAAATAGTGGGCAACGGGAACGAGGAGGCCGCCGAGAAACGGCACGAAAATATGAAAGACATCCAGACAGGAGACGCCTAGCATGTAGGCAACGAAACCCCACAGCAAATGTGTGGTCTGGGCGAGTTCCAGCGGGTAATAGATGGGAAAATCGAGAAGACCGTGATGGTGGTAGTTCAAGTCCATCGGCACGGTGTCGAATTCCATGAAGTAGACGGCTCGTCCACCAATGTAAATGGCATCATCCCAGGCAGGAATGACGGCCAGAACAGACAGGAATGCTCCGATCACACAAAGCGCTGCCAGTATGTAAAGATGCCCGAGATGGTTCCGGGAGGAAGGGCCAGGGCATATGGGTCTTCCAATGAGGCGTGCCAGGCACACGGTAGCGAGGCACACGAGGATGCCACTGTAAACCAGGCTCAGCGTTCTGAACGAGAAACCGGCAGTTACCCATACCTGCGCCATCACGTTCCAAAGGGCAATGGGCACAAATACTGCCATCACGATGCGTTCCGGCAGAGGCGTGGGATGGAGGGACCCGAGGTCATCCATGCAGGTGGCGGCGCCGGTCAGGGCGGGATGTGCGACAACGTTGCCCATGAGTATCTGTATCGGTTCAGGGGGTGTCTGTCAAGCTCGCCGAGGGACGATAATCCACGGTCAACTTTGACGAGATCCCCGTGTGCGTCCTCGATGGACTGGATGCCGGGTTATTTTTGTTTGCTTCAGACGAAATTGGACATTTTCCCTTGATCGGTTAGCATAGAGCCGAGAAGGAGGAATTTGCCGTGGCAGGACAAAGGAGAAAGTTTTCGGCTGAGGAGAAGGTGCGGATTTTGAGGCGGCATCTTGTTGCTATAGTTTCGCCTTTTGGAGGCAATCCGGTCGGCGCGTCGAGCGCGCTACGTAGAATTTCGGTAGGTCCTGCGTGTGACCGGAATCGACCAAAATTCTTTTGGTCGTGTGACTTCTCCGGGCTGCCGCAAGCATGTCGGAGAAGGTGATGTGCTTCTTGGGATACCAGGGAGCCCGAGTGAAGAGGAAGTCCTTGCCCTTTTCAAATTGGTCGACGAACCAGATCACGACCAGGCAATAGCTCCAGTACGCCATGAGCGGCGCCCGTTGGACCGAGTTTTTCGTCCGGCGCCGAGGGTCGGCGCTGCCGAGCAGGTGCTTGGTCTCTCGGTTGGTTATCTCGATACTCCACCGACGACCGTATCGTTTGATGGTATCCAAGTCCGAAGCATTGGTGTCGGTGTCGAACAGGACGATGTCCGGATATTCCCCGTCCGGGTCGGAGACAAGCACGATCGAGAGGATCTCATTGCCGCCGACCCGATACCGGATTGCGTTGAAGCGGTGGGCCGACACCACCGTCGCCTTGCCGTAGAGTTCCACGAAGAGCGCATCCCATGCGGTGTCGTAGTGATTGAACAGGACCGAAGGCTTGGGCAGTTGGGCGCCCTTTTTTCGGCTCATCCGACAAGTGCGTACGAGGTCAGATGTAGAGCATAGATCTTCAGAGTG
>CAYLRL010000151.1:0-6459 GCA_964385875.1 uncultured Syntrophales bacterium
CCTCCCCCATCGAGATATCAATGGCTTGTCGCTATCCCGGTGAACGGTTACTGTTTCGGTTCGAGTTTTGTGAGCGGCCTATGCGGAATCACGCACGGCGCGGACACCATCGCGACGGACCGCTCGCCGGCCCTACTTCGATGAGTGTACGGCTTCCCGCACCCGTTCCTCGAGGTTCTCCAGGAGCTCGAGTTCGCGACGGTATCGCCCGCCCAGTTCGACGATTGTCTCGACCCACTCTCGGATGATCTTGCCTTCCGCCGTGGTGTAGTTGATTCGCGTATCCATCATGCGGGTGAGCGTTCCCATCATGTCGAGGAGCAGGTCCAGCTTGCGGTAATCCTCGTCGCTTTCCACATACGCGGTATGAAGCTCGGGCGAGCCGTACGGAATCCACCGCATTTCATCGACCAGGGTCATGACTGCGTTGCAGACGACTTGAACGGCTTTGAAATCGATGTCTCGCGGCATGTGTTCCTCGGGCGCGATTCGGTGTCGTTCATCGAGTTCCAAGAAGAGAATGCGGCTCCGCCTGATAGCCGTCATCTGATGGTTCACCGGGCTTGAGACGGCTCTGCGCCCGGAGAGAATGGAGGGCGAGACTCATCTTCCTCTCCAAACATCCCCCATCGAGATATCAAAGGCTTATCGCCGGCCCGGTAAACGGTTACGCCATCATAAAGCATTCCCACGCTTTTTGCATTCCATTTTCAATCCGAAGGGGCGGGTGTGGGTTATCTCAGGCCGGGGCCAAAGGACCGCCCCGCGCTCACAAGAACATTGGGCATTGGTTTTTCCGATCCCCGCCGACTGCTCGAAGGGGACGGCTCTCGGAGAAACGGAAGGATTGTAAGGTCTTGGGAAACGGGTTTTTTCTTGACTCGCATGTCAATAATCGGTAAGCTTCCGCAGTTCTTCCATCGTTCGCACGACACGACACGACGCGACACGTCCGTCTCGCAATATTCCGACGAAAGGAGGATGGTCAGTGAAATCCCTGGTATGTTTGAAGCAGGTCCCGGACACCGAGACCCAAATCAAAGTGAACCCGGAAGGGAACGGCATCGTCACCGAAGGGATCAAGTACATCATCAACCCCTACGACGAATTCAGCGTCGAAGAAGCCCTGAAACTGAAGGAGAAATTCAAGGAAGGCGAAGTGGTCATCCTGAGCGTCGGTCCCGACCGAGCCACCGAGGCCATCCGAACAGCATTGGCTATGGGCGCGGACCGAGGCGTGCACGTCAATGACGACGCGCTCACCGGCGCGGACCCGCACGCTGTCGCCCAGACCCTTGCGGCCGCGGCCGGCGGCGTCGAGTACGACATCATCTTCTGCGGCCACCGGGCCATCGACGACGATTTCGGCGAAGCCGGCGCGATGCTGGCCGAGATGCTCGGCCTGCCTCAGGTCACCCTCGTCACCAAGGTGGACATCTCCGACGACAAAACCTCGGCGACCGTCGAACGAGACGTGGAAGGCGGTAAGGAAATCGTGGAAGTTCCCCTTCCCTGTGTGCTCACATCGCAGAAAGGCCTCAACGAGCCGAGGTACGCGTCGCTGCCCGGCATCATGAAGGCGAAGAAGAAGCCGATCGACGTCAAGACCGCGGCAGACCTGGGAGTGACGCCCGAATTCAAACTCGAATCCCGCGAATACACCATGCCGCCGGAACGGCAGGCCGGGAAGAAATTCGAGGACATGGAACCGGCCGACGCGGCCAAAGAAGTGGTCCAGCTGCTCAGGAACGAGGCGAAAGTCATATAGCCCGGGCGATTCGCGCGCGGCGTGAACAACGGAGGAAAATACCACATGTCAAAGGTGCTTATATACGGAGAAATACGAGAGGGCAAACTCAAGAAAACCGCGCTGGAACTCGCCAGTGAAGGTCGGAAGATCGCCGACTCGCTCGGAGGCGACCTGGGCGCGGTCCTTTTGGGTCCGGGCGCGGATCAGTCGGCGTCGGACCTGGCCGCGTACGGCGTCGACACCGTCTATGTGATCGACAGCGCGGATCTCGAGAAGTACAACACCGAATACTACGCTCAGGCTCTGGCTCATGTGATCAAGGAGAAGGGCTCGGAGATCGTCCTGCTCAGCCATACCATGCAGGGCAAGGACCTCGCCCCGCGCGTCGCGGCCAAACTCGGCGTGGGCGCAATTGCGGACTGCGTCTCCTTCGAGTTGGACGGCGACAAGCTCGTGGGTCGGCGTCCGATGTACGCCGGCAAGTGCTTCGCCACATGGGCCGCGCTTGCGTCACCGCAGATCGCGACGGCTCGCCCCAACGTCCTCGAGCGAGTCGAGAACGCCAAAGAGGGCAAGGTGGAGAATGTTTCTTTCAGCCCGGACACGAGTCGCGCGACATACACGACCAAGGAACTGAGTCTCGACACCAGCGGTAAGGTCGACTTGACCGAAGCGGAGATCATTATCTCAGGCGGCCGAGGAATGGGCGGCGACGACTATTCGCTGCTCGAGGAGATGGCTTCCATATTCGGCCCGTCCGCGACGGTCGGCGCTTCCCGCGCCGCGGTGGACGCGGGCTGGCGTCCCCATTCCGACCAGGTGGGCCAGACCGGGAAGACGGTCACCCCGAATCTCTATGTGGCCTGCGGAATCTCAGGATCGATTCAGCATTTGGCCGGCATGGGCTCGTCAAAGGTCATCGTCGCCATCAACAAGGACACCGAGGCGCCGATCTTCTCGAAGGCCGACTACGGCATCATCGGCGATCTTTTCAAGATCGTGCCGGAATTCAACAATGAACTGAGGAAGCTCCTTTCGGAGTAGCACCGAAACGCGCGGCGCCGAACGGCGCACGCGCCTCCGAACCCCAGGAAGGGCGCGCCATGTCACGCGCCCTTTTTGGTTTTTCCGCCGCCGTCGGACGCCGTCGTCACCCGTTGGTCGGACGACCCGGCGCCCGACGACGGTTTCTTGTCTTGCTTCGGCCTTGGAATTACTGTTAAGCTTGGAATGTGGAAATGCTCGTGAGTATGATGCGGTTTAATCCGGCCGACGCTGTGAAAGACGCGGAAGCGCTCCCGAGATGCGCCCCGACACGGCCGGTGAGGAGGACGAAACGTGGCCACAGAGCAGAGACCCGTAGCGAACTCTCTCCTGGTGTTGCGCGAGGAATTCGACGATTGGGCTGTCCTTTTCGACCCGGACACGGGAGACGCATTCGGTATGAATCCCGTGGGAGTCATGATCTGGAAGATGCTCGACGGCGCACACACGCGTGACGACATATTGGCGGCGATTCAGGAGCACTGCGAAAACGTTCCCGAGGAGGCCCCGGCTCATCTGGACGAGTTCATCAGCGATCTCGTAGAACGTGGTTTCGCCGGCTATGAGGTTGCGCGAGCGTGAGGCCGCAATGAAAGTGATGCGAACCCCCAAGTCCGTTGACCTGGAAATAACCGGCAAGTGCAATCTTCGATGCGCCTACTGCAGCCATTTCGAGAGCGGCGGCGACGTTCCCGACGATCTTCCGCTCGAGGAATGGATCGCGTTCATCGAAGAGTTGGGCCGATGCGCGGTCATGGACGTTTGCCTGCAGGGAGGGGAACCCTTCATGCGGGATGGGCTCAAGGAGCTGATCGACGCGATCGTTCGCAATCGTATGCGCTTCTCCATACTTTCGAACGGAACGCTCATTACCGACGACATCGCCGCGTACATCGCGTCCACGGGTCGCTGCAACAGCGTGCAGGTTTCCATCGACGGCTCTTCGGCAGAGATCCACGACACCATGCGTGGAAAGGGCAACTTCGCGAGGGCGGTTGAGGGCCTCAAGACGCTCCAACGGCACGGCATCCCGGCAACGGTTCGGGTGACCATTCACCGGAAAAACGTGTACGATCTCGACGCGGTGGCGGCCCTCCTCTTGGATGAGTTCGAGTTGCCGTCGTTTTCCACCAATTCCGCGTCGCACTTGGGGTTGTGCCGACGAAACCGGGACATGGTCCAGCTCACGCCGGAAGAACGAACCGTCGCTATGGAGAGTCTCCTGCGACTGGTCGCCAAGCACAACGGCAGAATCGGCGCTCAAGCGGGTCCGCTGGCTGAGGCGAGGTCATGGCGTGAAATGGAACACGCGCGCGCTGAAGGTCGGGAGAACATCTCCGGTCGAGGATACCTAGTCAGCTGCGGCGGCCCCATGAGCAAGATGGGCGTGCTTGCGGACGGGACCATGGTCGCGTGCACTCAGCTGCCCGACATGAAGCTCGGACGGATCAACCGAGACGATCTCGCCGATGTCTGGCAAAATCACCCCGAACTGAATCGTTTCAGACAACGGCGGGAGATTCCGCTGACCGAATTCGAGTTCTGCGCCGGCTGCGAGTATATCCCCTACTGCGCGGGCGGCTGCCCGGCGTTGGCTCAGACGCTGCACAGCGACGCGTATCACCCCTCGGCCGACGCGTGCCTCAAGAGATTCCTCGAAGCAGGCGGACGCCTGCCCGACGTCGAGACGGGTCCCGTCGAGGGTTGCCGACGTCGCTCGGCGCGCTCGGACGGGAAGCCCCCAAGGTAATTGAAGACTCGTCGACACACGACCACACGGAAACGGACTGATAATATGACGGATGTGACCCAAGAAGAAACGGCCCCGAGTGAACATCGCACATTTTCGTTGAATACGATCTATTTCTATCTGACCGAAGGCTGCAATCTCCGGTGCCGGCATTGCTGGATTCAGCCCAAGTATCAGGGCGAAGGACGGACATGGCCGGCCCTCGAATACGACACCTTCGTCTCGATCGTCGAACAGGCCAAGCCGTTGGGATTAACCTCCGTCAAACTCACCGGCGGAGAGCCGCTCATCCACCCGGCGATTTCAAGGATCCTCGAGTATATCGGCCACGAGGATCTACGGCTGATCGTCGAAACCAACGGTGTGGAATGCACGCCCGAATTGTGCAGGAAAATGAAGGCTTGCAAAAACGCGTTCGTTTCGGTAAGTGTCGACGGCGCCCGGGCGGAAACCCATGAATGGGTCCGCGGGGTGGAAGGCAGTTTCGATGCGGCCGTCAGAGGAATCCGTAACCTGGTGAACGCGGGGTTCCGGCCCCAGGTCATTATGACGGTCATGCGCCGCAACGTCGATCAAGTGGATGATCTGGTCCGGTTGGCTGAATCGCTGGGGGCGGGCTCGGTGAAGTTCAACCTGGTTCAGCCGACGGCTCGGGGTGAGCATATGCACGAGACGGGCGAGACGCTCACCATCGAAGAGCTGATCGAACTGGGCGACCGCGTGGAACGGGAACTCTCGAAAACCACGTCGATACGCCTCCACTACAGCCACCCCGCCGCGTTCAAACCCATGAGCCGCATGTTCGGCGACAACGGCGACGGATGCGGCGTGTGCGGCATATTCGGCATTCTGGGTGTCCTGGGAAACGGGAAGTACGCGCTCTGCGGAATCGGGGAGACCGTCCCGGAGCTGGTCTTCGGCGACGCCGCGGTCGACAGGCTCGAGGATGTCTGGAACAATACCCCGATCCTCAACGAGATCCGAGAAGGGCTCCCGAACAGCCTCGAAGGGGTGTGCGCGGACTGCCTCATGAAAAACCGGTGCCTCGGCAGCTGTATCGCTCAGAACTACTACCGCAGCCGTAATCTCTGGTCCGCGTTCTGGTACTGCGAGGCAGCGCAACACGCCGGACGATTCCCGGTGTCGAGGCTCAAACCGCGGTAGCGCCTTGTTGAACCGGTTCGCCGGCCATGCACCCGCCTATTCGGGTTTTGGTTGATGCGGCATACCGAAGCCGGGAGAGGTCAATGCTTTGAATGTGGAGGAGAATCGAAAAATGAAATATGCAAAACCGCAGATGATCGAGTTGCAGGAGAGCGCTCAGGCGGCGGGTAACTGTCTTGGAAATGGTTCCAACGCCGAAGGCATCTGCCTAAACGGAAACAGGGCGACCGGCGGGACTCAGTGTGACGGCGGAGGAGGACCTGACACTACGTGTACTGATGGTGCTGATATCCAACCGCAGAATTGCGTAACTGGAGGTGCTGTCTAATTGGCCGGCATTGGCTTAAATCGTCTCTGTTAAAGTGATAATCCGCTACTTTGACATCCGCTGTCACGAGCCATCGAGCAGAAGTAAGACATTCCCAGGGATAGTTGCCAACTCCCCCTCCATCTTTCGTTTACGACGGGGCTTATGGCACTAAAGGCGCTCAGAATCAGCGCTCGACAGTGCGAGGCTTCAGATGATAAGTAATGACAAAGTCGGGCAAGCAGGGATCTTGAAATATTTCATCTCCTCCTGCTCCGCTCCCGGGGCTCACGACAGGAGCCTCGCCTTCGTCCAACACCTTACTCTCTCAACTTCTGCCCAATCGGACCTGAAACACTATATTCTGCATTCAATTCGGCAGTCTAACTATGCTTACCGGCGAATCGGGCGACTCAATTCAGCCCGAATGATCTGCCGTTCTTG
>CAYLRL010000152.1:0-6261 GCA_964385875.1 uncultured Syntrophales bacterium
TTGTTTCGCTTCGGCGTAGGTACGTCATTGCGAGGAGCGGAGCGACGAAGCAATCTCAAACGTTTCGTTCCTGGAAACGAGCGTTCTCCGGCGGTCGAATCCTGTTGTCGTACGGTTTTCCTTCGAGTATGGTCTGCTCGGGCGGAAGAGTCAATGATTGCTGTTCGGGGTTAGGTATTCTATACTGCGATAAGGGGGCGTTTATGTTTCCCCGGCTGCGGATGCGCATGCTTTCGGCACGGATGTCGCCGCCCCGACGTGCGAACCCTCATTCACGCGCAACCCCTCGACCGGCTTGGGCCGGGCGTGAGCCCGCCTTCTCGTCGACGAAGAACTGGGAGGCCCAGTGATGGCCGACACAGACGAACGAAATACCCGAGAGAGTCCCCCTGAGGGGACGCCCGGCGCCGACAGGCAGAGTGAATCCGCCGAATCCGAGGAAATGGAGCAGGCTCGGGCAAGCGGCGCCCAGCCCTCGGAGGAACAGGAGCTATCCCAGGCGGTAGAAGCCTCCAAGCGGCCCGAGTCCGAGGACGCGCCGGACAAACGGGAAGACCGAAGCACCGAGGCGGGAAAGGATGAGGAGACCGAACAGGAGCAGGAACGTTCCGATTACGGCGAGCTCACCGTCGTGGCTATGGGCGCGTCCGCGGGAGGCTTACAGGCGTTCGAGGAATTCTTCACGAACATGCCGTCGGACAGCGGGATGGCCTTTGCGATCGTCCAGCACATGGATCCCTCACGGAAGAGCATGCTGCCGGAACTGATACAGCGCTACACGGAGATGAAGGTCCACCAGGTGGAAGACGGTATGGAACTCCGGGCCAACCATGTCTTCATCATCCCGCCCAACCGGGTGATGACGATCATGAACGGTCGTCTGTTCCTTTCGCAAGAGCCGGGTCGTCATCCTCAGGCCCCTATCGACGCATTCTTTCGCTCTTTGGCCGACGATCGGAAAGATAAAGCGATAGGCATTGTTCTGTCGGGAACGGGAAGTGAAGGCTCGGTGGGTCTCCGTGAGATCAAGGGCAAAGGCGGTATGGTCATGATTCAGGATCCGGAGAGCGCAACCCACGCCGGCATGCCCCAAAACGCGCTCCGCACCGGCCTGCAGGACTACGTGCTCCGTCCGGAAGAGATGCCCTCCGCGCTCGTCAATTATGTGAGGCACCAATTCCACGATAAGCCTCGACCCACCGAGGGAGCCGACAGCGCTGAGAAGCTCCTCGGAAAGCTCTTTATGCTTCTCCGCTCTCGGACCGGGCACGATTTCTCCTCATATAAGCGAAGCGTTATTTATCGGCGAATCGAGCGGAGGATGGCGGTCAACCATATCGAGAACCTCGGCGAGTATATCGAGTTCGCGAGGCGGCATCGGGGAGAGACCGGCCGGCTGTTCAAGGACCTCCTCATACTCGTGTCGGGGTTCTTTCGCGATCGTGAAGCCTGGGAAACACTACAGGAAAAGGTTCTGCCCGACATTCTCAAGGACAGGGACGCGGATTCGAGCGTGCGCGTTTGGGTGGTCGGATGCGCAACGGGCGAGGAAGCCTACACCGCGGCCATCCTTCTTTCGGAAACCATGAAAAGAATGGACGGTCGCCCGCATGTGCAGATCTTCGGCACCGACCTCTCCGCAGGCGCGGTCGAGACCGCGAGAAAGGGACGCTACCCCAAGAGTATCGGTGATGACATCCCGCAAGATCTCCTCAAGACGTATTTCAGCCCGGAAGACGATGAGTATGTGGTGAGGCAGGAGATCCGCGATATGCTCGTCTTCGCGGAGCAGAACCTCGTGGAAGACCCGCCCTTTTCCAAGATGGATCTCATCTGTTGCCGCAATCTCCTTATCTACTTCAGCGAACAGCTCCAGAGGAGGGTGATTCCCAAACTGCACTATGCGTTGAAGCCGGGCGGGTACCTCTTCTTGGGAAATTCCGAGACGGTCGGGCAGTATACGGACCTTTTCAAGACCGTCGACAGACAAGCAAAGATCTACCGGCGCATCGAAGGGAAACGTCCGCTGGACATCGAGTTTCCCGCTCCAAAGCATCCGCGGCGGGAACCGTCCGGCGCGCGACCAAGAAAGGCGCCCTCCGCAGAGGAGAAGGAGCAGCCCGAGGAAACCTACGCATGGACGATGCAGCGCATGCTGCTCAACGATTTTGCCCCCACAGCGGTCCTGATCGATCAGAACAACAATATCGTGCATGTCATTGGCCGCACCGGGAAATTCCTGGAGTTGCAGGAAGGCGATTTTAGCGGAGACATCGTGAACATGGCTCGCAGCGGTCTCAAGGCGGACCTCTCAACGACCATCCGCAGGGCCTTTCGCAAAGGCGCCAAAGTTTCCAAGGAGAACGTCGTTGTCGACACCAACGGCGGTCGCCAAAGAATCACCCTTACCGTGAAGCCCATCACCGAACCCCCCTCGATGGAAGGTCTCTTTGCCGTCTACTTCGAAGAAATGGAAGAGGCCGACGGCGAGGAAGCGCCCGGCGCCCGAGAGGAAACCGATCGGGAAGACAACGATGTGCGGGTCGGGGAGCTTGAAAGAGAACTCGCCGACACCAAGGAGAACCTTCAGACCACCATCGAGGAACTGGAGACGTCCAACGAAGAGCTCAAATCCTCGAACGAGGAACTCCATTCCTCCAATGAGGAGCTCCAGAGCACCAACGAAGAGCTCGAGACGTCAAAGGAAGAGCTCCAGTCCGTCAACGAAGAGCTCAGGACGGTCAACGCAGAACTACAGGATAAAAACGAAGATCTCATCCGCGCGCAGGACGACATGGCTAATCTCCTCGCGAGCACCGGCATCGGAACGCTCTTCCTCGATTCGGATCTCAAGATTCAGCAATATACGCCCGAAACGCAGAAGCTCCTGAACGTGATCGAGTCCGATATCGGCCGTCCGGTGAATCACATCACCACGAGAATGGACTACGACGGCCTCGTCGACGACGCGGACGAAGCGCTTCGAACGCTCGAGTCCAAGGAAACGGAAGTGCAGGGCCCCGAGGGCACTTGGTACATGATGCGCATCCGTCCGTACAAGACTCGAGAGAGGCAGTTCCAAGGAGTGGTCGTCACCTTTTCAGAGATCACCAAGCTCAAGAATGCGCTGGAGAAGCTTGAGGAATCCCAGGCCGAAGAGCGAACCCGGGAAGAGCAAAAGATGCGCTGGCAAGCGGTCTTCAACACCGTGAGACTGCCCCTGTTGCTGCTCAACGAGGACCTGAGCGTGGAGCAAGCCAACAAGGCGTTCTATGAACAATTTCGGGTCCAAGAAGGCGATACCGTCGGGAACTACGTGTACGACCTCGGCAACAGACAATGGGACATTCCCCACCTCAGGGAACTCCTCGAGAAGATCCTCCCCGAAGAGTCGACGGCCGAGGACTTCAAGGTCGAGCATGAATTCGATACTATCGGTCGGCGCGTCATGCTGGTGAACGCGCGACGGCTGGACACCGAGGTCGGCCCCGACAGCAAGATCTTCGTTTCGTTCCAGGATGTCACCGAGGAGGATGAAGGATCGAATCGGTGAGGGTGGTCGCGGTAAGTATCTGAGATAACAGATGTTGTGCCCCACCCCCTACACTCACTCACGCGGGGGTCGGCGGGAGCGCCGAATCAAGTGAGGGGAGGTTGTCATGAATGCCACAGACGATCTCGGTGGACCGAATGCGCGGCTGCGCGAAAAGGCCGAGCGCATCCTGAACAAGAGAGGCGAAGCCGACGAATCGGTTGACGATTTGTCCGCGTGGGAACTCAAAGCGCTCATTCACGAGCTGCGGGTCCATCAGACCGAATTGGAAATCCAGAACCAAGAGCTCCGTGACGCCCAGACCAAATTGGAATCGCTCAAGGAGGAGTATCGCGATCTGTACGAGTTTGCGCCGGTTGGGTACCTGACCGTGAGCGCGAAGGGCCTGATATGCGGCGCCAATGACACGGCCGAACAGATGCTCGGCGTGAGCGGCAATGAGCTGATGGGCGCGCCCATGTCACGCTTTGTCCAAACGGAGGATCAATTCGTCTATTACCTGCGCCGCGGGCGCCTCCTCGAGACCGGCGAACCGCAATCGTTCGAAGCCGACTTAATCCGGCGAACCGGCGGGTCTTTTCCCGCGCGCATCGACACGTGCCCGGTCAGAGACGAAAACGGGACCGTCATCGCGTACCGGCTCACCATGTCCAACATGACCGAAAGCAAGCGCGCCCAAGTCCTCGAACGCGACAACGAGCGGCTGACCGCGGAAGACGACATGAATCGGACGCTGCTGCGTGAGGTTCATCATCGCGTCAAGAACAACCTCGCTGTGATCGCCGCGGTCCTCTCGATGAGAAGCATGGATACAACCGACACGCACAACCGCGCCGTCCTGGAGGACCTTCAGACGCTTATCAAAAGCCTGGCCCTCGCCCACGATATGCTCCACGGTAGGCGGGACCTCTCCGACGTGGACCTCAGAGCGTATGTCCATCGGCTCCTCGATTGTCTGTATGGTTCCATTTCGGGAGCGGGGCTCCGGATCGAGACGTCCCGGGACGTCGACTCGGTCGCCTGCCCGGTGGACACGGCCACGGCAATCGGTATGATCGTCGCGGAGCTCGTGACCAACTGCGTCAGGCACGCGTTCGAGGATCGGGACTCCGGCCGGATCCATGTGTCGCTCAAACTGCTCGACGCCAAGGAAATGGAACTGCTGGTAAGCGATGACGGAACCGGCCCCCCGGCGGACGTTGACTTCAACAATCCTACGTCCACAGGTTTGGAGATCGTCCGGAGCTTCGTGGATAAGCTGAAAGGCCGCCTCGAAGTGGACCGACAGGGAGGGACCGCGGTCCGGGTCGTCTTTCCGACTCGGCAGGAAGGTGAGCCGCCGCGGGAATAAGACCCTCGCCCCTACCGCTCCCGGAGGGAGAGGGGATAAGGCTTTACGTTCACTGGTGTTGTGCCGTGTCCTCCCCGGCCGGCAGGGACGTTATGCATCCGGGCTGCGCAGCTGCACGAGGGGTTCTTCACCGAAGCGTCGGTTGAGTTCTCAATCTCCGGGCATATTCAAGTCGGACCGCCGGCGCCCTTCGGCGCCTGACTGAGGGGGTTTGAGGGAGTCAGGCTTGAGATCCGGGTATTTGTGGTAGTAACAGCGGATTCTGCGGCTCGTTCCGACGTGTTCCGTGCATCCGGCGCGGCGGGTTCGGCTGAACCGAGGAGCGCAAACGCCCGGAGAATGCCGGAGGTTACGGCGGTCGGTAGCATTTTGGGCGACGCCGAGCGCGGAGGCCACGAAAGAAGGCGCCTTCCGGATCACGAGCGTAGCAACCATAATACAATCAAAAGGGCGTTACACAATTTCCGTTAAATCATGTAGACTCGGATTTCCGTGTCGGCCTGAACAACTTTTCAAGGAGGAGAGGAATCATGCCGGAACCCCAAGACGGGTGCGTCGTCTCCGCCAAGGGCCCGATCAAGGCTGCGAAAGCCTCGGACGGGGAAAACAATCAACAGCAACCACAACCGGAGGTCACTACTATGCAGGCACGTGTCGGGCAGCCCGCGCCGGATTTCGAAGCCGGCGCGTTCGTAGACGGCGGCTTCAAAAATGTCAAGCTTTCCGACTATCGAGGGAAATGGGTCGTTCTTTGCTTCTATCCGGGCGACTTCACCTTTGTTTGACCCACGGAACTCGCGACGGTCGCCGCGAAACACGGTGAATTGACCAAGTTGGACGTCCAGGTCTTGTCGATCAGCACCGACAGCCGATTTACTCACAAAATATGGCAGGAAGAGGAATTATCCAAGATGGTGGAAGGCGGTGTGCCGTTCGCCATGCTCTCCGACGCCGGCGGAGAAATCGGCAAGGTGTACGGAGTGTATGATGAAGCCGCCGGAGTTGACATACGCGGTCGGTTCCTCATCGACCCGGACGGAATAATTCAGGCGATGGAAGTTATGACTCCCCCGGTGGGCAGGAGCATAAGCGAGCTCATTCGCCAGATCGCCGCGTTTCAACACGTCCGAGAAACCGGCGGCGCGGAAGCGACTCCTGCCGGCTGGAAGCCCGGCGATCCCACACTGAAGCCCGGGCCCGACCTGGTGGGCAAAGTCTGGAAAGAGTGGAAGCCGACGGCCGAGTAGTTCCATCCTCATGAGTAAATGAAGGGGGTCATAAAGGGATCAGGCTTGACATTCTGGTATTTGTGGTGGTGAAGCGCTGAGCATGACACTGAGAGCCCGCATTAATTATC
>CAYLRL010000153.1:0-6127 GCA_964385875.1 uncultured Syntrophales bacterium
AACAAGGTCGGCTTTTCCACCTTAATCCCCTGTCCAGATTTTGGGGTCCATTATAATTCCTTTTCAGACGCCATTGCTTGTGGGCTTCCAGAAAACGACCGAATCGATCCTTGACCTCCGGTCGGTTCTCCCACTCTTGAAGTGCTTTCTCATTGAACTGCAGAAACAGTCCTTCGCCTCTTGTTTCGGATGCGGGAACCCACGTGGGGGACTTTCTGGAAAGCGGAGCGACCAGATCTGCAGGAATTTCTCCGGCGTCGACATAATCCCCGGGGGACTCGATCCTCGTAAAACCCACAAGAGCGCTGACTTCTCGGAGTCGCTCAGTGAGGACTATTCTGCCGAAATATGGTTCAAAGCCCTTTGGCGCCTCTCCAACGGTCAGTTGAAAATCCGACGTTGTCGGCGCTTCCGCCGGGTTGGAAAAGATCTCCCACTCTGGACGCTTGAGGTCCGCGGGCGCTTCTTCCTCATCCTCGCCTTTCTCTGAAGATCTCGCCTCGATGGCGGTCCAAATCTCCTCATCTGAGAAAGTCGCGAGGCTGGAAAGTTGACCCGCGCTCGCAAGAACCTCCCTTATTGCTTGAAAGATCTCGAAGCTCTTGGCCTTTTGCAGGAGATGCCAATTCTCTTCGATTTGTTGAGCGAGACGGTCGTCAGCGCTTGGCATCGAGAGAGTCGAAAGCGTGATTGAGAACCAGCTGTTGGAAGCTCCCAGCAGCAGAGTTCTCATGCGCTCGTCACAACCTTCTTCTTCATAGTCGCGAAGATGCGGCCTCCTGCCGGTGCATTGAGGCAAGTGCTTCTCGGCTTCCTCACCGAAAGCCTTTGACATAGGCTTACTCCGCTCGCAAGTGACGCACTTGACCCAGACATCGGCAGCGGTGCCGGAGACTCCGTACTCCTCCAGACGGAGTTGGGGGGCATCACACGGTTCTCCGTCGTGAACGAACCTTATCCACGGGAAATCATCCAAGTGACCCCTTCGGCACGAGACAAGAAACCTCGCGGGAACCGCGGTTGGGGGTCGCCCGGACTTCATACAATTCGCGTGGACGTATTGAGCTCGATCAGGTCGGTATGGACAGAGTTTCAATTCAAAGAGGCCGGAATGCACATTCGCCAGCAAATTGCAGTAGGGGCATCTTAGCCATTTCGGGAAAATCGTGACAGGAACGCCGACCTTACTCTCCTCGTCGAATGGAGAAACGGCACCCTGCGATTCACGGGGAATCGGCGGGCCTTGGAGACTCCTCACTTGCCGGCCGAGCCTTTCCTTAACAGCCGTGAGGAGTCTCTCTTCGCCGATTTCCCGCATATGACCCGTGCCCCAGTCGTCCAGTCCCATAATCATGGCTGCCAGATTGGGGAGATCAACTATTGCCCCCACGCCGAACGTATGGAGCATTTGACTGGGTCTGAGCTGTCCCACCGGGCTCGGATCTGTTGGCTTCTGCATTGGGAGCTCCCTACGGCCTAGAAGATGTTCTCGAAAGATTCGTTTTTGGAAGTCGGTTCATCGCTCTCTTCTCAATCCTGCAGAATAAGCGCAACCGTCGGTTCGACCTCACGAAGAGAGTTCAGACATGTGTACAGCTGCCACGGTACCGGTCCCGGCCTCTGTAGAAGGGCCTTGGCCGTTCCCGGCTTACGAGAGCGATACGCAAGCGAGCTCCCTGCGCCCTTGAGGGTCTGTATCTCCTTGAGCCAGTTATCCAGCCGCCATTCCAATTGCTTCTTGAGGTCATCGCCGACCTTCTTACTCCCCAAGACTTGCTCCGCTCGCTCGGCTATGGCCTCCACGGCTCTTGAGACGATTTCGTGGTGTCGTTCGAGACGGCCCGCCTCTTCGTTCGAGTTAAATTCTTCCCCGGTAAGCCTTACCAGAGAGACAAGGAGCGCTGAAAGTCCGCGGTCGAGCGCCCGTGAAGAGAAGGGCGTTACGGAAAGGGCCTCCACGTGTTTGTAAAAGGTGGCGTGGTAATGCTCGAACGTCTCGTAATGGGACATATCCCTCGGGCGAGCCCAGTTGTAGACGGTCACGACGAGTCCGGGTTTTTTCCGTCCGACCCGACTGGTCGCCTGGATATACTCCGCGGTGGCTTTTGGTTGACCTGCAACCACCATAAGCCCGAGGCGCTGAACGTCCACGCCGACAGAGATCATGCTTGTGGACAAAAGAACATCGATGGGGCGAGAACTTCGACCTCCGCGGTCTCGACCCCGGCTTCGCTTTCGAGACTCATCCGCCTCGGGCTGAAACCGGACTTCCAGATGGTCAAGTATGCGAGGAATATCTTTCGAGCCTATTCGTGATGTCAGTTCCTCGGACGGGGAAATGGACCGCCGAGCCAATCCGCGTTTCTCCATCTTTCTAAGTCGGGAACGCACATCATCTTCAACCAGACGGATCATTCCGCCGAGCTCACGGAGTGAGTTGAAATACCCGACCGTCGTCATCCACGGATCGACCGCTTCTCCGTACTTCTCGAACAGAGTCTGTCCCGCCGAAAGAAGCGCAATGTACACACGTATGAGCGCGGCTTTGAGCCGTACACCCGGAGCGCAAATCCCGAGATAGCATCGTCCCGGATAGTCTTCACCGGGCTCCCTTTGAACGGAGAAGAAGTTGTCGCTCACGTGGATGCCGTGGGGCGGAAAGACATTCACCTTTCTCAGAAAGAGTGAGTGTACTTGCATGTCCGCTCGTCTGATCGTGGCCGTGGAGGCAATGATCTTGGGTCGGACTTTCGTACCGTCGACCTCCCACGAGCAGAGTTCATCCACTGCGGTCTCGTAGAGACCGACCAACGTCCCGAGTGGGCCGCTGATGAGATGCAGCTCGTCTTGGATGATAAGGTCGGGTGGGCGGAGGGGCCCGCACTCCACGGTTCGGGCCTGGGGCAGATCGCCTTTGTTGGGATGCGAGTCCGTGTCCTCGATTTCGGGCGATCGAAAGCCATGCCGTTCGCAGTAGCCGTTTACCATGCCCATGAGCATCTGTGTCTCGCCCTTCCAGGGCATCTGCGCGAATTTGTCGACCGTGGCGATCAGCAGTGAGGGCAAACGACGATAGATCTCCTCGTCTACCACGAGCACCGGCAGTCCCTCGCCACCGGAATTCTTACGCGTAAAAGGACATTGGAACGTTTTGTCCGAGCAGTAGATGAATGTCCGGCAACGACCTTGCTTAAAGGTCTCCACCGATATATCTCTTCCGGGATCAATGGGGCTGCCGCACCAGGGGCAATAGGTGAGCTGAGCGGGCGTGCCCGATCCTGCGGCCGACGTCCCGCCGGTCCAATGGTTGTGGTCTCGCTTGATGGCCTCTGCGCTGTCTTCGGTGCGGTTCGGCGTTGTCCTTTGACCAACCCAGAGCCCGATGCGAAACGGGTCGTCTCCCCATCGAGTATCGCCGTTGTTCCACGCTTCCTGACGAATAACCTCGCAGGCGCAGATTAAAGCCGAGGCCCGTTGGAACTGCTGAAGAGTGAGCAGACGAAGCGTGTAACGCATCAAAACCGTAAGTCCGTGCATCCCGGAACGGCCGGCCACTTCTCCTTGAAGGCGGCGAACGCCCATGGTGTACGCGGCGAGTCCGAGATACGCTTCGGTCTTTCCACCGCCCGTTGGGAACCAGAGAAGATCCGCTATCGCATCCGACTCGTCGGTTCTGTCCGGATGATGGACATCGGTGACGCCGGGGAGATTAAGCAGGATGAACGCTATCTGAAACGGATACCAGGTTCGGTTTGCCGGTGTATCGATGTCTTCGAGCTTCGGATTCCGCGCCCGACGATTTCGCTCGGAATAGATTGAGCGAATGCGTTGGAGCCACATTGCCTTATTTGCGAACCGAAACGCGTCGGCCGCCTGTTCGTGGGAAGTGACGAGATCTATCCCCTCTCGTATCCTCTGAAGAGTGTGCTCGCAATTATCCAACGAGTCTTCGGCGACGCCTACGAACTGAGCCGGGGAATCATCAGGATCTTGGACCATCGACCGCTTCTCGTGTATCCATTTCTCGTATGCGTCGGGCAAGGCGGCGAGCTTGCTCGAGAAATCCGCGGTCTCTGTTTCCGAGAGTTCCTTCATGTCCAGGACCAATCCGGCCAAGTCCGGTATGTCTTCCACTGTGGGCGGCGTCTGTTGAGGTACTTCGTATGAGGGAGCAAACGTTGTGGAGAGTCGGATTGCTCTCCGCGGATCGTTTTCCGCGGTCTCCGCGTGGACGGAGACGCCATGGCCCACCGCAAACTCCACATGGTTACGGTAGATCATCTTCATGGCTTGTTCGTCCGGATCCTCGTAGACAGGAGACGGACCTCGGAGGCCGCCGGCTGATCGTTTCGCGAAGACCGCCGCGCCGTCAAGCCCTTCAACAACGATCTCCGGCTGGAAGAGCCAAGCTGAATCCTTAAGCTTCTTCGGCTCGGTCTGTTCGTTCACGAGAAAGAGCGAAACAAGGCGTTCACCCTCTGTTCGGCGAGTCAGGCCTTTCAGCAGCACCTCGCCGGTTTCCGTAGAAATCCGCACAGGGCCGATGGTTCCGTCCTTCAGCGCTAACTCATCCCAGGTATGCTCCACCGGCGTTCGTTTCCATACAAGTCGAGGAGCGCCGGTCTTTTCATCGATGATGGTTTCGCTTTCCACCCGTGCGTATTGGCCCCAGCGAACCGTCACTTTGAGCGCGGCTGTCTCGGAGTCCACGGCAAAGGTCAAACCGAAGGACGATGGAAAGAGCATCGGCGCCGGAAGAGCGGATACGTCGGTCGGTCCCTCCTGGTCGCTGTCCGCGCCGCCCACGGCAAGCTCGTCCGGCGGTTCTGGGGCCTCCTGCCAACCTTTCGGCGCAAGCATACCCACGAGATAGCGGTCCCGAACCCGCTGTTCGTCGATTTCCTCTTCCGGACCGCCGGCCGGGCCCAGTAGATCCAAGAGGACCAGCCTCTTCAATTCGTCTCGGATGGCGTTGGCTGAAGGCGCTTGAAGGATTTCGGTCATGTCGATCGGCCCCCACGTGCGGAATGATGAACAACTCGTTCGGCTCGCGACTATTTGCGGCTTTCAGCCTTGATGATTCTCTCGAGGTCCTGAACGAGGGGCGGCACGGCCCTTGTCGCGGTTTCCCACAAGATGTCCAAGTTGATTTCGTCGTATCCATGAATAAGGCGATGACGCATCCCGATGATTAGGGACCAGGGTATCTCCTTGAATCTCTCTTGCGTCTCTTCGGAAACCTTCGAGGCCGCCTCGCCAATCACTTCTACCGCTCTGGTTAAAGCAAAAGTGAGCATGTAATCCCGGTCCAGGTCCGCACGACGCTTCCCCGAAGCAAAAGAGATCGCCCGGTTCGAGGCGTCGAGCATGTGGCGCATACGGATCAGATCATCCTTCCGCATACTGCACCTCTGCCTGGGCAACCACTTCATCTCGGAAATACCGGCTCAAGTCCTCCGGAGTTCTCAAATCCACCTTTCTTCCCAGAGCCTCGGACAGTTCGATTTCCATGGCCGCCACTTCGAAAAGACTGGGTATGTGCTCCCGGTCGAATTCCACGAGGACGTCGATGTCGCTCTCCGGGCTGAAGTCATCCCTCAGGTATGAACCGAAGAGCGCCAACTTGGTGATGTGATGTCGTTTGCAGAAGTCTTCGATCAGATCTTTGGGTATGATGGGTCGCTCGGGCTTCATGGCGTGTCTCCGTGTTTTGGTGTCCGTTGCTCGAATGATCGTTCAGTCGCCGAAGAGGGCGTCCTGTTTGTCCTGAGACGTCCGTTTCCTGGTTCCGGTTCGCTTTGTTTTGTTCGACTTCTTCTCGTGCAGGCCTCGGGCGACCTCTTCCGCATAGCGTTCGTGGTTCAATGCCAGGAGCCGATCCAGAACCTCGCTGCGGGCCGCTTCGCTGAGGGTGAACCGAACGCCTTGATTGGTTTCGTGGAAATCATGTCCGAGATCGAGATCTTCCCAACCATATGCTGCCTCTACCGCGTTGTCCATCCCGATGTGAAGCTCACGCAACTTCACGATATTGGCAGACGTCTCGTGAGGATCGTGGAACCGGTTGTAGACCTTAGTGCAGCATTTCCTAAGTACTGTTGCGTATTATTGCTTGACCGCGAAATGG
>CAYLRL010000154.1:0-5924 GCA_964385875.1 uncultured Syntrophales bacterium
TCCCTCTGGAGAGACCCACAAACCCTTAGATATAGTCTTATGATTCTGAGGGGATTCTGAATGAAACGTGCAGGGCGCAGGAAGGCGCTTGAGCTTGCCGGCAGTTTTTGGCCTCAGTGGGGGAGCTATAGTTTCGCCCTTTGGCGGTAATCCGGTCGGCGCGTCGAGCGCGCGACGTTGAATTTCGGCATATCCTGCGTCTGAGCTGTGGTTTCGCACTCCCAGGCGGCGGCTGGATAGCCGGCGCGTCACGTGGGCTCGGTTTGGTCCTTTCGCCAACTGTTGGCTCCCTCGTGCCGCTATTCTGCGCACATATCCTGCCGCGCGCTTTCGCGCCTTTCACCCAAGGTAGGAGCCGTTTGCGGGAAATCCGCTCGTACGGATCCGTGCGGTGGGCCCCGGGCAACCGGCATTCCTACCGCGACCACTGTGATGGTCGAAGATGATGGCGACCATCCGTCGAATCGTCAACCGCCTGACACAGGGAGCAGCAATCACGAATCGTTCCGGCGGATAGTTTTGTCTACGAATCGGCGTCCGGTATGATAGACTGAGAACGGGTCGGCGTTCGCCCCATAGTGCCCATGCATTGACGTCCCGAGGGCGGTTGCCGAAAGGCGTCCGCCGAAAAGAGTGATGAAGCGATGAAAGGACTCTTCAGGATAATCTGTTTCACCCTTCTGGTTTGCCACGCTTATCCTCTCTTGCTGCCGGCCTCTCATGCCGGGGATCTAAGCGAGGCGGGCGGGCTTCACTCCGAGGGCCTCGCCTTGATAGAGGAGGGGAAATACCGTGAAGCGTCGGAAAGATTCGGCCGTATGCTTCAATTGTGCTGTGAAGACGACCCATGCCGAGCATCCGGGCTTTTCTACCTCGGCCGTTGCAAACTGGAAAGGGGAGGGTACGGGGAGGCGGTGGACCTTCTGGAGCAGGCGGAGAAGATTTTTCGCCGATTGAACATGCGGAACCAGGTGGCAGTGGTGTGGCTCACCCGAGGGAGGGTTGGCGCCGCTCAGAGTGATTACACCGAAGCGCTGCGCTGGTTCGCACAGGCCGAGGCAGTGTTCAAGCAAGCCGGGAACAAAAGGGAAATGATCGGTCTATTGTTGAACAGAGCTTCCGCTTATGTCGACATTTCCCAGTACGACAAGGCGTCAGCCGACCTGGCCAAAGCCGAAACGCTCATTGAAAGGGGAGAGGGAGGTTTCTCACGGGCCGACTTGTGGAACGCGCAGGCATTGGTCGCGTGTCGCAGACAGAATTACAACAAGGCTATGGAATTGTATGAGAAAGCTTTAGCGAAGTATCGAGGCGCTGGAAACCTCAAGGGCGTAGCTATCGCGCTCAACAATATCGGTCATGTCCACGAAGTTGTATCGGAGTATGATGCAGCTCGAGAGAAGTACAAGGGGGCGCTCCGATGCGCTCGACGGATCGACGATCAGAAGTCCGTCTGCACTGCTCGAAACAACATAGCGAACACGTACTTCCGGCAAGGAAATTACACAAAGGCATCTGCGGAATACCGAGCCTCATTGGAGACTGCTGACCGCCTCCATGCTCGACTGCTCTATGCGCAGACGCTCAATAATCTCGGATCTGTTTATTTCGCCTCAGGCGATTTCCCGCAAGCAGAGGAGTGTTTCAAGGAATCCCTAGAGCTGAGCGCCGGTATCGGCGCGCCGGAGGCGCAAGCTTGGGCGCTCCACAATCTCGCAAACATCTCGAAAGATATGGGCAGATTCAAGGCGTCTTTGGATTATTCGTTTCGAGCGCTCCAGCTGGCATCCAAGGTTGGGAATCGACGACTGGAGGCGACCGCTACCCTGAGACTGGGAAATCTGGAAGAGTATATTGGCGCCTTCGACAAAGCACTGGACCATTACGAGAAGGCCGCTGAAATCCAGTCGGCCATTCAGGACAGGTTGTTTCGAAGCAACACGCTTATGGACATGGCCGTTATCCTGACCAGGGAAGGGAAATTCGCCAAAGCGGAACGCCTCTTCAACGAGGCCGCCATAACCAAGAGAGAACTGGGAACTCCCAGGGTAGAGCTGCTCTGCAAATTTGCCCTCGCCTTGCTCGAGCGGCCGCAGTATGAGGGTGAAAGCGTGGACGAGCAGTCTGTCACACCTGAGCGCCGGCCCGAGGATCTTGCGAAGGCACGAGAGCTCATCGCAAGCGCCGAAAAGGAAGTCCGAGAGGGCGACGGCGCCGATGGAATGATGGTCGCCTATATGAAGGCTCGGCACTTATTGGAAACCCAACCCAATGAATCCCTCGGCGCCTATGAGAAACTCCACGCGCTTGCGCAGCGATCGCAGAGCTCGAAATACGAGTTCTTGGCAATGGTCGGACTCGGACTCGCGTATGAGAAAGCGAAGGATCTCCCCCGGTCTGAAGACGCGTTCGCGGCGGCGGTTCAATTGGTAGAGGAAATAAGGGATACGCTCGATCCTGCATCCAAGAGGACGTTTCTGCACGGCGAAGAGATCCTCGGCGTGAAACATATCATGGCCTACGAAGGTCTGGCGCGAATCCAGATGAAGCGAGGCGAGTTGGCCGAAGCATTGTCATCTTCGGAATTGGCCAAGGCTCGGTCATTCGCGGAGCATCTGTCCCAAACTGTTGAGCACGGCTCGTTCGGCGTGGATAAAGGACTTCTGGAGAGCCTCGAGAGGCTTGAACGAAGTTTGACGGTCAAGCAGAGGCAGATCGAGCAAGCCGAAAGAGCAGGCACGGACACTGCGTACCTGGCCGATCTGCGGCGTTCATGCGAGCAGCTAGGGGAGCGCCGCGCCAAGTTGAAGGAACGGCTGAAGCATGAATACCCAAAATATTACATGACGAGATTCCCAAGCGCCACCTTGTTGAAGGACGCTGGTTTATCCGAGAAGGAATGGTTCATCGAATATGATGTGACTGATTCGGGCATCCTCATTTTCCTCATCAGGGGCGAAACACTGGTAAAAGGGCTGTTCCGGCCAATGAGCCGAAGCGCCTTGAACAGGCTTGTACGAGCGTTTCGCGAGCCACTGGAGACTCAGGGAGTGGAGTCGGAGGCGGCTTTGATGGACAAGCTTAGATCATTCGATCTGTCTGTTGGCAAGAGGCTTGCCGACATTCTTCTGGGTGGTGTCCTCGAGTCGCTTCCCCGAGGGGTACATCTCACTGTCATACCGGACGACTCGGTAGGCGTACTGCCCTTCGAGATGCTGGTGCTGAACGACTCCGGCAGGATCGCCGATGATAAGAGCTTTCCTTATACCGTCGGCGTGAGGTTCTTCGGCGATCGCAATCCCATTTCGTACTATCAATCCATCACGGCTTTAGCCCTGGCGAGGCGCCGGCAAACCGTTGGCCCGACGGAGGGTAAAGCCCTTGTGATAGCGGATCCTGTTTTCAGCCGCTCCGATCCGAGAGTGCGGACGCTGACTGGCTCGAGCAAATCCCAAAGCGATGTTCGCTATCAAACGATGCTGATGAGCGCGCTGAAAGACACCTCCGACGGGGGCTTCGGTCTCTCGGCGCTTCCCCTGACATCGGAGTTGGCCGAGTATCTGTCGGATCTCTATGGCCGGAAATGTGATGTTTACACAGGACTTGACGCAAGCAAGGCCGTCTTCCTGTCACGGATTGCCCCTCGGCTTGATGATTATTCGACGGTGGTACTCGCCACGCATGGGTATTTCGATCGAAACAACCCGGTCTTACGGGAACCTGTCCTGTTTCTCAGCACGATGCCGGAAGGGGAGGATGCGCATATCCGGATGACTGAAGTGATGGGCCTCGAGATGGCATCGGAGATCGTGGCGTTGACGGCCTGCCAAACCGGTCTTGGGAGACATATATCGGGTGAAGGGATTATGGGCATGGGGCGGGCTTTCCAATATGCGGGCGCGCGATCGGTTCTGATGAGCCTCTGGAGCGTCTCCGAAAAGGCAACGGTGAGGCTCATTCAGCGTTTCTTCGAGCATCTAAAGCAAGGGCGACCAAAAGCCGAAGCGCTGCGCTTGGCCCGGCTCGACATCCGCGAAGCAGGCTACGATCATCCCTTTTTCTGGGCGGCCTTTGTCCTGGCTGGTGAAGTTCGGTAAGGGCGTTCCAATCGAAGGGCATGTCTCTCCAGCGCCGCTGCTTCGCCTCGGCGGACGCTTTTTCGTTCGCGATCGACTATTTCGTTGACATCCGCCGTGCCAAGTTATAATATCACCGGTGTCTACCTAGTTACTTTTTTTTAGGATTAGTCGTCGTAACCTGACTGCATGTGAGGATCAGCCGATGACGCGAGGGCAACGACTGACATGCGTGATAGCAGGCTGCCTGCTTCTCCTTTGCATTTTTCAGCGCCACGCAGGAGCGCAGGCGGCGCAAGACGGACAAGGGTTCACCGTGTCGGGAGGCATTAGCCCCGCGGCCGCCCACGGGACCATTGGAACCTCGCCGGAAATGAATCTGGCCGCGGTGGGGATCCGCGCCGCCACCACGTACCACGCCAGATTCTCCTATCCGGTTCCCCTCGAGTTCATGCGAACCAGGTTGCGGCTGACGGCCGAGTTCCACGGCGCGAGTTTCTCCGGAGAGGCGGTCTACTCGGGAAACCAGCCGTGGACCGCTGGAGAAACGCCGCCCTTTCGCGGAATTTGGTACGGGGATCATCTGGAGTCACAACTTGACCTGAACTGGACCCTGCTTTCCGCGGATGTCTTGTTCCGCACCTACGAAGTTGGCGGACTGGGTCGCTTTTACTTGGGGCCACGCCTGCAGGGGTTCATCTACAATGACACCTTCACCATCGACAATCGTGGAGGAAGCGGGGTTACCCAGGTGAGAACCTACGAGCAGACCCGTGACTACACCATGGTGGGCTTGGGAGTGGCCGGTTCGCTCGGTTTGGAAGGTCTGGCGCCTGGCGGCTTCAGAGGATTGAGCCCTTCGCTCAATTTTGCCGGCGCATCATGCCGGTGCGCTGGGATGAAAGCTTACACCAGCGAGGTCTTTCTGACCTTGGCCTTTCGGCCGAGCGCCACGTTTGTCCGCGGTGCCAGGGGCGGCTTTCCTCTGCCGGGCCTCTCGTTGGAAGTAGGCTATGCCTACACGTCTGTCATCGAGACCAATGAAGAAATCACCGGATTTGGCGGACCGGATAGAAGACCGAGGACGGACGCTGCCAGATATCAGGTCGGGGCGCCCACCTTACGAGTTCAACTGGCCTTCTGAGCGAGACTGGAAAGGCTTTCTTGAATTAGCGAGAAGAGTCCGAATTCGTCCTGTCGGGGCATGGCCTCAGTATAACGCTCTTTTGCCGGCCCGAGCGCATATCAAGCCCGCGGCATCTCCCGCAATTGACCTGCCGCGGTGTCCCCAAGCCGGAAGTTACGCTGTATACGAGTGTTGACTGCCACATTAAACTGGCTGTACTATAGTTTCGCCCTTTGGCGGCAATCCGGTCGGCGCGTCGAGCGCGCTACGTTGAATTTCGGTATATCCTGCTGCTGACCGCCGAAAGATCCAGCATCCTTCAGGGAAGAAACCCTTTCCAATTCCTTCTCGAATCCGTGATCGCTCATCGATCCGGGCTGCCTGCTCCGTCACTGGTTTAACCTTCGTGCTGAACGATTACACGCATTCTATCTCCCTGACACCTCAGGGGCAATGAGGTTTTTCACTTTTTTTGACCCGCGATTATGGTCTATAATGGACCCCAGAATCTGGACAGGGGATTAGAGCGAGTGTCTATAATTCTGTCTTAATGGAGCAGGTTTGGCTATTCTTAGTTCCACGGTCAACAACCCAATTCAGGGCGCGTGACAGCCGGTCTATGAGTTGGTCCCTGTCTTTGGCAATGAAATCCGAGAACCACTCTGCCTTCATAAGCAGCCAGAGCCTCTCGATGGGATTCAGATCCGGTGAATATGGAGGCA
>CAYLRL010000155.1:0-5871 GCA_964385875.1 uncultured Syntrophales bacterium
GGGAGATGAGTCTCCCCCTCTATCCTCACCGGGCGCAGAGCCGCCTCAAGCCCGGTGAACCATTACCGCTATAGTCAACGAGGTCTGGGCAAAGCGCGACGAAATCGAACCGGACACCACCGTTCGGGAAAACCTCCAACCGTTGGAGCTTTTCCGGCTTTTGCCGCGAACCAATTGCCGGGAGTGCGGCGAGGCGACCTGTTTCAACTTTGCGCTGAAGCTCGCCGCAGGTTCGATCGAGCTCGTCAAATGCAGGCCGCTCTTCGCCGGTGAAGAGCATGCGGACAATCGGGCGGAGCTCGAGTCTCTGCTCAAGACCAAGCGCACCTTGCTCTAGTCAGGAAAAACACGGCGGTTCGGGGGTTCCGTTCCGCTCAGAAATCAGAGAACGATCCGTGCCGACCTTTGCCGGACGTGAATCGCCGCGCTCCCGCGACGGTTTCCCCGCTCTCCAGGACGTTCAGTCCGCGCTCGAACTCGTTGTTGAGCGCTTCGTCAAGGGTGAGGTCCCACTGTTCGTATGCGCTCATACGGTCGCTGCGCATGCAGGTCTGCGGGAATCGTGAGATCTCCTCCGCCAGCTCCTCGGCCGCGGCCCTGCCTGCGCCGTGAGGGACTATCCGGTTGGCGAGGCCCATGGCCGACGCTTCGTCGGCTTCGACCGCTCTGCCCGTCAAAATGAGATCCATTGCCCGGCTCATGCCGATGAGTCGAGGGAGCCGAACGGTTCCTCCGTCGATCAACGGAACGCCGAAGCGACGGCAAAAGACGCCTACCACGGCCGTCTCTTCCATAACTCGAAGATCGCACCACAACGCCAATTCCAGTCCCCCGGCGACCGCATGGCCCGAAATCGCGGCGATCACCGGCTTGCTCAAAAGCATTCTCGAAGGGCCCATGGGGCCGTCGCCGTCCTTCTCCACACGATTCCGTCGCCCCGTCTTACCGCTTCCCCAGGCCTTGAGGTCCGCGCCCGCGCAGAAGGTCCCGCTCGCGCCGCACAAGATCCCGACCCGGGCTTCGTCATCCGACTCGAAATCTGCGAATGCGGCGGCAAGCGCCTCGGCGGTGGGGCGGTCGACCGCGTTTTTTGCGTCGGGCCGATTCAGAATAATCGTGGTGACATGACCCCGCTTTTCGGTAAGGACGTACATGTGAGACTCCCTTGGGACGGAACGTGAACGCTTGATTCGGTCGCCGTCGGCCGAGTCCGGGCGATCAGAGCCGCGCGGACGCAATAACGCGGCTCGCGGCCCGATCGAGGGCCTGCACCGCGACGATCATGGTCTTGAAGCGTTCGTCCTTGGTTTGACCGTGGTAATACCGGTAATAGATCTGCTGCGCGATGACCGCCAACCGAAACAGGCCGAAACAGTAGTAGAAGTCCATCTCTCCCACTGGGCGGCCCGATTTCTCGGCGTACTTCTCGATGACCGTCCGTCTGGAATACATCCCGTCGAGATGTGTGGGACCAAGGCGCACCGCGTGCATTTCAGGGGGGTCGTCTCTTTCGACCCAATACGCCAGGGAATTCCCGACATCCATGAGCGGGTCGCCGATGGTGGCCATCTCCCAGTCGAGGACGCCGATAATGCGCATTGGATCGGACTCGTCGAGCACGATGTTATCGAACTTGAAATCATTGTGCACAATGCTCGGCTGTTCAGTGTCGGGCGGCATCCTGTCCGAGAGCCACGTCATGGTCTCCTCGAAATCCGGAGCGTCCGGGGTCTTGGCCGCGCGATATCGTGAACTCCATCCCTCGACCTGACGCCGCACATAGCCTTCGGGTTTGCCGTAATCGGCGAGGCCCGCCGCGTGGTAATCCACCGTGTGCAACTCGGTGTGGACGTCCAGCAACGAGTCGCACAGCCCCGAGGCCTGAGCCGGCGTGATCTTCATGCCCGAGGGGAGGTCGCGGCGCAGGATGATCCCCGTGACCCGTTCCATCACATAGAACGGACATCCGATGAGCGATTCGTCCTCCACGTGGACCAAAGGTTTGGGGCAATAGGGGAAGACCGGCTTGAGCGCGGACAGCATCCGGAACTCCCTTCCCATGTCGTGAGCGGTCTTGGCCTTGGTCCCGAACGGCGGCCGTCTCAACACGAGTTCCCGATCTCCGAATCCGACCAGATAGGTGAGGTTGGAATGCCCGCTCGGGAACTGGAGGATCGTCGCCTCTCCCTTCAGATCGGGAATGGAATCCTTCAGGAACGATTCCACGACGGCTATGTCCAGATCTTCACCGTCCCTGACGGTCGTCGCTTCATCACGCACGGTCATACAGCGCCTCTCCTTTGTTGCGGGCGGCCGGTCCGACGGGCACGCAGAAAGCCTCGGTGAAGGCGATCACGAAATCCGCGTACTCGTCGACGGTTATTCCGCGCTTGGCGTATTTCGGGCGTTTGAGGTACCAGTCCTGGAGCATCGCCTTGACGACGCCGGCGGTCAAGTGCGCGTCCCGGTCGATGAACGCGCCCGAGCGCATACCCATGCGCAGGATGTCGGCGACAATCCGCTCGGTGTAGAGCTCGCTTTCGATCGCCTTTTGTTTCTCGGGGCCCGAGAGATTCTTTGCTTCCATGTACGAGAAGTAGAACCAAGGCTGGAGCGCCTCGCTGAGATGAAGATGAGTCCGGATCGCGGTCCGCAGTTTGGCGACCGGTTCCGAGCATGCGGTCACGGACTCGTTGAGTATTCGCCGGACCACGCTTCTGCCGTGGCTTTGGATCATTCCCAGGAGTTCGTCCTTCCCGGGGAAGTAGGCGTAGAGCGCGCCGGCGCTCAAGCAGGTCTCCGCGGAGAGATCTCGGATGCTCATGGCCTGGAAGCCTTTCTCATTGCCGATCTTCAGCGCGGCGGCAAATATCCGTTCGAGGTTGCGCATTGCGGTCCGTTCCTTTTTCACTCGGACCTCGCGCTTGCATCGAATGAACGTCTCCCGCAGGAGATCGTCGCGGGAAGCGTCGAACGCTTCTTGGAACTCCGCATAATTCATAGCGTTCTCAGACGCCCGTCCGCGCCGCGCGCTCTTTCAGGATCCGTTTGGCCACCGAGATCTTGTGGACTTCATCCACGCCGTCGTAGATCCTCGCGGCCCGCTCGAACCGATAAAAGAATGAGAGCACGGTATCGTCGCTCATGCCGAGGCCGCCGTGCACCTGAATCGCACGGTCGATCACCGTCTGCATGACGTTGGCCGCATAGAATTTGATGAGGGATATCTCTTCCCGAGCTTCCTTGACGCCGAGGGTTTGCATCTTCCAGGCCGCATGCAGGACCATCAGACGCGCCGCCTGAATGTCGGCCGCGCACTCGGCGATCCACGCGCTGATGATTTGCCGACTCGCCAGGAGCGTATCCGGAGCGATAATCCGGCTGTTCGCACGATCGCACATGAGATTGAACGCTCGATTGCAGATACCGATCCACCGCATGCAATGGTGAATCCGACCGGGTCCCAGGCGCTCCTGAGCAATCACGAACCCCGCGCCTTCGCCGCCCAACAGATTCCTCCGCGGCACGCGACACGACTGGTAGAGGATCTCCGAATGGCTCGCCCAGTCGTCTCCTTCATGCCCCATGATCGAAATGTTCCGCACATTGTTGAATCCCGGAGTATCGGTCGGGACGATGATCATGCTCGCCTGGAGATACGTGGGACTATCGGGATTGGTCACGGCCATGACGATCGCGAAGTTCGCGCCGTCCGCGGCCGTGGTGTACCACTTCTGACCGTTGATCACGTAGTCGTCGCCGTCCGTGGTCGCGGTTGTCTCGAGCATGGTGGGATTGGAGCCGGGCATCTCCACTTCGGTCATCGAGAAGCAACTGCGGATGCTGCCGTCCACCAGCGGTCCGAGGTATATCTCCTTTTGTTCGTCGGTTCCGTGCAGGTGGAGGATCTCGATATTGCCGGCGTCCGGCGCCTGACATCCAAAGACATAGTGACCCAGGGGCGATTGCCCCAGACATTCCGAAACCAGGGCGAATTCCATCAGATCGAGCCCCATACCGCCGTACTCGACAGGATGAGGCGGCGCCCACAATTCCATCCGCTTCACCATCTCCCGCTTCTCATGGAGAACCGGTGTCATTTCCGAAAACGGCCTGTGCAGGAACTGCGGCTCCAGGGGAATCACTTCCTTTTCCATGAACTCGGACATGAGTTCCAGGATTGTCTGCATCTTCTCGGATATGGTGAAGTCCATTGTTGGCTCCTTGGCGAATGCGCGGGGTTAGCGGTAGGTGATCAACGAGGGCTCGCGGCGAAGCTCCAAATGCGCCGCGCAATTGAATGAGGAGAGCCCGAATTCCCCGTCGCCGTATCGGAAGACCGAAACGCCCGTGTTGATCGTCTGAAGCGGCAACAGCGTCGTCTCTACCGGCGAAAGTTTCAGCGCAAGCCGAACGGTCGCGCAGATCGCTCCGCCGGACGTGAAGACGGCAATTCGCCGGTCAGGCGCATGCTCGGTCGTGATCGCGTCGACGCCCGACTGAACCCGTTCGACGAACTCCGACCAGGTCTCCACACCGTCCTCGGCAAATTCGCCGGCGACCCATTTGAGCATCGCCCATGAAAATACCCGTTTGAGCGCTTCCCCGTCGTTGACAAGGTTCTGCAGATCTTCGCGAAAGGCAGGGTCCTCGCGCAGCATGGCCGGTATCTGACTGCGGATGATCGTATGCGCATCGTATTCGTTGAACTCGGGCCGGATACGCAGATCGGGCGCGTCGCCGTCCGGATACATTCTCGAGATGACCGGTCGGGCCGTGTCGAGCTGGCGTTTCATCTCACCCGAGTAGACCGCGTCGAAGGTGAGCCCGAGGTCGCGGAAATACTCGCCGAGGATCTCCGCCTGCCGAATTCCCAGGGGCGAGAGACGATCGTAATCATCGCTCCCGAGCGACGCCTGCGCATGCCGTATGAGGTAGAGCCTGCTCAACGAGCGTTTCCTTCCCGCGCTCTATGTATCGGATTCGTCGAGTTTTTCCAGCGCGCGTTTGGCCAGTTCATCCGAGTACGCGTCCCAAGGATGGTCTCCGGCGTCCTCGTCAAGCTTATCCACAACAAAGTGACAGCAATCCGCGCCGCGCGGAATGAGCTGGGTCAGCTGGGGGTGCGCGTTCACGCCGGCGTGATCATTCAAAGCTCGGAGCATGCCCTCGACAAAGTAGCGCTGAACCCGACAGTCAAACGCGGTATAAAGATCCTGATGGGGACACCACAAGATGTCGAATTCGCATCGATTATCAGACGTAATCCACGGCTTCTCCAACGACGCGTACAGCACCGTGTTGATACCGGTGATCAGATAGGAGATCCGTTCCATTTCGTCGAGATTCTCGGGAAAATCCGAATCCTCCAACATGCCTTTCGCCGCTTCGTACCCGGCCGCGTTGATCGCTTCCCTAACCACCTCTTGCCCCCGTTCGCCGAAGGCTTTCTCGACGGCTTTGAGCGTGTTCAAAACCGCATTGGCCTGCATCGTGCCCCAGACAAATACCGCCGCGGGATCGAAATCGGTCCGATCTTGGGTTGCGGCGCGGAAGTTGTCGACCGCCTTTGTGTACGGAACTCCCAACCGCACGCGCTCGTATGATTCTTCGGTTCGTTGTCCGCGGGACCAGATTCCTTCGCTGGTGGGATACTGCGGCTCGGGCATGCGCCTCCTCCTCTGGTGTTTGATGGTCAACGCGGAGAGTAGTGTCGGCGCAGGAGGGGAAGCGTGTCAACCAAAAAGCGAACGAACGTTCGTTATATTTTTTCCCTTGAACCCTTCACGCCGTCCCGATACACTTCATCTTCGAAGAAACGTAACCGTTCACCGGGATAGCGACAAGCCATTGATATCTCGATGGGGGAGG
>CAYLRL010000156.1:0-5813 GCA_964385875.1 uncultured Syntrophales bacterium
CAAGGGGGTCGCCTTTTCGGCCACGACCACAAGGGACCCTCTCGGCATCCGGTGCTGGACGAGCTTGAGGTCGTCGTACTCGGCGATGATACTCTCAATCCAGAATTGTCCCAGGTCTTCCCCCAGAATATTATAGGACTGGTGGCACGTGGCGAGGATGGCCCCGAGATCGTACGGATCCAATTCGAATTCCCCCGCAAGCGCGACGGGGATGCCGTCGATGTCGATCAAGAGCACTCCCACCACTCCGGGAACGTCATCCACCATCTGCTGCACTATCTCATTTACGCGATTCATCGTGTCCTCCGGACATTTCTTGGGGACAGGTTAATATTGATTGCGTCCGTATCCGGTAACGCGCTCCGCCGCAACAAGCGCGAAGGGCGCCTTCTCAACCCTTCGGGTTGTCCGGTCCCGCCGGTCGCGCGGCATCGCGGTCATCAGCTCCCCCGCCCGATTCGTCACGCATTCTCGCCGCTTCGATCAGCAGATATTCCCCCGGTTTCTCGATTGTTCGGGTCGGAGGTTCGGTCCAGGGAAGGTTGGCAAAGGTTCCGCCCGGAAACCCGGCTATTCGGGTAAAGGCGGCCTCACCCGTTTCCGATCCGCAGATCGCGTGAACAGCCTTGCCGTCATCGAGATAGAGTCTCCCTTTAAGGCCCTCCGATGATTGCACGTCCACGACCGTCCTCAATCCCGTCAGCATGAGAAACTGCAGAAAATCCAGTATGTCGACTCCGCGCACGGTACCCGAGAACAGACCCCCGCCGACGCGGTTGATAAGGAAGTGGACGAGCTGCGAGGTGTCGACGGGCTTGTTCAGAAACATGCCGGCGCCCCGCTCGATCGCCTTTCGTTTTTCCCGCGGATCTTCGGATGCGCCGAGCGCTACGATCTTGGGCGCAGGGTTCAGCCTCTGCGCGCGGTCGATGATATCGCCGTCCGCGCCGCTGCACGCGCCTACGTCGACGACCAGGAAATCGAAGTCGCGCTCGAGCATCATCGAGAGCGCGCGGCTCTCATCCCCGGCCCACAATGCGGAGCAGCCCGCCTGTGAAATAGTGTCCGCGAGTTCCCGCGAACCTTTGTCGTCACCGTCCAAAACCAATACCGAGGGCTTCCAATCAACCATCTGCGAGTTTTTCCTTCTCTCAGCGTGAGCGACATTCCCGTTCGAGCGTTCGTGAAGGAGCGTGAAATCCCTTGGAGTAACCCGCGGGGGGCCGATCTCGGTCACGAATGGTCCGGAGACCCCGTTGGCCGTCAGGTCTTCGACATTTCCTGGAATTCCTTGATAATCCTCTCCGTGAAAAGCCGATAGTTACTTCGAAATGGGACAACGGAAATAATGATGTAGATCCCGAGATCGGTAGGAAATCGATGACACGAGATCGTCATGGTCTTCTCGTCCAGTCCCACCACCATTTCCGAAATCGGACCCGAATCGAGCGCGTCGGACAACACGTCGAATGTACGTTGTATCGACATGAAGGAAGCCACCAGGAGTTCTCCGTCAAAGACATCGCCGACGTTGTGCAGAACAAGACCCTCCTGGTCGGCCAACACCATTTGAACGGCGACGCCGCGCTTGATAACGCGAGTGAACAGGCGATCAATTTCTTTCATCCCGATTCCAATCCCGGCCCGACAATCCCGCCTATGGCCGCGCAGCGCTCCGGAAAAGTATGTTCGTCTTTACATCCAGCCCGACGACTCGTTTTCGACTCGATCGTTTGCTCCGTTTCTCCTCCCGTCACACGATCCGCGGGCTCGGCCCCACTCATTCGGCTTGAGACCCGCCGAGCGCGGCGCGGTTTCGGTGCGGAGTTCCCGTGCGGCCGAATGCCGATGATTTCGCCTCTCGGCGCATCAGGCTCCGACCGCTTCGCCTGGTGAGACCGCCCTTTTACGACCGTAGGCCCCCCTTCTCTACTTCCGAACCCTTGCGGCGCCGTTGTGCGCTTCGAGTCGGAGGCTTCACGGAAACGCGCCTTAGACCACTCGCCCGGACCGGACATATGATTCGTTCTCGAGAGCGCTCTTCGTTACAACCCGCGCTCATGACTTCCTTCAGAAGGCAACCTGGGAGAGGAACATCGTGTGGCTAAACGGATTATACTGAAAGTCGGAGACAATGAAAAGGGCTTTTCGCGATTTGCGTCAATCCGCAGGGAACCGGCCGCGCCTCGGGGACCGAGAAGGGCCGCGTCTCCCTTTTGGTCGGACGAACGAGGACCCGCTCCGGAAGCCCCGGCGCCCGAGACCGGGCCCGCAGGCGTCCGATACTGAATCACCGGGAGGACTTCGGCCCGGCCTGCCTTGCCAGGTAGGCCTTGAGGCGCTCCCTGTTTCCCTCGATAAACGCCTGTATCTCGTATCCCGCTACGCTGTCCTCGGGTCGTTCCGAGTTCTTCGCCCAACGGCAGACCGCGGTGAACACGAAGCGATCGACGGCGAACTCCCCCGATGTCGGCAGCACGAATCTCTTGGCCTGATTCTCTTCCGATTGAATGCCCCCGATGCCGAGGCCGATCTCCGAGAAGTCGAACACAACTCCGCGGATGTCCGGTCTGCCCTCCTCGTAGATAGTCACCGCCTCTTGAACATGTTCCCGGTTCAGCAGCCGGATATCCCGAACAAGGTCCATGTCTTTGTTGTACAGGGCCGCCCATCCGTATACTTCGGCGGGGCCCAAATAGCCGCCCCGCACCAACATCTGAAGCTCCTCCCGGAATTGGGACGCGTCGAGATCGTGCTTCTCTCGGAGTTCGACCTCGCTCAGGCCCTTGCGCATATCCTCGATGAACTGTTCCTTGTTCAGCGGGCCCATCCTCTCGCCCTCCTTCCAACGGCCCCCAGGTCGCTTGTTCAAGCGGCGCGTCCCGCTCTTCACGTGTGTGCGGAGGACCGACTTCATTGCGGACGCCAATCATAGCACATAACCGTCCGGACGTCCCGGATTCCGGCTTTCCGACGGCCTGAAAACCATTCTTCGACCCGAGTGTTGTGATCGTCGCAAGACGACGATCCCTTCCGGCGCCCTGTCTGCAGCGAGATGGACGGGATGAGCTTCGAGATCGATCCGGTGGTGGATCAGGCGATCATCGACGTGGAGCCGAAAATTCTTCTGCCCGATGAACCGTTCCCTCGGCTTCGGGTACTCTCGAATCTGCCTTCGTACCTCAAGAAACGGCATCTCATGGATAGGGGCGGGCATATGCCGCCGTTCTGCGAATCGTGTCGGCCTCAGGGGATGCCGGTTCTCTCCGCCCATTGACAGGTCCGGCGCGGCGCGTCCGTCACGGAAATCGAATCTCTCGGAACCCTTTGACGCCGGCCGTGCGGTTCGCTACACTCCGGACCGCGGGTAACGACGGGCGCCCATCCCCTGGTTCTGTCCCATGTTGATTCGCCGATATCGCCGGTTCCACTCCGTGAGAGCGATCGAGAATCGTGCGTTCCGGCTTGGGAGGCCCGGCGGTTCGCACCGGTGGTCATCATCACGGAAAACTCGCTGAACACTTGCACGCCGGCCGCAGTTTCCATGAAAAATGAAGAATTGGTTCGTGCGCGCCCGACGCGCCCGTGTTGAAGCCGCGGTCGGCCGCGCCGTTTCCGTTTGAAGCTCCGAGTGTTTCCCGAGGCAGTGACGTGAACGACAAACGCCTACGATTGCTCTACGCAGAAGAAAATGAATTCGATCGACGCGCCTTCGAGAAGGCCGTCCAGGACGAGCGACTGCCGTACGACTATGTGTGTCCCGCAACCATGGCGACCGCCCGGAAGCTCCTCAAGAGCGAGCGTTTCGACGCGGTTATCACCAGCTTCTTTCTGGGCGACGGCAACGTCTTCGATCTCCTCAATGAAATCCCCGCCGACACGCCCGCCGTCATCGTCACGACCGTAGGCCGTGAAGAGAACGCGGTCGCGGCCATTCGAAAGGGCGCGGCGGACTACCTCATTAAGGACCCCGAGGCTCGCTATCTGAAGATCCTTCCCGTGACGGTCGAGCACGCGATCAGGTCCACGCGCGCCGAACACGAGCTCAAACGGAGCGAAGAGGAATTCCGCCTCACCTTTGAGAACGCGAAGGACACCATTTTGTGGGCGGACCCGGTGACCCGCGTCATTATCAAGTGCAACAAAGCCGCAGAAAGCCTGCTGGAAAAGAATCGCCCCGAGATCGTGGGCAGGCGGCAGACCGATTTCCATCCCGAAGCCAAGCGAAGCTACTACGAACGGCTCTTCGAGAAGCAGGTCGCTCAACAGGGTATCGTGGACCAGGAGGCCGAGATTGTCACGGCTCAGGGAAAGATCCTGCCGGTTGAGATCACGTCGTCGGTCACAACGGTAGGGGGGCGCGCGATCATGCAGAGTTTCGTTCGGGACGTCACGGAACGCAAACGCATGGAATTGCGGTTTCGTCAAACACAGAAGATGGAGGCCCTCGGCACGCTGGCGGGCGGTATCGCTCACGACTTCAACAATATCCTCTATGCGATCATCGGCTTCACGGAACTGGCGATGGAGGACGCGGCGGAAGACAGCCTCCTGAGATCGAACCTCGAGCGAGTGCTCGAGGCCGCCAACCGCGCCGGGGACGTCACCAATCAGATTCTCGCGTTCAGCAACCAAGTGGAACAGGAGCGTAAGCCGATTCAAATCGGCCCGGTCGTCAAGGACACGCTCAAATTTCTCCGAGCGGTCGTGCCGGCCACCATCGAGATGCGACGGGAAATCGACGAGGATTTGGGCACGGTCCTCTTCGATCCCACCCAAATGAATCAGCTCCTCATGAATCTCTGCAATAACTCGGCGCACGCAATGCGGGAGAAGGGCGGAGTTCTCACGGTTTCGGTAAAGAATTTCGAAGTGGATTCCGAACTTGCCGCGCGTCACCGCGATCTCATTCCCGGACCTCATCTGAAGCTCACCGTGGAAGATACGGGCCACGGAATGTCTCCGGGCGTTCTCGAGCGCATCTTCGAGCCGTACTTCACTACGAAGCAGCCGGGTGAAGGCACCGGTTTGGGTCTGGCGACGGTTCACGGAATCGTGATGAGGCAGGGGGGCGCCATCCACTGCGAGAGCGAACCGGGCAAAGGGACGCGATTCGAGGTGCTGCTGCCGGTCATAAAAATCGAACCGGAAGAGCAGATCGAAAACGACGACGGCCTTCCCGGCGGCCATGAGCGCGTGCTGTTCGTCGACGACGAGCAACCCATCGTGGACATCGCCAGACAGATGCTCCAGCGGCTCGGCTACCGTGTCGAGACGCGGACGAGCAGCATCGAAGCCCTTGAACTCTTCCGCCATAGGCCCAATGAATTCGACGTGGTGCTCACCGATATGACCATGCCCAATATGACCGGATTGGAACTGGCAAAGGAGCTTGTCGCCATACGTCCGGAGCTCCCCGTCGTACTCTGCACCGGATTCAGTCGAACGGTCGATGTGAACGGCGCGTCGGCCTTCGGAATCCGAGAGGTCATATCCAAACCCCTCCTGAAAGGCGATATGGCGCGCGCGGTTCGACGAGCGCTCGACCGCGCGGAGCCCTCCGAGTAAGCGCGAGGCGCTCGGAGGTGCGACCATCGCGCATGAGATTCGTCCCCTCCTTGCGATCGCCGACGGGTGATGGTTGACCGGGCTTGAGGCGGCTCTGCGCCCGGTGAGAATGGAGGGGGAGACTCATCTCCCCCTTGTATATTAATATCAAGGAATGCTTCTTGATCGTTGGCGGAAGAGCTCCCGCGGGGGCCGCCGACCTCCGCCTCAATCTCTCGTCTTCGCGCTCGCGCTTGCCGCATATC
>CAYLRL010000157.1:0-5708 GCA_964385875.1 uncultured Syntrophales bacterium
CGCTATCCCGGTGAACGGTTACGTTTCATTATTCGCCGTCGGTCCTCCATTCCTCTGAAGAATCACGGGCGGAATCGCGCAGGCGGTCCATCGATCACTGTGACGCAAAGCGCGTGATCGACCACGCACGGAGCTTAGCCGGCGGAAACCGTCGGCGCCCTTTTCACGAAGAACAGGAGCCCTTGAGCCCGCAAGGGAGACCTCGCCGCTCCAAAGCATTTACCTCGTTGATCAGTATTTCGTTTCTGTCGAACGGTTAAATTATGTAACCGAACGCCCCTGACTCGACCGCCAACACGCCGGTTTCCCTATCGTCCACCGCGGTCACCAAAGCCTCCTCAACAGAATACGCCGTCACGCAGTCATATCCTTCGGCTTCGAGAAATCTTCCCAAGAGATTGCACACATGCGGCTCGTCATCCACGACCAAGATCCGAGCTGAAGCGCTCTGCGCAATCCCATAGCTCGCTTTCGAAAACAAAGAGTCGGGCCGCCCTAAACATCGCCGTTGCCGGAAGAGACAAAGACCACCAGCGTCTGATCGATTTCCACCGCCTGCCCGGGCGCAACAAGGACGCGTTCGATCATTCCGTCGCACGGCGAAGGTATTCCGGTCTCCATCTTCATGGATTCCATTCGGACCACTTCCTGTCCCTTGCGGACATATTCCCCCTCCACCGCATAGACGGCGGTAATGAGACCGGGCATGGGACATTTGACCACATTATCCGTCGCGGCGGCTTTTTGCTCAATCATGAAAGCGGCAAGCTTCCATTCGACGGGGGTATAGATTTCAAAGGTCCTCACCACGCCGCAGAAAGCCACCTTAATGTGGTTTTCATGATATTGCATCCTGAACATGTGTGATTGACCGTCGATTTTGAGCGCAAGGCGACGACGATAATACTCGAATTCGGGTGTTATGACCGTGTAGGTATTGTCAATCAGACGTATCTCCCAGTGTCCTGTTTGCCGGTCGCCTTCAAGTCGGATGTCGAAGACGTGGTGATCCACCCTCACCACGTAATCGCCGGTGTTTCCGTCGTGGGGACCGCTTCCCACCACGGGGCTCATCGGCTTGACGGAGTCCCTGACGAGGCCCTGCCGCGTGTGGTGAACCAGCGCCGACGCGATGGCCATGTAATGAAGATGCTCGGTCGGGGGCTCGCTTTTGCTTTGACCGTCTTCGAAATTCAATTCGATGAAGTCCGTTGACAGATCGCCCTCGGCGAATAGGGGATGGTTCAGGACCGCGTTCGCGAACTCCACATTCGTGACGAGTCCCTCGATGTGATAGCCGTTCAGAGCTCGGACCAACCTCGTTCGCGCCTTTTCGCGATTCTCGCCCCACGCGGAAACCTTTGCAAGCAGGGAATCATAATAGATGCCGATGACGCTTCCCGCGCCTATGCCGGCGTCCACTCGCACCTCGGGTCCTTTTGGGATCGCATATCGGGTAATCATCCCGGTTGTCGGGAAGAAGCCTCGGGTGGGATCCTCCGCGCAGATTCGAGCCTCTATGGCCCACCCGTCCCTTCGGACGTCCTCCTGTTTCAAGGGCAAGGGCTCTCCCGCGGCCACCCGGAGCTGCATTTCGACAAGGTCGGTGGATGTTACCATCTCGGTGATGGGGTGCTCCACTTGCAGGCGGGTATTCATTTCCAGAAAATAGAAGTTCCCGTGTTGGTCCATAATGAATTCGACGGTGCCTGCGTTCGTGTAGCCGGCTTCCATCGCCAGGGCGCACGACAACCGCCCGATGCGTTCCCGAAGGGCTTCATCGACCGCGGGAGACGGCGTCTCCTCGATCACCTTCTGATAGCGCCGCTGTATCGAGCACTCCCGCTCGGGGAAGAAGATCGCACGGCCTTCATGATCGGCCATGATTTGGATCTCGATATGTCGCGGCTTGGAGATGAATTTCTCCATGAATATTCGATCGTCGGCAAACGCTTTCCTTGTTTCGTTCCGACATTCGGCAAGTGCGGATTCGAGCTCCTCCAATCGAGAAATGACGCGCATTCCCCTCCCTCCGCCGCCGGCCGCAGGCTTGAGAAGCAGAGGAAAACCGATCCCCTCCGCGATCGATCGGGCTTCGTCCAAACCTTCCAGGGGCTGTGCGTGCCCGGGAGTGATCGGCAATCCGACCTTAGACGCCAGCGCCTTGGACGCGACCTTGTCCCCCAGGAGCCCTATAGCCGAAGCGGGGGGGCCGATAAAAACCAGTCCCGAGTCCTCGACCATCCGGGCGAACTCCGAGTTTTCGGACAGGAAGCCGTATCCGGGATGCACCGCGTCGCAGCCGTGCGCCGTGGCCGCCTCAATGAGCTTCTCCTTCGCCAGATAGGATTCCGCGGCCGGGGCGGGCCCGATGAGGACCGCTTCGTCGGCTTCCTTCACATGAGGCGTGCGGGCGTCGATTTCCGAATAGACCGCGGTCACGCCGATACCGAGGCGTCGGCACGTTCTGATGATGCGGACCGCAATTTCTCCTCTATTGGCAATAAGTATCTTGTCGAACATCGGAGCGCCTCACAGGGGTATATTCCCATGCTTGCGACGGGGCTCGACCGCTTCTTTACCCTCGAGAAACTGAAGGCTTCGAATCAGTCTGCCTCGCGTGTCACGAGGAAAGATGACATCGTCGATGTATCCGCGCTTGGCCGCGAGAAGCGGGTTCATAAAGGCCTTACGGTAGGAAGCCTCTTTTTCCCACAAAATGGCCTCCGGGTCGGGCGACGACTGAATCTCTCTCCGATAGATAACCTCAGCCGCGCCCCGGGGACCCAACACGGCAATCTCCGCGGTGGGCCACGCGTAGTTGATGTCCGCGCCGATGTGCTTTGAATTCATGACGATGTACGCTCCGCCGTACGCCTTGCGCACAATGATCGTGAGCCGCGGCACGGTCGCCTCGATGAAGGCGTATAAGAGTTTTGCCCCGTGCCGAATGATGCCTCCGTGCTCTTGTTCCGGGCCCGGCATGAAGCCCGGCACGTCGACCAGACACACGATCGGGATGTTGAACGCGTCGCAGAATCGAACAAACCTCGCGCCCTTGACCGACGCGTTGTTGTCCAGAACTCCGGCGAGCACCGCGGGTTGGTTGGCGACCAAGCCTATTGTCTCTCCGCCCAGGCGGCCGAATCCCACGATGAGATTCTGCGCATATCGACTTTGAACCTCGAAGAACTCCGCCCCATCCAGGATGCTGTTGATCAGAATTCTCATGTCATAGGGCTGGTTCGGATTGTCCGGCACCAGATGATCGAGCGCGGGGTCGGCGCGCTCCGGCGGATCTCTCAGATCGAGGATCGGCGGCTTCTGCCTGTTGTTGGACGGTAGATAATTGATGAGGCGGCGCACTTCCCGGAGACAGAGAATATCGTTGGGAAGCGTGAAGTGCGCGACTCCGCTTTTCTCCGCGTGCACGCCCGGCCCGCCCAGGTCGTCGGCGCTGATGTCCTGATGAATGACCGTCTTCACCACGCTCGGGCCGGTCACGAACATGTTTGACGTATTTTCCACCATGAAGGTGAAGTCGGTCATGGACGGGCTGTAGACCGCGCCGCCGGCGCACGGCCCCATGATGCACGAAATCTGAGGTATAACGCCGCTCGCGGAGACATTGCGGTTGAAAATCTCTCCGTACGCGGCAAGCGCGTCCACACCTTCCTGGATACGGGCGCCTCCCGAGTCATTGAGGCCGATGAACGGGGTACCCACGCGCACCGCATGGTCCATCACCTTGCTGATCTTCTCCGAATGCGCCTCTCCGAGAGAGCCGCCGACGATGGTGAAGTCCTGACTGAAGACGAAGACCTCCCGACCGTCGATGGTCCCGTGCCCCGTGATGACGCCGTCGCTGAGATACTGGCGGTCCTGGCCCAGATATCCGCCTCTCCCAGTTTTGAGGATGTCGAATTCCTCAAAGGACCCCTCGTCGAGCAGGAGATCCAGGCGTTCCCGAGCAGTGAGTTTCCCCCGCGCGTGCTGCCTGTCGATTTGCTCGATTCCGCCGCCGCGCTTCGCTTCGTCCCGCAGGTTTTCCAGCATCGACAGATTGTCGTGGGCCTGCGAAACCGGCGTCGACCTATCCGCGCGCTCGATTGCGGCTTCGGCCGTCAATCGCTCTTCGCCGCTCTTCGTACGCTCGTCCATGGTTTTCGTCACCTCCCGGCCGACTTACGAGGATCGGTCGCTCGGGCCCGTGCGCCCGTTTCGCCCTTCCCTTAATCATCAGTAATTCGATCCGCGATCGCCTCCCGGGAAAAATGACCGGATCGGGAGCGCTTATCCGTATCCGTATCCGCTCCGAGAGCGGGATCACCCGACTCAACGGCGTTCCGGAAGGACCTTGTGCATCAGCTGTAGTCAAAGAAGCCTTTGCCGGTTTTGCGGCCCAATTCGCCCGCGCGAACCATTTTCACGAGCAGCGGCGCGGGCCGATACTTGGAATCCCTGAATTCTTCGTACAGTCCCTGCTGAATGTGGAGCAGCCTGTCCAGGCCGACGAGATCCGCCAACGCCAGCGGGCCCATCGGGTGATTGGCGCCCAGTTTCATGGATAGATCGATCTCCTCCGGAGTGGCTTGTCCTTCCTGCAGCACGAAAATCGCCTCGTTGATCATCGGCATAAGCAGGCGGGAAACCAGGAAGCCCGGAGCGTCCTTCACTTCCAACGGAGTCTTGCCCAGGTTTTCCGCCAGCGCCTTGATTGTCGTCATTGTCTCGTCCGAGGTGAGATGCCCGCGTACGATCTCGACCAGTTTCATGACCGGAACCGGTTGAAAGAAGTGCATACCGATGAACCGATCGGGTCGTGAAGTCGTCGATGCGAGTTCGGTTATGCTCAAGCCCGCCGTATTGCTGACGAAGATTACCGACTCGCCGCATAACTCGTCCAGCCTGCGGAAGAGCGTTTTCTTGACCTCCATATCTTCGGTCACGGCCTCGATGACCACGTCCGCGCCGTCCGCGACTTCCGCGAGGGACTCGGATGCACGGAGCCTTCCCCGGACGGTTTCGGATTCAGCGGCGGTCGTGTGCCCTTTTTTCTCCAGTTGTTTCAGTTGTCTATCAATCTCTGCAAACCCCGTTGAAAGGGAAAGGGGATCCCTGTCCTTGAGGGTCACGTCGTATCCGCTCTGCGCCGCAACCTGCGCAATGCCCGAACCCATGATTCCGGCGCCGACAACCGCTATCCTCTTGATCTCCATGCGAATATCCTCCAACTATCATGTCTGAACGGGAACTCTTCCGTGATCGCCGAAACGACGACTTCTCCACTCCACAGCGCCCGTCGGCCGGCTCACAACGCGGCCTCATTTCGCTCCCGTCGGCGGTCCGACGAATCCGATTTCCCCCGTGCGTCCGATCACCGCCTTTGTGGATGAATCCGAACGTACCACGTCCCGGTCCTCCCAGTCAAAGGAGATGATCGGCGGACGCGCGAAGGCCGTGGCCCGGTCGAACGAACGGCGCTCATTCCGGAGGGGCGGCTGCTCAGTCGAAGTACTTGTCCAGACCGAGATGACGATGGAGTTCGTCCGCTTGGTTTTTCATCCGCAAAAGGATCCTCCGAGCGTACGCAAGCCCCCGGAAGTGCTGCGCGTATAGTTCGCGGCTCGGTTCAGCGCACACCCGACGCTCTTCACGATCGCCTATCGTTCGTCCAAATTCCGCGGCCCGTCCCGATGAAACTAAGT
>CAYLRL010000158.1:0-3568 GCA_964385875.1 uncultured Syntrophales bacterium
GACGTCAAAATGACGTCAAGTACGTCTCTCGATGGCGACAAGATTTCTCAACGATCGCGTCAAGTTTTGCAACGTTTCCACAGATAGTTACCACGGCATTCCAATCTCCGAACTTGGATGAGATAGATGATGGACTCTGAAGACTGGATTCCCGCCGCCTTGCGGCAAGTCTGCCACAACCCACCGACGTCGTAAACCCTACGAGATTTCTTTCTTCTTCTATTTCTGCGGATTTGCTACTGTAGCCTTTGAAATGGAGCGATCCGGCGTTTGGAAACCCGAACCGTTGGCATCCGACGCAAGCCTACCGGAACGTCAGGGGGATGGCCGTGGCGATTGACTGGTCTGTGGTGGGGCGGCTGCACGTGGAAGAAGCTTGCCGTCACTATGACCGAGGGGATAGGCAACCGAAGAGGTGGGCCCGGAGCACATTCTTGTTGCTCAACGAGAGGCGCTATCCAGCGAAGTTCATACGGGGATGGGCATACGAGTTGGCCACAGGCGAAGCGCTGGACCCGAGCAAAGACTTCTCCGGTGGTCTCGAGACAGCCAAGTTCTTCCGGAAGCTTGGATTCAAGGTTGAGCACTATAGGGGTTCGGGCAAGCCTGAGAAATCGTGCGAGAATGCTGTCGGCGTTTCTCCGAAAAAGAAACGACCTCGCAAGGAGAAGCCGGTTGCGGAAATCATTTTCAAGCCGACAGGCCGAGTCACACCGCCGGATCAGCGGGCTTACCTGCTGGAACTGCTCCGAAGGAGGTTCGGGGAAGTTCAAATGGAGAAAACGTTCAGTTGGTTGAGAGTACCGAGCAGCGATGCAATGGACGGCTCCATCAAGGCCATCTACGAGCAACTATTCCGCGTCCGTGGTTATTCCGATTTTGCACAAGCCGGGACGGCGCTGAAGTGCGACTTCTACATGCCGCGTCAAGGCGTCATTCTTGAGTATGACGAACGCCAGCATTTTACGAAGCAACGTGCTGTTGCCCTGAAGAGCTATCCGGAAGACGTGAAGCTCGGCTTTGACCGACATGCCTGGATAGCCGTCTCTGAGAGGGTTCAGGCTCAGGACGGCAATCCTGTCTATCGTGATGAACAACGCGCCTTTTATGACTCCTTGAGGGACCTATTGCCGACTCAACATGGGATCCTGACGGTCCGGATTCAGCATGGAGTTGAGGACTGGTCTTTGCCGGCGGCTTACGAGTCACTCCGGAACCGCCTGCGCGACAGCGGAGCTGATGTCGGGGAGAACCCGGATGACGAAAATGCCTTCTTCTCAGATGATTGGTGCGGTTTTGAATGGACGGAATGGCTTCCCCTTGATTCAGATGAGGGCTTCAGAAGCCTGCCAACGTCCTCCGGCTTGTATCGGGTGAGGCCTCGTGGCCGCCGAGAATTGGCTTGGATAGGGCAAACGGGAAACTTACGCGTACGTCTGCAAACCCTCCGCAATCAGGCATACGCGGAGCAGATGCCGTTCAACGACCCCCATACGGCAGCCGCCAACATCTGGGTCTTGAGGGTCGAAGAGAAGTTGAGCTTTGAATGCTCGGCAGCTTCGCTGGAATCTGAAGAAAGACAAAGACGCGCCTATGAGGACATGCTCCTGTGGCTCTACCGGATGGAAAGAGGGGAGTCCACGCTCTGTAACCATGGTCGCTTCCATAAGCGCTATTTGAAGTCCGGATCGAGAGTCTCGGGTCGGCGAGGAGGGAGACTCCCAAGCGAGAAAACCAATCATGCCTCCGGCCCAAGCGCACGTCCTCTGTCGGCACATGATCGCAAGCCCCAAGACAGACGATGGATGGGAATCGAATGGTCGGAGCTGTTTGGTCTGAAACAGACTCGACCTTATGAGTTCCCATCTAAGACAGCGCTGTACAAGATTCTGGACTCTTCTTCCCAGACGCTCCTTTATGTTGGCGAAACCCGGAATCTGAGGAACAGAGTTCGTTCTCACTCGCGCTCAGACTGGGGCGACTACGATCCCGTCCTCGCGTTCCACCTGTTGCCTGAGGACACCCAGGACTACCAACGTAGAGAGATGGAGACCGACTTGCTGGGAGGGTACTTCGCCATGTGCGGCACTCCTCCCGTTTTCCAGTATAAGAGACATCATTGAGGTAGTTAATAGACTCGGCTGAATTCATTCATCGAAGGCCTATCTCGCTCCCAATCCCTGAGACGTCTCATCCGGCAAAGAGTCTGACCATCACCTGGGAGGTTTGAAAATGGGCGACAGGCTTCAGCGTTTTGTGCGGCCTGTTTCCGCCCATCTCAAGGTAATGCTCGGGAATTTTCGCCGCCGCAAGTGTTGTCACGTCGGGTTTGGACGGAAGTTTCTTGGTGAAATGAGCGGCTCCGACCGCCAACCCACCGTTGAGGGCAGCCGAGCAGGTGACGATTCCGTGGCGTTCCCAATATGACGAGGGGTCGTAGTGTATTGCCGTCAGGCCGACGGATATCTCATGCGCCCTGATCATCGAGTGCCAGTCGTCGATGCAGCTCTTTCTCAGATCAATGAAGTCTTTTCTTTCTTGCCCCTTCTCACCGGAATACAAGACGCCGTCTTTGTCGATGGTTCGAATGCAGCCGGTCTGCTTGACGTGCCGGTCCGGTACGCTCTTGATGCCAAACATATCGTAGCAGGAGCAGAGGAGGGCGTTGACGCCCGACGCAAGCCCCACGACGCGTGACGGAGTGCGGAAGTCTTCCGAGTAGCAAACGTAATCGCCGCGTCCTTCATGCTCAGTCGGGAAGACTTTTCTCCCGATTCCCACTACTCCGGTATCGTCCCAAGCAACGCACAACTGGTCGAACGGGTCGGCTATGTCGTCGTCACGTATGGTGTCATCCACCGAATCAACGCCGGCCACGATCAATATGCCGGGATAGGCTTTCCCCAGTCTGTGCGCAGCTTCCTCCAAAGCTTCGCTAAAGAATTGCTCCTCAAGAGCCTGAACCCGATCTGTGTGCGAAAAATGCCCCACATGCTCGTTCAGATAGAAGTATCCCCCCGGGAATAGAACGCAGTGCAGGCTCGACCAGTTCGCGTCAATGACGTTATCGACGACTTCTTCGAGCAGGCTAATCCGAGCCTTGTTTTCCGGGTCTGCAATCCTCGGATTTCCCAAAACACAGACCGCCGCCACGGATGTCTCCGTCTTCGGACGGTTCGTCGTCATTTCCGTGCGAGCGCTTGCTCGATTGCCGGCCTTGCGGGTTGCTGCTTCACTGGGGTGCTTTTTGCTAAGACTTCTTTTCTGCATATCCTGACCTCCCGATCCCTTCTTCATCATCCACTTGCGGCGCTATCTATCTTGAATCTTTCCAGCGTCAACGCCTTTCGGCATCAGAGGAATCTCCACCCGCTGGAGCCAATCCAAACCAGACCATCAGTTACAAGTGCTCAACGCCTTTCGGCATCAGAGGAATCTCCACTCTCACCGCTCGCAAAGAATGGTTCGAGGGCCTGGTGCTCAACGCCTTTCGGCATCAGAGGAATCTCCACACAGATCCGAAAACCCCTTCTGGCCGGCCTCGATGTGCTCAACGCCTTTCGGCATC
>CAYLRL010000158.1:3668-5624 GCA_964385875.1 uncultured Syntrophales bacterium
GTGCTCAACGCCTTTCGGCATCAGAGGAATCTCCACGGCACACCCTTCAAACCGGCTCTCAGTGCACTGTTTCTCAAGGTCGATTCAGGCGCCTCCGGGATACTTGTGTCCCTGATACAAACCCGCCGTTCCCGTAGACTCTCGACAACATCTCGGCGCAAGATATCCCATTGAGTTCGTTGCCATTCTTTTGCAGGTGGAATTTGCTCAAGCATATTCAACATAATCTTCCGGTCCCAATTTCTTGATACAACAAGGCATATGCCGCAATTTAGATGGAGCGGCCTCTGTTCTCCGGAGATCCTTGAATCCGGCGCCCGCTCACACGATCTCAAACGTGGAAACCGTCTCAGCCCACCGCTCATCGTTTTTCCTTCTGGTGATCCGCGCCGTGCATCGATCACAGAGCCCGATGATCATCAAATCGTCCTCCAAATCCATCAGTTTGGTGAGTTCCCATTTCAGTCGGTCAACCGCCCGATCGTTCAACCTACACCGAAAGATGCTGAACTGCACCCGCACGCCGTATCCTTCAAGATGTTTCGCCACACGCCGCAATCTCTTCTCGTCCCGAACATCGTACGAGACGAGATACCATTTCCTCTTCTCACTCACGACTACCTCAATCTCATCTCAGCGAAAAGGCCGGATTGGCCGCTCCACTCTTTTTCAAGAAGGCGGACCTCCAGTTCGAGCAACCGCGAGTATGAGAGCGAATACTGAACGACCGGATGTTTCCATTTCTCGGCCAGGCGCCTTTCAAACAGTTGAATCGCTTTCTTTCGCCCCGACTGTGACAGCCAGACGTGGTTGGGAGTGACTACGAAGTCTTCTTCAGGATGCCACTGGAGTCTGTTAAGGGAGCCGATCTGCGTCATGTCCCAGAGTGGACAACGCATCAGTTCCATCAAGTCGAGCACGAGTGGATACGCCGATGACCGGGGCGTGTGAAAGAAGCCGATCGCCGGATCGAGACCCACGGTGGTCACGGCTTGCAGAACAGCCTGATAGACCAAGGAGTATCCAAACCCAAGGAGAGCGTTGAATCTATCGCGAGGCGGTCGGCGAGTGCGTGCGGTGAATCTGAGTTCATCCGGCACTTCCTTCCGAAGCATCGCTTTGAAGCATGAGAAGTAGGCTCGACCGGCAAGTCCCTCGTGCCCCCGCAAACTGTTGGGATCCTCCGCGTGTGCGATCGATTTCAAGGCCGACCTGAGGCGTTCTATCGCTTCGGAAAGGTCGGGATTCGCGCGATCTTTTCCCCTTGTCGCCCGCAGCACGTACCTTAGGCCGCCCTCCACCTTAGCCAATAGCAGCTTTCGGGCCAACCGAAGTCGCATTGGCTCGTCTTGGAGCGCTTCGTACTGCCTGAGCCTCCTGTGAACGGCCCCGGCGCCCGGCACGAAAGCGCCCACATACCGACCGCCCGTCGAAACCAGATGAACGGGAACATCGTTCGAAGCGCAAAAATGAATGGCCTGACTGGTAATCTGCGCGTATCCATGAAGGATAACGGTTTCGATCTCATGGATGGGAAACGTCGATGATTCCGCATCAGGAACCTTTACCCGAAGAGTCTGTCCCGCCCTGGAAACGGTACTGCCGGGAACAAGCACGTGCAGGGACTTTGCTTCACGATCGGCCGGGAAAAGACGAATAGGTTCCCACTCGGGGTCGGCCGCCAATCGCTCTTCCTCCGGCAGACATACCGGCGCAAGCGAACACTTGATGCAAAGACGATCATTAGAGGCCACCGGGGGGCGCCGGCCGGATTCACGGAGGATACGCGCCCGGGCGACCGCGTCAATTACCGCTCGCCGCGCGGCATCGTCGATCGGAACGCGGACGGTTACGTTGTCCTTGTGGTATCGAATCCGACCTTCCGGCACGGTCGCGCCGGATTCTTCCTCCAAGAGCATGGCGTACGCCCAGACCTGCAAGGCATCGGTATCCCAT
>CAYLRL010000159.1:0-5576 GCA_964385875.1 uncultured Syntrophales bacterium
GCGCAGCCGCAAGAGGGGTTTTTCACCGAAGCGCCGGTTGATTTCTCAATCTCCGATTCATCCTGTGAAGGCGCGCCGGTATCAGACGTTCAAGTGACGATGGACGCCCTTCCGGCAGGCGCTTTCGACCGAAGGCTGACGGTGACTCCAACCGCTCGGAGTCGGCGCATGTCGGAGATCTCATGTGTCGGGACTCGCCGGGGCTTGTTTCGAGCGAGGCGCTGCACTAATGAATGATGTGAAAGCCAACGAATCGGACGTTCCCTCGGGTTCGCCCGCAACACGGAGGGTTGACCATGCGCTCGGTCTCACGACGTTTGATTATAATCACAGCTGTCCTCTCGGCGCTTATTCCCTTGACGGGCGTTCCCGTGAGCGGAGAAGACTACGGCATCACCGGGTTCGACCGCGACGACTGCTATGAAACGTGTCGAGAAGACCATCTCGTTGACGGCAATGTCGGCCGAATGATCCTCATAGACTGTCTCCAGGAGTGCGACCGCAAGTACTGGAGGTGGTTCAACCGGAGCACGAAAGAACTGGAAAAGGAGACCGAACAGGAGACGGATTCCAAGAAGTGAACTCGGATGAATGCCGATCCGGAGCGGAATTTTTGACACGGGAAGCGGCGCGACCGACCGGGTCGAGCCGATCGGTCGCGGACCTCGATCAATGATAGTCGTGGGTTCCCAGGATCGGGGTTATACCCGTCTTCGATTCGATGATCTTCGCCAGATCGTCGGGCTTGAAATAGGGACACTCGGGCTTGGCGGTGGCCAGGCACGAACTGAAGTAGATTGCATCCGGTTTGATTTCCGAGAGTTTCATCGCCATTCCCAGATTGGGCATGGCCGTTCGGCCGGGGCACTCACATTTCACAAACGCGACCACCGATGAAGGCTCGTCGAACGTTCCCTCGCCGAGCGCCGCGGCCTTGAGGCACCGCCATTCACCGGGGCAGCCGTACCCGCTGTCCATGTACGCGCCGCATCCGATAATTGCGACCTTTTTCATAACGTTCTCCTTGCGGAATGAATGATATTGCCGTGCGGGGCCGCTGGTCGATTCCCCGACCGCGCGCGTCCGACGGCGCGCTCGAACTCCCCTTTGCCCTCTGTCGAGCTTATCCGGTAACGACCGTACGCTCAAGGGGTTTCCGGCAAGCGTTGGGCCGACCGCGACCTCTTCATAGCGGCGGACATCGGCATAGCGGTCTATCCCGGAGACGCGGACGACCCCGATCAGCTGATCCAAAACGCGGACACGGGTGCGAGGAACTGCCGGCCGACGAACCCATCGCACCGCCCGCCGCAGCGTGATACACTCGCTTTATCGCGCGCTCCCGAACACTCCTTACAAGATGAACGGCCCGTCGCGTATCCGAATCGCAAGCGCGACGCAGGGAGGAGATGGTGAATTCGAGATCGACCGACTCTCAGTCAGTTCCACCCGCCGCAGCTGCGCTCCTCATCGCCATGACCATGCTCTGGGGCGGGAATATGGTGAGCATCAAGCTCAGCAATGAGGGCGTCTCGCCGTTAACCGCGGCCGCCGTGCGTTCCGCGTGCGCATCTCTGCTCATTTGGCTCTATGCCCGATCGAAGGGCGAACCCTTCCTCTTGCGTCGCGAAGACGCCCGCCACGGGCTGATCATCGGAGCGCTCTTCGGGATCGAGTTCCTGTTTCTTTACTGGGGGTTGGCGTTCACCGACGCGTCCCGGGCGGTGATATTCCTCTATACGGTTCCCGTGTGGACGGTTGTCGGCGCTCACTTTTTCATCGCGGACGATCGCTTGAGCGCGCTTCGCAGCGTGGGAATATTCCTGGCATTCCTCGGTATTATCGCTGTCTTCGGCGCGCGGTCCTCGGGTTTGAACCCCCTGCACTGGGTGGGAGACCTCATGGAAGTGGGCGCGGCGATCTTCTGGGCCGCAACGAGCATCTATATCAAACGCTTCATTCAGGGGAAGCCGATCACCCATATTCAGACGTTGTTTGCGCAGCTGGTCTTCTCGATTCCCATTCTCGCGGCGGCCGCGCTGATTATCGAACGCGGCGATCCCGTCAGCCTCGAGGCGTCCGTCGTCGGCGCCCTGGCCTATCAAATCGTGCTGGTTTCGTTTGTCAGTTATCTGGTCTGGTTCTGGATGGTGCACCGGTATCCGGTGAGCAGGCTGAGTTCGTTTCTGTTCCTCGCGCCCCTCTTCGGCGTGATTTTCAGCAAGCTCGTCCTCGGAGACGAATTAACGCCGCTGGTCTGGATCGGACTGACCTTGACCGCGGCGGGTATCTACCTGGTTAACAGGCCCGAACGCAAGCCGACCTAAACCGTGCAAGAGAGCGTCGGGTCGGGGACGCCGGCTCGGACGATCACGCTGAATGAGCGGTCGCCCTGAGCCGGCGTATCGTGGCCGCATGTTCGAGTCTGTCGAGATTAATACATCATACCGCCCACATAGACGCCCGCCCCCACGAAGAGGTCATGATTGGGGACCTTGTAAATGTAGGTGATCTTCTTGGAGGGCGCGCGTTTGCCGGGCTTGGGCCACATGTACTCGACCCATCCGCTGCCCGCTTTTCGGGCCAGGTTCACGAAATGGACGAAGAGCGCCTTGTCGGTCGGGTCGGTTATGAGCAGGCAGTGCTCGAGCTTGGTGAGTTCCGGCTGCATGGGATGGGCGAGCATCTTACCGTCCAGATTCATGAGAAAAACGTACGAATCCTTCCAGACGAACGGCCCCTCGGGATCGCCGATCTGTTTGATCGCCTCCTCCACTCCCTTGGAATTGATCAACGCGGCCGCCTCGTGGGCCTTGATGACGCATTCTTCCTTCGTCGCCGACTGAGCGGCGAAAGCGGTCCCCGCGGTGACGAGGACAACAAGGACGGCGACGATAATCTGTCTTTTCATCGTATTCTCCTCTCTCATTTGCCGGTCTTCGTTTGCTCCGGGCTTCGGCCGTTCATGTCCGAGCTTTGCGCCCGATCCACGGCTTACCGACGGGAAGCACGTCCCGGCCGAAGACTTGCGCAAAGATCACATGCGCCATCATATACCAGGCCGAAGCGGCGCACAGCATCAGTTCATATCCCGCCACCTTGGTCATCTCCGGATAGCCGAAATGGGCGAGATCGAGCAGGATAAATCCGATCAGCAGGAGCGTGAACGTCAGCGCCATGGCGCCGTGGATACGCATGGCCGGAATCCACATGATGAATGTGTACATGGTCCACATCACAAGGAACCACCCCACGTCCGTCGTGCTCGAATGATAGATGTTGAAGAAATTGAGCATGAAGATGATGCCCAGCGCTATCCAGAACGCCCCGTACGAGACGAACGCGCTGTACCCGAAGTTGTTTCCCGTCTTGTACTCCTGAAATCCCGCAATCATTTGAGCCAGTCCCCCGAAAATGAACGCCAACGCTACAACGGGACCGACCCCGCACCATCCGACGTTGTGGACCTGCAGAAGCATGGTCGTGAGTCCGAAGCCGGCCAGTCCTACCACCGCCGGGTTCCCCTGAGCCTGTTCGCCGTTAGCCATTGAGCCACCTCCGCACGCGCAAAGCTTTGCCGGCGCTCGATGCGCCGCAACCGATCCGTTCGATTAGAGGAGGCGCCGCATCCTTACCGTTTAGCTCCCTGCTGCGCCGCCGCCGCGTGTCGACCGTGTTCGGGCGCGAGATACGCGCACTTCCACACTCGACGCCTCCCCCTCCCGCGCATTCATTTGCAATCATTGTGGAAACAGATATTGGAATAAGTGTAAACAAAAGTTGGAGAGAGGTCAACCGAGACCGAACCACGACCCCGCGGTCCGCCCTGCTCCAACGCGAAACGGGCCCCGAAGCCGAAAGCCCCGAGACCCGTTGTGACGTCGTTTGGTTATGCGCCGACCGGCGCGTTATCTCCACGCTCACGAGCCGCCGTAGCAATTGTACCCGTACGATCCCCATCCGCCGTATTGCTGATTGCCGTACGAGCCTCGGCCGTAGAATCCGCGCTCCCCGTGGTTCCGCTGAGCGCCGTGGTTCCGCTGGGAGCCGTAATATTGCCCTCGCTGCGACCTTTGATACTGGTTCCAGTAGGCGCGCCGGTCCGAGGCGAGCCGCACGGTCCGGGAGTCCGCGCGGGGGGGAACGACTACCTGATCGGTGGGTTTGTCCGCCCTGTACGCGGGAAGGGGAGATTTGAAGTCCGCGCGGGCGTTGACCGATGCGAGGCATACGATGAGAGCGGCGCACGCGATAGCGACAATTCGAAGGTTGTTCACGATCCATCCTCCTTATACTGGGTAGTCCGCTGCGAGCGGGCTGGAGATATTCTTATCACAATATTGATATATCCTCAACCCATTTTAGCGGCCACAAGGCCCAAAAAAAAAACCGGGAGCGACACTCGCGGCTCGTACGAGGAACAACGGCGCCGAAGGCCCCGCACCATCGGGCGGAGATCGGAGCATGAATGAAAAACTCACGGACGTAAACCGTCGACACCTCTAAACACAAGCGCATTTCGGGTGCTTCCGACACCCCCGCGGGTGATTTCCGCCTGACGCAACGAATTGATTTCACATCGTTTTCATCATCGACCGCGCCCAACCGGTTGAACTCCACCCACCATTCGGTTAACGGTAGGCGTCGCACCGAGTCGGCGCACCATCTCACGGGTGGGATAAAATGATAGCTAAGTCAAGGTGATACGCCCTGAAGCGACACAGGAAGGTTCATTTGGCACGGTATATGTATAGCCGATGCCTGAAACCTCAATCTCTCGTGGTGAGAGATGCAGCCTTGCATGGAGGGGCCGTTCCCGGTCGAGTGGGGACGGCCCCAAGCACCCGATTCTGATGGGAAAATCGGAGAAAGCGGCACGGCAAGGGTGGTATGTGTTCAACAAGCTCACGACCTTTGAAAAGACGGGGAGGAAGAAATGAAGACAGTCGTTGTGACGTGCGCGGTCTTATTGATGGCTCTGGCCGGTTCGGCCATGGCCGGGGACTTCTCGCTGCAGTCATACTACTGCGGCGGAGACAAGCTTCAAATCGAGGTTAACGGCGTAGGAACCCTGGTGGGGGCGGACGCCAAAGCGTGGCTCTTCAAATACGGATACCTCAGGTATCCGTATTATAAGCAGAGAAACTACCGCTACACCCGCCCCGCGGCGTCTGAGATTCAGGGCTGCAACCTGTCTCCGACCGCCAAATTCAACCGGTGGCACGAGTCGCGGATCCTCACGCTCGCCGGCAAGTAATCCGCGGCCCATTGGGCCCCCGAAATCGGCGCTTTTCTCCGAACATACGGCCTCAGCGGCTATGAAGTGCGAGAGCCGGGGGACGCCCCCGGCTCTCGTCGTTCTTGCGGCCGATGAGGCCTCCCGTGGAGGCTTCGTTTGAGCGGCGCCGGACGGTCCGGCGAGCAGGAGATGAAACATCGAAATGGGGTAACCGTTCACCGGGATAGCGACAAGCCATTGATATCTCAATGGGGGAGGCTTGGAGGGGGAGATGAGTCTCCCCTCCATCCTCACCGGGCGCAGAGCCGCCTCAAGCCCGGTGAACCATTACGAAATG
>CAYLRL010000160.1:0-5203 GCA_964385875.1 uncultured Syntrophales bacterium
ATTTTGCGGGATTGGGTTGTGGACGGTTATGGACAGTTGTGGGTTTCGTGCAACGAGCGACCGGCCTAACAAATTGAAATGACGAGACTTTGCTGGATATTTCCCGACTACAAGTCCGGTTGGTGGTGGGAAAACACCGGCTCCGGCGGGAGCGTCGATTGGGACTGGATGAACGTCGGCTGGTGGGACTTCGAGTATTACGCCAACCAGGGTCTCTGCCCCTTTAACGGCAAGGTTTGGACCGATTGGCACGGCGTTACGATGCAGTACGACCAGGCCGGCGAAGAATTGGTCTACAAGGTCGACGGCGAAAACTACATGAAGTACGAGATGGATTCCGGAGTCGTGCAGGACGGCACTGAGGACCAAGACTGGGGTTGGTTCTGGTGGAACACCGGCGTTGGACAGGGCGTCTGGGAGGAGTGGGAGGATGCCGGCGCTAACCCGTATGCGCTGAAAACCAATTCCTACTCCGGCTGGTCTTCGGAATTCCTCTATGACAACACCTGGCGTCCGCTCCCCGGCGGCCACGGTGATGATTGGGTCTTCTTCGACAACAGCGGCGGTCTCGGCGGCGGCGGGATCTATTACTTCCGGCTCGACAGCGGCATGGACTTCTCCCTGGACTACACCAGCGGGGCCGGTGGCGCTCCCACTTATGAAGGCGCCCAAGGATTTACCGGAGCGACCTCCGATTGGCAGTATATGGGCGACAGCATGTTCGTATTCCAAACTTCGGCATCCTGGGAAATCTATGACGGCTCCTACGGCGTAGACGCGGGATGGTTCACGTATCAGGCGAACAGCTGGACCGATCCCGGCTTCGGCAACTGGGACTTCGACAGCACCCTGGGCGAGTTCAACCTTGCCTTCCTGAGTGGCGTACATAGCACTGGCTATGATCACTCCGTATATTCCAGTAACGCCGACGAGCTAATCGAGAACTGCATCTACATGCTTGGGTTCGATAACGGTGGAAGCGGAGCATGGGACTATGACGTCAAACCTTTCGGAGAAATTGTTGACGTGGTCGGGGCCATCTCCCAGTCCCAGGGCAATCAGTACTTCTCTACGGTTATGTTCCACGGTCGTGGTTGGACTCATGCGGGCGGGGCGTTATATCTCGGCACTATGTGGCTTGACGAACCGACTGATGTAACCTTCTTTGTGCAGGATTTTGAAGAGCTGGCCGGCTACCTCATGGGCTCCGGCGCCGAACTACAGATTATGTCCTCCGACATCGCCTCCAGCACGACGGGTACGGACATTCTCTCCGCGATCCAGGACGCCCTCACGGGCAACGGCCCGTGGGGCTCGAACGTCACCCTATGGGCCAGTGACGATGTGACCGGAAACTGGTTGGGAGTGGAGGACGCGGAACCCAACTGGTTCCTTGAGTGGTCCGACGCCGGCGGCGGCGTTCTATCACTGAGCAAACTTCTGTACGGCGCCGACTACACGGGCGCCGTGGACACCGGTCTCGTTGGCGACGGCGAAACCGCGTAACAGCGATGACCCTATCGGGTGAACGGTTGCATTATCCGGGATGGTTCACCGGGCTTGAGACGGCTCTGCGCCCGGTGAGAATGAACTTTTCGGCGTCAGGCTTGACTTGAATGTTCCCTCGAGTCTTACCTCAGCCGAGAAGAGCGCCTCCTGCTCGGGATTCAGCACAAAAGCGGTCTTGCGGCCGCTCATGCTGACCGTGCGCAGACTGAAACCCTTGCCCGAATCGAACAGCACCGGGAACGGGCAGTGGGAGGCTTTGGCGTGACGCACGATATTCGCCGGCTGGTCCACCAGATTCACACCGAAGATCTCCAGCCCCTGATTGCCGTATCGACGTTTGAGCGCCTGGAGTGACGGCTCTTCCGCTCTGCACGCCGGGCAATTGATCGACCAAAAATGCATAAGCACCACCTTGTCGCGGTAATCGTTCAGGGTGACGACGCGTCCCGCAATGTCATGTTCGAGACCTCATGGGGCCTGGGATTGAGGTGGCCCCCTGAACGGATACGGTATCCCCTCTCCCGGAGGGAAATGGGCGATAACATTAGTTAAAACCACCGTCTCGTCCCCCCCCCCTCTCCCTCCGGGGGAAACGCCTCATGTTCCCTCTCCCCAAGGGAGACGATTAGGGTGAGGGTAATTCACGCTCCCTCTTCTCAGCCGTTCGGCGTCAGGTCCTTGATCACGTGCAGAAGCCGGGCCACGTCCACGGGCTTTACCAGCACGAAATCAATGATCGAGTCGGCCGAAGGCGGCTCTTCATCGACTTGTCCGCCCCAGCCGGTCAGAAGGATGAAGACCGGTTTGGGGATTCCTCGCCCTTCGCAGAGGGCTGCGATTTCTTCCGCGACCTGTCTGCCGTTCATTTCGGGCATGGCCAAATCGCAAACGACCACGTCGACGTGTGATTCCCGCATGATCTCGAGGGCTTCCCGACCGGACGCGGCGGTAAGGACCGTCTGACCGAACGCGGTGAGCCCGCCCCGAAGCTGTTTCACCACGGCCGGCATGTCGTCCGCGACGAGGATGTTCAGTCGGAAGTCAACCGCCGGGCGCGGGGCACGGTGTTTGCCGTCCGGTTGTTCGTCGCTGCAGGGTAATCGCACGGTAAAGAGGCTTCCTTCGCCGAGGCGGCTCTCCACGGAGATTTCGCCTCCGTGTCCTCGAATGACGCCGTAGGCGCCGGCCAGGCCCATGCCCGCACCTTGCGGCCCTTTGGTTGTCCAGAACGGCTCGAAGACCCGCTCGAGGTTCTCCTCGGTGATGCCGACACCGCTGTCTTGCACGACAAGAAGAACCGTGTCGCCCTCCACAGCGGTTCGGACGGTCATTTCACCGCCGCGCGGGAGCGCTTCCGCGGCGTTTTTGATGAGGTTGACGATGACCTCGAAGGTCTCATTCTCGTTTCCCTTGACATAACACCCCGCCTCGAGATCCCGATTCAGAACGACCGATACGCCGTCCCTTTCCGGCTTGGTTTTCCACCACGGTTTGCTCATTTCCACCGCGGCGGTGACGGTCTCGGAGAGATCGAAGACCTTCGTGAACGCGCCAGCGCGGTCTTTTTCGACCTGTGCAAAGTCCTGGAGCCTCTTAACGGTCTGTGCGCCGAACCTGGCGCCGGCGATGATCTGCTCGAGGTTTTCCTTGGCCTGGTTCACGTTTCCCAGTTCGAGATCGGTCAGCGCTAATTGGGCGCCGCCCAGCACAATCTGGAGCAGATTGTTGAAATTGTGGGCGACTCCGCCGGAGAGTTCCGCGACCGCCTTGAGTTTGGCCGACACCGCGACCAGTTCTTCGGCCTTCTTGCGGTCGGTCACATCGACACCGACCGAAATGACGCTCCCGTCGGTCAGTCTGATGTGCGCCCACAGGTGCGTCCGTTGTTCGCCGTTCTTCATGAGCGGCCGGTATTCGCGAAACTCGCTGTCCGCCGCCGCGATGTATTCCTGGACACGAGCGTATTCGTCGGGATCGGGGTAGGCCGTTGCGAGCAGATCCTCAAATTCCGCTTCGGCTCTCGTCCATCCCCATATCCGCTCCATCTCCCGATTCCAAACGATCATTTCGCCGTTCGGGGAAAAGCCGTTGATCATGACCGGAGCGTGGTCCAAAATGGCTCTGAATCGTTCTTCGCTCTCCCGGAGCGCTTCTTCGATTCTTTTTCGATCGGTGACATCCACAAAGACCGTCTGAACCGCGGGTTCGCACTCGTAGTCGATCAGCGAACTGAAGATTTCCACCCAGCGGGTTTCCCCGTTCCTGTGCAGCGTCTTGTATTGGTGCGTGGGGGGCAAATCAGCACCGGAGATGCGTTTCCGGAAGTTTCCGAAAAACTTTTCGCGATCGTCCGGATGGATCAATTGGGCGACCTCCTCGGCCCCCATGGACATCATTTCCTCAGGCGTGTATCCGTTAATCACCTGCATGGGACCGCTTACAAAACGAAGGCGCACCGGATTGTCCTGCGCCACGACCACGCCTTGCAGCGACTGCTCGACGAACGACCGATACTTGCGCTCACTTTGCCGGAGCGCTTCCTCGGCCGTCTTGCGGTCGGTGATCTCAAGATGGGTTCCGATCATCCGGAGCGGGTTCCCGTAAGGGTCTCGTTTCACGATCTTGCCGCGGGACAAAATCCACACATGCCGCCCTGATGCGTGATTCATGCGGAACTCGACGGAGTACTCGGGGGATGCGCCTGCGATGTAGCTGTTCAGCGCGGCGAAGACCGCGTCGCGGTGGTCCTCACAAATCCGATCGCTCCACGCGTCGAACTCTTCGGGGAACTCATCGGGATCGACCCCCAACATCCGGTAGAAGGCCGGGCTCCGATAGACGCGGTCTGTCTTGATGTCCCAATCCCACAGTCCTTCGTCGGCCGCTTCCATGGCGAGCCTGAAGCGTTCTTCACTCTCACGGAGTCGCTCCTCGGCGCGGGCGCGTTCCTCGATTTCGGCGCGCAGTTCCGCGGTTCGTTCGGCCACCCGACGTTCGAGGTTCTCAGTGAGGGTTCCGACCTCGTCTTCAGCCGTCTTCCGCGCGGTGATGTCCTGGATGAAGAGAAAGTAACCGAGGACCGTGCCGGTGGAGTCGACGTCGGGGACCAGCTCGCCGTGTATGTGGCGTTCAGAGCCGGCGGCGTACGGCACACGCGCCTCGTACGATACCCGTTCGCCCGCCAGAGCCCGCTCCATGTAGCCTCGGACCACCTGGTACGCTTGGTCGCCGATGACCTCTCTGACCGGACGGCACCGTATCTTGTCCATGGAGAGGCCGAACCACTCCTCGTACGTCTTGTTGACGAAGCGATATTTCTGTTCCGAGTCGGTATACGCGATACCTACGGGGAAATTCACCGAAAGAAGGCGCTCGGGGGGGTCCGGACCGAGACCCGGGGATGGGGACTCCCCTTGCCCCCTCTTGAGTCTTTGGATCTCCGAGCGCAGCGCCCTGATTTCCGCGATCAAGTCTTCCCGCCCGGGCTCGAAGTCGCGCATGAAAGCCGTCCTTAGCGGTCACAATGCCGATTGTGCGGTTCGACGACGCAGCCTTACCAACGCCAGTTTAGACGGGTCGCGGTCCGCGGGTCAAGCGGGAATCCGAAGAGGGATACGATCCTGGGGCGGGCAATGGTTTCTTGTAATGGTTCACCGGGCTTGAGGCGGCTCTGCGCCCGGTGAGGATGGAGGGG
>CAYLRL010000161.1:0-5195 GCA_964385875.1 uncultured Syntrophales bacterium
AGAGACCCACAAACCCTTAGATATAGTCTTATGATTCTGAAGGGATATGATTGAAGAATTAAACAGAGCGGCGCTAAGGGCCGGGCCGCTTAAGCCGGCGGGCTTCGATGGCGTTTGCAACCACCTGGAGGAGATCCTCAGCTGCAACCGGTTTGAGCAGGCAACCGCCGGGGCTGATCTCCACCGCCCGAGACAGGATGGAGGGATCTGACCAGCCGGTAATAAACACTATCGGCAGGTCACACTTCTCCTTTATCGAAGCCGCGGCGTCAAGGCCATCAGTAAGGTCCGACAGCGAGATGTCCATCAAGATGAGGTCCGGACATTCCTCCCGGGCGCGTTGGATTGCTTCTTCAGCCGTTCCAACCGGCTCACCGACCGAATAGCCCGCCTCTCGAAGGGTCATCTGCAGATCCATGGCAACGACGAGTTCGTCTTCCACGATCAAGATTCTCGGCTTCCTCATTCTCCCTCCCGGTTCGCACAGAAGTTCATCAAAGCTGATTCATGGTTAGATGTCCGCCTTGAGGATATTCCACTCGTTTGTCATATACGGTCACAGGAATCGGGATTTTTCACGGTCTGTCGTTCTTTCTTTGGCAAGCCCTGCCAGAGAAGTGTTTCGGGCTCTCCGAAGCCTTCAGACACTGTGAAAATCAAAGGTTCAATGGGTATTCCCAAATCCAAGCGTTTTTGCTAGGATTAACGAGCACTGGTCGATATTACGACCTTGGCGATCATCGGCGTTCTGCCATGCATGGCGGAAGGGCCGAGAAAAGATTTCCAGGTCTCGAAGGTGCTGAAGTCAGCCCAAACAGCCTTGGTGCTCAGGCTCGATCAATGAGCAAATTTCAAGGCCGGAGGCCCTGAAAAAAAGCTGACAACTTTGTCCGTATCTGACATACGTCTCCCCTACACTGGCCGGCAAGATCGAGTCTGTGAGGATACTGCCGAGCAGAATATTCAGCGAAGTCAAAGGGATATCCAGGCGCCGCATGGGAGGGCGACAAGCTCTTGGCGCGTGCCTATCACGGATAGACGAGGAAGATTCGGGGCCGGTTGCTACGGGTAAGACGCGCTGCGCCGGCGATTTCTCCTCGAACAGACTCAATCAGTCCGGCGGTCTACGGGGAATGAGGATACCGAACCGACCGGTGGAGGTACGCGGACGGTCGAGACTGGGGATTTGTGGGAGCAAGTTTGATTAAGTTTCTTGAACAACGCCTCCCAATCCGGTCTTTCCTCGTGGAGACTTGGGTTAGCCAAGAGACGCAAATCGGCGACGGAACCGCCTGGAGATACGTCGCCGGCAGGAGCAGACTCCGAGGTCCATTATGCAAACGGATGTTCCAGTCCCGGGACAAGTGGTTGAAGTGCGACATCGGCACTTCGTGGTGTCCGACGTGCGCACGTCCGGTCTCCCTGAAAGCCCTTTAAGCGGGAACGGTGGACGGCCGCAGCATCGCGTCACCCTTCAATCGGTTGAGGATGACGGCGAGGGAGAGGAACTCCAGGTAATCTGGGAGATCGAGCCGGGCGCGCAAGTCTATGAGAGAATCGAATTGCCGGAGCCGGATGGCTTTGATCCGCCGAAGCGGCTCGACGCCTTTCTTGACGCAGTGCGGTGGGGCGCGGTGTCTTCGGCCGATTTCAGGGCCCTTCAGGCCCCGTTTCGGAGCGGTATAGAAATTGAGGACTATCAGCTTGAGCCGTTGGTTCGGGCTCTTCAGATGCCTCGCGTCAACCTGCTCATCGCGGACGACGTGGGGCTTGGTAAGACGATCGAAGCAGGCCTCGTGCTGCAGGAACTCATTATTCGGAGGCGCGTGAACAGCGTGCTGATAGTGTGTCCTGCCTCCATTCAGATCCAATGGCGCACGCAGATGCGGGATAAGTTCGGCTTGGAGTTCCGTTTGGTGGATAGCGATCTTATGAAGCAGTTGCGGCGGCGGCGCGGTCTTCATGTCAACCCGTGGACTCACTTCCCCAGACTGATCACATCCATTGACTTCCTGAAGCGCGACCGGCCTCTCAGGTTGTTCCTTGAGGCCCTGCCGGCGGAAGGTGAACCCAAGTATCCCCGTCGCTTCGATCTGCTCATCGTGGACGAAGCGCACAATGTCGCGCCTGCGGGGATCGGCCGTTATGCCACGGATTCCTTGAGAACCGAGGCGGTCAGAACTCTGGCGCCCCATTTCGAGCACAAACTCTTTCTCACAGCCACTCCCCATAATGGTTACCCTGAGAGCTTCTCTTCGCTACTCGAGCTCCTTGACGGCCAGAGGTTCGCCTGCGGAGTCGGGCTCGACCAGGACCAGCTCCGGGCCGTGATGGTTCGGCGCTTGAAGAGCGAACTGCCGCCACGGTGGGATGGGACCCCTCGATTCCCCGAACGGAGAATCGAGCCACTGGAAGTTGATTACACGGACGAAGAACGAACGGCTCATGAGGATCTTCGGAAATATACCGCTCTCAGAAGCGAGGGGGTCAAGGACGAGACGGAGAAGTTCGCCACCGACTTCGTGCTCAAGCTTCTAAAGAAGAGGCTTTTCTCTTCTCCGGCGGCCTTCGGGATCACACTCGACAAGCATGAGCGCTCCCTGACCGACGCTCGAAGACGGAGAGACGCATCCAAGAAGCCTCCGCCGGGCATTCTCAAGCGACGGATCGACGGTGTTGAAGATGACTATGATGATGACGAGGTGTATGAGGAACAGGCGGCCGAGGTCGTCGATGTCGCGGGCAGGGTCTTTCGGCCTCTGAGCGGGGATGAGGGCCGACTCCTCCGGCAATTGAAAGACTTTGCAGGGCATGCCTCGAATAGAGCCGATTCAAAGTCGAAATTACTCATCAAATGGCTGCGCGAGCACATCAAGCCGGACGGCCAATGGGGAGACGAACGGGTTCTCATCTTCACGGAATACCGTGCGACGCAGAAGTGGTTGCAGGGTCTCCTGGCTGCACAGGGCTTCGCAGACCACGACCGATTGGGCATCCTCTATGGTGGGATGCGCCAAGACGATACCGAAGCCCGCAAGGCGGCATTCCAAGCCCATCCCGACGAATCCCCCGTCCGCATCATGCTGGCCACGGATTGCGCCTCGGAGGGCATCGATCTTCAGAATCATTGTTCCAAGCTCATCCATTACGAAATCCCGTGGAATCCGAACCGAATGGAGCAGCGCAACGGGAGATTGGATCGGCATGGTCAAAGATCTTCGGTCGTCTCAATCTATCATTTTGTCGGAAAAGGATATCAGGACAGCGCCGGTCATGAGTCCGTCTCGGCCCATGATTTGGAAGCGGATCTGGAATTCTTGATGCGAGCCGTGCGCAAAGTCGAAAACATTCGGGAGGATATCGGCAAGGTGGGGCCGGTCATCGCATCGCAAGTTGAGCAAGCGATGCTCGGGCGCAGGAAGAATCTGGATACAAGGGCCGCTGAAGAGAACGCCAAGCCCGTCAACCGGATGTTGCGTTTTGAACGACAGATCAGAGAGCACATTCAAAAGCTGCACGATCAGCTCGAGGAGACCAAGCAGAGCCTCAGGCTGTCTCCTCGGAATATCCAATCGGTAGTCGAAATTGGTCTGGAGATCGCGGGGCAACCCTCTCTGGTCGAGGCTGAGGTCCCCGGCATTTGGCCGGACCCATCCGGTCGGCGAAAGGTTTGCCCGGTATTTCATGTTCCGCCGTTATCGGGGAGCTGGGCCGCTTGCTCTGAAGGCCTTGCCCACCCGCACACCGGAAATGTCCGGCCGATTGTTTTCGATCACGACCTCGTGCAGGGCAGAGACGACGTGGTCCTCGCACACCTGAATCACAAACTGGTTCAAAGGTGTCTCGGTCTGCTCCGAGCCGAGATTTGGGCCCAGGCGGAGCGCAAGAGCTTGCACCGGGTCTGCGCCCGGCTTGTTCCGAGGAACGCATTGACAACACCGGCGGTCATCGCTCATGCTCGGTTGGTGGTTTTAGGCGGTGACAATCGGCGAATTCATGAAGAAGTTGTAGCGGCCGGCGGAATTCTGAAAGAGGGCCGATTCTCCAGAATGAACGTCGGTGAGACGAACGCCGCATTAGCGGACGCCATGCCGGACGAGGCTCCGGCATGGATCAAGGACAGATTCCGGGAACTGTGGCCGAAGCACAAAGACCAGCTTCTCCGGTCCTTGGACGTGAGGATGGAAGATCGCACCAACGGCATGAGGAAACTGCTTGAAGAGCGGTGTGAGAAAGAGGTCAAAGAGATTTCGACGATCCTCGAGGAACTGGCCGAGAGCATTCGGGAAGAGCTGGAAAGTGGGCCTCAGCAGCTGAATCTGGCGCTCGAAGGATGGTCCGAATCGGAACGGGCCCAATTGCACCGCAACCTTGAGGTTCTGGAATCCAGGCTCAGAAGAATTCCTGATGAAATCGTGCAGGAAACGAAGGCGATCCGAGCGAGATATGCCGATCCTTCACCGGAACTCTTTCCCGTTGCCGTCACATATCTTGTGCCCGAGAACCTCATGCCGGGTTACTAGGTTTTTGAACCATGTCGATTGCGCGTGAACATGCGGAATGGCTTTCCTTGGTGGAAGTGTCGGGACCGTTCCTGTCGATTCCGGTCCTGATGAGAGCTTTTCCCCAAGGTCTCGATGCGCATGATCCCGATCATTTTCAGAACCTCAGGCTCGCCTTCGACGAATGGGATAAGAACTGCGCACTGAAACTCCCGGATCCGGCGATACACCATGCGTGGATTCGGTTTGTACTGGAAAAAACGCTCGGTTTTGAGGACGGCCTGCTTGCGGAAGGCCAGGCCATACCCACAGGCATCCACGCAAGGATCGAAGAGCATCACGAGACCATCCGTCCCGATTTGGCGGTCATGGAACCGGCCGGATCTCCGAATCAAGGCCGGCCTCGCCTCCTGGTCCGGGTGTTTCCACGCGATCAGGATGTGGAGAGACCGGTCAAGGGCAAACATTGGAAAGCCTCACCTGCGACACGGATGATGGAGCTTCTTCACGCGGTTGATGTCCCGCTTGGCTTGGTGACCAACGGCGAACAGTGGATGCTCGTCTATGCCCCACGTGGGGAAACGACCGGCTTCGCGTCATGGCACGCCTCTCTTTGGACCGAAGAAAAGATCACGCTTAGTCCTCAATGGCATAAATACGGTCGCGTAAGCGCGGTTCAGTGAGGGCGTTTTA
>CAYLRL010000162.1:0-5161 GCA_964385875.1 uncultured Syntrophales bacterium
GGAGACTCATCTCCCCCTCCAAGCCTCCCCCATCGAGATATCAATGCCTTGTCGCTATCCCGTTGAACGGTTACGTATTATTTCAATTGAGTTGAGCGCCGGTGAGTGGTTCGCAGTTAACAAACCGAGCGCTGGTGGGCAAGTGCGGCGAAATAGTAAGATGTAGCTTGAGGTTTTGGATCTAAGATGTCAAAATAATAATACATATCTTAACAGAAAACGCTTGACTTTCCCGCCCGTTTGAGATAGGCATCAGGAACAGCGTCTGAGGACTCGTCCTCGCGGGCTTCCCGCCCGCCGGTATCGCAGTTGCGGTTTTCGGAGTGTCGGGACACATCGCCTCGGGTTTTCAGATCGACGTCGAAACCGAACCAGGACTCCGGTTTATTACCTTTCGGAGGTATGCATATGTCGACAAGGGGCCCCAACTTCATTCCCCGTATTCTTTTCGCCGTTTTCTTGGCCGTGGCGCTCTCTGCGCCGGCATGGGCGTGGGACGGCAGGTACGGCTATCCGGTGAAGGTGCGCAACCTGGGCGCCCGCGCCGCACACGGTGACTTGGGGGGAATCGGATATGATTCCCGCGCCGGTGTTTCCGATTGGTCCTATGCCGCCGGCGCTTCCCGCACGGCGATTCTCTGTCCGAAACGCGGTTATTCCTTCGAGTTGGGGATGCGACCCTTTTTCAGTTATCTCACCGGATCGGTGAAGGCGCTGAGCAAAGGGGGCGAAGGTTCGTTCCTCAACCTGCGAGGGCACCTGCGGATTCCCGAGGACAAGACGCTTTGGGAGTTTTACTCGAACCTCAGACTCTGGGACAAGGTGACGGTGAGGATCGAGTATATGCCGTGGCATTGGGGCGGTTCGGGACATGCGGGAACGGACGGGAATTTCGCGGGACTGCTGATCACCCAGAACGACAGTCTCACTACCGATCTTCACATTACGATCCTGAGCGCCGGCGCGGACTACGACGTCTCATTCGGCCGGGATCTGGTATTCGGGCCCAATGCGGATCTGTTCATCATCAAGTGGACGCAGCATGTGGCGAACGATATCGTGGGTTCGGTCGATTTCGATCAGACGGTGATCCAGCCCACCATCGGCGGTCACATTCGGTACGAGCCGACCAACACCGGCTATTTCTCCTGGTTCAAACCCTATTTGGAGGGCCGCTTCGGTTGGATGAGCTTCGACGGGTTGAGCGTATACCATTGGAATATGGCCACCGGCGTTGCGCCTCCGTTGAGCAAGAACGTGGACGCGGGCGTGCGTGTCGGGTACAAGAGCTGGAAGATGGACGGCAATCGACGATTGCTCTACACGGACGTGGGTATCGAAGGGCTCTATTTCGATTTCGGTCTGCGGTTCTAATCGCCGGCGGCCCCTTGGCGAACGATGGACCCGCGGGAAGCGCTTACTCCCGCGGGTTTTTCGCGTGATTTCCCTTGACAGTTAATTCTGTGGTTTCTATGATTAGTGCCATGTGCGGCGCTGATTTGGCGAACCATGTCCGCAGCTTATTCAGACGATCTTAATAACCGAGTAGGTTACTGTGCCCGAAATGAAGACCTTCGGACAGTTCGCGAAACGACAACTCAGAAGTCTCGGGAAGAGTCAGAAGGAGCTCGCCCGAAAGCTGGGCGTCTCACCCGCGTACATCTCGCAGATTCTCACGGGGAAAAAGAATCCCCCCGATCTGGGAAAGACCCGGAATCGGCCTCATCTGAGGATTTGGGCTCAGTTCATGGAGGTGCCCGAGGATCGGCTTCTCGAAGTTGTTCGTTACCAACTCCACCGGGTTCCCCCGCGACCGAACGCCCGATTTGATCGTATGCGCCGTGTGCTCCTTTCCAGGATTTCGGAACGGGACCGCGGCCTGCTCGACGAGATCCGTGCGTTGGAGCTTCATCCGGCCGAAAACATGGCCATCCAGGCTATGATCAAGATATTCCTCGTGATGCAGGAAGAGCCCTCTCGGGACGCGGGCGCATACGGCGGTGAACGGTTCCGCGATCTTGCGGGCAGGGTCAAGTACGATCGAGAGTTCATCGAGGGGCCGTTGACGGGCTTTTTCGCGAGTCAGTCCTTCACGTGGTCCTGGAACCCGGAGGCCAATGAAATTGGATTCATCTCCGAATCGGCGGAGATCATGGAGGCCATCGAGAAGGTACGGGAGTTGTCCGGACGGTATGAGCCGATCAACTACGGTCGCACGATTCCCGTTGTGGGGCATGTGAGCGCCGGCGAAGGGTTTGAATTCACCGACGGAGGATACCCGGCGGGCGAGGGATTCGACCGGGTTGAAATACCGCCCGGGGTTCCGCCCGAGTTGGCGCAGCGCCTCTATTGCGTGCGGGTTCGCGGGGAGAGCCTCCGAGAGTTCATCAACGAGGGCGCGCTCCTCTTTATCAAACCGGAATCATGGGAAGAAATCGTTGACGGCGACCTCGTGATATTCAAGGATAGGGAAGAGAATCGAGCGTTCGTGAAGAAGGTGGAATTTTCCGGCGACAGCCTGATTTTGAAATCGATGAATCCGTTGTACAAGAACAAGGTGTTGCAGAAGTCGGAACTGGTCGTGCTCGAACGTGTCATGTCAATATTGCTGTAGAGTGGAGATCTGGTGACTTTGAGACGATTCATTCTCATCTTTTGCGCCTTGATGACGGCGGCCTCTGCGCCGGCGTTCGCGGCGGACGCGACGCCCAAGGTCTGTTTCGCGCCCCATCTGAACGCGTTACCCGGCGGATTCCGCTACGGTTTTCCGCCGACCATCGAGCGCAAGGGCCTAGTCTTCGCCGGCAGCCGTATACCGCTTCAGCGTCGGGACGTGCGAGAGCGGATTCTCCGGGAGATCAATTACCTGCTCCTGGACAGGCGTTCGAGGGTGCTTCTCTGGCTCCGCCGCTCGGAAGAGCTCAAGCCGATTATCTTGCCGATTCTACGCTCCTATCACGTTCCCCTGGAATTCATCTACCTCGCCGCAATCGAGAGCAGTTACGAAAGCCGAGCGCTCTCGTCCGCCGGCGCGTACGGGTACTGGCAATTCATCAAGAGCACGGCCAGTTGCGGTCCTCGCAATTGCGATAAATATGACTGGGAGATGACCATCAATCGCTGGAAGGACGAGCGCGCAGATCTTCAGGGGTCTACGCATTCCGCGGCGCGATACCTGGCGTGGATGAACCGGGTGATGAAAGTGAATCTCGGCGATCGGGGAAGTCGAGAAGGATTCCGCAACTGGCTGCTGGCGGCTGCGGCGTACAACGGGGGTCCTGCTCGGGTCTCCCAACGGCTGCGTGATTTCAACGGGGACTCATACTGGGATGTGCCGCTTCCGCTCGAGACCGAGCGGTATGTGCCTCGCTGGATCGCGGTAGGAATCATCAGCAAATATCGCACCTTCTACGGTGTGCGGATTCGGAAGCCCACGCACCGGGAATTCGACACGGTTCGACGCCTCCGGCTCAAGAAGGATCTCACCTTCGCCACGATGGCGCGGCTTCTCGACACAACCCCCCGAGAGATCTGGGAGCTCAATACGCAGATCCATCTCACAAAGGCGGTTTTTCCCGCGAAATCCGGCCCCCGCCGAATCAGACACGATATCCATATCCCCAAGGGCACAAAGCGGGAGTTCCTCGCCAAACTGAAGAAACACGGCTACACGAGATGACGGGCCGCCGTCCCACAAGAATCAAGCGGGACCTTTACGAGTCATGTTTAGAGCAAGACGGTAGAGCTCCGGTACCTGATATCTTTCGACCTCTTGTTCGGTACCCTCATAGATTTGGAGTACGCCGACTTCCCGGGCCAAGGTTAGGTATTCCGTGCCAACACTCTTACCTATGTTGCGGGCTTCGACAGGTGTTCGCCCGATTTGCCTCAGACGACTCAGTAAATCCTCCAGTTCGGGAAACTCCTCTTCAATAGCGCTTAACGCCTCGTGCGATACGGTTTCGAGTGACTCGATGAGGGCACGGGGTCGGATAATGCTGCGATCGTGAGGGCTCTTAGGCATTTCCCGGCGTTCCCACTCCCGGGCTTCATGGAATAGCTGAAATAGTGAACGAGGTCCGTGGTCGCCGTTGCCGTCGGCCAGCCTGTTCCAAACCCAGTTCCGTGTAAATGCGGTTCTGGCTCCCCTCATTCGCTCGCCCACCAGGACGTTCCATACCCTAAAGACTGCCCGCTCAGACCAGGTATCAACGTTGCCGGGATCTGCCTCGGTCAATTGCTTCACGAATTCCTCAAGTCGCCGGCTGCGTAGGGCTTGCTTCAGGACGGTTTTCAAGTAGTCGGGCTGCTGTTTCCACTCGAGCTTCACAGAACTCCCGAAAAGATGGCTTTTGTTCTCGAATTTGAGCGTTCTCCAAATGTCTTCTCTAAGAACCACCTTGAATCTCAGCCTTTCGAAGGTGAACGCCCGGGCCATAACAAATGAGAAGAGGCCCTGGATTGCCTCTTGGCGCCGCCTCCGCTCATCTGTCGTGTTTCCAAAACCTGTATCAAGGCCGTCGAACAAAAGAAAGAAATCGGACGGCGCCTGGGCATTAAACTCCGCGAGGACATTGAGATCCGTGATTCTATAGGATGAATCTGAGAACACTGCCTTGAGAAAAGCCAGTATATGTTTTTCGGGCTCCCTGTTAGCTTCTAAGACCCCACGGAACAGATCGCGGGCATGAGCCGACGGCAACACGTCAGCCCATGACGAGTCTCCCCGCTGTACGGCGCAGGCCAGGTTCACCAACGCCAGCCAGAACTCCGCCCAACCTGCGTTTGAAGATCTTAGCATTTCTTCCGCTTCCATAAAGCCCGTCGGGCTTAGAGTGCACGGTGACTTTTCTCGCAGCGCCCCAGGCGCTATAGGAGCGCAAGTGCGGTCTTCATGGTCTTCCAACATGCGTCTGAATACAGCAGTCTTACCCGTCCCCTTGCGGCCGATCACCAACAGTGTGCTCGGCGCAAGGGCTTTGCGAAACTGCTCAGTGTCAACCAGGCTTTCTAAGAAGAACTCCTGATCCTCGGCGAAGCCGGGCGAGAAACTCAGGTCCTCAAGGATTCTCGGTTTGACGTCCTTGATCTCACTGACGGTAAGCTTCATCTGCTTCTCAGATTCAGTGGGCACAAAACGCTCAACCCATTCTGCAATCTG
>CAYLRL010000163.1:0-5097 GCA_964385875.1 uncultured Syntrophales bacterium
GAAGAGGGACAATGGTTCAGTTGGTCTTACGGCGGCGCCAAATACGAGATCAAAGACCCGTATGAACAGGCCAAGACCTGTCTCTATGCAATCCTCGATGAACTGAGCAATCATCACCTCACTCGAAAGCATTCTTATCCCGCCGGTCACGCCGTCTGGTTTCCCGACATTGACTTCTCCGGCGGCGAACTCGGACGATCTCGTCATCTGGGTTCAATCACCCTGGACGCCTCGGCGCTCGATGCTGTGGAAACGTCCATCAATCGAATATTCAAAAATGCCGTTGGCAAGACCGGCGCCCGATCACCCGATACTAACGGAATTGATGCGCTCACAAGTTTCCTGGCCCCGTCTACGAAGATGGTGCCCTGTTTGGCTCGCTCCATACAGGAGGACGATCAACGCATTCTCGAAGCGACACAATCGCAGTACAAGGCGCTCAGCCTTCTCCAGCGCCGGCGAAGAGCCCTTATCTCCGGGCCTGCCGGTTCCGGCAAGACCTTCCTGGCTATGGAAAAAGCGCGGCGCATCGTGGAAGATGACGAGAAAGCGAGCGTGCTTACGGTCTGCTTCAATAATCGGCTCGCAGGACACCTCCGTCGTACGCTCAGCGGTTCGGACGGAATTGATGTCTTCACCTTCCATCAACTCTGCCAAGACTTTTGCGAAAAGGCGGGAATGAAACTGAAGGAGTGGCGAAATTCTGAGGAACGCGCTCGCTGGTTCATGTCCGATCTCCCCGAGGCATTCATGGAATCGCTGAGTGTTGTTGATGACCGCTACGATGCAGTTATCGTGGATGAAGGACAGGACTTCGATTCAACGTGGTGGATTCCGCTCATGGACGTGCTGCGGGAACCGGACGAAGGCGTTCTTTACATCTTCTACGATGACAATCAGATTCTCTATGAGAGAGAGCGAAACTTCCCGCTGGAAGGACCGGCGTTTACGCTGACCGAGAACTGCCGAAATACCCAACGGATTAATGAGGTGGTGGTCAGATATTATCAAGGGGACGCCGAGCCGGTGGCGATCGGGCCTCCCGGCATTGACCCGACGGTAATAGCGCTCTCGGAGAGTGAGGATGAGAAGACTGCGGTGGCGACCGTTGTTCGGGAGCTTATTTCCAACCAACGTGTCAGCCCGCGGGACATTATCTTGCTTACGCCACGGAGTCGTCAAAAATCGATGTGGACGAACGGCGACTCTCTCTGTGGTTGCCGGTTTGTTTGGAGCGATGAGGAGTCCGAGAAAGGCAACACCATCAGATGCTCGACGATCCACGCATTCAAGGGCTTGGAGAGCCCGGTCGTCATCGTCACCGAGATGGACAAGGTCTTCGAGGGAAGGAAGGAGCAGCTTCTCTACGTGGCGGTTTCCCGAGCTCGGTCGCACTTGATTCTCGTGAGGAAGGCGTCTGCAGGTGCTCCGTAGACACTTGCGTTGCGTCCATCCGGCGCGGAATCATCTGTTACCGGAATTGCCAATAGATCGGATAGCTCATTTTGGCCGTCTTTCGAATCCTGAGCGCCCGTGTTGAAACGCGAGGAGGCCTCAGGATAAGCCGTCAAGCCGCGGAACTTCGTGGGAGCCAAATGGCCGAACCTCCGGAGGCAACCTCTCGGTCTACCTGTTGCAGTCAGATGACTCGGGAGAATCGACACTTGTTTAAGAAAACCGGCGAACAGCGATAGCGGAAAAAAATCGACTGCCGAGAGAAAAAAAGTGGTTTCGTGTGACCGTATTTGACATTCTTAGAGGATATGCTTTTGAGGATGATCCGCCAAAGAGGGACACGGAATAGTCCTCACGAGGCAAGAAGGCAAATGTCGGTCTCTCGGTATTCACACAGGCGGATTCGAAAGATTGGAGTGCTTCCATGACGCATTTCGTGGACGTTCGGTTTCCAGTTGCAGGCGAAGCGATTCCCGTGGATCACGGGTATCGGCTCTTCTCGGCTATTTCGGAGGTTGTTCCGGAGCTACATGGCGACAGAGCGGTAGGGGTGCACAGAGTGTCCGGACCTTTAAAGGGCAATCGGCTTCAACTCGTCGACCGAACCAGCTTCCTCATGATCCGACTGCCGTCTGACAGAATCAAAGAAGTAATGCAACTTAGCGGACGAGAATTGACGATTGGAGAACACAGGTTGTTCGTCGGGCCTCCGGCGGCACTGCCTCTAATCCCAGCCCCCCGACTTTACGGGCGTCTCGTCATCATTAAAGGATTCATGGAAGCGGACTCGTTTATTGGTGCGGTGAGGAGGCAGCTCGAAGCGCTCGGAGTCAAGGGCTCAGCCAGCTTAGTCGCCCGGAACAGGTTAGCCGAGCCCAAAGACGGTCAAGGGGTAGGCTCGCATTCCCCCTATCTTCGGAGGACCATTCGCATCCGAGACAAGGAGATCGTAGGATTCGCAGTTAGAGTTGCCGAACTGACCGCAGAAGAGTCCATACGTGTTCAGGAAGTCGGAATCGGCGGAAGGCGACGTTTCGGCTGTGGACTGTTCATTCCGGATCGAAACTGAGAGGAATGTACCTTGGACAAGCTGTTAGCAAAGAAGCCGACACTCGGACTCTCAAGTCCTCTTTTTGAAGAAACGCTGCTCGGGCACACGGAGTCTGTGCTCAAGAGTTTCGTGACACTATTCGGCACCGAAAATGAGCCGACCCGATTGTCCCAACAGTGGCTGCGTTTCTTTCGGCTGAGCACGACTGATTATCCGGGGTTCTGGCTTCACGGAGCCTTGACAACAGTGCTGCACGACATCGGAAAAGCCAACAGCGGATTCCAGGAGGCAGTGCAAGGCAATATTGGCGCTCAGGTAATGAGGCATGAGCATCTGAGCGTGCTTCTGATAGACCTTCTATCAACCTGCGAGGACTCCCTTTCCTCCGATTCCTTGGATGTAGACCTTGTGTCGGCTTCGGTCGCTTCGCATCATCTGAAGAACCCGTTTAAGCTATTCTGTCGTCCTTTGGCTGCGGATCGCAAATCGATCAGAGTGCTTGGCTCGGGCTTGTCCGGTTTCCAAAGCCTCATAGAAAGCGTCATTGCGTGCAAAGGATGGTCGCTTCCTGCGGTTGACGAACTATGGCGCCTGAATGAATCCAGATTCGAGAAACGAGTGGGCGCAGTCAAGAGACGCCTTCACAGCTTCAAGAGAAAATGCCGAAACGACGCCAGGTCACGCTCATTGTATCTGGCCGTCCGTTCCGCGCTCATCGCGGCTGATTCCGCCGGTTCTGCCTTAACGCGGGAGGGCAAAGACGTCGGAAAATGGTTGAAGGAAGCCTTTGACATGGGAAGATTGGTCAGTGGGGAGGAGATCTCTCAATGCATCCTAGAGCCGAGGATCACGGCTATTCGTTCGTCGGGCAGGAGCTTTGACTGGCATGATTTCCAAGAAGAAGCAGAGCAACTGAACGATCGTGCCCTACTCTTGGCCCCATGTGGAAGCGGAAAGACCATGGCTGCCTGGAGATGGATCAGGGGTCGGCTTTCCGCCGATGAAAGATCGCGAGTGATCTTCCTCTATCCGACGAGAGCCACTGCAAGTGAAGGTTTTCGCGACTACGTGGGGTGGGCGCCGGAAGCTGCTGCGGGGCTCATTACCGGTACTGCAAACTACGACCTCGAGCATATGTTCCGCAACCCCGACGAAAGCCGTTTCGGGCGAGATTTCACCCCTGAAGATCGACTGTTCGCCATCGGGTTTTGGCGGAAAAAGATTTTCAGCGCCACGGTGGACCAGTTCCTCGGATTTATGCAGAACGTTTATCGCTCGACCTGTTTGCTTCCTCTAGTCTGCGATAGTGTGCTGGTGTTCGATGAGGTTCACGCATTTGACAGGTCACTGTTTTCCGCTCTGAAGAGATTTCTGAGAGCCTTTGATATTCCCGTTCTTTGCATGACGGCGAGTTTGACAGCTGGCCGCATTGAAGATCTCCGAAAGTGCGGTTTGGAAGTCTTTCCTCGAGACCCAGCCCGATACGCCAGTCTTGTTAGCCGGGCGGACATGAAGCGGTATCAAATCAAGGTATTGGATGGCGAAACGAAAGCAATGGAAGCTTCCAAAGACGCCATACTCCGAGGCCGCAGGGTTTTCTGGGTTGTCAACACGGTCGACAGGTGCCAGCGCATTGCTCGTAGATTGAACGGGATTTGTTATCACAGTCGTTTTCGGCTTGAAGACCGCAACAATCGACACGAGCAAGTGATGAAAGCTTTCCAGCAGAGCGATGGCCGTTCCTTTGCCGTAACGACTCAGGTCTGTGAAATGAGTCTCGACCTGGACACCCAGGTGCTTATCTCGGAAACAGCCCCCATAGCAAGTATGATTCAGAGGATGGGCCGGTGCAACCGCCACGCCGTGAGGAGTGAGGATTCGCTGGGAGAAGTGTTCCTCTATGCACCCGAAACCTGTTTGCCTTACAATAAGGAAGACCTGGAAGGAGTTGACTCATTTTTGAAAGCGGTGGACGGGTTCGATCTCAGCCAATCGGAGTTGGCAAACCTGCTGGACATCCTTGGGCCACAGGAGGTGGAGGTCGAAAAATATGCGGCCTTCCTGCAGAGCGGACCCTGGGCGGTCGCTCGGGAAGAATCCCTCAGAGACGCAAACGACTTCACCGTAGACGCCATATTGGAAACGGACGTCGAGTGCTACCTGAAGCTTAAGAGACTGAGGGAGCCGTGCGATGGTCTTATCTTGCCCGCTCCGAGAAAGGTGGTCCGCCGAGACCCCCGGCTTGGCAAGTATCCATTCATCGTCGACGCATCGCTTTACAGCCCGCAGTTCGGACTTTCCAGTAAGCCGCGGAGTGATTAAAATGATTGCCCTTTCCAAACAGACCGAGACAATTACCCTGGACTATCACCTCCACGATTTGCCGACCGCTCAGCACAAGGCTGGACTCGCCGGTCTCATACTCATGATTCGGAGTATGGAGGCACGTAAGTTGCATCCAGCGCCCAGAATCCGGGAATTGTCCGAAAGTATGGCTCGGATCGAGTTGCAACGGGAAAGCCTTCAGAAACTGTTCGACGACCTTTATGACGCGGCATACATTGAGCGGAAATCGAAGACAAAAAGGTCGT
>CAYLRL010000164.1:0-2489 GCA_964385875.1 uncultured Syntrophales bacterium
AGCAAGGGGTAGTTCTGGACCGCGTTCAGAAAGCTCTGCAGGCCTTCCGCTTCTTCGTACGCGTCGAGGTATCTGCTGCGTAAGTAGTACTTCTGGAGGGTCTCGGCACGGAGCTTTGCGAGATCGGGCGAGCTTTTTCCGCTGAGCACGAAGAGGGGTTCCGCATCGCCCATGACGCCCGCCTCATGCCATTCCACCTTGATCCATGGCGGGTTGCCGAGCACCAGATCGAAGCCGCCGTGATCCTCGAAGATGTCGGCGAACTCGAGTTCCCAGTGGAGGAAACGGTATTTGTCCGCAAGATCCCGGACGAGCCCTAATTGCGGTATATCCCGACAGAGTTTGTCCACATTCACGTAGCCCAGTTCATCGATCAGCTTCATGGCCTCCTGCTTGGGCATACTCTCGGGAAAGATCGACCCTTGTTCCGCTTCGCCAAGTCGGCCGTTGAAGACGTTCCCCTCGAGGATAAGCATCAGATGCAGGAGGAATTCCGATCTCGTCGGCAGCATTTCGGCCTTCTCGATGGGCCAAAACCAGAGCGCGCACCAGTAGTCCATCGCAAGCTTGAGCCGCCGATAGGGGCTTGACATGCGGACGTCCTTCGAGAGCATCTCCTGATAGAGCAGTCGGTCCTTCGCTTCCGTGGTGGAGGGTCTACGTCCGGATCGGGCGCTTGGTTTGCCGAAAACATCGATCGGATCGGTTGTCTGGAGGCGGATATTCCGCTGCTGCCGGACATGTTTCTCGAACAGCCTGTCAACGCAGTCGGACAGCCGTTCAAGCTGCTCGATCTCACCCTCGTCGAAGGGCTTGGTGAATTCCTTCCGCCACTCCGTGATCGCCGCGATCTCGTCCTTGGCGATCTTTTTGACTTCCTTGTCCTTGTAATCCGCCATCCCCTTGTCCGGAAGCAGGAAATGGTAGACCGTCCGCTCCGGCCGCTTATCGCCGGGCATGATCCTTTCGGGAACCGCCGTGAGCCACGAGGTCTCACCCTTTGCCTTTTTCCCCAGCTGAGCCGACCGGAAGACCTGCCTCCGCGCGCCGACGAGCGAATTGCCCGTGACCAGCTGCATGCCGAACCACGGGACGAACGCTCCCTCGTAAATGGTGTTGAGCCAGAGCGAGACCTCGGCGAGTTCCACCGCCACGGGATTGAGGTCCACGCCGAAGACGTTGCGGTCCGCAAGGAACATCTTCACCTTTTGCTTCTCGTCCGCGTAGTTCTGGTGGACGATGATCTCTCCCAGTTCCCGCTGCTTGCGCCGGAGGTATTCGTCCGCGAGTTGATCGATCGCCTCGTTGAGAAACGCCGCGCTGCCCATTGCGGGCTCGCAGATAGTGAGGTTGAGAATATCGTCCGCGGTCTTGTCCTTGAGAAGCTCTTTCAGCGCGTATTTCACCAGGCATTGGGTGAGGACTTCGGGGGTGTAGTAGGACGCGGACTTCTGGCGGTCCCTGCCGGCCAGGCGATAGATAAATGTTCCCTTGGGATGCTTTCTCAGCGCGCCGTTCTCATCGAAGACCTTTTCGCCCTCTTTGTATTTATCGAGGTCCTCTTCCTTCACGAAATAGGCGATATCCAGGTCATCCGGCTCAGTATCCTCCTTCTTGACCTCGTAGAGGTCGGTCTCGGCGAAAAAGCCCTGATAGCAGAGGAGCGCTTCATAAACTTCGCCAAGCTGATTCACGCCCAACTGAGCGTAGGAAACCCGACCGCGACGGCCGCCGTGGCTCTTCGAAGGATGGGAGAGGGACATGAGTTCGATGACCCGTTGGAGGACCTCGTTCCGGAACTTGACCCGATTGATGAGCTCGGTGCGTTTGGGGTCGAACAAATGCGACCGCAGCGCGGGGATACGAAAGACATGATGCTCCGGGCTGCCGTGCACCGTGGTCTGCAGTGCGTCGCCGTCACCTGCCCGAGGGAAGCCGTTGTAGATGAGATCGAAGAGCAGCTTGAGCGACTCATGGAGGAAGTAGCCGTTCTTGGACTCCTCGGATGTGAGCTTGACCAGTTCCAGGTCCCGCAGGGTTTCCAGACTGTACCCGAGCCGATACGCCTCGGCCTTCATGGGCGCGAAGCCGAGCTCCGGCCGGGCCTCCACGTAGAAGAGGAAAAGGAGGCGATACATGTAACGGAGGCATTCCCGGGAAAGTTGGGGCGCCAGGTCGCGTTCGTACAGCTTCTCGTGACCGACTTCTCGGAGGTAGTAGACCGCCTCGTTGCCGAGGAGTTCGATGGCCTTTCGCAGCGCGTACTTGAGGTCCTTGGAGACGCCGTGGGCGTGCTTGTGAGATTTTTCATCGAGCGTATCGAGCAAGGAGAGGCCCTCCTCGGGACAGACGCCGTCCCGATGAAGGAGGGCCGCCATCGCCTGAAGGGTCGAGGGCTCCCGTCTGCCGAAGATCTCCTGCAGATCGAAGCGCAGCAAGCGCTTTTCGTTCCACTTGGTCCTGTCCAAGAGGACGATTTGCGCGTCGCT
>CAYLRL010000164.1:2589-4972 GCA_964385875.1 uncultured Syntrophales bacterium
CGGGTCCGCTCACGAAAACCGTATCCGAGAGCTTCGAGGAGAGACTGCGTGAACGCTCGCTGCAGGCGCAGCCGCTCGGCCTCGTCGCGCTCCCTTTCCAATCGACTGCGCATCGAGAAGTAGTCGGCCGCAAGCCCCCTGAGTTGTGCGCTGGGAAGTCTGATCCCCTCTTCCTGCTCTCTCAGACGCCAACCCTGAACGACTTCCTTGAGGTCGTTCTCGATGATCGCGCTCAGGTAATGATGCGTGTAGAATTCGTTTTCGTTGCCGATACCGGTCAAGTCGACGGCCATCAATCATTCCCCTTCAGCGCTGCGACGACGCGGATATAGGCCGCGTCCTCAATTTCCATGGTCTCGGACACCCATTCAACGTAATCGTCGAAGACCTGATCAATCTCCCGTCGCTCCCGACTCCTGGCCGCCTCGGCGGTCTTCTCCGAGCGTCTCGCATCTGCGAAGCGTTTCTCAAGCTCGGCGTACTGCCGGCGCCGCAGTTCCTCGAGTCGGTCCAATCGCTCGTTCAGCTTGGCGTCCATATGCTTCTTGTACTCGGCTCGCCGTTCGCTCATATGCCGCCGAGCTACATTGACCGCGTCGGGCAGCAGGGCGGCAAGTCGCGCCGTGTCGATGGGTTCGCCTCGGTTGGGAAGGGCCTGTGAGCCGAGTCCGGTCCGCTTCATGACAGTCGTGAAGTCGGATATCACAGGGCGACCGCCGTCGGCGAAGACCACCCCGAACCAGTCGTGCAGCACGGGATGACTCTTCTTGTTGGGAATCAGACCGGACATGAGGAAGATCACCTCGCCTGCGGGAAGGACGTCGCCGAGGGTTATCACCGGGGCCTCGTGACGACCGAACGACGCAAGAACCTTGTCGTTGAGCCACTCGACGACCGGGTTCAACGGCCAGAGGTGGTGTATGTTCGGCCACGCCGTCTCGTCCTTGCGACTCCGTTTGATTTCTTCCTGAATTGCGTCTCGGTCCTCGGATAGGACAAACGCGCCGTCCTCGGGCCGGACCTCGGCAGGCAGGAAACGGAATCGATCGCGGAGCTCTTCGGGAGCGGTCAACTCGATGCGTCGCGCCTCGCGATACGGAGTCATTTGCATAGGGAGGCTTTGCCGGATGTGATCCAGCGCTTCCGTGGCGTAGTCAAACTCGCTCTCGAAAAGCGAGATGAGATTACGCGTTTTCGCCGACGACTCGTGCGGGGACTTCTTCTTGTGAGCCCCAAGAAGGATTGAAAGCGGATCGAATGTCGACTTATCGAGGTTCTTCTCGAACTCGTCATCGGATTGATTCTCCTCAATCGCTTCCGAGGTCTTTTTTTCCTCTTCGTCGATATCATAGACGCCCATGACGGCCGCGGGATCTCCAATGTTCTTCACGGCCTGCTCATCCTTCTCGATGAGCACCTCGAGGATGCGCATGTCCCCGCGGATCTTCGGATTCTCGCTTTCGGTGACGAGATAGAGAATCTCCGGGGTCCGCTCCTGTCCGTACCGGTCTATTCGGCCGTTGCGCTGCTGGAAGATCATGAGGGACCACGGGATGTCGAAGTGGATCATCCGATGGCAGAGGAAATGGAGATTGATGCCTTCAGAGGCCACATCGGACGCGATCAGGAGCCGCACGGGCGCTTCGTCTCTTCCGAAATCCTCCACGATCCTCTGCTGATCGGTGTCGGACATGGACCCGTGGAGGATCTCCACCTGTTCCTCCTTGAGGCGAAGATCCCGGGTGAGATTATCCTGAAGGAACTTCAGGGTTTCGATCCTTTCGGTGAAAATGACGAGCCTGTCGGCGGGATCGGCGGGATTCCAACAGCACCCTTCCTTAGGGTCTTTGATGACGCTCAGCAGCTTCCGATACTTGCTGAAGGAGAAGGGTCCGATGGCTGAGACTGCGCGTTCAAGTTCCCGCAGCGACGCAATGTCGGCGGCGAAGTCGGGATCTTCGAGCTTCTTGATCCTATGAGCGATGGTTTGAAGGCACGCGGCCGGGCTCGAAAAGAGCGATTTTTCCAAGGTCGTCTTGAAGAGCTTACCCGAGGCGTCACGTCTGTTGAGACGGTTGAGTGTCATGTCGACCAGGACATCGAAGGCCGCCTCTTCCTCTTTGGTCGATTCGCATCGAGCACGGGCGATTCGCCGCTCCTTGAACGCCGTCTGCACCTGATCCTGAATGTCTTTCTTAAAACGCCTTATGACCAGGCCCTTGATGTCGTCGGGACCGTAATCGTCCGGGTTGGCGATCGCCGTGGGATCGAGCATATTCATCAGGCTCGCGAAACTTCGAGCCCTCCCGTCGTGAGGGGTAGCGGAGAGCATGATGAGCGTATCGGACCGACCCGCCAGGAGCTTGGCGAGCCGGGATCTAAG
>CAYLRL010000165.1:0-4862 GCA_964385875.1 uncultured Syntrophales bacterium
CCTAGAGCCTTCGGAAGACCCGCAGAAGGCGGCGAAGTGGGGTCCGAGGGATCAGGATGTACACAGCAAAATGATTTGGTCAATCGCAGCAACTCTGTTCTGCTGTATACCCCTTGGACTTGTTGCAATCTACTTCTCGGCTCGATGTCTAGTGCTTCGTTCACAAGGCGACATGATTGGTGCGCGTGATGCGTCTGAGAAAGCATGGGTGTGGTGCAAGTATTCGGCGTACGCAGCTATCGTTTCCGCTTTCCTTGGCTACTGTTCCTACCGGAAACCCGAGCCACGATACCGATACAGAGAACCCGCATCCCGATACCTCGAAAATTCGCAACTGTTGACGTTCCCGTACCAACTTACCCTAATGGGAAACACCGATGAGGTCGCAAAATGGAATGCTTCTTACTCGGTTCGAGCCCTGTCCGCTGAAGAGGACCAGCTGTGGAAAGCCTATTAAAGAGAATTTCTTGCGAAAGGCTTCTAACGCCGTTCCTAAACGTACTGCCTGAGTGGCAGATGATCTTAATCCCAGCTTTCGCTATGGTCGCCCTCATGCTGTTTCTCTTTGATCCGGCAACTTATGACTTCTATCCCCAATGTCCGTTTAACGCTTGGACTGGACTCTATTGTCCGGGATGCGGGACATTGAGAGCCATCTCCCGCTTGCTGCACGGCGACTTACCGGGCGCATTCGGGTACAATCCCTTCTCGACAGTGGTGATTCCTCTGACAGGCCTTTTCTTGATGGTCTCCAGACTTTCGGGTGGATTCCGTTCCATCCCGGAGGGAGTTCGATATCGTATGGCCGCTTGGGGCGGTCAAATCCTTTTCCTAATGGTGCTTGTGTTCTGGGTCGCCAGAAACATCCCGCTGGCTCCTTTCTCAATGTTGGCGCCTCACTGAAACCTTGAAGCGAGCGCAGAACCCGAAAAAGCGGAACGGAAATAAGTGGTGATGAAAGACTCGTCGAGCAAAATTCCATCCGACATCCAAATGCCGTCCGGCCTGGCAATAGTCGGGAAACTCGGCGAGAATGGCATGTTTCGGACGATTCAAGCGGTCGAGTCGCTCTCCCAAAACGATCGAACTCGGACAGTCGTTGTCCGGATGATCAGTCCGCGCGCAGCCGCCCTTTCGGACATCGAAGGAAGGGTCCTGCGATTTTTCAGGAAGTATCAGGAAATCATCAGTTTTGCCTATCTTCCCCGGCTATTCTCGCTGTCGTCAGGCCACAATGCGGGGCTGATCATCAAAGAGGAATTTATCAAGGGGGTAAGGATCGCGGAATTCAGAGAGAAGAATCCAGGCGCGGACCTGTTGCCGCTTCTGAAGCAGATATGTGAAGCCCTTCATTGTGCCCACCAGAAGGCTATCCTCCATTTGTGCATAACTCCGAGCCGTGTTGTGGTGAACACAGATGACGGTCGAATACGCTTGCTGGGCTTTGGGGCCGCCGCATTTCCGGAGCCTTCTCCGTTGATAGACCCGCAACACCGGCAATTCGTTGCGCCGGAGATCCTGAAAGGGCATTCGAAAGGACCGGCTTCGGACATTTATTCCATGGCAGCCTTTCTAAAAGCGACCCTCCCCGACCTGGCCGAGAATAGGGTAATCAGGAGCAATCTTGATCAGGATCCATCACGGCGTTGCCGGTCGGCACGGGACTTCGGGGCCTTGCTGGCGGATATACTCCTACGAGGCAAGCCTACTCAAACAAAGCCCCCTGCCGGCAAGTTGGGTCCGGCGCGGATCGACAAATCCTCCGGCGGGCTTATTCCCAAGAGCGGTTCGGGGGGATTGCAGCCAAGACTTACGATCGTAACAAATCCATCGGGCGCAGACGTGTTTGTGTTGGATGCTTTGGTGGGACGGACCGATGAATCCGGAATTCCGGTTCTTTGGAACCGCGGGCCTATCACCATCCAGAAGGACGGCTATCGCCGCGTGAGACTGGACTACAAGGAGACTCCGAGTAGATTTCACATATGCGTCGACCTGGAGCCGGCTTTCGTGCCGGTGCGGATACTGACGCAACCTCTGGGAGCTCGGGTTGCCGTCGACGGTACCGACATGGGCTTGGCCGAGGAGGGGGGTGTCCGGATCAAGCTGCCCCTAGGGAGAAAACGTGTCTCTCTCACGAAACTCGGCTACGAGAAGACCGCATACAGAATCGAGGTAAAGGGGCACGGTCCCCTGAAGATCGGCCCTCTGAAACTGCAGGCTAAGAAGATCGCTGTGACGACAGACCCTGGTGGGGCATACGTTTTTCTCGGTGATGAACTCCTAGGGACGACGGACGAGGGCGGCGTGGAGGCGCCGTGGGATTGCGGACCGCTCACGATTGAAAAGGAGGGCTACCGGCAGGTCCGAAAAGCATTCGATGGGCCTCCCGACGAAACGAGCCTTCACATTAAAATGACGCCCTACAAGGATGCCGGCAGCTTGGTCAAAGGCGAATTGCCTTCCCTCGATGAGGTGGGAGGACATCTCGTTTCTTCCTGGCTCTCATATCTCTCCGATTTGCCCCTGAAGGGGAAATTGACGCGCGCTGTGGTCGTGGCTGTGATGCTGGTTTTGGTTTTCTACCTGATAGTGGCCCCGGGCAAGCGGCTCATGGGCTTCAGGTTGCCTCCCAAGATCGAGCAAGTGGTCACTGAGTATTATTACAATCATGGACTTGCCAGACATACGGGGACGCATCGTAGTATTCAACCGAGAAAGCCCTTTCGCTATGTGAGATTCGAAGATGTGCGTGTGATCAAAGCGCGCTCGGGAGAGTTGCCGAAGGGAGCTCGAGGCGGTTTACCTCCTGAAGGCATATACTGCGTTCGGCTCGGATGCACCGTGTGGGAAGCATGGTCGCCTCGAATGCTGACCATCGAGCATCTGGAAGCAATGCGCCGTGGATTCTCTGAATTGGAATTCCGGGAATGCGGCCCGGTGATTTTTCATGCGGTAGTCATAGTCGGTAAGAAGTCCATGGCCGGTCAAAGCATGTGGATGAAGGATGATCTCAACGGTATAGGTCTGACCGAATCGAAATGCCCCAAGGACTGGGGGAGGATGTGTCCGTTCGCGTGTGACGCAGATTACTGACGCCGAAAGGTCGTGGATTTAGCTGATGGATGGTTCGCTGAGAAAACTTGATGAAGAGCGTCTTGTCATCGATATGAGAGCAGGGACGAGCGATGAGCGGCTCGCTGAAAAGTATGGCGTCTCCCCCAGGCTGTTGGCGGCAATCCTGGATGAGATGGTCGACCGAGGATTGCTCAGTCGTCGGGAACTGGAGGCGAGGACTTCGAGAGACAGAGGGCGGTCTCGTCGGAATTCACGATGCCCTGCGTGCAGGCGACCCGTAGGAGGTGAGGATACCGAATGTTCGGCCTGCGGTCTTACATTGCTCACCGACGCGCCGGATCGCGATGCTGCAGAGAAGAGTCGGACCGTTCGTAAAGAGGGGAGCGCAGTTCGAACAGGTTCTCATAGGAACGGAGGCGCCGCTGAATCCCAAGGGCTTGACTTGGCAGAACTCACAGAGGAACTCATACCACTCAACGCAACCAATGTCGAAACCCTCAAAAGGGACTTCGCCTTCTGGGCTGTAGCAGCCCTTGGGGTCTTTCCCCTCATAATTGCGATTGTTCGTGTTCCCGCGGCGCAAGCCGGCGCGCTTGTCTTCTTCTTCGCCGGAATATGGGGGGTCTTGTTCAAGAAACTGATCGTCGCTGACCATGGCCGCTGGACACCGCCGATTCTTGCCTTCGCCTTCACCAGCACGATCGGTGTCTTTATCACGGCCGCATTAGGGGTTGTGATAGCCGCGTCACCGTTTGCGCCGGACGTCCAGAATCCGGATTCCCTCTCGCTCATCGGCTTCATAATGCTGGTGGGAGTTCCCGAGGAATTTTGCAAGGTCATCCCGGCGTTATTCGTTACCGTCAGAGAGGCCCGAAAGGGAGCGGCAATACAGCCGAGAGCCACAATCTTGCTCGGAATTTTTTCGGGATTGGGGTTTGCGGCGTCCGAAAACATTGTATATCTGGAACGTTCGGTGCTCGAAACCCTAGCGCTCAAGGATAGCTTCGGCTCCACGGGCGTCGTGGCGGGTGTCCACGGAAGCGTTGCGACAACCATGCTGAGGAGTCTTTCCTGCGTGTTCGTCCATGCTGTCTGGTCGGGGCTTTTCGCCTATTTCATTGCCGCTGGTTTTTCGACGGGGAGGCCACTTTCGGTATTTTTTCCGATCGGGTTGGCGGTCTCCGCCGTCCTCCACGGCGCATACGACTGGCTCTGCGTCGTGAGTCTTCTCTTAGCCGCTTTGACAGCGGGAGGATCGTTCATGCTCTTCTACGCTTACGTGTCTAAAACTCGATGGATCTTGGCGGAAAGAGGCGCTTGAGTTCCGCCAAGTCGGGTATTCAAGTTGGGTTTTACGGTCAACGAGTCTCACCAAGTTCGTGCGGGGGGACCTCACCGCCATCGTTTCACAGCTTCTACTGAGACGCTGACAAAGCTGTCTTTCTCCAGCTATCGCCGCGACAGCGCCTGCATTACGAATCTCTGTAACCCTCCACCGCGTTCCCCCCGGTATGGATTGAGTCGCGCGAATTGGGAGTTTTCGGTCTTCTGTAGTCGCCTATAGTTTCGCCCTCTGGCGGCAATCGGGCTGGAGCGTCGAGCGCCCGACGTTGAATTTCGGGAACTCCTGCTGCTGACCTTTTTTGCCAAATTTGCCCATATCCGAACACCTTCCCTGTCTTGAAGTCGCTCAGATGTGATCTGACGGCGTTTGAGAACGAATCTCGCAAAGGATTACAGCTGTGATATGATCTCCCGATCATCATCCGAAAAGGCTTTGGTAT
>CAYLRL010000166.1:0-4817 GCA_964385875.1 uncultured Syntrophales bacterium
GAGGGGGAGACGTATCGGTGGAGAGAGCGGCGGAAGAACCTCCAGGCTGACCGAAGACGGAGACGCCGTATTAGGCGCGCCGCAATTCTATTGAGTCGGCCCCGTCCGTTCAAGCGTGCAGGAGAGACGACGTTCGCACAAGTCCACGTACGCCGAATCGGTTTCGTATCCGACGAAGGTGCGGCCGCACGCAACCGCGGCGGCTGCGGTCGAACCGCTCCCCATGAACGGGTCGAGGATCGTGTCTTCCTCGAAGGTGTAGAGGTGTACGAGCCGCTCGACGAGCGCCACGGGGAAGGGGGCGGGATGGCCGACCCGTCGAGCGGACTCCGGCGGGATGTGCCACACACTCGTGGTCGCGGCCATGAACTCATCCCGATCGATTGTGGAGCGACCTTTCGGACGATCAAAGCGATCCTTGGAAAAGACGAGCACATACTCATGGAGATCCCGGAGCGTCGGGTTGGTCGCGGACATCCACGAACCCCACGCGCAGGATCCCGCAGCGCCTTTGCCCTTCACCCAGATGATCTCGCCCCGCATGAGAAAGCCCAATTCCGCGGCGATCAAGGCGACGTGCGCGTTGAGAGGGATGTACGGCTTTCTGCCGAGGTTCGCTACATTGAACGCCATCCGCCCGCCGGGAAGGAGCACGCGATGCGTTTCCGCAAGCACCCGTCGGAGGAAATCAAGGTACTCGGCCAGCGAGAGATCCTCATCATAATCCTTGCCCACATTGTACGGAGGTGAGGTGACCATCAACGCGACCGAATTGTCGGGCAATTCCGGCATGCGCTCCGATGAATGAGCGAACACGCGGTTGAGGGTCTCGTCGGGAATTCGATTGATTCGGGCGCACGAGCCGGCCGGGCATATCTTCGGCACAAGCTTGCGTGAATAGAAGCTCGAGGCGTCGTGGTTCTCTCGATTTCCCGCGCCGAACTTTCTGGTGGCGGTTTTGGCGGGCAAGGCTGCTCCTCTGGGGGAAGGGACGGGATTGACGGCGGGGGATCGCCGACGTGTGATGGGGAGGGATAGCACGCCGGGAACAGAGTGTCAATAAAAACAGCATAAATATGAATAGCTAAGATTAATAAGCTAAAGTAGTTTCGGGGGCTAGGCCCCGCGCCTCCCTCAACGTTGCGCACCACATAAAAAATGTGATAGAGTTAATGATTCCGGGCGGGAATGGTGATGTCGAGTCGACGGGCTTAGCACGGGCAAGGATACCAATCTTTCGAGACCGCAAGCCGACGTTCACGGCGGCGCATCCATTCTCGTGTCCCGCGGTTTCGTCGACCCAACCCCTCAGCCGACCTTGCGGACGGCGTTATTCCGGAGGATCCATGACCGGCAGCGACTTACGAGAACTGTTCCTGAAATACTTCGAAGAGCGCGGGCATACGCGTGTGGCGAGTTCGTCGCTCATTCCCGTCGGCGATCCGACGCTCCTCTTCACCAACGCGGGGATGGTTCAGTTCAAGGACGTCTTCACCGGTGTTGAGAAGCGTCCGTACACTCGGGCGACCACCTCGCAGAAGTGTCTGAGGGTCAGCGGAAAACACAACGACCTGGAGAATGTGGGCCACACGCCGCGACACCATACGTTCTTCGAGATGCTCGGTAATTTCTCCTTCGGGGACTATTTCAAGGATGACGCGATCCGCTTTGGATGGGAGTTCCTCACCGAGTGGGTCAAGCTCCCCAAAGACAAGCTGCATGTCACCATCTACAAGGACGACGGCGAAGCGGGCGAAATCTGGCGGAAGGTTGCGGGGTTCAGCGACGACGAAGTGATCAGGCTCGGCGAAAAGGACAACTTCTGGAGCATGGGAGAGACCGGTCCCTGCGGACCCTGTTCCGAGATTCACATCGATCAGGGCGAGCGCTTCGGATGCGGCAAGCCCGATTGCGCTCCCGGGTGTGATTGCGACCGCTTTCTGGAACTGTGGAATCTCGTCTTCATGCAGTATGACCGAGATTCGAGCGGGAAAATGACCCCGCTGCCTAAACCGTCCATCGACACCGGACTCGGGCTGGAGCGGCTCGCCGCGGTGGTCCAGGGCAAGCCGAGCAACTGGGAATCGGACCTGTTCACGCCGATCATCGCTCGGATCGAAGAGCTTTCCGACAAGCGCTGCTCAGGCGACGATCACGATTCCGTTGCGATCAGGGTGATCGCGGACCACAGCCGCGCGGCCGCGTTTCTCGTGGCCGACGGCATCCTCCCCTCCAACGAAGGGAGGGGCTACGTTCTCCGGCGCATACTCCGCAGGGCGCTCCGGTACGGGAAGAACATCGGATTCGAACAGCCCTTCCTGTTCGATACCGCGCTCGTGGTCGTCGATCACATGAAGTCAGCGTACCCCGAACTTGAAAAGAGCGCGACGCTCATCGAGAAGGTGATTCGGAACGAGGAAGAGCGGTTCCTGGAGACACTGGTCCGCGGCTTGGCGCTCTTCGAAGAGGAGGTCGGCGAGTTGCGCAGCGCCGGCGGGACGACACTGCCGGGGGACGTGGTCTTTCGCCTGTACGACACTTTCGGTTTTCCTGTGGATCTTACCGAGGATTTGGCGCAGGAAGCGGGACTCAACGTCGATCAGGCGGGCTTCCAAAAAGAGATGGAACAGCAGCGGGCAAAGGCGCGGCAGGCCTGGGCCGAAATGCAGGGCGAAGAAGCCGCCGCGGTCAAGGACATCCTCGACAAGGGTGTGATCGTGGAATTCACGGGTTACGAGACGCTCGAGGACTGCGGGACCGTCCTTGCGATCATCAAGGACGGCCGGCGGGTGGAGTCGAGCGGCGCGGGCGAGCGGGTGGAAGTGGTGACGGATCGGACGCCCTTTTACGGCGCGTCGGGCGGTCAGGTCGGGGACCACGGCGTGATCGGCGTCGACGGCGCGCAGATGGAGGTCGAGGACACGTCCAAGCCGCTTCCGGATCTAATCGTCCACAAGGGGAGCGTCAAGACGGGCGGCCTGCGGGTCGGCGATCGGGTGACCCTCAAGGTAGACACGGGCTTGCGTGAGTCGATCAAAGCGAATCACTCAGCGACGCACCTCCTGCACTGGGCGCTCAGGGCGGCTCTCGGCGATCACGTGAAACAGAGCGGCTCCCTGGTGGAACCCAACAGGCTGCGGTTCGACTTCACGCATTTCTCGGCGATATCGCCGGAGGAACTGGCCCGGATCGAAGATCTGGTGAACATGCGCATCCGCGAGAACGCGGAGGTCGCCGCTCGGGTCATGGATTACGACGAAGCGCTCGAAGCCGGCGCAATGGCGCTCTTCGGCGAGAAGTACGGCCACCGGGTGCGGATGATCTCGATGGGAGACTTCAGCCGGGAACTTTGCGGCGGCACCCACACGGAGCGGACCGGCGATATCGGCTTTTTCAAGATCGTCAGCGAAGGCGGGATCGCTGCCGGTGTCCGGCGCATCGAGGCCGCGACGGCTCAGGGAGCGGTCGACTTCGTCAGGTCGATGGAACAGGAGATAACGGCGGTCTCTCAGCGGCTCCGAGGCGGCCCGACCGAGCTTGCGGGCAAATTGGATAAAATGCTGGAGGAGAAGAAGAGCCTCGAACGCGAGGTAGAGAAGCTCAAGGGGAAGCTGGCCTCGAAACTCACGGGCGACATACTCGAGGGGGTCAAGGAGATCGACGGCGTGCGGGTATTGGCAAAGACGGTCGACGACATCTCGAACCCCAAAGATCTGCGGGACTACGCGGATCGCGTGCGCGAGAGGCTTCAGTCCGGGATTGCGCTCCTCGGCGCCAAGACCGACGAAAAAGCCATCCTCGTCGCGCTGGTGACCAAGGACCTGACCGATCGATATCACGCCGGCCGCATCGTGAAGAAGGCCGCGGAAGCGCTTGGCGGGTCGGGCGGCGGACGACCGGATATGGCCCAGGCCGGCGGTCCCGATGTTGACAAACTGGCCGAGATCATGGATTCAGTGGAAGGATTCATCCGCGACGGCGAAGACTGATTCGGTCACCGTCGGATAATCACGTCGCGATCGGTCGCGGCGGAGAGACAACCATGCAGATCAACGAAAGCAATGAAGTTTACGGCCGGATCGCACGCGTGATCAACGAATTGAAAATGTCGCGGCAATCGGTGACCATCTTCAAGGTCGCGGAGATCACCGGCATTGATAAGAGTATAATCTTCCGATACTTCTACGATAAGGGATTGCTGCGAGGCAAGTGAGCGCGGCTCCGCCTTTTTTTCACGCGCGAGAAGAAGGGCGAGACAACGCCCTTCAATCGGCTTACCCGCGAGGGCGGACGCTTAAACCGCGCGAAATCCTTCGAGAGCCGCGTGCCGGTTCTTACCAGAACCAGAATCCCCAGTGCGGATCGTGTTGATTGGACATGCTCGCCGGATAGGCGTATTCCTGCGACCAATCCCAATACCAATCGTAATAATAGCCCGGATAGGTAAACCATCCCATGAATGCGAGCAGGGTAGCGACCTGAGCCAATCGGCGGAAACGTCGGGACATGGATACTCCTCCGATAAAGGGTTCCTGAGTGTCAAATATCGTGAATATTTTATACTATATGGAAACATAAGTCAACAAATAAGGTGAGGTAGCGGCGGAGTGATGGAAGTTGTGGAGCACGGCATGGAGAAGAATCCTCCCTCCGAACTCCAACGCGAAAAGACCTCGAAATGCCGGGCCGGCCAAGAAGGGCGTCGGACATCGGGTTCCGGATTGGGTCGTGTCTCCTCAAGCATGTTCAATGCCGTCAGTGTGAGGAGCGGAGCGACGAAGTAATCTCAACGTCTCATCGGGACCCGTCGCGCTGAG
>CAYLRL010000167.1:0-4657 GCA_964385875.1 uncultured Syntrophales bacterium
CATATTCACCGGATCTGAACCCCATCGAGAGGCTCCGGCTGCTTATGAAAGCAGATTTCATTGCCAAAGACAGGGACCAACTCATAGACCGGCCGGCACGCGCCCTGAATTGGGTTGTTGACCGTGGAACTAAGAATAGCCAAACCTGCTCCATTAAGACAGAATTATAGACACTCGCTATAAGCGGGCTTATTCCGCCGGGATTCGGAGCGCCACATGATACTCCCGGAGAGGGCGCCTGCTTCCAGGATACGAGCACGGCGGTGGTAGTCGGCTCCATAGTTGATCGATCTATCAACCATGAAAAGCGGTCCGAAAGTGACGGCTGCGTATTTTTCGGGAAGTTCCATCACGAAATCGAGAGGGGAGGATCCGATGAAGCGCATAAAACGAGTTCTGAGCATGACGGCGGTCCTGTTTTTGGTCTACACCGGCCCCGTCGCGACGGCGTGCGACATGCCCGGCTGCATCGTGAAACCGACGGATATGGGGGAGATCCTCCGGCTCGCGTGCGACATGCCCGAATGCGAGGGCGACCTGAAGCCCGAGGCGCTCGAGGACCTGAAGCGGCTCGCGTGCTGGGACCCCGGCTGCGGGGAGCTCATCGACGGGGAGATCGACCGCTTGCGGAAGCTCGCGTGCTCCGACCCCGGCTGCGAGCGCGCTCCCACCGTCGACGATCTCATCCGCCTCGCCGCGGGGAAGGCCGCGGACCGGCCGGAGAAGTACGTGATGATGGGCGTCCGCCGGACCCCGGAGACGACCGGGCTCGAGGCGAAGCTCGAGAAGCGGGCCCGCGCGGAGATTCCCGAGCGGGCGGTCCGCCTCCGGAACGCGGACCGGGAGGAGTTCCCGATCCTCACGCGGCTCCTGTCCAGGCCGGTTCCGGTGAACACGAAGGATTCCGAAGGGAATACGCTCCTCCATGCGGCCGCGGCGTTGGGCGACGCGCGCCTCGTCGCGCTCCTCCTCTCCGGGGGCGCGGACGCGCGGGCGGCGAACGCCGCGGGGTGCACGCCGCTCGCCTGCGCGCGGCTCAGGGGTCACGACACGGTGGTCACATTGCTGGAAAAGGCCTGCGCGAAGTGAGATAAAGAATCGGCGCCGGCGCTTCCCCGGGGCCGCTCAAGCAAACGCGGCGCGTTTTGGAGACTGGTTCGCGGGAAGGCCTCGGCCTCAACGCGTCCCCAAAGGAAGCTGTCGGCAACCACGAGCTCGGCGGTAAGGTTGGGAGCCGAGGCTGTGTCCATTCTCTCGGTGAGAATCGCGAGCGACCACAAGGACAGCGTCGGAGCCGAGTCACTTTATAATGTTTCAGGTCTGGTTGGACAGAACCTGAGAGAGAAAGGTGTTGGTCGAACGCGGGGCTTCCGATATGAGCCCCGGGTCCGGAGGAGGACGCCGGCTGGTCGTTCAACCGACACCGGTAGAGAAGAAGCAGCGGAAGAGATTCACGGCCAAGCAGAAGCCGGCGATCCTGAGGGAATGGGAAGCGACGGGAAACGGCGTGTCGGTGGCGGAGAAGCGCGGTATTCATGCCATGACGCTCTATCGGTGGAGGAAGCGTCCGGATCAGGGAGCGGCCGAGTTTCTCAAGGGGAGTCGACCGAAGGCGGACCCTCGGATGCGGGAATTGGAACGGGAGAACGAGAAGCTGAGGGACACGGTTGCGCTGCTGTCCCGGGAGCTCATGGCCTTGAAAAAAAAAGATGAACTTGGTTTGACCGGCAGGACGCCTGGGCGGCGGTACTCCCTGGAGCAGCGACGGCGGATCGTGGAAACCGTTGAGCGGTTGCGGGAGGAAGGAGTCACGATTACCGCCTCCCTGAGAAGACCGGCATTCCCGCGATCGACCTTCTGCCACTGGAAGGGCCAAACGGAAAAACGCGGCGGGAAGACTCCGCCGAACAGCCTGTTGCCCTGCGAGGAAGAGAAAATCACGGCGTTGAAGATGAGGGAGCCTCATCTGAGCCACCGGCAAATCAGCGGGCTGTTGCGCACGGAAGACGTCCGGGTGAGTCCGTCGCGCTGTTAGCGCACGCTGAAGGCTGCGGGTCCGGTCTGGGAATGGAATCTCAGGGAAGCGCCCTGGAAGAAGGCTCGGTATGAACCCTTCCGTCCCAATCAGATCCGGGGGGACGACCGGACCGGGATCGCGATCCAAGGCCTTCGCCATTACGTCGTGACGATCCTCGACCTCTTTTCCCGGTACATCACCGCCTGGGGCATTGTGAAGACCGTCACGCAGCGGGAAGTGAAGAACCTAGTCGCCCTTGCGTTCATCAGCGAGGGGTTGGAGGACAGCGACGAGAAGCCGATGCTCCGAACCGATCCCGGTTCACCGAACATCGCGGCGGACGTGAGGCTGTTCTTTCGAGAGATCGGCATCGCCTTTTCTCCGGGACGGACGGCCAGGCCCACGGACCCCGTCAGGAACGGTTCTATCGGACGCTCAAGCAGGAGGAGGTTTACTGCAACCCGGGCTACCTCTCCATTGACTCGGCCCGGGAGGCCATAGGCCGATATATCGATCACTACAACGAGGTCAGGCCGCATCAGGCTCTGTTCGGATACACGCCGGGACACGTCCATCGGACGGGAAACAAGTCCCTGCTTGTGGAACAATACCGGCGCAACGTGCGGGAGGCGGAGGAGAGAAGGCTACGACGAAAGGCCGACGGAAAAAATCAACAACCAACACCCTTTTTCTCTTGATTTGCCTGAAACAGTACAAACAATAGAAGCGTCGACGCTGTACTTCGCGGGAGTCGCTGATAGAGGAGGCACCGAATGATAGAGGGCAGGGATAACAATACACAACGCAGATTTGTGCGCCTACTTTTGATTAGGCTGGGCGTTCTGGCTTTAGTTTTAGCAGTGCTCTGTATCCTGGTCCTGCTAATAATTCCTGGTCACTGGCTCTACCGAATCCCCTCACACCAGGTCGCCGACAGAGAAGCTCGGATGTCTTTGGAGAGGCTGGTTACGCCAGTAGAAAGGCTCGGCAACGAAGTTCTGGACAAGGATGCCCAGAAGAAGCATTGACTAAAGCCTTGGCAGGTTTGACTGAGGATCAGTTGCAGTACTTTGTGGGCGCTTACTATGGTTGGAGCGGAACAGGCGCCGAATCACTCGTCAAAATAAGGGTTGTCAAAGGAGAAGTCTGGGCTTGTTCCCAGAAGGGTCAGGAACTGGATGGAGACGAAAGGCATATCTACCGGCTCTCGCTTCAAAAAATGGAGATGATTCCACCGATCAAGGGAAGGTGTTCAGGCCGTGAATACGGCCACATAAATGACCGGTGCTACGACTCCACCATGCTGTCGGAATCCTGTACAATTCAACGGCCTGAGAAGAGTCGCGAATGCAGAGATCTGTTAGAGAGCGTCAAGTTAGAAAAGGGCCTTGATTAAAGGATTCCACTGACCTAACATCGGTCATCTGACTGCAGCCTCTATGACCTGCCCCATTTTGATAGTCTTGGGACCTTTTAGCTGCAGATAGATTGTCCCGCTGATCCCAAGAAGGTCTTTGTGCTCCGCCTCAGTTGAAATTGTACACAGCCTCCGTTAAGATAGTCACAATCACGGGTGCCGCTACTTTCTGTCATGGGTCATGCCGCCCGAGGCATTTCGTGGTCCCTGATTTCCGAGGATCGTGAACGCTCGATTCCGTAAAGCCTTCACCGTTCGTTTTTTCGTCGATGAATCCAGAATTCATCCCAGTCCTTGTTTACCTATAGTTTCGCCATCCTTCCGGTTTGATACGGCCGGTCTCGCGGAGGTTGGTTGAAAGATAAAGGCGTTCCTGCCATATCCCTTTGGGAAAGAATGCACTGCGGAGGAACGCCATGAGCAAGCGGAATCTACCTCAACCCTTTGAGATTGACAAGCTTCGATTTCGGGATTGTTTCACGGCGCCCAGCCTGCGGCATTTCACGGCGCTGATGACCGGCCGGCTCATGACCGTTTGAATGAACTCGATCAGCCGGGTCATATTGACGGTGGACGCGCACGAATCGGAGCATTTCGGCAGCGTGTACCGTTTCTTCTCGAGAGCCCGGTGGAAGCCCGACGAGGTCGCCCGAGTCATTTTCCTCCTCATCGTCGAAACGTTCTTCCCGGGCGCCGGCGAGGTGATCCTCGTAATCGACGACACGCTGAACAACCACGTGGGCCGAAAGATCTGCGGGGCCGGCTTTCAGCATGACGGGGCCTCTCCTCAGGGCGGTAGGAAGATCGGATACGGCGTATGCTTCGTGCTTATCGGTGTGGCGGTGCGCCTGCCGGGGATCTCCGATCGCGTCTTCTGTCTGCCCTGTGCGGCGAGAATGCGCCGGCCCAAGCGATGCACGGTCAAGCCCAAGGGACGATCCTACAGGACCAAGCCCGAACTCGCCCTGGAATTGATCCGGCTTACCCGGTCCTGGGTCGGTTCCGACGTAACGCTCAGAGTGGTCGTTGACGGGGGATACCTCAACTCCACCGTGGTTAAGAATCGACCGGCGGGTGTCCACATCACCGGCAAGGTGCGCAAGGACGCAGTCCTCTATGCGCCGCCGGACCCCGTTGGCCTCCCGCAAAGAGGTCGACCGAGAAAAACGGGCTCATCCGGTATTTGCGTACGAGCAGTTGAAAACTGAAAGAGGACATGCTTG
>CAYLRL010000168.1:0-4596 GCA_964385875.1 uncultured Syntrophales bacterium
GCCTCCCCCATCGAGATATCAATGGCTTGTCGCTATCCCGGTGAACGGTTACCATGGATCGACCTGCTATACACATATGCGTCTTACCCGCTCCATTTGACCTTTGATGTCAAGCCCTCGGCCACACACAATACTGCACGATGAACATTCCGAGCAGCGATCGCATTTTTCAAGAAGGTCCGTTTCGGCGCGCGCTTCTTCGATCAACGCGGGGCTTTTGTACCCGTCAAAATACATCGCAACTCTCATCACATCCGTGTGGTGGACACCGAATGGGCATTCTCCCGAGCAGCCGCCGCACATGGTGCAAATGCGGCCCTGCAGGTACGAATCGTACCGGCGAAGGTCGTCCGCGTCGGCTCTCGAAAAGCCCGTTCGCATAACCGCGAAGCACTCCTCGATCTGTTCGATTGTGCTCACGCCGGGAACAGCTGTCGCGATACCGCCATTCGTCAGGGCGTATTTGAGCGCGGCCTGATGGGGATTGAGACCCGGCATGTCGGCTTCGGTGTATCCCCCTGCCTGGGTCTTCATCGCCACTACCCCGACACCGGCTTCGGCGGCCGCGGCCACGGCCTCCTTGAGGTCGTCCGAATGAGTGAAGTTGTAGGAGACAAGCGCGACATCGTGGCACGCGGTCTTTGCGGCTTCCCTCAATAAGGCCGCCATATTCGCGTGCGAGGAGAAGCCCGTAAACCGCGCTTTCCCTTCTTTTTTCATCGCGTCCATAAACTCGAGGAGCGACGGGTCGCAGACCTGCGCAGGCTTCTTGAGAGAATGGGTCAGCAGCACGTCCACATAGTCGGTCCGCAGACTGCGCAGGCTTGCTTCCACTGATTCGCGATTCTCTTTTTCGCTTGATGTCATACGAACTTTCGTTTGTATGAGCACTTTGTCGCGCTTGCCCTGAAAAACCTTGCCCACGAGCTCTTCGTTCTTGCCGCCCATGTAGCGCCGAGCCGTGTCATAGAAGTTCACTCCCAGATCCAACGCTCGAAGCAATACCGCAGGATCGCTGCAATTCATGACTCCCATGCCTACTGCGGCGACCTTCAGGCCGGTTCGGCCGAGGGTTCGGTACTCAATTGACGTACCCGGCGCGCCACCCGCGCCCCTGCTCAGCAGAGGCACGGTCGCCAGTCCCAGGAAGGCGGTGGACGCGTCCTTCATGAATGTTCGTCGCCCCATTTTTTTTGTCATGACCGACTCTCCTTTTCTGCGGTCGCCATTACCAGAGGCCCCGGAGTCCCGGCGCCGTCAATGCGCTAAGGGACTTCGGCGGGATTTTATCATTCTTTCAGGTTCCTCTAACACGGACCATTCAGCCGGTCAATGTATCGATCGTTGACTATAAGAATTCTCACCTTACCGATCCTCGCGTTCCCGCTCCATCCTCCAGAGGTGGTAACGGGCCATTGCCGCCAGCGTCTGTACGCCTCGTTCCATACTTGGAATCGCAAGCGCGCGACCGCGCTCTTCAAGTCGTTCTGCGGTCTCCGCCCCCCGCGTGCCGTAGAACCATGCGACGATCGGCTTGTCGAACTCCTCGGAAAGATCCTGAATCACCCGCTCCGCGCCGAAATGCCGCCGGCGATCTTCTTCCAACCCCAATGCGACGCAGAGCACGCCGTCAACATTCGGGTCGGCCAACGCGTCGCGGAGCGCGACGCCGTATGCCTTTCCCATACCCGCTTTCATGACCGCAGGCCAAATGTCGAGCGGATTGGCGAGGGGCATCCAGTCCGGTGAAAGAGCTTGAATCGGTTCGATTGCGTTTCGACTCAACCGCGCGGGGCGAAGACCGTGTCGCTCCATCGCATCGAGCATGATGATTCCCCCCGCTCCGGTAAGTGTTACCACAGCGGCTCGGGGCCCTCTCATAGGTGGCAAACGAACAAACGCTCGGATCAGATCCGCCTGATCCTGGGTCTCGTCGACGCGGATTATTCCAGCTCTTCGGAAAGCCGCATCGACGATTCGATCTTCGCCGGCGAGCGAACCGGTGTGGGACGCCGCGGCACGCGCGCCCTCGCCCGATCTCCCCGTCTTGAGCGCCGTAATGGGTATTCGTCGAGAGATTCGCTCCGCAATTTCGAGGAATTCCGGCCCGCGATGGATCGCCTCGGCATGGAGCGCGATCACATCAATCCGGTCATCGTCGCCCAGCCACCTCAGCGCGTCCACAATATCGAGATCGCACGCGTTGCCCACGTCCACGCCGATTCCCATGCCCCCGACGAGCTGCCCCGCTGCAACGAAGAAGACCCCCGATTGGCAAACAAGCCCGACCGGTATTTCCTCTCGTTTGAGAGGCATAAACGACGAATTGAAACGGTGGAACGCGTTTGAGACGCCCAGCGTGTTCGGTCCAAGCACGCGTACCCCGAACGCTGCGGCTTCGTTAACGATTGCCCGCTGCAGGTCGGCCCCTCGAGAATCCGCCTCCGCAAAGCCCTGATTGGTGACGATCGCCGCTCGAATCCCCTTTTGGCCGCATTCCCTCACGATTCCGGGGATCGTTTCCCGCGGCGTGGAGATGACGGCCAGGTCCGGCGGTTCGTCGAGGTCCGAGACGCGCTGAGACACCGCAATGCCCGCTATCTCTCGAACATGGGGATGAACGAGCTTGATTACGCCGGCGTATCCCCACGCACGGAGGTTATCAACAGGGTTGAGCGCGGCGGGACCGCTTGCGCGAGGCACGCCGATGAAAACAACCGACCGGGGAGAAAGAAACGTCGATCGAATCATATTTTAACTCCAGCATTTCGAATTCCCCTGCATCGCAACGCATACACTCTATCGGGAAGCCGCCCGCGAACCACTCCCTTTCGCCGAGTCGCAGGCCCACACACAAAGGAAGAAGAACACGGTCCCCTTCCCTCTGGAGAGGCTTAGGATGAGGGCGCTCAGTTGCGCCACAAGGCCTCAGACCGAGGGCCCCTTCCCCTCCGGATCCTTGGGGAATCGAACCGTCCAGCACGCCCCCGAATCGGCCGATCCTTGCCAGGCGCCGTGAAGCTGACTCACAAACGTTTCGATGAGCTTCAATCCCAGCGAATTGAGCGCCTCGATCTTCATGTCGTGGGGGAAGCCGACGCCGTCATCCTTGACGATCAACTCGAGCTTTTCCTCGGTTACGCTGCGCAGACGAACGTGTATAACCCCCGATGGTCGGTCGGGAAACGCATGCTTAAATGAATTCGAGACGAGCTCGGAGGTGATGAATCCCAGGGGTATCGCGGTTGTCGGGCTCACGTCCACTTCTTCGATTTCCGCGATTACTTTCACATTCCGTGACGCCGCGTGATACGAGTTCTCGAGGTTCACAATAAGACTGAGGAGATAATCGCGTATGCGCAGTTCGGTAAGGCTCTCAGACTGATGCAGCCGATCGTGGACGAATCCCATACATCGAACGCGAAAGTCGGTCTCCGCAATGACCTGCCGGAGTGATTCATCCTCCAGGCGTCGTCTTTGCATGCGCAGGAGGCTTGAAATGACCGCAAAGTTGTTCTTCACCCGATGGTGAATCTCCCGCAGGAGCGCCTCCTTTTCCGCGACCGACTGCTCCAGCCGCGTCAGAGCGCTCTTGAGTTCGGTAATGTCGCGGATAGCGGCCAGGATGTGTGGCCTACCCTCGATATCTATCGCGCTCAGATAGACTTGTATCTCGTATTCGCGGCCGTCGCTTCTCCGCCTCATCCGCCACTGATGTTCGCCGCCGTCACCGCCGAGGACCGCCGACCAGAGATCTCGAAGATTGCCTGCGCCATCGATCGGGCCGTAGAGTTCGTCCGCAAGTCTGTTCGTGCCCTCTTGACTCCGCTCGATGCCGAGCATTTCGACGGCCGTCCGATTCATCTGCGTGACCAGCCCGTCCGCGTCATGAACGATGATCGCGTCATTCACCCCATTGAAAACGGAGAGAACGACGTTGTCAACTTGATCCCACATTTTCGGAATGTCGGTGCGGTCGGTGACATCTCGACTGACGACCACCAAACCATTGACCGGCGGAATCAGCTGATTCACAAATGACGACTCAATGATTCGATAACCGCCTCGCCCATCAGGCGCCCGCTGCACGGACCTGGCGGACGAACCGACGGCCCCTTCGTACACCGGCCGCGTGGCCTCACGGATGCCGGCTACCTCCTCTGGAGGACATTCGACTCGCGTGCCGACGACATCTTCCACCTTCAAATCCGAATGCCGTTCGACCGCTTTGCTCATGAAACGCATGACGCCGTCCCGGTCAATGACCTGGATCACGTCGTCCGAGCCGTCGAGAACGGCTCGGTAGTATTCAGCGTCTCTGCGGGCCGCGTCCCGTTCTTCTCTGCATCGTTCGAGCGCGGCGATCAATTCGTCTCTGCCGGCGTGCTGAAGATCCATGATGTTCCGACCTCGCGTGAAAAGGAAGGGGCCGCCGCTCAGTCCCCATGCCGTGGAGCGGCGCTTCTGCGCTTCTCCTGGATACCTTCATCGCGTGGACCGATCGTACCTCGGCGGCTGCGGGTCGGTCAAGGCAATTCTCGATCCATAATCCACGGTCAACTTTGACGAGATCCCCGTGTGCGTCGTCGATGGACG
>CAYLRL010000169.1:0-4572 GCA_964385875.1 uncultured Syntrophales bacterium
CTCATTGCCGGTAAGCTTGACCTTCAGGTTACCCACATACAATAGCGAAGAGCCGAATATTCCGACAATCTTCCCCGTCAGGTCAACCTATTCTGAAAATCTCACCCCATTTCAGTCCGTACTATCCGGAAGCCTAGACTTGGGCACCCACTAGTTCAAGGTTTGGGCCGGACGCTCTCGACCAGAGGAACTGTAGGAACGTGGACACGATCACCTCGGAACAATACAGCGGGTCAGGCGCCAATACGGCGCCTCCCGCTGGGCTTGCAAAACGCCCTTCGCCACGAAACGCCTCCGGAGGCTCAGCCCGTAGTCCTTGTTGCCGTCCGCAATGTCCAAAGAAGACTTCATTTCGGCTATCCGCTCATCGCTCAGCCTAAATCCTCGGCCTCCCATCGTCTCTCCTCCCTCACAGTGATGGGGGACCATTATCACAAAACTCAAACGGAGAACACCGTCGGAAAGCCGCGGGTGTCAATGCGCGGCACTATAGAAATGGCCGAAAAACCGCAGACGACCAAAATCACCCCGAACTGGGGGGATCGCGGTGAACGCTTACCAGATGACCATACAGAATGTGAGGTACGCACTTACGCGATGAACCGGAAAGAAGCGCTCCGAACGTGCGATCCGCAATGCCGGCATCAGGCTCTCTCCAGAGTCAAACGGTGATCCTCAAGCCTGTAGATTCGGTCGGCAAATTGGAGGGCCGAGTCCCTGTGTGTAATGAGGATCAGCACTTTACCTTCCGATAATGATTTCAAATTCTTAAGGAATTCTTTTTCGGCAGACGCATCCATTGCGCTCGTCGGTTCGTCGAGTATCAACACCTTGGCGTCTCTGTACAAAAGACGAGCCAAGGAAAGACGCTGCCATTGCCCGGCACTCAATTCTGCGGCGCCCTGAATCCACCTTCCTAAAACAGTGTGGTAGCCATTGTCGAGCGATTGAAAGGTTTGGTGACCCGTTGCGTCAACAGAGGCGGACGTGATTCGCTGCGAGTCCAAAGGATTTCGAATATCTCCCAAGTGAATGTTTTCCTGTACCGTAAGCGGATACTGCTCGTAGTCTTGCATCATGACCGCTGAGTTTCGTCTGAAGTTTTCCCTGCTGATGCGGCGAAGATCAATTCCCTCAAGCGTGATTGTCCCCGAATCGGGTTCGTAAAACCTGCAAATAAGCTTGACGATCGTGGATTTTCCGGAGCCGTTGGGTCCCACGATCCCGACGAGGCACCCTGGTTCGGCGACCATGTTCACATTTGAGAGAATTTGTTCGGAGCATCCGGGATATCTGAAACTTACGTTAACGATCACCAGACCCTGTTCCAACCTGTCCGGCATGTCGAGGGTCCCGCTCTGGGCCTCTTCTTCCTGCTCCGTATCAAGAAAGTCATACATGCTCTGGAGGAACAGGCTGTGTTCGTACAGCCTGGCGAGCGCTTTCATGAATTCCTGAAAACTTGTTTGGCCGGTCTGAAGAGCCTGATAGAACATCACCATTGCCCCGATGGAGAGATCGCCCCTGAAAGTCCAATACACGACCAAAGCATATGAGCCGTAAAACGCACTTATCCCCAAGGTGCTGCATAGGAACTCTCCCGTCGCTCTTTGCATGAGAAGTCGTCTGCGCTGGTCGAGGTTTTCCTCGCGAATTTCCAGGAAGCGTTTGGAAAAGAAATCTCCCATTTGATACGCGCGAATCTCCTTGGCGTGCGACCGGCTGGTCATGATCCAGTGAAATATCCACGCAAGTCTCTCTTGCAAAGTTCGGTCGAGATGCCAAGTGTGGATGAGACCGGCAAACCTAGCCCGAACAAAGAAGTCGGGAATACCGGCAGCAAGCACTAGAAGGGGAAGGAGCCAGCTGACAGAGAAAAGCAGGCCGGCCATAGCCACAAAAGAAATGGAGTGGAGCCCCAACTGAGTGAGCTCGTCGACAATTGTCGCGGGCCTGTGCCCAGCCTCCTGTTGGGCCCTGTGGAGCAGATCACAGAACTCGGAATTCTCATAACAATCAAGCTCCACCTTTGCCGCTTTCGCGTGTATCAAACCATGAATGCGGACGGCCGTTAATTCGCCGAGTACTGAGCGAACAACGCCCGACGCGGCGCTCAAAATACTGCGGAGAAGTGCCACGCCACCCATTGCGGCAACAAAGAAGAGAGCGGTCTTGAGAGCTTCGTACGTCTTTTCACCGCTGATTCCGGCACTTACCGAATCAACGACAAGCTTGGTGAGATACACCAGAGCCAAAGGCAACAGGCCGAGGAACAGGACCAACGCCAAGTTGAGAGCCGTCCACTTGGGAGCACAAGACCAGACCAACCGAACGGTACGGCCCGCCCGAAATAGACCGCGGTCAGATTCACGCATCGAAATACCGGCGGCCTGCACTCGCCTTCTCCAAAACGCCACCCTTTGGGATCCGTTCCTGCGAGATCTCGATCAGTCTCAGCAAGCCGGCAAATGGCCCCCGCTGCCGCCGCCGCAGTTGCACATCACCTGTCCGTCCTTGTCCGGCCCGCACGCGTTCGGAGCCCATATGCCGCTGCCGTCTTTCAGAGCATCAGGACATAAGATCCACGCAAGCTCGTTGAGATCCAGGAGAGGTCCGCCGGCAGCTTCACTCCCCGTGGGATCGGCAAGGCGTTCGACGGTTGAGTTGGGATCCTGCAAAAATGTATTCCGCATTTCCTCATCCAGCATAAGCATTGCAATCAGGCTCTCGGCTGTCTTCGGGCTCATGATCATCTCCTCCTTGATAGACGTTGAAGATAGTTTCGGCTTTCAATTCCCGGACGCGCGTCTCGCCGAACATACAGCGGTCCTGCGGTTTCACTCCGGAATCGACTCGATTTGCTCGTGGCCGGCTTCCAGTACAAGCCGGTGGTATAGATCGAAATGCTTGCAACTCGCAACCGTATCTGCCGCTTCTTCCCCAGGACAGCCGCCTCCGCACAGGAGCTTGAAATCGCAATCCTTGCACGGAATACGATTGAGCGCCGAGGAATCAAGCAACTCCTGATAATCCTGCATGCCAGTGTAAATCTCGGATATAGGCTTACTCGCCACATTTCCAGCGGGGGTCTCGTCTCCAAAAAACATGCAGCATGAATACACGTCCCCGTTGGGAGCAATCTCGACCATGCCGTTTCCCGCGCTGCATCGGAGTCGCCGCTGTCTCCATCCGGGCTTAAAAAATGCCGAATAGTCGGCCATTGTTATGGAATCGTGCCATGTATGCCAAATGTCTCGGAGCTTGCACACCAATTCCATGCCGGAGAGTTCGTGGATAGGATTGCACTTGGCTCGCCCGATTCGTTTCATAAATGGGAAATGAACCCTTCGAACACCCAAGTCAACAATAAAACGCAGGTAATCGTCGAGGCCGTGAATGTTTTCCTCGGTTGCCACAAAGGCCGCTCCGACCTGGTTGCCGTGCCTGACCAATGTCCGAATCCCTTCTACGGTTCGGTCGAAACTGCCCGGTATTCTCGTACCGGCCTCGTGTTGCTCCCGAAAGCCGTCCAGACTGACCTGTACCAACGTAAACGAGGCTGCGGCTTCTTCAGCCATTCGCTGCGTCACGAGCGTGCCGTTTGTCGCCAGATCCACGCACATCCCGTGCTTCAGTCCACGAGACCCGATTGCAAAGATGTCGTCACGGCCCAGAGGCTCTCCGCCAAGCAAGACGATCCGCTCCGTTCCCATTTCGTGAAGCTGATCGACCACATTCAACCACTGATCGGTGGAAAGCTCCCCTTCCATCGCTCGACCCGCATCGAAGTAACAGTAGTTGCAGGCCAAGTTGCACCATCTGGTAACGTAAAGGACCGCCATTTCCAGAGGAGCAAGCTCCAAATGAGGCTCCTCAGGCATCCGAGGGCCCTTTAAAAAGCCGAGATCGTCAAAGGATCGGATAAGACGAACGATCAAAGCGTCCTTTTCTTCATTCGGTCCGCTGAATCCGAAGACCTCGCTCAACTCGGTTACGTCGCGAGCCCCGTCACAAAGAGAAAGGAGTGCGGCCGCCTGCGGGGGAAGGCTTATCCAACTCGGCCCTTCCGGCAGAAAGAAAACCATCCTATCCAGGGAATTCCGACCGAGGAATTTCAGTGTGGGAGCCCTGCAGGGCCTTTCGAGGTGCTGCTCCATGATGCCCCGGACCTTTACTTTCATTGCGCCGCCAAGCCCAGCCGGTCTTTCCTGCATCTTCCGGTTCCGACTCACGTCGAATCGGCTTCAAAACCACGCAGACTCGAAGAGCCGGTCCCGGTCGATGTTAACGATGCTCCCATTAGGTCGACACTATGTCAAGACAAAAAACGGGGTCGGAGTAAGCATTCAGTTATTCGGGGGAGGCGGCTAAAGCAGGGCAAATTTGGCGACCACGAAAGATTTTGCTCGCGTTCGGATCGGAGAGGTTGTATAGAGCCATAGTTTCGCCATTTTTCCGGTTTGATACGGCCGGTCTCGCGAAAGTTGGTTGAAAGATAAAGGCGTTCCTGCCATATTCTTTTGGGAAAGAAACAACGGGAGGAGGAACGCCATGAGCAAACGGAATCTACCT
>CAYLRL010000170.1:0-4564 GCA_964385875.1 uncultured Syntrophales bacterium
GTACTCCGGCAACGTTGCAGGAGTACGGCCGCGGCGAGTACTCCCAAAGAGACGGTCATTCCTCCGCCGCTTCTCTCTTCTTGATCAGCTCTTCGATAACTTCCGACAATTTCCCGATGTCCACAGGCTTCTCCAGGATCATGTCAACGCCCGATTGTAGCATCTTGTCCTCTTCGTGAATCTGCCCGCCCCATCCGGTGAGCATGATGAAGATAGGCTTGGCTGTCTGCCGCTCCTCGCAAATCCTGCGGATTTCTTCGCCGACCTGCCAACCGTTCATCTCGGGCATGGCGAGGTCGCAGATCACGACATCGATGGGGGTCTCTCGGAAGATCTCCAACGCGACCGGACCCGAGGACGCCGAGTACACGGTTTGCCCGTATGAACTCAGCCCGCCCTCCAACTGCTTGATTACTGCAGGCATGTCATCGACGATGAGAACGTTCAGTTCAAACGAAACGGTTCGGCGGACGGGACGTTCCCGCGGCTTGGGTTGTTCCGCGGATAGGGGAAGTCTGACAGTGAAGCTCGTTCCTTCGCCCCGCTCGCTTTCAACTGCAATCTCCCCGCCGTGTCGTTGCACAATGCCGTAACTGCTGGACAGCCCCATGCCCGTGCCTTGAGGCCCTTTCGTTGTCCAAAACGGCTCGAAGACCCGTCCCAAGTTCTCTTCAGGAATGCCGACTCCGTTATCCTCCACGGTGAGAACCGCGGTGTCGTCGTCGACCGACGTGCGAATTCGCAGCTCGCCGCCCTTGTCCAATGCCTCCGCCGCATTCTTGATGAGATTGACGATCACCTCGAAGAGTTCGTTCTCATTACCTTTGACCAAACAGCCCTTCCGAACGTATCGATTGAGAGTGATCGCCACTCCGTTCTTCTCAGGCTTGGTCTTCCACCAGGGCTTGCTCATTTCAATGGCTTCGTCCACCGTGTCGGCAAGATCGAAAACCTTTATCCGGACTGCAAGATCGTCTCTCCGGACGCGGGCGAAATCCTGAAGTCGTTTGACGGTCTGAGCTCCAAATCGTGAGCTTTCCACGATCTGCTCAAGGTTATCTCGTGCCCTCGTCACATTCCCTAGTTCAAGATCCGTAAGAGCCAACTGAGAGCAGCCGAGAACTATCTGAAGGAGATTGTTGAAATTGTGAGCGACACCGCCGGCAAGTTCACCGACCGCCTTGAGTTTCTCGGAGGTTATCGCCAGTTCCTCGGCCTTCTTAATTTCGGTGATGTCCGACAAGCAACAGAGACCTGCTGGACGCCCCTGCCACAGTATATTTGCCGAGTTGAGGTTCACCCACCGGACGTGGCCGTCTCTATCCACGAACCTAAACATGAACGTGAACTGGCCATCGTCGCCCTCTAAGCGTCGTCGATGAAACGAAAGCACCTTCTCCCGGTCTTCTTGATGAATGAGATCCGTGAACGACATGGAAAGCAGTTCGTCCCGGGTGAAGCCTGACATCTCGGAACTCCGCCGATTGACGAATTTGAACCGACCGTCCTGAACAACGAATATGGCCTCATTGGCGTTATCCACGAGTTGACGATACCGTTCTTCGCTTTCCTTCAATGCCTTCTCGGCAAGTTTCCGCTCGGTTGTAACCTCCGTGTACGTGATAATGCCGCCGATTTCGCCGTTGGATGTGTACCACGGTCTGCATTCCCACCTATTGTACGTGATCGAGCCGTCGGGTCTCTCGAAGTAATCGTCGTCTTCGCTTTCGACTGCTCCTGCGAGACAGCGTTGATGTGCGTCCTTCCAACGCTGAGGCATTTCCGGGAAGACTTCGTAATGGTGCCTTCCGATAATGTCATCTTCTTTGACCTTGTAGTCGAGAAGATAACGCTTGCTCACAGCGATGTAATACAGATTACGGTCATAAACGGCGATGGCGTTGGGGTCGTTTTCAACGATATACCGCATGAGCTCCAAAACCTCACGATGGTCCTCTTCGGCTTTTTTGCGTTCAGTGATGTCTTCGATCACTCCTTGGCAACCTCGCACCGTACCGGTCTCACCGATCATCGGATTGAGCAACACCCTGAGATACGTCTCCTTGCCCCATTTGCTCCTGTACGCCCCCTCGACGCTAAAGGATTCTCCGGTCTTCATGCACTTCTCGAAGGCTGCGGAGAAGCCTGAATCCCTTAAGGGCGGGAACGTGAACATGTTGATGGCCTTGGTTGCGTCAGCAGAGGGCGATCCGAGTATCTCCACCAGTTTCGGATTGACTTCAAGAATGCTTCCCTCCGTGTCAACCGAAATGATGCCGACGGGAGAATTGTCGAAGAGCCGTCTATACCGTGTTTCGCTTGCTCTTAAAGCTTCCTCCGCCTTTCTGCGGTCGGTGATGTCTTCCCCCGAGCTCAGCGTGCCGATGATGTTTGCATCTTCGTCGGTGAAAATCTGATTATACCAAGCGATCAATCGTTCCTCGCCGTTCCGAGTGACCACCGGATTCTCAAAATACCGTGCGGGTTCGACGCCTCCCGCAATCAGTTGAGCAAAAAGCTCCTTCGTTCGTTTTCGATCGGATTTCGGCAGATACGTGTCGAACCAAGAGCGGCCCACAATCTCCTCCGCCCCGTAACCGAGAACCTCGCAGCCCTTCCTATTAATGAGTGTGACCCGACCCTCACGGTCCAGGGCGACCATGATAACCCCGGCCGTGTTGAGATACCGTTCCGCTCTCTCCTTTTCGATTCTCAGTTGGTCGGCTGCCTGTTTCTTCTCGGTAATATCCTCCCCGGATGTCAGAAGGCTCACCACCAAACCTGAATCGTCACGGACGAACGTGTTGTGCCAGGCGATCAGGCGTTCTTCACCGGTGCTTGTTACGATAGGATTCTCGTAGTATTCAAACGGTCCGACCTCCCCCGACATAATTTGGGCAAACACGCCGTATACGCGGTCCCGGTCTCGCTGAGGCAGGAAGTTGTCGAACCAGTCGGCTCCGACTATCTCATGCTCTTCCCACCCGAGGACTTCGCAGGTCTTCCTATTGACGAGCGTGACATTTCCCTCCCGGTCCACAGCCAGCATCATTACACGGGCCGCTTCCAGGTATCTCGCCGCTTTGTCACGCTCCTGTCGGAGGGCCTTTTCGGCCTTCTTCCGTTCCGTGACGTCCTCGAGTACTGCCAGCGACCTCACAAACCGTCCTTCGGAATCGTATTCCGCCGTTGCTGAGAGAAGAACTTCGATGATTTCGCCGTTCTTCTTGACGAACTGATACGAAGCGTCCTTAAGGAAGCCCTCCAAGTAGAATTTCGGCAGGATAACATCTTCAGCCTTCCGACGGGATTCCTCGGTCAAGAACTCCGTGGACCGGCGTCCTATCACTTCATCGCGCTCGTATCCCATTACTTCGAGCCACCGATCACTGACGCTCACCAACCGCCCTTCCATGTCGATGGAATGAAGCATTGCGGGGGTCCTGGTGTAGAGCGATCTGTATCGCTCCTCGCTTTCTCTTACCCGTTTGTCGGCTCGATGCTTGTGGAGGACCGTCTCTATCGTGCTTCTCAGATCCGTCTCACTTACGGGCTTGCTTAAATAGCCGTACGGCTCCGCCTTCTTGGCTCTTTCAAGGACATCGGTCTCGCTGTAACCGGTTATGAAAATAACAGGGATGTCAAACCGCCGGCGAATCCGTTCCGCGGCTTCAATGCCGTCAATATTTCCCTGAAGCATGATGTCCATGAGGATGAGATCGGGATGGAAATCATCGACTGCTTGGACCGCTTCCTCGCCTGCTGCAAACGCTCCCGCCACCTCATAGCCCAGACTCCGAAGCGTGTAACTCAGCTGCCGTACAAGCAGGGCTTCGTCTTCGACAATGAGTATTCTCGCCGGTCTCCGCTCCTGATCGTGGGTATTCACAGTGGCTTCCTCCGATAGCGTTCGGTTTGAGCATGAAGGCTGACACAAGGCATGCGCCGGCATGACGCCCCGCATCCAGGGTAATCGGCGGAAGCGACGAAGTCAAAGGTTTTTCTTAGATGGGAATAGGCTTTGGAGCGGCGGAATGCGTAGGGGCGTTTGATTGGACGTCGATTCGTTCCATCGACCCTTTTTGAGTTTTTCTGAACGTGATCCGCACTTCCGTCCCTCTATCAATCCGAACTTCCCTGCTGCCCCGAAGTTGCTCCACGAAGGTGTTGATCAGTTCCCACCCCAGGGAGGAAGGAGTCTCGAGATTCAGGTCGCGGGGCATACCGATCCCGTTGTCTTTGACTCTGAGCTCGAACTCGTGAACGCCGACCGTATGAAGAGAAATTTGGATCTCGCCCTCTCTTCCATCGGAGAAGGCGTGTTTGCGGCAATTGGAAACGAGTTCGGTCACAATCATCCCGAGCGGGATCATGGTGTCGAGATTCAGCGAGACGTCCTCGATGTCGTAGGTGACCTGCACGGGGCTGAACGGCCCCATCGGGCCGATGATATGATTGACCAGCCTATCGATGTGTTCATGGAGTTTGATATGGGTAAGGCTCTCCGAGCGATAGAGCAATTCATGGGCCACCGCCATCGAATGGATACGTGTTTGGGATTCTT
>CAYLRL010000171.1:0-4497 GCA_964385875.1 uncultured Syntrophales bacterium
GGGCCAGCAACAAGCGCTCGAAGGAGCGGTTTTTCTTCTCAAAAGTCACGGTAACCGAGAGCATCGAGGTGGTACCGAATAGAATGGAAATAGCCACCACGCCAGGAAGCAGGGTGGCAATGTGTCCCAGTTCAGCCCCGGACTTGACAAAGAACATCCCGGTCCACGCCAACGGGAAAATCAGACCCCAGCTGATGTTGGGTGGCTTCAGATAATACGTTCGCATATCCTTGAGAAGGATATTCCAGAAGGCAATCCAAAACCTCACTGCCCACCTCCTTTCTGCTCTTTCTCCTTCCGCATCGCTTCGGCCTCTAAGCCCGTGATGTGAACGAAAACGTCTTCAAGGGAAGGTCTTATCCGACGGGCTTCCAGGACTTCAGTTCCATTATCTTCAAGAAAGCGAATGAGTGGACCAACTCCGATTGGTTGGTCTGATTCAACCCGGATGATGCCGTTTCCCCTGAGGGTGAAGTCGAGTTCAGGGAACGAGGAAGTGAGCTTCCCCTGAATATCATGAATTGAGTTCGTACAGGTTAACTGGACAACATATCTGGATCTGATTGGCTGGACGAGGTTTTCCACCGTATCAATTTGAATAATCCTGCCCGATACGATAAATGCGATACGGTCGCAAAGTCGCTCGGCTTCCTCGATATAGTGCGTGGTCAGAAAAATGGTCGTTCCGCGTTGGTGAAGATCATCGATGAGCTGCCGCAATTGTCGGGCGCTGGCGACATCGATACCGGTGGTCGGTTCGTCCAGAAACAGAATCTCCGGCCGGTGTATAATACCGGCCGCGATGGTCAGCTTCCGCTTCATCCCTTTCGAATAGCCGGCAAACTTGCGATCAGCTGCCTTAGTTAGGCTAAACATGTCCAGAAGTTCGCGGGCGCGTGCTTGACGGTCCGTTTTGCTTACGCCATAGAGCGAGGCACAGAAGCAAAGGTTGTCGAACCCCGTGAGTTCCGGATAGAGATTGCTTTCATCCGGAACCACGCCAACCAGATGCTGAGCGGCTCGGGGATTTTCAGTGCAGTCGATACCACCGATCCTGATTGATCCTGTATCCGGACCCGCCAGACCGGTGAGCATGTTGATGGTCGTCGTTTTACCGGCGCCATTAGGGCCGAGAAAGCCGAAAAGCTCGCCTCTGTATATATCGAAAGTTACAGAGTCAACGGCCACGACGTCCTCAAAGCGTTTGACCAGGCCGTCAACCTCAATGATATGAGAGGCTTGCCTCACGCGGCCTCCAACCGGCGGATATTTCTGTAAGGCCTTTTCAAAACGTGAGAACCTTATCAACTTCGATCGTCCACAGTGCCAATTGCTCCATATTACTGATTTCCACGCCATCGATGAGCGGTAGCTTGTTGACTCCTCGCGCTTCCGAACAGCCTCCGCAGGCTTTGACCTGACCGCCCTTGCCGATGACCGCCTTGAGCATCCGCTCGATATTGTAGTAACCGTTCGGTGTTGTCTGTCCCGGCAAGGCGCAGGCTACGGAATCGGCCATGAGAAAAACATAGACCTCGTGATCGCCGGGTTGTTTCTGGATGGCCATCGCCATGCGAAGGGCGTTATACGCTTTTTCCGTGCCATACGGAGCGTCGTTGATCACGAATAACATTCTCATAGACCATCTCCTGATAGTTCATCCTTTATTGTAGGGGAAGCATAATTGTCCTGATCAGACTCCTTAATCTGCTGCACGCACGTATGCTTTTTCGCCTCACCGTGGCACTCTTTGATTTGCTCCGGAGTGCAGTCCTTCGGCTTGCCTTTGAGTTTCTCGGGTCTTTCGCAGCATTTCTCTTTGTCACACATACTATTCTCCTTGTTTTTTGAACGGTTCTTACTCATCCGATTCCAGTAGATCCGTAGACAGTTTGGCCCACGTGGCCAGAGTCTTGTTATTTGCCCGGTAATGAACGAAATAACCCCGCTTGTCAGCGATGACCGCGTCAGCATCGCGCAAAATGCGAAGGTGCTGGGAAACCGCCGCCGGAGTTATCTCCAAAACGCGGGCGAGAGCGTTGACACAGAGCGCTTGTTCTTTCAACAGGTTGAGTATCCGAATACGGGTCTCAACAGAAAGCACTTTGAAGATGCGGGCCTGTTTTTCAGCGTCAGCCATACAATCCACTGTAATTAAGCATCATCGCGGATACTTTAATGAATCTCCGAGGAAAAGTCAAATGTAAATAGTAGTTTGTTCTCGCACCGGGTGTCTCAATGCTCGGGTATACCGGGCTCAGTGCCCTAATCGACCACCTCCCAGCGCGTTCCGGCCTCGGTGAAGTACTCCAGCTTGATCCCAAAGTCGAAGTCAACAGATTTTTGTCGTCGAAAAACCCAATTTCGCTCTCAGCATACTTCTCCCTTGGTACGACTTTTTGCCGGTCTCTTTCCGCTCCGGGATTCGCTATATCAAACCAGATTTCGAGAATCTGTAACGCTTTTCTGTCGAGTGCGACTAACCGGTAATTAGGCAGGTTGATGACACTTCTAATGGTCAGATTCAGCTTGAAAAGGCGCAAACAACAAGAAACTGAACAGAAAGGACGAAACTATGATGACTACGACTCTGACCAAAACAAGTAACGCGCTGACGGCTAACACCATTGAAACCATTCTAGAAAATGCCGTAGCCGTCCAGCGATGACATGTGGCTGCCAGCGGTTGGTGTCGGAGTTATGTTATGAGCTGCAATTCCTTTCCGGTGAAATCTAACCAAATAGCCCTCGACGAAGCGGCAGGCGGCCTGCCGATCCGAGCAGAAGAAGACCGGAATGTCGAAGTCGACGACGATGGAAAGAACGGTCCCGAGAACGGCGTTGGGATTCGCACCGGAGCGGTAACGTCCACCGAGGATGTCGCTGAGGTCGGCCTCAACCACGATGCATGCGAACTCATATCCGGAAAGGCGCTGAAGTTCTTTCTTGAACCGTTTCCGGGAACGGATGACGGTGGAGACGAAGTCCTCGAGGGTCTTGCGCTCCACCGCCACCGAGTCCTCGTGCCCTCTGATGGAGTAGTCCCCTGCAGGGAGTGCCTTGCGAGTAACAATCACATGCTTAGGATCGAACTCGTAGGGTTCCTGTTCCCTCGTATCAATGACAACAGCGATCCGGTCCTCGTCAGAACGGCTGGAGGGCATCTTTGGCAGCCGTATTGTATTCGTCCCCGCCGTCTTCGAGCACGATGCGCCGGTTGAAATAGACGTTTTCGTTCTCGCCCCGCGTACGCTTAGTGACCTCGATCTTGACGTTGAGCAGCTTGTCCAGACTGTTGGGAAGCTCGGAAAGCTTTTCGAGATCGAGTCCGCACGTATGCAGGTCCGTCTTGAGCCACTTGATGTTCTCGCGGGTGGCTATCACATTGTTGCGCCAGAGGAGCCTTCCGCGGAACTGCGGAGCAATCACTCGAAGCGTCCATTTGAGCATTGGATTACCCGAGGTCTGCGCACGGGTCAGTTCCACCCGCTCGACGTTCACCTGGTATTTGCCGTCGGGGATCGGTTCGAACTCCCGATCTTCGACTTCGGCTTGCGCGAAATCATCGTCGAACTGTGCAAGGTCGAGGTCCTCCGAGCCGAGGGCCTGACCGTTGTGTCCGTAGTCTTCATTCTGCATGGTTGTATCCTCCATCTATGGGTTATTTACCGGCGGGAACGGGCTTCTTGTCCCGCGTATCCCCCGGTGCCGAGGTCGACCGCGAGGCACCCGCCTTGGGCGCGGCCGCCGGCCTGTTGAACGCTTCAATGAACTTGGAGAAGTCGAGGTCGATGGTTTCGGGCAGACGGCCCGTCCGATCACCCGCCTCGTAGTGCGGACTTGGCTTGGTGCGCATGACGCGGCGATATGAGGTCTTTCTCTCATCGTCGGTCACCGCCTCGAGGTCGCAGTAGAGGATGAGGTCGACCATCCCCAGCACGATTTTGCGCGCCTTATCCGGCAGAGTCGGAACGATCCGGGTGAATTTCCCGGTGCGTGTCTCGATCTCCTTCTCCACCGAATGGGAGACCAGAAAGAGCCCGTTCGGAAGAAACGCCAGCTTGGTGAGGACGCGATGGAGTTCGTTGTTGATCAGCGCCCAGCCCTTGCCATAGCCGAGGTCGGACTCGTGCTCGATCTTGAACTTGGCGCAGATGTAGTCGCTGCACATCCGGTAGGCGTTGTCAATTGTGTCGACGATGACAGTCTTGAACGGGTGCTTGCCCTCGGCGATTTCACTACATGCGGCGAGCAGTTCGTCCCATGACCGGATGGGAACCTGGTACACATCCAAGGCGTTCAGCCCCGGCTCGGTGGCCAGAAACAGGGCTCCATCGGAATGCGAGCACCAGGTCGATTTGCCGATCTTGCTGCGCCCGTATACGAGCACAGTCAGATCGGCCAGATTCTGTTTCTGTGGCGTTGTCTTTGTCGGTAACATATATCTTCTCCTATGATGATTTGTCTACACCGAACTCGAAAAAGTTCGTCAATGTTT
>CAYLRL010000172.1:0-4344 GCA_964385875.1 uncultured Syntrophales bacterium
CTTCAGGTATTCCTTCACAGCCCTTATCAAGGTCAGCTCCTCTTCCACTGCAGGACGGGCCAGCTCAGGGGGCAAGGCCCATCCTTTGTTATCGTAGGTTCTCACCACGACCTCCAGTGCCTCGGGGTCGAGGTGACCGTAACTACCGATCTTGAATGCCGTCTTCACGGCCTTCTCGATTCTCTTAGCGTCGGTCGCGTTCGTGGCTGTGGTCACCGTTCGGATTCGGTTCCCCTTCCACTTGAACGAGACGTAGTATTTTTCGCCTATCTTCATGATTCCCATGACGAAACCTCCTGCCTGAGGTCTCGCCAAGATTCCCCTGAAGTTTTCTTACCGCCTCCCTTCTTTGTTGGTGTTAGGCCGGCCGATGGCCGGCCGGCCCCTTGATGGCTCACGGGAGCAGGCTCTGTCTTCTTGGCCCTGCTCTTCACGAACTCATCAATCGCTTCGGCGTAGAATAATACCACCTTTCTCGACAATCTCACGCTGTCAATCTTATTCTCTCTCGCCAATTTCAACAACGTCCTCTTCGCAATTCGTAGTCTCTCGGCTGCCTCATCAGCCGTCAGTAATTCCTTTTCCGACATCCATGTTTTCCTCCATATGAACCCGCGGGATGTTTTTTCCCGCTTCGGTGCGGGTCTTACGACCCGCCTTGTGCCCCGCCGACCTGCCGGAGGAAGCAGGTGACGAAGCCTGGGCGTGGAAATGAATTCGGGCTTCAATGAACCCCGGCGACTCGCCGGTGAGTTCCCTTATGCCGGCGCGTACTCGCAACCCGGCTTGTTCCACGCTCGTCACTGAAGCTGCGAATCGCTTCAGGGTGATCTAGACGAAAGACGCCTGATTGGTGACGCCCTTGCCGGACACTCCATCAGCAGAGGGGATTCCGAGGGAGAAGTCGTGGCGGCCGCCATTCGATTTTCTCGTGCCCATCTCAGCAGGGTCTTCTTTGTGATTTTCAGTATTGATGCGGCTTCTTCTGCAGTAAGCAACTCCTTTCGTTGCATGGGGTTGTTCCTCCCGGGTCGACGGGAGCGGTCCCCGTCGCCCTCTGTCTACCAACGTGATTCTCGGTCAACCTTCCCTTCTACACGGTCGACGTGTGGAAAGCGAAGGCCGCCTACTCGGATTGATCGGCGGACCTCCGCAGTTCATGGGCCCTTGTTATTCCAGTCTTTACGATGATTGATCTTGAGACTCTTCCGTGGCCTTCCACACGGCGAAGAAGCGCTCATTGTGGTCGAACCACCACTCCTTTCGGATATTCTCGAGTTCCTTGACGATTCTCAAGGCTGCCTTTTCCCAGATCTGGGCGGACTTTTCTCTTTCTTGCGCGCTCTCGATTTCCACCGCCGCCTGGAGGGTCATCAAGCGGGCCGGCGGGTCTCTCTTCAGAGTGACATCGGCTGTCGACATAAGGGCGGCGCCGGTGTGGCCCATGACGTCCCACCCGTTTCCTTCCTCCAGGTGAATGGCGGCTAGTTCGATGTGGATGAGCATGCTCATCACGGCCTTGCGGCGAGGATCGGCGAGAGTCAACTCGCCAGCCGTTTCCAGTAGGACCCGCGCCTCCTCAATGTCGACCTCCTTGACTTCCAGGGCCCGCTCGTACAGCATCACCGGGCCCAACTCTTCAAATATCTCGTGACTCGCCTCCGTAAATTCGTCGGTTCCTGTGTACAGCGGTGAGGCCTGCCCCGTGCGCTTTCGCTCCAGCGCTTTGACCTCGGTGAGATACCTCATCGCACGAGAAACGATTGAACGATCCGCCGAGCTGATGTGGCAGCCACCGGCTGACTTGAGCATTCTCTTCAGAATTATCGCGGCGTCATGGGGAACCCCATTTTCGATGAACCTTTGGCTCAGAGTGAGCAGACCGTCCATACACGACCAGTAGGCTTCCGCGCACCCGGCATCCTCCAATGCGTCCAAGGCGCTGAAGAGCGTCTCCTGACTTTCCCAGAGTCTCGATTGTCGAAGATAGACGAGTCCCAGAGCAGTCTTCACCGCGCCCGAGGATCCGCTGTTGATTAGGCTGCTACCGTCGAATCGTCCGAGGCAATCGATGAGGCACTCCTCCGCCTCTTCAACAAGGCCGTCTGCCAAGAAATCGGCCGCCCATTGGAAGAGGTAGCCCTTGACGACATCACTGTTTTCACCATGTTCAACCTCGGCCTGATTGATCCATCGCCCGACGTCCCCCTTGCGGGACGATCTCAGCCGAGGATCCGTACCCTTTTCATTTTCTTCGTGGTTTTGAGCTTGTATCGCTTCGTTCATGGTTTTCCTCCGAATACGGTCGCGAGGGCTTCACGCTCTCTGCGACCTTCAGCCATATTGCCGTGGTACCGTGATGGGCAGGGACCCGTGCCCGTCCCTGCCGTTGGCGGTAGGTTCGAGAGTGAACGACGGCGTCGGCACGCGCCGCCGCCGTTATTCCAGCCGTATTCGTACTGATATGGGTTGAACGTTGAGGAGCTCGACGAGCGAGCCCCGAGGGCGCGAGGGTCGGTCTCTTGGGTCAACCGTCATTTTCACTCGCCTGACGGGACCCCTTCGGTCATATGGCGATACGATCTTCGGTTTTCCGACCTCATGCCGGCCGGTCATGAGGCCGCGCTTCCGCCTCGTGATCACGCGGCTGCGGCGGTCACTCCACCACCTTGTTCCAGCCCCGCGGTCATCTCCTTTGCGAGCGCATACGCGTCACGCAAACATCTTGTGCCGTCCACGAGCGACTGCATCCGTTCGATCAGAGCCAATTGCTCCCGGGTGTAATAGCGGATCGCGTCTTTTATGACGGCGGGCTTCACGTAGCGCAATTCCTCGTACTTCAGCAGCCCGGACCACGCGAGACCCGTGGCTTTGAGAAACTGCTTCTCGTGAATCAAGTGGCCGACCACGATGTCGACTCTGTGATGGTCGTCATCGTCGGGCCAAGCTTCGGCCGCTGGAGTGTTCATCAACAAACCTCCCGTCCAAGCAATTCGTTCGCTCATAGGGGAAGACGTTCGAGGGGAGTTTTTCTTACGCCCCTCGGGATTGTTTGTTTGCGTGTGTGAGTCGTTGGTGACCGTGGGGGAGGCGGAACCTGCCCATGATGCGGACAGACTCCGGATGGCGACTATATGACCAAGGTTGATTCATCGAGCGGAGGAAAGCCGTGTCGCTCCCGAATCTCTTGAGCGCGTTCAAAGTCATCAATGCCGAAAAATTCATCACGTTCAAGCCATTCGAGCTGCTGAAGCACGCGCACGATATCTAATGCGAGCGTTTCAGCGACATGCGGGGGAACTCCCTCCGCCGTCAAATCATCGCACCATTCTTCGGCCGCCGAATAATCCGCCGGGTCCGGCTCGTAGACCAACCGCTTGAGTTCGGCGCCGACCAAGATGGACTCGATCGCCCTCTTCACGGCATCGGTCAGGTCAAGACCGCGTTTCATGGAGTAGTAGATCCAGGCGAACAGTTCATACTCATTCGGATTATCGGCATCACAGCGGCGTCGCCCGATCGTTATGGGAAGCCGGAGAAAGCCGTTGGGAAAGTTGCACATTCCCGCATACACCTCGCAGCAGTCTTCATAATAGTCCCGGTCATGAGGATCATCGGGATCGTCCGCCTTGGCAAGCATTACCTGACGGAACAGCTCCCCGGCCATGTCGGGGTTGGTCAAAAACTCCGGCAGGTTGCCCGCCGCCTGCGGTTCGTTTTCAGTCGTCATTCCGCTATCCTCCTTAACCGTCCGAGCTCTGCGCGGACGGGTCGTTCAAGCCCGCCGTGAGACGGGCTCGTTGCACGCTCTCGTCGTGCGCCGAAATGTAAGTCGTTGAATGAAACGCGCCGGTCTCTTTGAGCCGTGCGCTACTGAGGGCCTCGGCCGGGCGTCGTTTCGGATTCGACGTCCGGCTTCTAGAGGTGAAGACGTCGGCGAAACTGATTTCTTACACCCGACGACAAAAAAAGGTGTGATCGGAGAAAAAGAATGCGTCCTTACCGAAGGCGCCGGGGGTGTCGTCCCTGTCGGTCACACTTCAGCACAATGATATGATTGAACTTATCGCCGACAGGGGCTGGGTAAGTCCCGGTCATTCGGTGTGTCGGTGAGTATGATGGTCCGCTTCTCTCTGGTACTCCGGGAAGACTGGAAGCGGATTCTACCAGCGACAAGGGTCGTGCAGGATTGTGACATGCCTGCCGGCGCCCTTGTCGTGAAGTATTTGTGCAAAGCATGCGGTAAAACGACGCAGAGCGACAGGACCGACAGGGTCGACAGGGGATGACGATGATGCCCCACGACAATTATTTCCACATCAAAAAAATCACGACCTCAGCTAT
>CAYLRL010000173.1:0-4339 GCA_964385875.1 uncultured Syntrophales bacterium
GACGTCAAACAGTGAAGCGCAATACCGGGCCCTAATCGACTTGATTCGCGAGTTACTCCGACGGCAGCCGGGTCATGTGCGCATCTTCGGGCACGCCAAGGCCGTGATCCACCAAATCAGCGGGGAATGGGCCTGCAATCATCCAAATTTGCAGGAACTCCGCGACGAATGCAGGAACCTACTCGGCCGGCTTCCATCGTACGAGCTGGCTTGGATACCGAAAAGCGAGAACCTGCGGGCCGACGCAGCGGCGCGGCAAGCACTCGGACAGATCACCGGAAAGGAAACGGACATGATTCAAATCGGCGGACTGTGGAAGAAGCGGGGTAAGGACGGTAAGTCGTACTTGAGCGGCACGTTCGGGAGCGCGAACCTGATGATCTTCGAAAACAAGTTCAAGAAAAATGACCGGCACCCGGATTACGTCCTGTGCTTGGCGGAGAAGACGCGCAACGGGCGAGGAAGCGACCGCGGGCAGTCGGGCGAACAGACTCCTGCATCCGGGGGAGACGACATCCCATTCTGACCAAGCGCGCTGATGGGCTCGCGGCCTATGCATATAATAACCTACGGCCGGTTCAACCCCTCCGCCCCCCGCCCTGAGAGCCGAGGCCGTGAGATTGGAACGAGCGGCGTTGCGAGCGACGGAAGCGCAGGAGCGGATGAAAACCGGAGCGGCACAGGCGATAAACTCCGGACATCACCCGGAAAAAAGGCGGTAAAATACGTGTTCCGCACAGGTCATACCTCTGGACGTTTGATACGGGGGGGACTCACAGGATGGTGCATGTGACGAACATGGTTCTCGTAGCACGCTCAGCACCCCGCTTCCCGTTCCGTGCCATTGCGCGCCGACGATTCGCTTGACGCTGCCGGCGAGGTGAACTATGCCCCTCCGCGCCCCTAAAGTCAGAGTGTCGATGGAAACTGCGGGCGGACGTAGACGCCCCGTCTCATTTCTTTGTTCCGCCAGAGAGGCCGCAATGGATATGCTGCTGACCCCACAACAAGCCGCCGAGGCGCTGGCGCTGACCGTAAAGGCGATTCATCGCCTGTGTCGAGACGGAGAACTCGAGTTCGTCCAAATCAACCGGCGCGGAGATCGTCGATTCACCGAAAAACAGCTCCACGACTTCATCACGCGGCGGACGGTAAAATCGGAGATTGACAAGGCAAATCGGAAGGCGGTACGATGTTCCCCACAGGTTTCGAGCAATCGAATAGAAAGGGGTGATGCCGGGAAATCGGGGAATTCGGCCGAGGTGGCGGATCTTCGAAAGGAGATGCGTCAATGGCGGTAACGAAGCGCGGTATCGGCTTCTACATATACTTTCGCCCGTTCATGTCGAAGAAGGTGGGCTTAAGGCTCTATGACGTGACGACGATGCGCGAGGCCAGAGTGGTTCAGACAATGATTGCGAGAGCGTGCCGAACAGGCGACTACCGCATCCTTGATCCTGTCTCTCGTGAGGCGTGCATCAGAATGTTCACCAATCAGGGATGGGAACTCCCGCCGGGACTTGGCGTCATAGAGAAACCGAAAGAGGCGTTGACCTTGTGGGATGCAATCAAGCTGTGCCTAACCTATCCGGGCGTAAAGGAAAGTTCCAACAGGGAGCGCCACGAATCGGCGTTCGTACACGTAGTCCGAAAGTGGGGCAAGCACCTTCCGGTCAAGGACGTGCGCATACCCGACATCAAGCGGTATTTGGTCGACCGGCAGAATGAAGGCGGAGCCGCAAGCACGATTAACAAGGAAAAGGCCGCTCTGAGCAAGATGTTCCAAGTACTCGTCGAGCTTGGCTTATGTGAGAGCAACCCGGTTCGCTTGGTCAAGGGATTGGATGAGCGAGACGGGCGCAGAGAAGTCTATCTGAGCGCCGACGATTTCAGCGTGATCATGGAGCATCTTCCGGCCTGGGTTCAGCCGATTATCCAGACAATTTATTTCACGGGCATGAGGCGCGCGGAAGCCGTGAATCTGACTTGGGAGAACGTCAACCTCGATTCGAGAATGATCCACCTGCAGGCTCATCAAACGAAAGAGCGAAACCGGAAGAGAGTTCCGATTCATGAGCAGCTTCTTCCGATCCTGCATGATGTGGGGAAGGTCCGATCAATCAAGACGGATCGCGTATTTCTCACGGATCGGGGTCAACCTCCCCTTCCCGATTCCCTTCGCAAACCGTGGCGTCAAGCCGTGAGAGCGCTCAGCATGGACCCTGCGCCTACTATCCACGATCTGCGGCACGTGTGGAAGGTGAACGCGATGCGGAGCGGCATGGACTTCGAGCTTCGAGAGACGATCCTGGGGCACTCGAAGGGGATTGCGGGGCGTTACGGCTACATCTCGGATGAGGACCTGCGTTCCGCCGTGGACGGAATGTCATTCGACTGGGGAGAAAGTCAGCTTTGGGTAGCTCGAAAAAGGAAAGAGCCCCGTCAGAAAAGGCTTAGCCCGAAAAAGGGTAACAAAATGGAAACAGGCGCCGGGGACACAAAGAAACAAGGTGTCGGGCGGTTTGCCTAACACCTTGTTATGATTACCGTTTTGTGGCGGGAGCGACGAGACTCGAACTCGCGACCTCCGGCGTGACAGGCCTAATGCGACATTAATAAACTCAAGGGCTTGTCCGATTTCCCTTGTGATTTCAATACGAGTTGTGACAATGTGGGATGAGTTGAGACCTCATAATCAACGAGAACGGGCTCAAAGCGGGCTCAATGTTCAACTTGAATGAATTTATTCTTCAGCCACCTGGCACGGTAGTTGCTTGACCCATATGGAAGCCTCTGCAAGAGCAGTCTCTTGCGAGATATTGACTGATGGCTTTGTGAGAAAGGAGTTTATCATGGGACGAAGACGTCCACGTCCACATAGCAAAATCAGAATTGACCCTCGCCTAAAAGGAATGGCGCCAGAAATTCGAGAGCAGAAGCAGGCCCTAGCTGATACTTACGGGATTCCGCTCATCCAGTTACTCGATATCGAAGAGAAGAAGGCTGAGATACTGAAGAACCGAAGTGAGGAGGAGCGTCGTGTCGAGGTCGAGAAAGATGCAAAAAGACTTGCCCTCGGCAACAAGCTTCAATCAGGGACAGCTATTTCGAGGAAGCTCTATGATGAGCGTGAACGGGAGATGAATGGAAAGTGTACAAACCTTGACTGGGAATGGATTCAAGCACTGCTTGCTCAATTCAAGAAGGAACACGGTGGCAAAGACGATTTGCACTGCCTCGTAGAGATTCTGAAGACGTGCCAAGATCATCTGGATTTGAAACCATCTTGGACCGCAAAGATTTCTCATCGTCATGGCGCAATCTACATCAAGCGCCGATTCTTTGAAAATATATCCAAGGAACTTGGAAACGAGGTCACTCACATAAGGATGACCGATCAGAATAGCTCATCTCATCCAGGACTCTTAACCTTTGTAGTTTGTGAACCAAGTTCAGACTGGAAGGTACGCCGATCTCCGGATGGCCCACGTGACATAAGCGGTGGAGGCAATACTGTCACTCTCAAGCATTCCTGGGTCAAGGATGTCAACAAGGAAGATCATTTGTACCCACTAGATTGGAATTCTGAGGACCAGCAGATCGAGATAGACATGAGTCGTCCTGTTCCAGCCTGATGTTTCCTTTCTTGATGATTCCCCTTAAACGGAGGTCATGTTCATCTTTGACTTCCACCTAACCTACCGATAATAGCTGTATTCGCAGCCCTCTCTCATTTTTCATTTCCTCGACAAGTTAGAATGGCACCCCACTTGCATTTACCACTTGTAGCAGGTCCGCCATCCTCGTGACGAATCGCCATGAGGACGCAATCTCTTACTCTCGGACCTGCAACGCAAGATCCGGAATCTGTTCTCCAGTTCTGGATTGGGAAGGAGGCGCCAGATCCTTATCATCATCGGCAATCGTTATTCCCATTAACGTGCAAGGCCAGGTGCTGCAACACCCAGCCTCGCAAACAAGGAAATCTACGGAGATAACCTATGTCTGAAAACAGCGTAACAGGAAAAGATTCTCAAGACAAGTCTACTCAGGAATCCAATGCCACTGAACTCGGCAACACGAAGTCTGCAGATTCTTCTGCGACGTGCAAATCGGAAGACATGCAATCTTGCACATCAACGGATGGCATGAGATCGACTGATGCCTGCCATCCTGAGGAAATCTTGTTGCCTATCGACTCTTTGTCGTATGAGGAAGCTTCTTGGCCAAGAGGCAAGGTATCCAAAACTCATGAGGCTGCCATTGACAGCTACCTAGAAGCCCTCTGTAGGCTTCCGGATAGTACGGACTGAAATGGGGTGAGATTTTCAGAATAGGT
>CAYLRL010000174.1:0-4261 GCA_964385875.1 uncultured Syntrophales bacterium
CCCTCCATCCTCACCGGGCGCAGAGCCGCCTCAAGCCCGGTGAACCATTACCATTCTTCGAGGGTCTCCGGACGATTCTCTCCACCCTTCCCTGACGCGAATTATCCTTCGAGCCTGGACTACAACGGACCGATGCGCTACAGTGAGCCGCGCGCGGAATGCGCGCAGCGAAAGGGGGAACCAATGGACAACGACCGCGCTCGTAAATCAAACACCTGGGGAATGCTCTGTCATCTCACGGCACTATCCGGTTACATCGGCATTCCGTTCGGACACGTGCTCGGCCCGCTTGTAATATGGCTGATCAAGAAGAATGAGTATCCCTTCGTCGACAACCAGGGCAAGGAATCGCTGAACTTCCAGATAACCGTCTCTTTGTTGGCGGTCGTCTGCGGGCTTCTCACGATCATTCTCATCGGGTGGGTCCTGTTGATTGCATTGGCCGTCTATTCAGTTGTCATGGTGGTCATCGCTTCCGTGAATGCGAGTAACGGAAGGCTCTATAGATATCCGTTCACGCTGAGGCTGATCAAGTGAATCGTATCATTCTTCGTCGTCATGGCTGTGCTCCCAGCGATGACTCCTCTTGAGGATGAAGTAACCGATCGAGAAGGCGAGTATGACCAAGCCCACGTCGAGAAGCGTGAAGCTCGTCAGCTCTGTGTAGTCGATGATGATGGCCTTACGGGCCACCGCTATGATCGCGACGACGACTACCACTTCCACGCGGATGATCCGGTCCGCGTAGTAGTGCTGGATGGTGTCCAGGAGCTCGAGGCCGATGAGGACGAGCAGGAACGCGCCGAAGATATCGAGCAGTTCATCCACCTCGAGGATGAGAATGGGCGGGGTTATGATGTCTTTGATCAGCAGCCACGCGAGTTCGATGACGGCGAGCACCACCACGAGCGCCATCATGACCATAAGAATGCTGACCACGATTCGCTCGAATTTTGCGATTATCTCAGATTCGCGCATGTTCGACGCTCCTGAGGCGCATGTTTCCGATCGAGGCCGCAGATCCCCTACTCCGGCCCCTCGATGTGAACCGGAGTCCGGAAGCCCTCGGGCTTGACCGTCAACACCGAGCAGTCAACCCGCTGCAAAACGCTCTCCGCCGTATTGCCGATAAAGAGCCCCGCGATGCCCGCTCGGCTCACCGTGCCCATGATCAGGAGATCAGCCGGCGTCTTGGAGGCCGCTTCGACAATAACGTCGGCGGGTTCGCCTCGCCTCAGGTGTACTCGCGGCTCCATCCCGTCCAGGGGTGAACCTTTTAGGAGTTCTTCGAGATTGCGCTCGTGATGGGCCTTGGCCGTCTCCGTCACGTTCCGCAATCGTTCCCGGGATATTCGTCCGCGGCTGCGGGTCAGGATCGTCTCGCCGTACACGTTCCACGCGGTGAGGATGTGAACACGGCTCGTCGGCGTCTCCGCCAACGTCGCTGCCCAGTCGAGTATTCGCCGATTGACCGACTGTTTGTTCGGGTTGTCCGGTTGAGGATCGACCGCGGCGAGAATTCGGAAGTACTTGCGGCGTCGGGTGGGTTTCATCACCCAGACCGGGACGGGACACTTCCTCATCAGATGCAGCGCGACGCTTCCGAAAAGTCGTTCGCTCCAGCCGCCCTCGCCGTGCGCGGTCTTGATCACCAGATCGTGCCCGCCCTGCACGGTTTCCCGAATGATTTCGAGGAAGGGTTCTCCGAAAAGAAGCTTGGTCTTCGCGTTCACGCCGTCCCGTTCGGCCGCCGCCTGCGCCGCGGCCAGCCCGCGTTCCCGCTGCTCCTCGACTTCACGGCGCAACTCCATCACATCCCGCGCGCTGAACGAATCGCCGAGAGAAGCCGCGCTCTCAGAGTTCATCACATCGACCACGGTCAATTCGGCCTCGTGCGCTTTGGCGAGGCTCAACGTTCGATTGAGCGTGGCCTTCGCGCCTTTTTCCAGGCTTTGATAAAGGATAATGCTTCGTAATTTTGGCATTTTTGGAGCCTCCCTTCCCCCGAGGGCGAGTCGATCGGCGGTCCGCGCCTCGATATTCCTCGTACAGCCGGCCGAAGCCGCGTCGACCGTCTCTCGTCGAACGGACCAAGCCCATCGATCGATTAACCGGAACATAGTCCACTGCGCTCAACGGCTCAAGGAGCGGCTTCTCGAGATCGGCCGACGCCGGCGTCATTCCGGCGCGCTTTCGGACGCTCCTTGCGCTCTCTCCACTTCCATGACCCGCGGAATCTTCTGCTCGGTGCTCACAATAAGGCGGAGCTTCGTTTCAACGGGGGGACTTCCCACGAACACTGCGGATTGCGCGATCACACAGGCCGGCCGCAGTTGGACTATTTCTTCCGGAAACGTCAACACGGTGCGGACATGCTCTTCGGAGAGCCCCAAATCGAGCATCCGTTTCCTGGCCGCATCGGTAATAACGGCATCCTGCAGCACGTTTCGGCCCTCCAATTCCCGCCTACCCCGCGCATTGGCGCACGGAGTCGCGAAGTATGTCCATGAAGAGATCCATGAACGCCTCCCCTTCATCACGGGTGAAGAGTGAAGCGGCCGTGGCCGTCACGAAATTTATGCGATTTCGATAGATGTACACGATGAGCACGAGCTTGGTGCCGGAGAGCAGTTTATAGCCGACTCCGTGGATTTCGGCGATCTCCACGTTCCCCATCGTGGTCGGCCATGATTGGCCGGTGGGTTTGCCGTTCTCGAAGACGGGCCACACCACTCCCAGCAACGTCACACCGATCGAAAACGCATGCTTTTCCAATACCGTGTGAACCAGTCGACTCCTCAGGCCGTACGGCAGGAGAGCGAGGGCGTCGGTCATCCGTTTAATGTTGCGAGCGGTCTTCAAGTCGGTCTGGGCTCGGAAGTGCCGCATGCGCGCCAGGCTCATTTGCCGCAGCAGTTCATTACGGTCGCGGCGCAGGTCGGGGTCGGTCTTAAAGAATATGACGCTCGCGTTGTTCGCCCCGTCCACACCTTCGTATCGACCCCGCATGTTGACGGTCATCGAGGTGGTTATGACGCCGGCGCCTTTTCCTTTCCGCTCGTTCCATTGCTCCACTGCGAGGTTCGACGACGCGGAGAGCAGATCGATCAGCGAAATCCGCCGCTCGAGCGCGAGCTTGCCGACAACCGCGGTCTCTTCTTCGGTGAACATCCGCTTGATGTGAAACTGGCGGGCGTCGTCCGGGGCGCCTTCGCCCACGGGGAACGAGGGTTTTTCCTTGAACGGCAGGATCGCCTCACGCACCGTCTTGGCCACGTCCTTGAACGTTCGGCGTTTGACGGGCACACTCCGCTTCCTGGACGCGGACATGCCGTGGTCCCGCACGGGAATCTCGGTCGAGATCACCGTTTTGATACGATCGTATTCGAGCACGACCCGCCTGCCGAACTCCGACGCCACCACCGCGTCCGCTGCCGCGTGATGGAGCACGGGAGCGATCACGTATCGATCGTCGCTTACCTTCATGACATGCGTTTCCACCGGTAATTCGTTGAAGAGGTCCCAATCACGGTCGATGCGCGGACCGATGCGATCGAGAAACGCGTCAAGGCCGGACATTCCCTCGGCGTTCGGAGGCGCGTCCCACACGAATATCGGAACGTCCAAGTCGGGTCTCGGTTCACGGATGAGGCGCCGGCGGCCGTTCCTTCGGTCCTCTTTCAGCGAGCACCTCAGATGCGGATAATCCTCCACGGCTGCGTTCACCGCGCTCCTTAACGCTTCCACGTCGAGCGCCCCTCGCACTTCCACCGCAGTGATGATAAGGTTCTTTGTGTTCCCGCGGGTGGAAAGGGCAATCATCTCGGAATTGGGATCGAGCGCTTCACCTGCTCGGCCCGAAAAGGCTGGACTCATGGGTGTACGATTCTCCAACGTGTCTTTGGGATGGCATTGTAGAGAAGGTGATGTTACCCGATGCCGGCCGACATGGCAATTCCGCTGACGCTCTCGTCCCGATTAGGAATCGTTCAACTCGCAAACTGTGGGACTCCACGGCGCGGTGATTGTGCGCGTGCCTATTTCCGGGTTCTTCCCATGCTTCTTGATGGTGTGCTGCGGGCCTTGGTCGGATCCTCCGGAAAGCGGGCGCCGCTTCCTCGGGACATACGGAAGTGGTTGCCCGGCGATCACCTTGCGCTGTTTATCGGCGACGTGGTCGACAGCCTGGATCTGACCGCAATCACTGAGCAGTATGATCGTCGCCATGGTGGACAACCTGCGTACCACCCGGCCATGATGC
>CAYLRL010000175.1:0-4157 GCA_964385875.1 uncultured Syntrophales bacterium
CAAGCCTCCCCCATCGAGATATCAATGGCTTATCGCTATCCCGGTGAACGGTTACAGGTTTGGGAACCGAGGGAGGCGCTCGATGATGGACCGTCTCCCCTCGGCTTGAATCACGTTTAGGCGGAAAGATTCCGCCCGGTCTGCGCGACGCGCGGCGGAACGCTCGTCAAGGGTAGACCGTCGGCGACGACCCTCCCGTCAAGGATCCGTATTACCCTGTCGCATTCCTGCCCGATTTCCTCTTCATGGGTGACGAGAACCACCGTGTACCCTTGTGAGGCGATAAGCTTCAGTTGCTTGACCACCTCCTCGGTGTTCTTCTGGTCAAGCTGACCCGTCGGCTCGTCGCCCAAAATAAGAGACGGTTCGTTCACCAAGGCACGGGCGATGGCCGCTCGCTGACGCTCGCCGCCCGAAAGGCGGTTCGCCCAATGGTCGACTCGATGGGAGAGGCCCACGCGGTCGAGCGCGTCGAGGATCTTTTGCCGCCGTTGGCTTCGTTCCGATTCAGCGTAGATAAGGGGCAATTCCAAGTTTTCATAGACGGTCGAGTTCGGCAGCAAATCGCAACTCTGGAAGACGAACCCCAATTCCATGTTGCGGAAGTGGGCCTGATCCTGTCTACTGAAGGTGAGAATATCCTGGCCTTTGAAGTAGTATTCGCCCGAAGTGGGCGGCTGAAGAAGCCCCAGCACGTAGAGCAGCGTCGATTTCCCCGATCCCGACGGGCCCATGATGCCGACGATCTCCCCCTTGTACACTTTGATGTCCGCGTCCTTGAGAGCGTGGATCACATTGTCGCCGTCGATATAGTCCTTCGAGATCTTCCTCGTTTCGATAATCAATTCAGCGGGCATGCCGTTCAATCACCCTTCCCCGAAGTTTGTCGGGTTCAGTATGTACTTTCGAGGCTCCGGATTCAACACCTCTCCTTTTACTCCAGGACGGCCGGTTTTTCACGTCTTTTTTTTCGTCGGCTGTGGTATAGTCTCGCCATGTTTCAGATTGCCAGACATGCTTTGGGTCCCGGGGGCGCGTTCGTGAAGCTCGTGCATCTCGAGTCGGACGACTTCGCCGTGATCGTGCGCTATCCGAACGACGGTCGGTATCACCATCGCTACATCGGCCCCGACTTCTACGAAGCCGAAGACGTATTCCTCCGGGAAGCCGACAGGGCCCGGGCCCAGCCGGCCTCGCCGTCGGTGTGAGAATCGCGGTTTCGCTCGTGACGCGTTTTGGATCGTCGCTTCGGGTCCAATTGGACGATCGCGGCGGTTACGGCGCCGAACGGCCGTGTTCAATTTCGATCATACCGACTCCCATGTAATCGAATGTCGAGAGCATTCCGGGACGAAGTGTCGAGAAGTCGGGGCGCGTCCCGCGCCGGCGCTCTCAAGGAGAATAACGGTTGGCCAAGATCCAATGGAAAAAGGAATGGAGAGTCTGGGCGGCTCTGGCGGTGTTTTTCGCCCTGGTCCTCGTGTACCTGTACTATATCAGCAGACCTCCGATGGAGGGCGGCGAATACCTCTGGAAGGTGATGAAAATCGACGGACCGACCACCATGGAACTCAAGGGCTCGGGTCAAACTCTCACGTTTCGGCTGGTGGGCCTCGATGTCCCCAAAGAAGCGACCACCGAGGCGGAAAAGGTCATCGAAGAGAGCCTGTTGGGACAATGGATTCGGGTTAAGGAGATCGGAAAGGAGAAAGACGGCGTCCGTCGCGGCTTCGCGTATCTTTCCGGGGAAGATGTCCACGCCCGCCTGATCCGACAAGGACTGGCGACGATCAATCGGGACGCCGAAGGATTTGACGTGAGACCCTACATCGAATTGGAACAGGAAGCCAAACGAGCCAAACGGGGAGTGTGGGGACAATCCCCCGGAGGAGCGAAGTGAGATGAAGATCCTGATCGTCGGTTCGGGAGGACGAGAGCACGCCCTGGCGTGGAAGATCGCCCAGTCGGACCTTGTCGCCGAAGTTGTCGTCGCGCCCGGCAATGTGGGAATCGCCGAAGAACCCAAATGCCGGACGGTCGATGTCTCGGCCGAGGACATTCCTGCGCTGGCGGCGTGTGCGGAAGACGAGAAGATCGATCTCACCCTGGTCGGACCCGAAGCGCCTCTGGTGGCGGGACTCGCCGACGAAATGCAGGCGCGCGGCCTGCGGGTTTTCGGACCGGGTCGTCGAGCTGCGATGATCGAAGGGAGCAAGGTCTTCGCCAAGCGGCTCATGGAGAAATATTCGATTCCAAGCGGGCATTTCGAGGTCTTCGACGATTACGCGTCGGCCGAAGCGTGCCTCCGGAAGATCGACGGTCCGATCGTGGTGAAGGCCGACGGCCTCGCCGCGGGTAAGGGCGTCCTCGTGTGCAAAGATCGAAGTGAAGCGCTCGCCGCGCTCGACACCGTCATGAAACAGCGCGCATTCGGCGACGCAGGCGATCGCGTGGTTATCGAGGAATGCCTCACCGGAGAAGAGGCGTCGTTCATTGCCTTCACCGATGGAGAATCGGTCGTGCCGCTTGCCGGTTCCCAGGATCATAAGCCGGTCTATGACGGCGACCGTGGACCGAACACCGGCGGGATGGGAGCATACTCGCCTGCGCCCGTTCTGACCGACGAACTTCACGATCGGATCATGGAAACGATCATGATCCCGACAGTCCGGGCGATGAAGGAGGAAGGGACGCCCTACGTGGGCTTCCTCTATGCGGGGCTCATGATCGAAGACGGCGTCGCCAAGGTGCTGGAATTCAACGCGCGGATGGGGGACCCCGAAGCTCAACCGCTGGTTTTTCGGATGAAAAGCGACCCCGTTCCGTTCATGGCCGCGGCCCTCGAAAGGGGGCTTGGAGGAATGTCGATCGAATGGGAGCCGCTCGCGTCGGTCTGCGTCGTCATGGCGTCCGGCGGGTACCCCGGGTCGTACGAAAAAGGCAAACCCATATCCGGTATAGTGGACGCGGACGCCATGGAAGGTGTCAAGGTCTTCCACGCCGGCACGGCCCGAGATGAAAGCGGGTTCGTGACCAAGGGAGGTCGGGTGCTCGGCGTGACCGCGAAAGGTGAAGGCATCGCGACCGCGATCCGGAAGGCGTACGAGGCAGTCTCCACAATCTCGTGGGAAGGCGTCCATTACCGGACGGACATCGGCAAAAAGGCGCTCGATCGAGAATAACGCGATCGGGGCACGACGGCGCACAATCCGGCTATGCCGACGGGAAGGCGACCTCGACATGAAAATTCTGGCGGTAAACGGCACGTATCGTCCCGCGGAGAGCACATCTCAACTGACCGAGAAAGCCCTGGAGGGCGCGCGGAACGTGGGCGCGTCAACCGAGATGATCCTCCTGACCGAACACGATATTCAGTTTTGCACCAATTGTCTCACGTGCTACGCGGACCTGGAATCCGACATCGCTCCCTGCCCGATCGATGACGATGTCCACGGGATTCTCGAGAAGATCCGCGACGCGGACGGCGTTATCTTGTCCTCACCGGTGCATAACGGTTTTGTCACCGCGCTGATGGCCGCGTTCATCGAACGGGCCACATGGACGCTCTGCAAACCCACCGGGACGATCATGGGCTTGGAAGGATGCCCCGAACCGCGGCTTACGAACAAGGTCCGAGCGTCCGCGAGCATCGTCAGCGCAGGCGGAATCCCCACCGAGCTCAGGCAGTACTGCGACGCCGGCTCGCCGTTTCTCAAAGACATGACGGAACTCGCATTCAACGGCGAACTCCTTTTCGATATGTACGCGGGAGCGGTCTTCCCAAAGGAATTGAGTTCGGAAGAGCGCACCCGCGCGTATTTCCTCCGTGAACTTGCCGACTACCAGTTGGCCGAAGCGTACGATCTGGGCGTGCGGCTCGCGCAGGCGGTTCAGTCGGGCAAAGTTCGCCCGTACGATCCGGAGCGGGTTATCGAATCGCTTCCCGGCATGCCCCCTGTCGACAAACCCGAGTGGGTGGGGTCCGGCTTCGATACGAAGGATTAGGCCCCCGGCGCGGGGCGGGATCGGACACGGGACGTCTACTCTCCTTTGGCACGGAGTTTGTACAAAACACGGCGAACAAACCGGCGCACAATGAAAGGAGGTAACCGTTCACCGGGATAGCGACAAGCCATTGATATCTCGATGGGGGAGGC
>CAYLRL010000176.1:0-4074 GCA_964385875.1 uncultured Syntrophales bacterium
GCGTATCGATTCACTTGTGTCGGCGTCCATATTGAGTTAGCCTCCCACAATTAATGAAGCCTCCTCGGAAAAGGGGTCCGAACCGCAAGGTCACGGGCCGACGTCCACCCCATCGCGGACGAAAACCCGCTCGACCGGTGATTCCGCGTGATTCACAGACGGTGCGCCTCGATCGAGCTGCCAAGAAGCTCCTCAAGGATATCGGGAGGCCCGAACCTCGGCCCTTCGTGCCCGACCCTTTCCAAACGCAGGCTACCACGTTGGTTTTGCGGGAAGACGTGCTTGTCTCGGCGCCTACAGGATCCGGTAAGACGTGGATCGCGGTGCGGGCGACCGAGGAATTCCTGTCCCGGGGACGGTCCGTCTGGTACGCGACCCCGCTCAAGGCGCTTTCAAACGCCAAGTATGAAGAATTCCGCGCCGAGTTCGGAGCGGACAAGGTCGGAATCCTGACCGGCGATCGAAAGGAGAACGCGGACGCGCCCATCATCGTGGGCACGACGGAAATCCTGCGCAATCAGCTCTATGACGCGATGCAGTCCGGAGAGAGTCCGTCCGTGGACTTGGTCATTCTGGATGAAGCGCACTACCTTGGCGATTCCGATCGCGGGGTGGTCTGGGAGGAGGTGCTGATCTACCTGCCGTCCTCCGTGCGCCTCTTGTTGCTGTCCGCCACGATCTCGAACGCGGACATGATCGCGGCGTGGCTGAAGGACATCCGAGAGGCGCCATGCGGGGTGGTAAAGGCCGACCGGCGCCCCGTTCCGCTGCATGTGCTCTTTCTCACGCCTGACGGAGAGTTAACCCCGTTCTTCAAAGAGGGGAACCTCTTTCCGAAAGTGGCCGAGCATGTGAAGGCCAAACGCCGTCGCAAGAAATCCGAACAACAACCTCCGCCGGATTTGAACTTCATAGTCGAGACGATGCGGCGATTCGATCTGTTGCCTGCCATCGTCTTCCTGAAGTCTCGGGCCGATTGCGACAAGGCCCTCCTTCACCTATCCTCTTCGGCCCGCGCGTCCGAAGAGGGCGGATTTCGCGACGCGCTCGAAGCCGAATTGGAGAACATGCCCGACGCGCGCAATCAACGACAGATGGACGCGTTGGTCCATTGTCGGGCGGGATCGCATCACGCGGGGCAGCTTCCCGCTTGGCGACTCTTGATTGAGAAGATGATGGTGCAGGGACATCTCGACGTGATTTTTTCGACTTCAACCGTCGCGGCGGGAGTCAACTTCCCCGCCCGAACGGTCGTCATACTCCAGAGCGACAGGTTCGACGGGCAGTCTTTCGTGGACATGACGGCGACGGATCTTCATCAAATGACGGGACGCGCGGGTCGCCGCGGCATGGACAACTCGGGCTTCTCTCTTATCGTGCCGACCAAGTTCCTGAAGACGGAGCTGATCAAGGATCTTTTCCAATCGGAGCCCGAACCTCTCCGATCGCAGATCCAGGTGAACTTCTCGATGACCTTGAATCTCCTGCTGTCCCACGATCCCGAAGGGGTTCGCGAGCTTATGCGGCTCTCCTTTGCGGGTTTTCAGCAGAAACCCCGTCGAGCGGAGAAGGTTCATCAGAAGCTGCTCCACGAATTCCAGCGGCACCTGGACATGCTCCGGGAGCTCGATTACGTCGACGAAAACGGCACGCCGAATTACGATGGAACGTGGGCGGCCAAACTCAGGCTCGATCACCCCCTCCTCATTGCGGAATTGATACGGGACGGCGTTCTGGACGATCTGGATCCGCGAGAGTTGGCCGCTCTCATCGCCCCGTTCGTCTTGGACAAGGACAGAGATCCGTTGGTGAGCAAATACCTCTGGAAATCCACACGGGGGTTGGCCAAGAAATTCAAAAGAAATATGGCCCGCTTAAAGCCGCTTCTCGGATATTTGACGGATCAGGGCTTCGATGTGCCCTCGGTCATGTTCTGGCCGGCCGCGGCGGTTTATCTCTGGGCCGGAGAGATCGAATGGCCGGAACTCACCGAACATATCGCCGCTGACGAAGGGGACTTGGCCATGCTGATTTACCGCACAGCGGATCACCTTCGCCAGCTGACCTCGCTGATCGACGAGTATCCGGACATCGCGCAGAGCGCCCGAACCGCGGTGACCCTGCTGATGCGGCCTCCGTTGACCGACGAGCCCGTGGTCACGGAGATCTGAGGCCGTTCGAGCGCGTCGCGCGCTCAGTCACATTCGATATCTTTGAATTCGGCTTCCAACAGGACCGCGCCGATCTTCTCCAGTTCCTTGCTGAAATCCTTCACCAGCCGTCTGACGATCGCCGTATGTTCGTCACGATATCGAAGCATCAGGTTGGTCGAGGTCAGCGAGCGCGCGGAATCCCCACCGACACTGACTCCGAGTTTTCTCGCCGTTGGACGCAGATGTTCGATGATTTCCGCGGCGCTCTGGAATCTGTCCGCGGGGTTTTTCCGCGTGGCCTTGGCGATGAACGCGCAGAAGTCATCCGGTAAATCGTTGGCCAAATAGCGGGGGTCGGGCAGGGGGTCTTTGAGGTGCATCTGGAGCAGCTTGGCCACGTCGTCGTCGGGGAAGGGGTATTCGCCGGTCACCATCCGAAACGCCGTAATTCCAAGGGAATAGATGTCCGATCGCGCGTCGACCGCGGCGCACTTGATGCGCTCGGGCGGCACGTAGTACGGGGTGGCCTCGATGATCCGCGAATCGCTGACTCCGGGCGAGCCTGCGAGACCGAAATCGAGTATTTTCGCTTTGTCGTTGGACTGGATGAAGATGTTCGCCGGTTTGACGTCGCGGTGCACGATGCCGCTCTCATGAGCGTATCCGAGACCCGCCGCGACTTGGATGAGTATGTCCAGGGCCTTGCTCAGCGGAAGTCGACCGGTTTGCGAGATAATTCGCTCGACCGTTCGCCCTTCAAGGTATTCCATGACGATGAAGACCGTTCGATAGAGTTGCTCCACATCGTACACCTTGACGATGTTCTCGTGGTTGAGGTTTGCGATCGTGCGCGCTTCGCCTTGAAACTGCTCGAGAAAGCGGGCGTCCATAGCCAACTTGTGTTTGAGCATCTTGATCGCGACGGGCATGTCCAGAGTCGCATGAACACCCTTGTAAACAATACTGCCGCCGCCGCGTCCGAGCACTTCCGTGATCATGTATTTGCCGATGGGGCGGTCCGCCGTCAGCCGCGATCGATCGAGCCTGTTGGTGAGTATGCCCGTCAGGAAATGTCGAATCTCCTGATGTTCCGAGCAGATATCTTCGAACTCGTCACGACCGAGACACCAGAGGTCCATATCCGTCCGGGCGTCCACGTGCGCGTTGCGGCTCTCTCCCGTCAATATCGCCATTTCGCCGACCGCGTGGCCGGGCCCGAGAATGGCGACGGGGTGAACCGCGCCGTCTTTCTCGAGATTCACGGCGCAGGTGCCGCTTCGGATAACATAGAAGCTGTCGCCCTCTTCACCCTGGTGTATAAAGCGCTCACCGGCCTTTACGGCCTTCCGTTTGATTGAGCGGAAAAGCTTGAGGCGCGCCTCCGGGGGGATCGCGTCGAATAGGGGGGTTTGCTTGACGAATTCGAAATCGGCCTTGGAGACGGCCTTGAGCCGTTCATTGTAGGTCTCTCTCGGCATAAGCGTCCTCACTTGTGCGAACAGGAACAACGTGCGCGTGACTCAAGGGGGAACTCGATACATAATAAACGCATGAGGCGGATACGATCAATGGTCGGTGATCGATCACCGGGATAGCGATAAGCCCTTGATATCTCCATGGGGAACTATTAGATGCGCCGATCAAAACCGGCTGGGAGTAGTGAATGAACGTGTCATAGGGTGAAGGGCCGGCGCCCCGGATGATGGTTCTGAGGGCCGGTCGGGGAAGGTTGCCGGCCGAACGTCCGACATGCGCGCCGACGGGAAGTCGGACGGTCCCATAGTGCCTGAGAAGCCGCCGAACAACGATGGGCCCATGCCGTCAGCGGAGGGTTGGAGGAAAAGGGACCGCCCAAGGGGTCCACCTCATTCCTATCCGGATGCGTGGTTCCTTCGATGCTCTTCTTGTTGGCTTGAAGGCT
>CAYLRL010000177.1:0-4009 GCA_964385875.1 uncultured Syntrophales bacterium
TGCCTCCATATTCACCGGATCTGAATCCCATCGAGAGGCTCTGGCTGCTTATGAAAGCAGAGTGGTTCTCGGATTTCATTGCCAAGGACAGAGACCAGCTCATAGACCGGCTATCACGCGCCCTGAATTGGGTTGTTGACCGTGGAACTAAGAATAGCCAAACTTGCTCCATTAAGACAGAATTATAGACACTCGCTCTATCCGGGTGATGACGGCAAGGGGGCGTTTCCGCCGGCCTCAAAACCGAACCTTTCCAAGGGGAAGTATTCCTACGTTTTTCAACAATGGATGTCCGGTCAAGCCGTAGAGACCACGTACGAGTCCGCCGCCAAGTGGATCGAAGAGCGCCGGCAATCGACGGTACTCATCGACCGGTCGAAAGAGTCGTCTCGGACATGACCGAAGGAGCAAGGGAATTGATCGATTCCCCGGAACCGCCTCCTCGGGAAGAAGAGGGGCCGATACTAGTGGACACAATGGATCGGAAAGGGCTTCCCATGTGCAAACCGAACCCCGACCAGCGGCCGACTCCGGACAAACCGGGGAAAAGGAAGATGGCGCTGGTCACCGCCTCGCTCAGCGTCGATCCCTACGAACGGCGCGGCGCCGAAGAGATTGCGGACAGGTTGGTCAATGAGAAGCCCAAGACGCAGCGGTTCAAGGTGCGTGGCTATTTTATGAACAACCGCGACCGGATGCAATACGCCACGCATCCGGCTATGGGGCTGCCGATAGCCGGCGGCCTCATCGATGGCAGATGCTGGAATCTCAGTAATGATCGGATGGAACGATCCGGTATGCGATGGTCGACGGAAGGCGCAGAAGCCATGGTGAATCTGCGGGGACTTTTTTTGACCGACCTGTGGGACCCATTCCGGAATTACCGAATAGAGAGAGAAAAGAAGCTGCTTTACGGCAGGAACCAGTCTGATGAGACTATCCCGGCCGCCGCCGAAAACCCGGCTAAGGCAGCACCAAAATCGACCAATTAGCGCTGCACACGTCTGAGTTAACGAAATAGTCCGATCGGCGAAGCAAAATGATTGACAAGCACGGGCTATTCGGTTAGGTTGGCGTCGGGAAGATCACTTAGCTCCGGAACGCCAAGGAGGAAAGCATGCTCAGGAGAATAGGCGCTATACTAGTCGCCACCATCTGTGTCCTAACGCTGTGCATGGGCTGCGGAAACGCGGCTGAAATTGATGAAAAAGCCGACATGCGACACATTTCGCCGGAAGTGAAAGAATGCCTTGCGAAGGGACACCAAGCCGCCCAAGTGAAGGATCTGGAAACGGCTATCAAGGAGTTCAGTGCGTGTGTCAAAAAGTACCCCGATTCGGCGGCTGCGCATTTTTTCTTAGGCATGGCTTATTTCCGGAAGAAGAATTTGGACAATGCGGTGGAAGCGTTGAAGAAAAGCGCGCAATTGGATCCGAAGAATCTCAATGTGCCTGCCGTCCTCGGCAAAATCTACTCCATGGATAAGGATAAACTCTCGGTGGCCGAGGAATTGTTGGCAAGAGTTATCAAGGCAGCTCCGCACAATAGCGAGGTTCGTTTCGATTTGGCGAGGGTTTATGCAAGACAGGGGAAGATCGTTAAGGCTGTCGAGCAGTTTAACGGAATATTTGCTCAGGAGCCAAAATTCGCGGTATATCATACAGGATTTGCCCAACTCCTGATGTCGGCAGGGAAGAAGAAAGAGGCTCAAACCCATTTGCTCCGGGCGCGAGCGCTTGCTCCCGACGCAGAGGTACCCAAAAAGCTGCTCGAAGCCCTGGACTCCGCGAAGATCCCGTCGCCCTCACAACCGGAGGATGTGGTTAAGAAGCCTTAAGGACACTCGCCGAAACTTCGCACTTCGTACGCATGCTGCGCCGTACGTGGCTGCGGGCGGTCGGGTCCGCCGAGAAAGCTTTAGACACCGGCATGTTGAATGATAAGGCTGGGCCTGGCCGCTTCGTGTTACGCGTAAGGCAAGGTGTTACGTTCTGCCGTGGACTCCTCACCTTTTTTGGGGATCAACAGCCGGAGCCATGGTGGAGTTTGCAGCGACAGGATGGATACATGAAGGCTGTGACGAACCATTCGGCCACGGGCTCGGCCATGTTGGTCAGGGAGGTCGGAGGATGTGCCAGGATCGCTGGGTAGTCCTCATTTCCGTGCAAGCCAATCTCTCTGTGCTTGGGTTGAAAAGCCTTCACTACGAGCTTCTGGCACGCGGGTATCGTTCCCGCTTGCTGCACCTGCCCTATCTAGATTTCGGGTCGGCAACGCTTTCAGCGCTTTTCGATTGGCTGGACCGACAGCAGCCGTTGTTTGTGGGCGTGAGTCTCATGACCAACGAGTACTACGTTGCCCGGACGCTGAGCGAGCATCTGAGGGCTCGTTTTGCGGATGTTCCTCTTGTCTGGGGCGGCATTCACCCAACCATTTCACCGGAGAGCTGCTTCCCTTATGCCGATTACGCGTGCGTCGGTGAAGGGGAGAAGACAGCGGTATCTCTTGCTCACGCACTCTATTCCGGAGAGGATCCTCGGAGTATCCCCAACCTGTGCTATTTTGAAAACGGAAAAATGGTCCGGAACGACTTGAGTCCGCTCATTGACGACCTTGACGAAATGCCGATCCTCGACCATATACCGGAAGAAGCGTTTATTCAATGTGACAGCGGTGAAATCGTCAGGCTCGACCAGGATGTTTATCGGCGTCACGGCAGGTACCAGGGCAGGCATTATGAGATAATGACCACTCGTGGCTGCGCCTTTTCGTGCACATACTGTTGCAATAATTTTCTTGCGAGATTGTACGGCAGCAAGAGAATCCGCCGACGCTCTTTAGAGCATATCCTATGCGAGCTGGAACGAGCCGTGCGTGACAACCCCTTCGTCGGTTGGATCAATTTCCAGGATGACGCGTTTCTCGCGATGGAAGAGACGCGCGTGCGGCTGTTCGCGGCGGAGTACAAAGTGAGGGTAGGCAAACCTTTCATCATAAGGACCATGCCGACCTACGTGACAGAAGAGCGACTTCGCTGTTTGCAGGATGCGGGGCTCCGCTGGGTGAGCATGGGCCTGCAGAGTGGAAGTGACCGGGTTTGTCGGGAAGTGTACCACCGAAAGACTTCCAGAGAGAGCTTTCTACGGGCGGCCCGACTCTTGAGACAAATGGGGATAGCCACCTGGTACGATGTGATCGTGGACAATCCGTTGGAGACCGATGAGGATAGGCTGGAAACGGTGCAGACGCTTCTTGAAGTGCCCAGGCCCTTTTTCCTGCACACTTTTTCCCTCACCCTTTACCCGGGAACACAGTTGTACGATCGTGTTAAGGCCGAGTGCCCGGACCAACTGGTGGACGCAAGGCAAAAGGACTTCTTCTTTGTCTCCGACCACCCCCTTAATGATTTCACGAGGATGGCCGCCGTGTTGCCTCCCCGCATGGGCAAACGGCTACTTGCTCTCTGGAAAACCGGGCCCCAAACCCATGGATTCCGGGCGTCCATGGGGTTTTGCAAGTTGTTAACCGCCCTGGTGTTAGAACCTGTGAGCTATTTTGGTACCATTATGCTGTCAACTAATGGAGCCTTTACAGAGGCGCTGCGGCTTCTTCCCATGTACGTTCGCGAAGTGCTTTGGAGACATCTCGTCCGTTTCCGTACGATAAAACAGAACTGGCGCATTGACGGGAAAGCTGCAAAACCGAAAATGGTCCTGCGCAAAGAGGATCGCGCTTCAAAGCGGTTTTTCGGTCCGGGGCAGAAAGCTTCTCATGAGCATGAGCCAATCCGCCAACGTCGTGCCACACGCTAGCGAGAGCATTGCGATTCGCAACACGTTCGCAATTCGCAACGGGTACTGCGCGAATCCGTTAGTATTTGACATCACGTAGCTTGTTGGATATCGGCGTCATCTTTCTTATTGTTGATGATATCAGCGTATCTTTGATAGAGAAGGTTCTTTTCGGAGTCGGTATTGAAGTCCCAGAATTCTTCCCACAATTGGTCGAT
>CAYLRL010000178.1:0-3933 GCA_964385875.1 uncultured Syntrophales bacterium
ACCTATTCTGAAAATCTCACCCCATTTCAGTCCGTACTATCCGGAAGCCTACAACATGCCGGAATCGCGCCACAGAAACACTTTCCATCTTCTGGAACGCGGCGATCATTTCGGCCGAATCGGCCCCGATCTCCTCCGCGTATGCTTCAATTCGGCGCTGATCAACCTCCCCGTCGTTGATTTGGCCGATTGTCCAATTGGCCAAGTGAGCCCCTGACACAATTATCGGCGCAACCCCGTCGAGAAAGCCCACGCTCAGGCATCGTTGATAGGTCGGTTTCATCAACCGCGCTGAGTTCTCGCCGATCACTCTCCCCGACCGGGCGCATCTGCGTCTGCCTTCGTCTGTGCCTCGGATGATTTCACAAACCTTGCAGTAGTTGCTTGGTTGCGTGATGGGATTCCCCTCAGTGTCCCGTATGGTTGCGGCGACGCCGGTTGCGTATGCAAAGGAGTCCTGCAGTTTCTGCAGTGTCGACGAATCGACAAGATCCAATAGCGTCACCTGATTGTCCGCGCCGTCCAAATCCATAGGGAGGGCCGGATCGGTCTCAACGTCTCCCGGCTCTCCAAATGCGTAATCGCCGTCTGGTGTATCGAATGTTTCGGACAACGGCGCATCCTCTCTCCCGGAAACGGCGGAACCCGCTCGAATCATGGCCACAGCGTTGGATTCCAATAAAAGCGGCATGTTGGACTCCTTTCTACTGAACAGGACGGCGCGCTTCTCATCAAGCGTTCACAGGCGCCGACGATGCCCGAACAGGCGCGAACGGTGATTCTTTGTCCGGAAACGTGAGCACCCTGATGATGGCGCGAAGTTGTTCATGCGCTCGATCGGAGATTTCGGTGATCTCGAAGCCCGCCGCCGACTCCGACCCGCCGCCCCCTCCGCCGACCCAGCGGCAGGTTGCCTGAAATACAAAGGGGAAAACGTCGTGAAACTCATCGGCCCGGACAAGAAATTCCTTCGTCTCATTTACCGCGCATTCAATGCCCGCCACTTGGAGTCCATGCTCGCTTACGTCTCTGAGCGTTCCTTCGACTTCAAGTCTTCCAACTTCGTAAATCGGTAAAGGAAACACGACGTAATTTCGGACCGACTTACGCAGGTTCTCTACATTCACCGTGTCATCAAGGTACGGAAATCGACCTTCGAGTTCGCCGGGTCGAACCGCCCTCGCTTCGATGAGCTTTGTGAAGATACGTGCAAGACCTTGCGCGGAGACCTTGTACTTGCCCATCAGCTCCGCGTCATTGAGACCCGCTCGAATGTCGTTCACCACATCCTTCGCTCGAATGGTTCGTTTGGGGCGCATTTTGATTTCCTTCACCATGTGTATCTTGAGGGGCAATTTGGTTCCCGAACGAGGGTCAACGATAGGAAGCTTTGCGCCGGAGGCTCTCGGCCGAAGATGTATCCGACCGTTGGACCGTCGCGTACTTTGCTACGATAACACCGCACTGAGGACACTCCTCGTGCGGACGGTTCTGGGGCATGCGACAAGCAGGACACGTCCACCGCGCCTCATGTCCGGATTGTTTGTGAGCGTCCAGGCCATAATCCTTAAGATCTTCGGTCGGCGGATTCACCCAATTCAGTTCGATAATCCGGCCAACTAATGCGGACCATCGTCGCCGATTTTCCTTTGTAATAACCGTGATGGCAAACCCCGCTCCGGAAGGCCCGTTCTCATAAGGGGCACTAAGCCTACAACAGCGGGCGTCGAAAGAAATAGGATCGATTTTGAAAGCAGGTGGTGGGAATACAACCAGTCGCCTACCCTGGTGAACACGGTTCTCCATGCCAACGATTCTGAGGCCCTTACGGGAAACATCCACTGCTCTGCCCTTCATCCTCGGATTGTCCGCATCCTGAACGCGAATAAGAATATGGACTGTGTGACGTAGTTGCGAACGTGTCCGACAATCCTTGGCGTCGGATTCGCGGCCGGATCGAACATAGAGATGGGCCGGATTTGCAACTCGTCGCTCCAAAGCCCTCAGGGCCGCTTCTATCTGCTCCGACGACAATCGGTATTTGCGCATCAGCCCTGCGGCGCTCATGCGTGAACGAAGGTCGTGGACGAAAGATCGGACATTGATTTTGCCCTTCGGCGGCATGATTCCCTCCAAAAGTATTGGTCGAGGAGGCCTCGAACCGAAGAGTTCTTGCGCATGATTAAGCCTCGCGACTCGCCCCGTCTTAACTGCGCACTTCCTCCTCTTCGCCTTCCAAGCAAGAGGCATGCCGGCCGCGCCACATTCGAGCGCAAATCGTGGAATATGAATATATCAGCGGGTTACCGAAGCCGGCTTCTCGGTGCGAACACTCAGGTGGAAAGCCGGATCTCTTGAGGCGCCCAAAAAACCACCAAAAGCCCAAAAGGCCTTGTCGGCCTGATCGAAGAAACGGCGACAAGCGAGCGATCTGGAGGACGGACAAATCAAGTGTGTGATTTTTGTGCACCCCCCTTTAAGATTCTATATCGAGACGTGCACACGTGTTTCGTTTTTGGTCAGAAGAGCGGCTTCCATACGCATCGACTGAACGGCCGGTTGACGCAGTTCGTCGTGTTGTGTAACGTGACGATTACACTGACTGACGGGCTCCATCGATGAACGAGATGGCGGCTCGATGCCCGGGTCATTTGACGGTGGAACTCTTTCCATTGGGTCGTCCGGGCTAAGACTCGGCAAGAACCGCCGAAGTTCGTTTGGCTCTTTTCTTGGGATCGCGCTTAGTCCATAGGAGGCATGGGGTCGAATGGCTGTACAGTCCTCGGTCGAAATATTAATTGTGGACGATGAGCCCTCTGTGTGCAACCTCCTGGCCAAATTCCTCCAGCCGGAGGGCTACCGGTGTCACACCGCCAACAGCGGCGAAGAAGCGATCAAGATACTTCAGGACAAGAAGATCGCCTTGGTGATCACGGACATCATGATGCCCGGCATGTCGGGTCTGGACCTCCTCAATGTGATCAAACCGGTTTTTCCCTCCACAGCGGTGCTGGTCGTAACGGCCGTGGACGATAAGGAGACCGGCGTGCTCGCCATCGAGTCCGGGGCATTCGGCTACATAATCAAGCCCTTTGATAGAAACGAAATATTGATCAATGTGGCTAACGCCTTGGAAAGAAGACGTCTTTCATTGGCTTCTCGTGAGAAAGGACCCATGGCGTACAAGGACGATTGTTTCTCCCTGAAACGCCGAGATCCTATCAAAGTTCAACCAAAGGTGATTGTCAATCGAATGAAAGAGGGCGCAAGCGAACTGGAGATCATGAAAGAATTCAACCTGTCCGCGAAGGCGCTCCACAGTCTCGCCGACCAACTTGCCGCTTCAGGTCATTGGCCGGAGTCCCCGACCTTGGCAAAGGTGTACAAAGATACCGGAACTGTAGCGCTAGACCTGAAGGATGCGGGAAGGCCCGAGCGTCGGCCGGGGAAGGTGACGATATCTGCGCGAGATGTTCTCAAATGCGTAGAATCCGGAATGTCGGACTCTGAATTGATGGAACGGTATGGGATTTCGCCCAAAGGTCTTCAGAGTCTCTTCAGAAAGTTGGTTTCAGCCGGTCTAATATCCGGGGCGCAACTCGACAAGAGGATGTCGGAGACCCACAACTGGGTGATCTTGGACGAATGAAGGAGGGCATTTCGCAGTGTCGGTTAATGAGCGCATCGGGACGTTTTCGGCAGGTCATCGGTTCCCTAATCGGCCAAACCAACCGGAATCCGCACACGGCGGGACATACTTCATCGTCATAACGAAAGGACCTTTCACAGCGAACTCTCGAAGAGAGCCTCCCCAATGATGCCAATGCCCTGCACTCTAATCCTCAAAATCCACCTTCATGTCAAGCAAAGGCCGCCCTGCCGCGCTCATCATCCGCTCCATGAGGCGGCGTACTTCCGCTTCTTCATCGATGG
>CAYLRL010000179.1:0-3861 GCA_964385875.1 uncultured Syntrophales bacterium
TCATTGCCGGTAAGCTTGACCTTCAGGTTACCCACATACAATAGCGAAGAGCCTTATTTATTTATGCACTTTGCGGATCTTTCCGATTTTCTGCGGGGGCGGCATCATGGGGCCGTTTTCCGGATAGAGCAGTCCTATGGGGAGTTGGCACATCGCCGGGTCGACCTCCGGGACTTGGGGGCCGTGGTAGTAGCCGTTCACATCCCATCCCCAGAGCGGTTGAGACCAAGATCCGGTGTGGGAGGGCGCGTTGCGGAATCCGTGGGCGCCTTTCTTGCGGGTGATTTTGGTGTTGTGAATCCACATGTCCCCGCCGTACCCGTGCGGCAGCCACGAGAAAGACGCGGGCGCCTGGGGAGCGCCGGGTTCGGCGCGGCTCATGTCGGCGAAACCGCAGCAAATGACGACCGCCGCGGCGATGATGGCAGGAGCTATGAGTGGACGGAACATCTGAAATCCTCGCTTTCTTCTCCGAGTGCGCACGAAAACATTTTTACCAATTATACCGAACTGATATAACAAAAGTCAAGATATTGATTTACGCAGGGGGGTAGAGCCGAACAAAAGACCGCCGAGCCGCCCGCGCTCACACAGGCGAGGAGCGACTCGCGCATTCAAACGCGGGGCGATGGAACCGAGGTCGAAACTTTGTAAGAATCCTGCGCTCGACATTCCGTCGGAGGATATCGATCGATTGTCGCTCGGCGCCGGATCAGGCGAAAATGTCCTCGGGGAGATAGGGGTGCGTGCCTTCGATTACCTCTATGGCCGACTTGTTTCTGACTTTATTGATGATCGTCTCCGCATGGGGACAGTGGTGGGTGAGGCACGGCCCGATGTGGATCTTAGTCGGCTTCTCTTCGAGAGGGGCGTTCCAGAGCTTCACCTGAGCGAGGCGGGTGACCACGCCGGCCCCGGGGCAGTCGCCGCAGTTGAGGAGCCCCATGAGTTCCGCGTCCTGGTCCTTGTACCGGGCGAACTCTCCTTCACGGCGGTTGAATCCCACCATGCAGCGGCTGCAACCGATGCACACGTCATCCATGGCTTTCTTGCATCCGAGGATCAGAATCTTTTCCATAGCGCGCTCCCTTGGAGAATATTTCCGAGCCGGAATCGTTGCATTCCGGCCGTTCGAATTGCTTCGTTCAGGTAGACGCGGGCGATCGCATCGCGGTGAAGCGTGTGAGCAGTTCCTTGAGGGTTACCGTATCGCCGGGCCCGGAGATATGGCCGAGTATACCGAGCCCTTCGGTTTTTTCGTGGACCGTTTCTTCGTCATCTTCGCTGATGAGGATCGTATGGGTAGTCCAGGAGATCTTGAGGAGGCCGCCGATGATTTCGCGCGTGGTGAGCGGCGCTTCCTCGTCTCCCACAATAGCGAGATCCGGGGGCCGGTCCGTGCAATAATCCAACGCGGCGCGGGGATCTTCAAAGACCGTTACCTCAATACCCATCTCTTCGCAAAGAGCGGTGACGCTCCCCGCGGCCGCGGGATCTTTCACAATTATCACCGCTTGGGGCCGCTGTTCGTCGAGTGCTGCTTTCATGGGAAGTCCTTTGCCGGATGATTGGCGGAGTTACCCGAAGTTGAAGGTCGCTCCCACTTCCGCGTGCCGGAATCGAGGTCCGAAGTGATCGCGCAGGATTTCGTTCGGTCCGTCCCCCGTGCAATGGGCGGTGGCGACCAGTTCCACGCAACGCCGCTCGAACGCTTCGATCACCGCGCTGATTTCCGACGGCGGGGAGAAGGCCAAATGCGTTCCTCCGATAACCGCGTGAACCCGATCATATCCGATTGTCGAGCAGACGTGTTCGAGAATATTCCTGACGCCGGCGTGAGCGCAGCCGAGCAGCAGAACGGGTCCGGAAACGGTTTCCAGGACCAACGACGCGTCGTCGGGCAGCGTATCCGGAGCAAAGCCGGACCCGTGCGAGGCAAGCAACCGATCGTCCTCGACGCCCGAGAAGGTCCGCGGCACATAGCCGGTGAAGTGAATCCCCGGAAGGATCTCCTCGAACCGATCGGTCAGATGAAACCGCGCGCCGGTATCCGTCATCGCGCTTTTCTCATGGGGAATGCCGATTTCACGCGGGGCCGCTTCCTCGGCTCGTTTCACGAAATGCGACCCCAAGGCCTGAGGATGCGCGATCACCCGAATACCGCCGTTCAGGCGCAATACGTGAAGCAGGCCGCCGGTGTGATCGTAATGACCGTGGCTGAGCGCGACCGCATCGAGTTTGTAAAGGTCCTTCCCGAGCGCGCGGGCGTTCGCCGGGAGCGCGAGGCCCTGGCCGGTGTCGAAGAGGACCCGCGCGTCATCGCGCTCGATCAGCGCTGAGAAACCGTGCTCGGCCGCGAGACCCCGGCCCGGAGGCGCGTGGTTGTCCACGAGAATCGTCACGCTGACTTTGGGGTGGTTTTCCGACACCGTCACCTCCGCAGCCGCACGTTCCACTTTGTGACGAAGGGCTTGAAGAAGCGCGTTCCTCGCCCTTCGCCGACCGTTCGGAGTATCCCCTCGGGATCGTTGATGGTGATGCCCGAGAGCAGGGTTATCGGCGTTTGATCGAAGACTTGGGGAATCAACGGCGTGCTCGAACCGAGCATGACCGCTTCACGGCAGGAGGAGGCCGCATCGAGGAGGCCGTCGACGGTCCCGTTGATGATGGCTGTGGAGGTTATGATCGCAACGTCGCACGAAGAGAGAAGATCGACCGCGTCGGACGCGGCTCGAAAGCGCGTGTTCGCGGAAGCGGTCTCTTCGCAGATCTCCAAACGACCCGCTCGCTGCTCGATGCCGTCGATCAGCGGAGCGAAAAACCCGACCATGCAGACGGTGTCGGAGGGTCGAAGATCCAATTCTTCGAGCACATCTCCATACACCGGATTCTCGGGAGTGTTGTTCGCCAGCGCGTTCGCCGTAGCCAAGCCGACCGCGACTTCAACCGGATCGGATGAATCGAGGTAGGCGAGCAGCTCTCCCGCGGGAAGACCCGCCAACGGATTCTTCCCCGTGAAAATCGAACATCCTCCGCGCAGTCCTTCCGTGAAGGTGTACGCGACTCCCGCGCGATCGTCGGCAAGCTTGACCGCGGTGTACCCGAGCCCGATCCGAACGTCGCTCGCGCGGAGGTTCTCGGCCTGCGCTTCGAGTGTTCGTCGGATCTGTCGGGCGATAGTCATGACGACTTCCGGGCTTTTTCGACCGCGCCGCGCAGCGTATTCACCGCGAGGTCCGCGCAATGGGTGTGTTCCACGGGCAGACCGCCCAGATAGTCGATGAGGTCTTGACTCGTCAGGGCTTGGGCTTGCTCTATGCTCAATCCCTGCGCCATGGACGTGAGCGCGCTTCCGCACGCGATTGTCGGCCCGCAGCCGTCGGTCACAAATGTGGCGCGGCGGATAGTGTTGTTGTCGAGATCGACATAAATGCCGATCGTATCGCCGCATATTCCGCTCATCGCAGTGAAGCAATCCGGATCTTCCATGGTCTCGAGGTTCTTCGGGTTCATGAAATGTTCGATGACCTTCTCCGAATAATACTTCCGGGCCTCGGCGAGAATCAGGCCTTCGATGTCGTCAAAAACATCGGTCTCTTTGCGCATATTCCTTACCACTGTATTTGATTTCGGTTCCTCCCGAATCACCGGCGCGAGAGAGAAACCGTCGAATCCCGACGCGTATCCACACGGCCGAACGGATCCCCTTCCGACTGTCGACCTCCGGGGCCTACGAAGAAGACGCTCGGAAACCATGGCGGAAAGGGACACCGATTCGACGCCCCGGGCATTCGCATAGAAGAAGCTGGTAACCGTTCACCGGGATAGCGACAAGCCATTGATATCTCGATGGGGGAGGCT
>CAYLRL010000180.1:0-3779 GCA_964385875.1 uncultured Syntrophales bacterium
CGTCCATCGACGACGCACACGGGGATCTCGTCAAAGTTGACCGTGGATTATGGGACCGCGCCGGAATTGACACGATCGGCACAGCCGCTTAAAATGACCGTATAATTATCGATCAAGCCGCGCCACAAGGGGCGATTCGAGGAGATCCCGCTGTGAAGAAGGCGTTCGCAGGGGATGGTAATGACTCGCCGGCGGCCCGTTACTCCCGGTTGGTCGGCCTGCTCGGCCGAATACCATCAGTGCGATCGAGGGGTGAGCTATGTTCAGGTTCGATTCGAGTCCGGCGACGACCGCCGCGCCCGAGTTGATTTTCGAGCGGCTCGAGGAGCGCATCGTTCTTGACGGCTCGGTGGAAGCCTCCTCCGGCCCGTGGTCCGGTCCAACGCCCGGCTCGGGGATCTTCGACGGTGGAGTCCATCGCATCGAAGACGTGTCCTACGTCTTCTTGGAAGGGATAGGCGCGGGCCTCGGAATCGGCTACTGGTGGAATCCGGGCATCGGCGCATTCGGATGGGCCTTTGACTATGAGACGGGTTGGTGGTGGGAGAATCGCGGCCTGGGCTGGGACTGGATGAATGTCGGCTGGTGGGACTTCGAGTCGTACGCCAACGCCGGCGTCTGCGTCTTCGACGGCCAAGCCCGCTCCGACTTCCACGGCGTCGAATTCCAGTACGATCAGACCGGCGACGAGATGGTCTATACCATCGACGGCGCATCCTCCATGAAATACGAACTGGGCTCGGAGACAGACTCGGGTTGGGGATGGCAGTGGTGGGACTCGTCGTCCGGCCAAGACGCGTGGGTAGAATGGGAGGATGGGTCCGGCGATCCGTACGCGCTTCCGACGAACTCGTATTCCGGCTTCTCCGCGGAATTCCTGTACGACGGCGCGTGGCGGTCGATGCCCGGCGGTCACGGAGAGGATTGGGTTGCGTTTAATTCTATGGGCGCCGGACTCGGCGGGGTGTATTGGCTCTGGTGCGACAGTGGAACGGATCTGAAGATCGACTACACCGCCGACGCGTCCGCGACGCCCGTCGCCTGGGACGGCGCCGCAATCTCCGGCTCTTCCGAGAATTGGAACTACATCGGCGAATGTATGTTCACGTTTGAAAGCGCAGGCGCGGGTTCGGTCGATCGGCAATGGACGATCTACGACGGCTCGGAGTCGAGAAACGGCGTCTGGTTTACGTACGAAGTCTACGATTACAGCGGGTCGGACACCTTGGGAGCGTGGGATTTCAACGGGCTCCAAGCGGCGTTCCTGAGCGATCAGGCGTCGGGCGACGGCGGACCGTACTCCGCCAATCAGCAATATCTGAAACAAAATGTGATCAGCGTCACCGGTTCGACGTACGACAACGCCGGCTTGACCGAGATCGTCGCAATGATGGAAGCGATATCACAATCCCACGGGTATCAGTTCTTCGAGACCGTTATGTTCCACGAGCAAGCCGCCGACACGGGCGCGAACAGTTTCACCATCGGGAACTCGACGATCGGCGCGGGGAATGTGGCTTCGTATCAGTCCGCGTTCGGAGATATGGCCGGCTTGATGCTCGGCGACGGAACAGTCGGCCAAGTCCATCTCATGAACTCGGACGCTGCGTCGAATTTCAAGTTGCAGGGCGCGCTGAACGCCATCCAAGGGTATTTCAACGGGCATGGACCGTGGGGATCGGCCAATAGTCCGGTCCTCCGGGCGTCGTATGATGCGTCCGGAGATTGCCTGTCGGGTTCGTCGGAAGCCGACCGCAATTGGCGGCTCGAATGGTCCTCAACCGGTTTTGATACGCCAAATCCGTACGACAATGCGCTTGCCCAATCCGACATGCTGTACGGAGATACCTATACCGCCGCGTGGGCCACGCAGTTGAACGGAGACGCGCACAATGACGCGGAAGCGTGGGCTGACAGCCGCGTCGAATACTACACCCTCTACTATTGCAACGTCGAACGCACGGACAGAGGACTGCCCGCTCTGATCCCCAATGCCAATGTGGACTACATCGCGGACACGCAGGCGGACAATGTCGCGGACACCGGCGTCTTCGCGCACAACAGTAGTTCCTTCCCTGCCGGATGGCAGACGGTCGACGACCGATTCGGTCAGATCGGCTGGACCGGATGGGGTGACGGACAGCGGGGCGAAAATCTCTTTGCGATATTCTATTCGAGCGTCGGCGATTATAACTGGACCGGTATGAGCGATTCCCAGCTACGGGACATCGCCGACATGTGCGTGTACAATTGGGTCTATGACGACGCGGCGCACGGCTGGGGCCATCGAAACGTCATCCTCAATATGGACGGATGGCATGTGTACTACTGCGGGGTGGGCGCGTCACGCGGAGTCATTGTTATGAACTACTCGGAAAATGATTTGTGAGGCCGGACACGCGCCGGCGCTTCGAGACCGCACGCTTTCCGGGCGGCGATTCGAGGCGGATCAGCGCATATGAAGAGGGAGTGAAGATAGAGATATGATCGATCCGAGACCGGTTTGGAAAGAGATGCTCACCGGCAGAGTCGGCGTGAAAGTTGACTCGGGCCATCCGGGCTTCGCAGGGGCCAAAGCGCTCGCTTCGGCCAAGGCCGCTGAATTGAACGAAGACCCCGTGCTTCTCGCATGGTACGACGGTAATACCGGAGAGCACTCACCGGCGATCTGTTGAGGGGATGACGAGAAGCCCAGTTGGGTTGTATACGCTGAGACTCGGGGCGCGACCACGTCGGTGGACGTGAACGATCTACGCTACGTTTTCATATTCGGCGATTTTGCGAAGTCGGAATAACCTCGGACCGGGCGCGGGCGCCTCACCCCACCCCGCCGCTATCGCATCCTTCCCCCCCGCACGACCTGGCCGTTTTGGCACCCGCCGCCGGACGCGCTCGTGCCGTTATGGCATCCTTCTTTGCCCGCTGCGGAGCTGCCCTCGCCGCATCCCCCCCTTCCCTGGGCGGAGCCTCCGGATTGACATCCTTGTTGGCTCCCCGCCGAGGGACCGAAAGCGCACCCCGCTCCTTGCACCGCGGTTCCCACAATGCACGCGCCGGCGCCCCGGTCGTCGTCGGTCAATCTGACGAGCAGCGGCTTCTCATAGGAAAATCGTTCGGTCACCTTCCTCCTGCCTTGAGAGCGAATCTCGGAACGGGTTCGTCGGCTTTCTCGGCGGTTAGACCGCTTATTTTATCATAGCAGAAGGCGGCGGGAGGAGCAATCAGCCCTGCCCAGCCGCGACGAAAAGCCGACCCCGCACTCGATCGGATCCCGTTTATCACCCGAATCAAGGACCTGCCGCCGTCCTGGTTCGGCTTGGCGCCCGTCAACCGATGTGCTATCAGTTCGTCCACACACTCCCGCGCCGGCATGAATCGGCGCTTGAGGTCCGCCGATGGGGAATTCCCGGTCGCCCGGCGCTTCGGGGGAACGGAACGGAGACGGAAATCACTGCGGGGTGAAGAGCCGCGCCGTCGCTGCTGAAGCTCCTCCAGGCGTCCCGCGTAGCCGAGGAATTGCTTATAATCCACAATGTGGACATTGACGGTCAGCGCCACTATGTACGGGATGTTTTCAATTATGCTGTGGACTTCGAGACCGTATACCGGCCTATTCACGATCAACGAGCCTTCACGCGCGGCACGCACTGAGCGAGCGGTCGCGCGGCGAAATACGGCCGCTGAAAAGATTGCTTCGGCGGAAACCGTTCACCGGGCCGGCGAAAAGCGCTTGATATCTCGATGGGGGAGGCTTGGAGCGACTGTCTTCTATGTCAAGC
>CAYLRL010000181.1:0-3658 GCA_964385875.1 uncultured Syntrophales bacterium
GTGGGACCTCGGCGGCTACGGCGAGACCGTACCCGAGGCCTAATCCATGGCCGGGAATTCGTCGGAGAGACGTCGTGGCAGAGAAGGAATTACAGGAACCGCCACGACCCGTTGCGCGGACTTCTCAAAATGGGCATTCCGCAGGAACGCGTGGGAAAACGGCCCCCTTCGTCCGTCATTTCGAGGTCGAAGGCTTGTCCTGCTCAATGAATTCCGGCTCGAAGCTCAAGGGCGGTTTACCCAGGGCGTTCCAAAGCACCATTTCCATCATCTCACTCTGTCTCAAGCCCAAGCGGTCGCATGTATCCAAGAACGCACGCACGAGTCCGGCGTCGACCCGCACGGAAAGCGCCTGCCGAATTCGCGCGGTTTCCCTCGGAGGCGCCGGAGGACGATCGAATGAAATCGGACCTGTCATACTTCCACTCCTTCACGGCGACCGGCGCCGGCCGCCCTTCTCCTCATCTCCGAGCAAGCTCGGCAAGCCCCGCGATGAAGCTTCGGACTGACCGAAACGTCGCGATCATCTCTCTCAGCGCTTCGATGTCCTCATCCGTGAGATCGATCGCCTCTCCCGCCCGAGTCGTCGGTGTCGGAGGCTCCTGAGCGACCGACTCGGCGGACGAGGCTTCTACGGGTTCTTCCCGCTGTGGGGATTCGGCGCCGAGATGTGATGCGGCCTCGGGAGCGGAGGCCTCGGCGGTCTCCGAAATCGCTGAAGATTCAGCCGTAGCCGCAGGCGACTCCGGTTCGGTCGGCGCAGATGCCGGCGCTTCTTCCGGGACCGCCTTGGGAACCGGCGCCGGGGCCAGGGCCTTTGTTTTGAGCGGAGGCGCCTCGGCCTTGGCCGCAAGGGACAGATCCACGTCCATGCTCTCCAGGTCGGCATCCGGCAGGATATTGGTGAGATAGCCCCTAACGTGGCGAAGCGTGTCCGGATGCCGAAGAATCACCAGGTCCGAACCGGCTTGCAGTACACTCACGGCCGTGATCGCCTCGAGATTCACCGCGCGAACGCCCGGATTACCCAAGGTGGGATCGTCGTCTTCTCGGAGCCCCGCCTCCTTGGTTTTCCATACCTCTTCCGCTATGTTGTTGATGATCGGGTACTGCAGTTTCTCATCATTTTGGGTGAGCGCGGCCTGCCGAATTCTCTCCATGATCGAATAACAATACTCCATGCCGTATCCAACGGCCCCGGTCGTGGGGTCTATCAGGATTCGGTCCGCGGGAACCCCGAGGTTCTCCAGAAGAATGTTCAATTGCTTGGCCAGGTTGATGTCGATCGGCGAATTGGCCGCCACAACATGTTTGTAAGCAATGGCCGCAGCCCCGATTTGCTTGTAGTTGGTCTCGGTGACCGGACCGAGGATCAGATTCAGCCCTGAGCAGGCCTCGGCCACGGCCTTGAGCGTTGCGGTGTTCTTCTCGTCGCTGGAGACTCCCCACACGATCAACGGCGTGTCGATGCCGTGCGCGACCTTGAGAGCGGTCTCCGCCGCGTGCTCGGGTGAAAGGTCGCGGCCGTTCGGGTCCGTGCCGGCAAGCCACAAACACACCAGATCGGCGCCGAACTCCTCTATGCACTTTCTCGCCCACGCAACCGGGTCGCCGACCACGTCCGCGTACGGCGCATGGGCTTCCAGGGGCCACTCGTCCGGTTCAATGTCCAAGACCTGGAGCGCCAAGCGAGGCGGGTTGGGCATAACGCCCTCGAATGAGTAAAAGTTGTAGCCGGTCTCGCCTCCGACAACCATTTCCGATCCCGGTTTACCGAATGTTATCTCTCGTATTCTTCCTGTGTATCTCACCTTTGGAAGGGCTTGCATTGAGGACCTCCAGGAGTACGGTTTTTCCGCGGGGCGCCGGTCGTCGCCGGCGAACGCAATTGTTGAGGTTCATATACAGCGCAGCGTCAAATCGCTTGCGTCGAAGCCTGAGCGTATCGTCAACCCGACGCGGCGTTGCGTCGACATCCGAGCCCATTATTCCCGGCCGTCATTTGCGCTCCCCGCCGCGCAGGAAACGCACGATACCGCCGAGTTCGCCGAAATCATGTTCCATTTGGGCGTACACCGGTTTCCCGACGAAGAAGCGATAGATCTCGTCGGCCTTTGAGGCAATGTCGACATCAGCGAATTGATCAGGATAAAGCACTTTTCCGACCGCGTACGCATCGACGATGGCGGTTCCGATATTGGTGACATACCAATTGAACGGGAAGAGGAGAAATACCTTACGATCCTGAAAAGCCTTCAAGCCGTCGAAGAAGGCCCGCTTTTTCGCATACTCCCGTTCGACGACCCCCAGTCCCATCCCGTCGATGAAGATGATGTCCGGATCCCACGAGAGCAACTTCTCGTTGTCGATAAATACATGCTCCCTCTGGGAAACCGTTTTGGCCAGGTTGTTTCCTTTTACCCAATCCAGAGGCAGATAGAGGGGCTCCGTGCTGACAATGCCTTGTGCGCCCTTGTATCCGACAGCGCCGACGTAAACTCGAGGCTTGACGGCATCCTTCACGGAGTCGACCCGCCGGGCCAGGTCTTTCTTGGCGTCTTCGACGAAGTTCAAGATCTGTTCGGCTCGCTCGCGCTTCCCGAGGATTTTCCCCGCCAGCCGAAGCGATTCGAATACCACGGGGTCGAAGGTGGCGAAGCGGCCGTAGGTGAGCGCCACCACCGGAATCCCGATTTTCTTCTGTAAGGCGTCAGCTTTCTCTCTCTTCATGTAGGTGATGAAGATGACGTCGGGTCGGACCTTGAGCAACGCTTCAAGGTCGGGCTCTTTGTTGATGCTCTGGGGACCGCCCGGTCCGATGACGGGGAGTTTGACAAGCTCCGGGTTGGCGTAGCGATACGGTCGGCCCGCCTTCTTGCGGTCTTCGAAGGCCTCCACTCCGACGACTCTGTCTTGCGCTCCCAGGTAGCAGATCAGCCGCAAACATCCGGAGCTCACGCAGACAATCCGTTTCGGGTTCGCGGGAACGGTGACCGTCCGACCAACGAGATCCGTCACCTCGACGCGATCTCCGCTCTCCGCAGCGCATGGCGCGATCATGAGGATCGCCATGATTCCCACGGTTACCGTTGTCATAATCGCTCGCATAGTAATCATTCCTTTCCTGTGGGCCCTGCGGGATTCAACGGAGCGGGCTGCGACGCATAGGCGCGGCAGCGCGCCGGTCGAGAGACTGCAGAGCCCGATCCGCCGGATCTGTGGTGCTACGTTATGCCGGCATGTGCTACGCTGTCAAGCCCGAAGATCGAGAATGTCCAAAGAAACATGCCCTGACTTGAGATGTTCTGCTTGAGTGATGCGCGCCCACCGGCAATATGACCCGGCTCATCGTGTGCGTTCCAACGGTCAGGACCCGGCCGGTCATCAGCGCCGTAAAACGTAGGAGACTGGGCGCCGTGAAACAATCCTCAAATCGAATCGTGTCAATCGCAAAACCGTTGCGGTAGATCCCCTTTGCCCATGGCGTTCCTTCTTGTATCTGTTTTTCCATAAAGGATATGGAAGGAACGCCTTTACCTTTCAACCAACCTCTGCGATATTGACTTTATAAAACCGGAAAAATAGCGAAACTATAGGCTCTTATTCAGCAACCGGCGCTCCTGATCGCGGATGAACCGACCAGTTCGCTGGACCCGAG
>CAYLRL010000182.1:0-3486 GCA_964385875.1 uncultured Syntrophales bacterium
AGGTGTGGCGGTGTGGCTCGCTGGTAAGAATACGTGATGTGAATCGCAGGTGCCTCTCTCTTTACGGCGTCCGCAACAAGGAGGAACTGCTGTCGAATCTCGGGGACGTCGTGTGGGGGCAGGCGTTCGAGTGGTTCTTGGAAGGGATTGTCTCCATCGCCGAGGGCCGCACCGAATTCGAGATGGAGACGGTGAACCAAACATTGACTGGGGCGGAGATCAACCTGTGGATGAAATGGGCTGTGGTGTCGGGGTACGAGGAGACGTACGAACGCGTCATCGTGACGATGATCGACATCACCGAACGCAAGCGTATCGAGGATGCCTTGCAAGCGAGCGAGGAACGGTTTCGAGGAATCTTGGCGAACGCCGCCGTCGGCATTGAGACCAGTAACGTAAACGGATGTCTTACCACCGCCAACCCCGCTCTCTGCCGAATGCTCGGCTACGCTCGCGACGAACTATTGGGAAGGTCTTTTCTCGATCTGACGCATCCGGATGATCGTCCCGCGTCTCGGGCCAACTACGAAGCGCTTATGAGCGGGCGCATTTTGTCGCACCGGTATGAAAAACGCTATCTCAGAAAAGATGGGACAGCAATGTGGGCCGACGTCTCGGTGTCTCCGGTAAAAGACGTTGAGGGCAAATTGAGTGCCGTTGTGGGAGTAATTGCAGACATATGCGAGCGCAAGGAAGCCGAGCGGATCCTTCGCGTTCAGGATCAGGCCAACCGATCGGCTATCAACGGCCTCGCCATTGCCGACATGACCGGCAAAATAGACTATGTGAATCCGGCCTTCCTGCGAATGTGGGGATATGAAGAGCCGGAGCAGATATTGGACAGGTCGGCCGTCGAGTTCTGGCAGAGCCCGGAAGACGCAGCACGAGTTATCGAAAAAATACAAAGCGACGGTGGCTGGAACGGCGAACTCGTGGCCTTGAGAGCAGACGGCGCCCGCTTCGACGTTCAGCTCACGGCAAGCCTCGTGAGAAACCAAGCCGATGAGCCCGTGGCGATGCTTGCCTCCTTTCTCGACATTACCGACCGCAAAAATGCCGAAAAAGCCCTCCGGGAGAGCGAGCGTCGTTTTCGCACGATGTTTGTGGACCACACAGCCGTCAAACTCGTGATCGATCCGGACACGGGAGCGATTGAGGACGCCAATCCCGCCGCGCTGACATTCTACGGATATGATCTGCCGCAAATGAAGCGGCTCAAGATCACCGATATCAACACACTTCCTCCAGAGGAAGTTCGCGAGGAGATCAATCAGGCCCGTTTGAATCAAAAAGGCTTTTTCCAGTTTCGGCATCGCCTTGCCACGGGTGAAATACGAGACGTGGACGTCTACTCGTGTCCTGTTGAATTCAAAGGACGTATTCTCCTCTACTCAATCACTCACGACGTTACGGCGCGCAATCAGGCCCGTCGTGAGTTGCAGGAAAGTGAAGAACGGTTTCGTCGCGCTTTCGAACATTCTCCCGACGGGATCTTCTGGGCGGATGCAGAAACCGGAGAGATCCTGAAGTGCAACCAAGCCGCCGAAGATCTAATCGGCAAAGACCGAGACGAAATGATAGGCATGCATCAGACCGAGCTTCATCCTCCCGAGCACGCCGACTTCTATCGACGACGGTTTCGCAGCCACGTTAATGAATCCGAGTATGATGCGGAGGGCGAGGTTATCAGGGCCGACGGCGCCATTGTTCCGGTGAGGATAACGGCAGCGATTACTCCGTTGGGCGGACGAAAGATCGTCCAGGGAATCTTTCGCGACATAACCGAACGGAAGGAAGCGGAGGCGCGTCTTAGGGCGCTGGAGTCGATTCTTAACAGGAGTCCCGTGGTTCTGTTTCGCTGGAAGAATGAACCGCGGTGGACGGTCGAATTCGTTTCCGAGAACGTCACGGAACTCTTCGGATACTCTCATAAGGACTTCGTGTCGGGCCGTGTGGCTTTCGCCGATGTCATCCATCCCGACGATAGAGCCCGTGTTACCCGCGAAGTGACAGCGGCCGGTGAGGATCAGGACGCAACCCCATTTAACCAAGAGTATAGAATTATAGACTTTTGGGGTAAGACGAAATGGGTCGAGGATCGCACGTTGATCGTGAGCACTTCGGAGGGCGAAATCGCGCATTTCGAAGGGGTGCTTTGGGACGTAACCGATCGAAAGAGGGCCGAAGAAGAGATCCAAGTTCGACTCCGTTACGAGGAGCGGCTATCCCTTCTTTCAAAGGATCTGGTCGTTAACGAGGATGACAACGCCTTGCAAAGGGCGCTCGAACACCTTTTGCACGCCGCCCGTGTGAGCCGCGTATACATCTTCAAGAATTTCGAGGACGCGGAGCGAGAGATCTGTATGCGCCAGACCCACGAAGTGTGCGCGCCGGGAATCACCCCCCAGTTGGATAATGCTACTCTCCAATCCTTGCCGTATCGGGAAGGGTTCGACCGTTGGGCGGAAACCCTGTCCCGCGGCGGCACGGTGCGCGGCGTGGTGAGTTCGTTCCCGGCGTGTGAGCGTGACGTGTTGGAGCCGCAGGGAATCCTCTCGATCCTGGTGATTCCTATTTACGTGGACGGCGGATGGTGGGGTTTTCTCGGAATCGACGACACGCAAAGCGAACGCGCGTGGAGGGATGAGGACATCCGCCTTCTGCGAACGGCCGCGGAGATACTCGGCGGTTCTCTCGAGCGCCGGGAAAGCCGGAGGATTCTCGAAGAAAGCGTTCAACGGTTCAGCACGTTGGCGGCGCTGACGCCCCAGCCCATCTACGAGACGGACGTCGAAGGGAACATCGTCTTCGTCGGAGCGAAAGCCTTCGAGATGTTCGGCTATTCTGCGGAAGCCGTGGAACGCGGTTTGCACGCCCTGGACGTCATTGCGCCCGAAGACCGGGATCGGGCGCGAAAGAACATCGAATCAGTGTTGCGGGAAGAACCAAGTAATTTCAATGAGTACACGGCGCTTCGGAGCGACGGCACGCGCTTTCCCGCGATGCTCGTCTCGGCGCCGATCGTCTCTGCCGGGAAAGTGACGGGTATTCGCGGCATCGTCATGGACGTCTCGGAACGCAAAAGAACCGATCAGGCCCTTATCTTCGCGGAGAAATACAAAGCCGTGGCGGACCTGACCGCGGGTGTGGCTCACAATTTCAACAACCTCCTCCAGATCGTCCTCGGGAATGCCACGCTCGGCCTCATGAACCTGCAGTCGGGCGACTTCACGGGACTGCGGGACGGACTCGAACAGATCGTCGAAAGCTCGAAGTTCGGCGCTGAAACGGTAAGGAGACTCAACCGCTTCGCTCGCGCGGAACAGGATGATGTGGGCCGCGGTGAATGCTTCGATCTCTCCGAGGTTGTGAAACAGGCCGTGCACATAAGCCGACCGTGGTGGAAAGACGAACCGGACCAACAAGGACTAAGTCCTCAACGGCATAAATACGGTCGCGTAAGCGCGGTTCAGTGAGGGCGTTTTA
>CAYLRL010000183.1:0-3470 GCA_964385875.1 uncultured Syntrophales bacterium
AACGTCTCATCGGGAGCCGTCGCGCTGAGATTGCTTCGCTTGGCTCGCAATGACAGCCTTAGACGTCACGCTTGATGGAGGCTGCTTCGCTTCACCGGCGATGACATGGTTACGCGCCGGTATTTGGCCGAGGCGTCTTCCCTTGGCCGGCAATGCCACGGTTCGGCGTTTCGGTGAAACCATCATGGGACGATCGACCGTGCCTTGGGAGTTCCTCTGAAGCCCCGTCAGAGCCATTGAAAGGAACCAGGTCGGATGCGTTTTCACCGGCTCGGCACATCCTGCGCCGCAGCGCGCCGCCTCTGAAGCCCCGCCAGGGGCGACTGAAAGGAGGCCGGTCCTTCAGGGCCGGTACACCGAGACCGACCATTCCCCATTCTTCAGGTCCCGTCGGGACGGCCGATCTTAGAGAAGCTGTTCTATGTCCGCTTCACGTCCCGGCGCGCTCACGCAGACTCCGGCGATCCTCTCGGAATCGCGGAGCCTCCCGATAAGTTCTTTGACGTGGGCGATCGAAGACGCTGTGAAGGCCTCATCATCCTCGCTTTGCCACCGATTAACGAGGTCGGCCGGGATGATCGTTCCGGGGATTGAGCCGTCGGTGTAGCGGTCGATCTCCTGTTTGAAAGGCAGCAGCACGCCGGCGATGATGTTGGCGGCAAGGTTGTTTGCTTCGGTGAGAAACGACCGCACCTGTTCGACGGAAAAGACCGGCAGGGTAATGAGGAATTCCGCTCCGGCCGCGACCTTCTTTTTGGCCTTCATGATGTGTGGGAGGTGATAATCGTCGGTGGTTCGAAGTGCCGCGCCGGCGTGAAACGAGATGGGTTTTCCGAGGTTATTGCCGGCCGCGTCTCGGCCTTGGCTCATATCTTTCAACATGCCGAGCAGCTGCACGGAATCGAAGTCGAAAACGGGTTTGGCGTCCCGGTGATCTCCGAAGGTGAAATAATCACCCGAGACGCACAGAACGGAATCCACGCCGATTGCGGCAGCGGCGAGAGCGGTCGAACCCAGCGCAAGCCGATTCCGGTCGCGGCACGCGATCGTCATGATCACGGACCAGCCTTCATCCTTGAGTCGCTGCGCGGCGACAAGCGCTGAGACGCCCAAACGCCCGTACGGATTGTCGCCCACGACGATCCCGTCGACTTTTCCTTCCCATCCGGAAGTTGCGGCGACCAGGCCCGAGAGGTCAGCGTCCTTGGGAGAAGGCGCCTTGGCCAGAACCTGGAATTCTCCCGCCGCCATACCGTCTTTAAAGGAATTAGGCACTTTGGAACCTCCTCCGATACGCGGGATGCTCGACCCTGCCCGGATGCGCGCAACGGTCGTTTCGTATGGGAGGAAGCGCGGCTTCCTGAGCGTCAATTCGCGACTGGCGCTCGAGGCGCTCGAAAATTTTGATCCACGCGCAGTCTTTCTCCGGGTCGGTTTCACATTTCCCGTGGACGGAGCCTCCGCACGGACCGTTCAGCAGTCCTTTCGCGCACATGGTGACCGGGCAGATCCCGCCGGTGAGGGCGAGGTAACACTGGTTGCAGGATCGGCATCGTTCGGTCCATTCGCCCGCGCCCTCCGCGACGCCGATGAAGCTCGTGTCAACCCCGGGAAAGACCGGCGTGTCGGGGTACATCTCGCCGAGGAACTGTATTCCTGCGCCGCATGCCAGGGACACGACCGCGTCCGCTTTGGCGACGTGCTCACGAAAGAGTTCGAGGAACTCTCGATCGCATTGACGCTCGACCGTGGCCGCGAACGCCTCGATGTCCGCGCCGTCCATGCCTGCGGCCAACATCAGTTGCGACGCGGTTATGCGGGCTTCCTTTTCGCCGCCGGCCAGGCAGACCGCAACGCAGGTTCCACACCCGGCAACCAATATCCGCTTATAATCTTTTACCATTTCCATTATTTCAGGAAGGGGTTTTCTTTCGGCGACTATCACTTGAACCTCCGGGAACAAGGCTCACGACGGCATGTATAAAAGTTACTATACCCTGCGCCGCAAAACCGGGTCAAGCCGGCCGCAATCCCGCGCCGATCGGAACAATAGGCCTTCCGTCTGCGCCTGCGCCTGTGTTGGTTATTCGACGCGCGTCAGGGATGCAATCGATCCATGAGGCGCGGAAAGGGAATAGTTTCACGCACATGGCGAACCCCGGCGAGCCAGCCCACCGTTCGCTCGATCCCGAGCCCGAAACCCGAGTGGGGAGCGGAACCGTACCGCCGGAGATCCAGGTACCATTCGAGCGGTTCACGTTCCAGTCCGTGTTCCTCGATCCGGCGTCCCAGCTCCTCGAGGGAGTCCTCCCGCTGCCCGCCGCCGATGAGTTCGCCATAACCTTCCGGTCCAAGCATGTCCACGGCGAGCGCAAGGTCGGGATTCCGGGGATCCCGCTTCATGTAAAAGGCTTTCACCTGCGCGGGGTAATGGGTGACGAACACGGGTTTGTCGAACGCCTGCGAGACCACGGTCTCCTCGTCGCCGCCCAGATCGTCGCCCCATGTGAATTCCATGCCGGTTTGCTTCAGGATGTCGACCGCCTCGGAATAGGTGATGCGCGGGAAGGGTGCGGCCACCTTTTCCAGCGCCGAAATGTCACGTTCGAGCGTGTCCAGTTCCGGACGGCAGCGCTCCAACACGGTTTGGACAATCGCGCAAACCATGCCTTCGGCGAGGTCGATCGTTTCGGGCAATTCCCAAAAGGCCATTTCAGGTTCGATCATCCAAAACTCGGTCAGATGGCGGCGAGTCTTCGATTTTTCCGCTCGAAACGTCGGGCCGAAGACATAGATCCTGCCGAGGGCCATGGCAGCGGCTTCACCGTAGAGCTGTCCGGACTGGGTCAAGTACGCGGAGCGATCGAAATACCCCACTTCGAAGAGCGTGGTGGTTCCTTCGCATGCGGTGGGCGTGAGAATCGGCGCCTCGATGGAGACAAATCCGAGATCGTCGAAGTACTTCCTTGCGGCTTGGGTTACCACGGAGCGGATTCTCAGCAGGGCTCGCTGTTTCGAGGATCGCAGCCACAAGTGACGATGATCCATGAGAAATCCCACTCCGTGCTCTTTCTTGGAGATCGGATACTCATCCGCTTCGGAGATCGGTTCCACTCGGGTCACGCCGATCTCGTATCCGAGCGGCGATCGGGGGTCTTCCCGAACGGTCCCCGTCACGATCACGGAAGACTCGTAGGGAGCGCGGCCGGCGAACTCAAAGGTCTCGGGCGGGACTTCCTTTTTCACCACCACGCACTGAATGACGCCCGTGCCGTCGCGCAGCTGGAGGAATCGGATCTTGCCGGACGAGCGTCGGTTGTCCACCCATCCGCGCAGCTGGGCCTCTTCGCCGACATGGTCCCCGACGTCTTCGATGTACACGCGGCGCATAGAGCCTCCTCGCATACCCGCTGCGGCATGCGGCGAGTATTGTGCCCGATGAGCCCTTCGCGGTCAAGGCGCGGGCATCG
>CAYLRL010000184.1:0-3468 GCA_964385875.1 uncultured Syntrophales bacterium
GTCGTCGGGTACGCCGATCCGAATAATAGAGGAAATCGATGATAAAACACAGAACGGAGGATTACAGAGGCATAGGTCATACGTGTACAGAGATGTTGAACCTCTTGGCAACTTCCTCCAAGCACTTCTGCCTCCTGGAGGCCAAATCTGGATAAAGCTATGGCGGGAAATGCTTTGGCAGACGCTGCGGGGGATTCCAAAAACCCGCGAAGTCTATGAAAATAGAGCCAAGGGACTTCCGCTGCAAATCTCCGAAAGGACGTGGAACTCAATGCTGGCATCACTAAAGAGCAGTGCCAAAGGCATCAGGAAGACCGAAAGCATTGCAAGTTCCGTTTTTATTGGGGCTCAGGCATTCACTGCAGAAAGAGTTCCGTTTCTGGGAACGGTGGAAGAGAATTTCCTACTCCATTTCTGGACGCTTGCCTCATTAACATTCGTTCCGCGTGTCGTGAGATCAGACGGGGATCTTGAGGACGTCGGATACGTGATTGCGGTGCCGGAAGCGGGTGCTTTGAAGACATTTACGCAGGATGCGGAAGAGTTGTTGGGAAGTCTCGAGAGCGATGCTTCCGGATATAGGCCCAGATTTTCATTGATCCACATAACAGGAGAGGCCGCACTCGAATATCTTTACCACTTAGCGCGAAACAAAGTGAAGGAAGAAGAGCTGAGTTGGAGCCTCACAGCAATCGAGCTCTACCACCTAGAGAAGCGCGGCAAAAATGTGCGATTGCTTGGATCTGAACGGGTGTTGCCCGAGGCCGTCGATCTCGCGGAATATGAATTGATTCGAGAGACATTCCGAAATCCTTTGTTCAGAGCCCGGCGTATGGGTAACTTGCTATTCGGCGAACCATGGCATGCTCACATGGATAGCCTCTTCAGCCAGTTTCCCATTGATTTCTTTGTCTTCCAAGGACACAATCCCATCTCAAGTCCCGGTTTCTTCGGGCAGGACGCCAAACGCACATTCGACGTCCTGCTACGCAATCTGTCGACGGAAGGAGGCACGAAAGATATGAGTGCGCAAGACAACTCCGATGAGCTGGCGGTTCACGTCTACAAGTTGATCCGCACTTACGTAAATAGACGGACTGAGGAAAAGTCCGGAAAGAAATACCAGGACTTCAAGGGGGATCGGGACAAGAACGGTCGGATTCTTTATCCTCGTGAATATCGGGAGTCGAGAGGAAAAGTCTGTTCCGATGCATTCCTCGCGACGCGCGGCCGACGAGACCGAGACTTTGTCGAATACTTCACGGGAACTATATGTTCCGTACCGCAGTATTTGCCTGAAGCAGACTATCTAGCCGTATCCCGGGCGCTCATGACTGATTGGCAAACCGTTAAGACCCTCACAATGCTGGCATTGTCGGCACAGTCGTATCTCCCCAAAACAGCGACAGATGGAGAGGAAGGAGGAGAGGAATGAACCTTTTTGGAACCGTGCTCACTTACGCAGCGCCGAGCGCTAACTATCGTGGGGAAGGGGCAGAAAACCGGAGCGTCATTCAGAAGATCTCTAAAGGTCGATTTGAATACGCCATAATGTCCCCGGAGGCGATTCGAAACGCCGTTAGGGAAACGCTCGCTGAAATGAATTTGCCCTGCAATCGGGAAAGGCTGCATGACGAGGAACAGCTTGCGGTCCGCTTCAAGGAGTATCCCGATGCAGACAAATACGCCGACGATTTCTTTATGGGCTGGCTCATAGCCGCTAACGCAAGAGACCGCACCAAAATCCTAGCTGAGCTTTCCGCCGCAGGGAGAAGCCTTGACCAGTTCTCCTTCAAGCGCGATTCCATCATCAGGATGAACATGGCGGTGGCCTTGGAGCCTTATCGGTTCAACAGCGTATTCACCCAATCGCCTTTGCACGTGGACAGTCCTTGGAAGAATGCCGACAGCTCCCAACTTCTTCACCGGGAGACGTCATACACAGCTTTCCAATTTCCGTTTGCCCTAAACATTGAAGATTGCCGTAAAAAAACCGAATGGACCAGAAAGCTGCTTCAAGCAATCGGCCAGTTGAACAACGTTGCAGGCAATCATGCCCGTAGCTATTTCGAGATGGCGCCTGCAAGCATAGTGCTGCGTCTCACCTCACAACTTGTTGCCGGTTACGACACATATGGCTTCCGAGCGGAGGAAGATGGCTCCTACAGTCTGCCGGAGATTGTCGAGGGTATCATCGAAGGCGACTATGATGGAACGGAATTCTTTTTGGGGGGAGAACTAATCAAGAACATGACCGAGGATCTCAAAGCCGAACTGAAAGAAAAAGGCGTTCGACTGCAACGAACCGCCCAGCAGGCGCTCAAAGAAGTTGGGGAGTCGGCGTTCTCCGGCTAAGCGAGGGAGGTCTTCCATGCTATGCCTCTATCTTCAAGCCCCGTTCGGAGTGTTCCGGACGTTCACAGCCGGGAGCTTTCGCCCAACAGCCGGTTTCATAACGCCTTCTGCCGCGTATGGGTTGGTACTCAACGTTGCGGGAATTGACATGAGAAATGAGACCGGCAAGGAAATGACGGAAATCAGGCAGGGACTGCCGGAGTTTCGCTTGGCAATGGCGGCGCTCAGCTTTCCCTTCCAACACAGTTTGCTACAGCAACTCCACAACTATCCTGTGGGGGGCTCGACTGGCAAAGATCATGCGCCGAAGGTGAAAGGGAGCAAGTACAACATCGGACCGGTTCGTCGTTCATTCCTTTCCGATATTAAAGCCTACATCGCGGTTGAGGGTGACCAACCCTTTGAAAACACAGTCATCGCCAACCTGAATGGGGGCGACTCGGGAAGATATGGCCTGCCGTTCCTCGGCGACAACAACTTCCTGATCGATCGTCTGGAGCCGGTTCGCCGCATGAAAGCAGCATACTGGTATGTACCTGTTCTATCGCAAGAGGAAGATCCGTTGAAAAAAGGTGTCACGAGGCTGACGACGAGTATCGACCGTTCGGATATGTCGAAGACACGGTCCGCCCTTTTTGCGCCCGTTTCAAGTCCAACGGAGGAAATCCCCGAAGAGGCATGGGTCTGTGTCGGTTATTGACGAGAGCCTTGCCCGTAGACTTTCGACTGATGACGAAAGGCATCGGGCAGGCACTAAATGTGGATCCCACCACTCAGCCTAGAAGGGACTGAGGCTGCATGAATTCGTCGAACGAAGACCTCATCCGGGTTATGGCCCTTCATGCTCTGGCTTACTGTGAACGTCTCTTCTACCTGGAGGAGGTCGAGGAGATCCGCATCGCCGATGCGGCTGTGTATGCAGGTCGAGCTCTACACGAGGAACTCGCTCGGGTTGAAGAGGATAAGGGCGAGTGGGCGAACCTGGAACTGTCCAGTAATCGTTTGGGCTTGGTCGGCAAGGTTGATTGCCTACGTCGTTACGATGGCTCCGTAATACCTTATGAGCACAAGCGAGGACGAGCTCGACAAACAAAAACGAGTGCAGCTGCATGG
>CAYLRL010000185.1:0-3404 GCA_964385875.1 uncultured Syntrophales bacterium
CGCCCCCGCTCGCTCCCGAGCTGATTTCCAAGCCGAGTTGTACATGGTACGCACGGGCTTCCCCCGGTACGTGAAAACGTACTCGGGGTGCAGCCCTCGCATCTCTTGGACTACGGCTCGGGCGAAGCGGTTCAGAACCGCGAGCCCGCGCCTTCACTGAGCACGAACTCAAGAATTCAGTTAAACCCTCCGCGGCTTCAAGTATCTTCGAGTCCATCCGAGGTCTCCCTGTTGCATGGATTTTTGCTCAAACCCATTAAGCGCAGAACGGCCTCGGAGAACACTCCTCTTTCAACATCCGTGAACTAAAAAAGCGCGACACACGGCTATTTGTCTCGCATCCAACCGACCGCGAGTTTCTTTCTTTCAATGCGTGCGCTTTCCCCGCCGTCCTCCTCGGGACGATAGAACGCCTTGAAGAGGCTGGGTCCTGCCAGGCAGGTGACGATGGCCAGCAGGATGATGGCGTCCTTGAAGGCTTCGGTGATGAATCCCGCTTCGAGCCCTATCGTCGCGGCCACGATAATGAGGCTCAAACGCGATGTCATGAGCATGCCGATGTTCAGGGATTTGCCGATCGACAAACCCGCCAGCCCGAAGAGTAGGCACGGAGCGGCCTTCACGAAAAGAGCCACCGCCAACAACTTCATGGTGAACAAAAGTTGATCGGTGTAAAGTACATTGACGATATCGAATTGCATGCCTACATGAATGAAAAAGATGGGCACAAGGAATCCGTACCCCAAACCGGACAACTTGACTTCCAACTGCGCTTTATCGCGAAATACCATGGAGAACATCGCGCCCCCGAGAAACGCTCCCAAGACCGGCTCGAGATGCGCCAACTCGGAAAGCGCCACAAAGATGAACAGCAACGCCATGGAAAAACGGACCCCCACTTCTTGGGAGTCCCGGTCCGAGAGCAGCCGTTCCACTTTCTCAGGATACCACCACGCGGCGAAGCGTATCGCCTTCAACGCAAGGCCGAAACCGATGAAGAAGGGAATGGGACGCAAGAATTGCAGGCTCAGGCCCGTTTCATGCCACAACAGAACGAAGGTTATCCCGAAAAGCGTCAGGAAGTCCGCCAAGGTGGCGGCCACCAACGCGGTTTGACCGAGCTCGGTCCGGGCAGCGTCGACATCTTTCAACGTGGGCGCGACAAGTCCCAACGACGTGGTCGAGAGAACCAGCCCAAGGTACGCTCCTTGTCCCAGCAGAAACGCCGCGCCGATGGACAGCAATAAGGTTGCAAGGAAGACACCCGTCTGTACGATGAACATCCTCGAACCCTGGCGCCTGAGTATCCGGAAGTTGATTTCCATCCCCGCGTGGAACATCAGGACCAGGAAACCGAGATAGGCGATGAAGGAAAGCCAGTCCTCACCGAACTGCAAATTGAGCAGGCTTTTGCCGATGACCACGCCGAAGAGAATCTCGAGCACGACGGCCGGCAGACGAACCAATCGACTGAGACTCGGCAATAAAGCCGCTCCCAATGTGACAAAGACCAGCGCCCAAACGGAATGAACGGTCATACTCCCATACGCCTCTCAAATCCAAAGCGCCGGCGGACTCGGACGCACGCGCGCCGAGACTGCCCCGTCCGCCCGAGCTTCACGTGACAACCAATACCGAGCAGGGCGACTTGTCGACGATCATTCCCGCAATATCAATTGAAAACAAACCCGAGTCCGTTTTGTCCGCGCTTGTCACCAGAAGCTGGTACGCCTCGGCAATACCAAGAACTTCCTTCACCGGGTTGCCGTGGCGTACTTCCTCGTACACCGAGACCCCATAGACCCGGGAGATTTCGCGCACTTGCTTCAACATTCGGCTTTCCCATTCCCCGGGGGATTGTGATTCGCCCCGCAGGAAAGACGGCTCGACCACGACGACCACGGAGACGTACGACCCGAGCTGACGGGAGAGATCCAAGGCGATTTCAAGGGCTCGTTGGTCGCCGAGCGAGCCGCCGTAGGGGACGAGAATGTTCTCGTAGGGCTCCGTGAGCTTTGCCAGCAGCAGCGGACACGGAAGCTTCCGAGCCGTCTTCACGAACTCGTTTCCCAGAATGAATTGCAGGAACGATCCCCCGGCGTACGGCAGGACCACGAGGCCCACATCCATTTGCCCGGCGATCGCAAGGGACGATTCCCTGAGATTCCCGTGGGCTTCCAGCATTTCTATTTGAAGGCTCTCGGACCAGCGGGAAACTGCTTCTCGAATGTCAAGGCACACGTTTTCACAAATCGTCTTGATTTGTTCGGTGTGGGTTCCCTGTGCGAGATAGAAGGCTTCGTTGAGCAGTTCGGTAACGTCCAGCGCAGCGTCGTCGCCGATTCCCAGGACCATTATACGACCGTATGTTCTGGGAAAATGCGTCGGGTTTTCTTCAAGACGATTGGAAAAATCGCCGTAGAGCTCGCTTCTGCCGAGGATCAGGAGCCGATCGCCCAATTCGATTGTCGATAGTTCTTCCGGAAAAAGAAGCTTGTTCCGTCGCACAGCGCCCGCCACCGTCCAGTAAGCCGACCGACGCGAGGAGGGCTCCCGAAAGCGGGCCTGATCCTTGGGACCCACAGTCAATTCGAGGATTTCTCCTTCACCCTCGCCAAGGTCGATGATCCGAACACGAGGATCCTTGAGAAATTGATAGGCCTTTCGAGCAACATCCGCGGACAGAGCCACGGTCCAGACATCCAGCTCGCGAAATTCGGGCAGCATGCGCGAATCGTGAACTACCGCCAACACATTGTTCACCTTCGCTTCTCGAGCGAAGCGGGCCACCGCGAGATTGACGTGGTCGTCATCCGTCATCGCCAGGACACAGTCCTGTTCAGCCACTCCCGCCCGTTCCAGGGTTACGGGACTGGAAGCGTCCTCGGCCATAATACGAACTACTGTGGGAAACCGCTCCGGGAAGGGCGCAAGCTTTGCTTTCTCCTTGTCGATCAGCGTGATTTCCCAGTTGGGACCGACCCGTCGGAGTAATTCGTCGGTGATCCGTCCGGCGCCGCAAATGATAATGTTCATTGCAATTTCCTGATTTCCACGGGTTCGTCTTCGGGGGCGAGTATACCAGGATTGCCGCATGCCTTAAACCCGTCGACCGGCTCGATCGTCTGCTCGTCGCGATAATATTTCGGTTTCGCGGTCAGGCTTGACATATGGGTATTTGTCCCGGATCTTTCTTCATTTTCTCAAGCTCGCCGGACAGACGGAGATTCGTTTCCGCACGCTTGCACAGACACTTGACCTCTTGGCAGAGGCCGCGGAGATCAGGGCCTTATAGGGCGGCACGTCGATCGCGTCGGCGACGTATTTGGAGACTTCGGCCGCATGGTCCGGCGAGAGGTCGCTGCCGTTCGGGTCGGTTCCGAACAACCACAGGCATATGAAAT
>CAYLRL010000186.1:0-3362 GCA_964385875.1 uncultured Syntrophales bacterium
GAAGCGGACGGGCATGCGAAACGCATCATGCGCTCACAGCCGATCCTGCAAGGTTTGTTGACGAAGGGGATGGGCCGCTTAAGAACGGTCACTTACTTTTAAGCTTTTCGATCATCTCTTCGACTTCTTCGTATCCGTTTCGATAAAACTCCTCCTCGTCGGGCGCCAATTCCCTGAGGAGTCTCAAGAATTCACCCGCGTGCTCCCGCTCTTCGTTGGCAACGTCGACGAGCACTTCCTTCGCCAGTTCATTGTCGGTTGATTCGGCAAGCTGCATATAGAGCTGAATCGCTTCGTATTCTGCGGCGATGCTGTAGCGGATAGCGCGAATGAGCTCTTCGTTGGTAACCTTCCGATCGTTCTTCAAACCGGAAAAAGGATGTGCAAATTCAGGCATCTGTAGGTACTCCTTGTCGTGCGGTCAACCCGCGTGTTAATCGGTTCATTGCCCCGTTCGAGCGCTCGGCCTGACCGGACCCTAGCTCCGGACCCCGGAACGCGTCCCCGACTCCAAATCTCGGCTCCGGCCGGTTCCACCCGGTCATATATTCAACGTCGGCCCCGGTTTCAAGACCGACGGGGCAGTTCTCGCCTTCGTCCCATCCTTTCGGCGTTCGGGCGTTGACCGCTACGATGACTGTGCTTGCGGAAATCAGGATCGCGCCGACCGCGGGACTGATACCAATGCGCTCTCCAAGAAGTAAGATTAAGGCCCTCACCGTTGCTCTCCCGGCGAGCCAGGGGACAAGACTTTTACGTTCACTGATGTTTTACCGTGTCCCCCCCCCCCGGGGGGTGGCCCGGACGTCATACGTCCGGGCTGCGCAGCCGCAAGAGGAGTTTTTCACCGAAGCGCCTGTTTAATTCTCAGTCTCCGGGCATATTCGACCCGGACCGCCGGCGGCGCGACCGCCGCGCTGTACACATACGCCGTGCTTATCGCAAGACCGATCAGGGTCATCATTCCCGGGCTCAGATCGCCGAGCTCGTCGACCACCCCTTTTAGGAAGGGCTTGCACCCGTACACGAAAACAACGGTGGACAAACCGAGCAGGACGTACACAGCACCGTGAAAAGTGAAGGTCTCCCCGGTGCGACGATCTCCCTGAACTTGGGCGAGAGAAAGAGGATGGGAATTGTGAGCGCGGTCGAGACGTAGAATCGTTTCTTGAAGTCTTCGGCCATTTTGGCGTGATGAGAGATCCGTGATCGTCATGGTCGCCGTTATGGCCGCTGCTGTCGCTTCCCCTATTCATCCACTACCTTGGTTTCGGCTTTGAAGCCCCGGAGGGTTCAATTCCGAAGGGCAATTCAGATCTTAGCCCCCCGCGTCCGAGTCCGATGCGTCAATCCATGAGGTCGGCTTTGATCCGCTGATACTCTTCCCTCGTTATTTCGCCTCGGGCGTACCGTTTCTTGAGGAGATCGAGAGGCGTTTCGTTCACCTCGTCGGGGCCGGGGGCGCCTCTTCCGTCCCGGGTGCGCCTATTCGTCAAATCCGCAAGAAAATAGCCGACCAACACGACCACAACCACGAGGACGATAATCCACAGCCACATGCCGAAGCCTCCGCCGTGCATCCATCCATACTCCGGTCCCATACGGGAGCCTCCTTTCTCCGGGGTCTTTTCGCCGCCGATTGCGGGGTTGCAGCCCGTACGCCCTATCTAGCCCTTCGGCAGGGTGAAGACAAAAGCGGTCCCCTCTTTGTCGCCCGGTCGACATCGTATGTCACCGCCGTGGGCTTCAATGATCCGCCGCGCGTTATACAAGCCGAGACCCGTGCCTCTGGGCTTCTGCTCCGCGCTCTCGGACACGCGGCGAAATTTCTCGAATATCTCTTCCGTCTTGTCCTCGGGAATGGGCGGACCCGAATTCCATACGCTAAACCTGAACGAATCGTCCGTCTCCTCGGCGATAAGCTCGATCGGACGCCGGCCATCGCCGTACTTCATCGCGTTGCCCAGGAGGTTCCGAAAGACTGTGCGCAGAAGCGTGCGGTCGCCGACGATTCGGACGGGAGGCATATTCTCGAGGTTGGTCTCGCAGCCGGGAAACGTGTCCGCGTATCGCTCCTTGACGCCGTTTATCTCGGGACGTATCACGTCCTCGAAGAAATCCTCGATCGGCTCCTTGTCCGGCTCAAGCATGTCGGCCTCAAACCTCGACATCACGAGGAAATCCTCGCATATGCTCTCGAGATGATCGGTCTGCTCGGCAATGATCTTGAGGTGATTCCGACGCTCCGAATCCTCCTCCTGCCGGATCAACCGCTTGGCGATTCCGCTGATGACCGTGAGCGAGTTCTTGAACTCATGGTTGACGAAGTGGAGCGTCTCCCGGTACTCTTCGAGCGCGGCCTTCAGCCGCTCCACTTCGTTCGTTTCCCATCGGCTGTTCATTTCGATTCCCGCTCGATTCCCGCCGCCGCACATTGAGAGCGCCCGGTTGAGTTGACGTGCGGATTGAACGGTTCGAACCGCTCGCCGACGCTCTCGCCCGTTCACTCAATCCTGCGCGTTCCGGCCGGTCCACGGAGACTCCGCTCATTCCGCTTCGGATTCCCGGCGTTCTAGAGGTTCGTGCCTTTGAGTCGTCTGCCCGGCGGCAGCATCTTCATCCGTTCCCACTTTTCTCTGACCTCGCCGAGCAGGGTGTCGAGATCTTGCTTCGGCCCGAGCCATTCCGTCGGGCATTCGTTTTTCAAGGAGTCCACGCGGCCCTCCATGTCCCGGACAATGGTCTGAATTTCGGCGATCTGAGGGGCCAACTCTTCTTTGTCGGATTCGGGAGCGGCGTCCAGCTCGGTAACCACACTGCTCAACTTGGACTTCCACTGAGTGAGTTCATCGGCCATTTTCGCGCAATAGTCCTGAACTTCCATAATTTACCTCCAACGCTCGGCGGCTGCGCTTTTGCCGATGCGCGGATACGCCGAGCAACAATTCGCTCAATCGAGACCGAAAGCCGTACGGCCGTCGGTCCCGGATATGCAGGGGCCGGTTCAGACCTTATCAGGGACGTACCATCCCTGGAGTGTTCTTCCACTCTGATCTTTGGTTTCAACCCGTTCCACTCGTCTGAGGAAGTCGGCGATTTCCCGGGCGTTAATACATGCATCGATTTCGCAGGCTTCCCCGGCGTGGCATTTGTCGCATGCGTGTGAATAGGCCCATTCGGCCATGTCGTGAGGATCCATCGAATGATCTCCTTTCTTCAAGTTGGGTCAAAAAAGCGTCCTGCTCTCGGGGCTCGGAAGAGCCGATTCGAGAACCGAATAAGCGGTGAGACCGCCGGTCATCTGTTCCGATCAACCGGAAGCAGGGTAGGCGAGCCCGCTGTGAGCTTCAATGCCGAGCCCG
>CAYLRL010000187.1:0-3351 GCA_964385875.1 uncultured Syntrophales bacterium
ACAGCGTCATCCTCCAACTCACAAACAACAAGCAAATCCCTGCAGCTATGCCCATTGTGACATAGCTTCACATAATGAGGCAGGGATGCTGCAACATGCTCCTGAATCGTCTCCCTGAAACTCAAACCTAACCTTTCGGCCGACATGCTCACCTTATGGCGTGCCTCCAAAGTGAACCAACCCGGGACGGTCACAACTAGTCCTCTGCATCCAAACCATCCTGGGGGAATCTGGCTAGCGACCTCGTTGTAGATCTGTGCCAAGATGTCTTGGTACAGCTCCTCGGGATCCTTGATAATCCCTGCTGCTGCGACCAGAGGATCTGAATTATTGAAGGCTTCCAGCAGGCGCCTCCCCGATACCGATCTCTCAGGCTTTACAAGCCCCCCACGTACAGCTTCAGTTCCCACTCGAACCTCGCCGTCCGGGCCCAAGAAAATGCAGCACGGTTCGATGTCCTCGCCGTATCGATTCTTGTAGACGACAGGCTCATCTCCGTCCCACCTACCCACCGAAAGACGGTTCGCACCCACATGCATGCCAAGCAGCTGATTTCGTTCATTATTGACAGCCACGGCCTTCCCTCACTCGGACACCTGGTCTAAATGCCGCTGCCAGGGCGATCTCCAGCGACTTTTCGACCCTCCATTAATAAGACAGTAATGTTGTCGCTACCTCCAGCGTCCTTGGCTGTCTTCACCAAAGACCCTGTAATCTCTTCGAGGCTGACGTCAGCCTTGAAGAGGTTTTCGATTTGAGAATCCGATACTTCCCCATTCAGGCCATCCGTGCACAGGAGGAGTCTGTCACCTGAATGGAATTCGAAATCGTGGACATCGGGGAAGACCTCATCTCGCATGCCTACGTATCGAGACAGTTTTCCTTTGGCCGGGTGCTCCGAGGCCTGGTCCACGGTGATCAGGCCCTCTCGGAGGAGGAGCCCGACGACTGAATGATCCTCAGTAAGCAGACGCAGTCCACTGTCCCGAAGGAGATACGCTCGGCTGTCTCCCATGTGTGCAACAATTGCCTTTTGGCTCTGGAACATGACCAAAACGAACGTGGCGCCCATTCCAACCAGTTCAGGCTCTCTTCTGCTGCGGTTCCAAATCTCACCACTAAGATCTATAACAGAATCACAGACTATTTTCTGAACCTCCTCCAGGCTCGGTTTTTGCAGCGAATTAAGGGCCCGAAAGATCATCTTCGGGAGTACTTCAACCACGATTTTGGATGCCAAAGCTCCAGCGTTGTGTCCTCCCATCCCGTCGGACGCGATCAAAATCCCGTGTTCCGGCAAAACAGCGAAAGAATCCTCGTTGTGGGATCTGACCTTGCCTACGTCGGACAAAGCCGCAGCTTTGATATTCCATTGTCCTGTCTGAAACTCTTGAGTTTCCGCCACCGTCGCTCCCTTCGGATTCCAGGCCTGGACCGGTCATTGTCCCAGAGACATGAACCTCACATGACCTTCTTCAACGCATCCCGGAACTCACCCGCAGTCTGGTAACGATCTACGTCTTCCACAGCCAACGCCCTGTCTATGACGCTTGTCAGTTTCTTGGGGAGACTCGGGTTGCTATCTCGAATCGGAATTATTCTTCCCTTGAGCACTACTTCCATCGGAGACTGACCACGTTGAATGTCATAGCACAAATAGCCGGTCAACATCGTGTACAAGGTTGCGGCTATGCTCCAAACATCGGTAACGGCTCTGACGTACTTGAAGTTCGCCAGTTGTTCCTTGGGCATGAACACCGGCGTCCCTGCTAAAGCGCCGGTGACAGTCATCCCCGAAAAGCCCGCCTTCTGAAAACTCTTTGCAAGACCAAAGTCTGCTATCTTTGCAGTTCCACCACCCTTGGAGGTCAACAGGATGTTTCCAGGTTTCAAATCCCGGTGGACAAAGCCCTTTTCGTGGGCAAATGCCAGGCCTTCCAGTGCTTGCAAAATTATTGGGCGGGCTTCATCTACCGTGAGAGGGCGGCCTCTTTGTTCCATCAGGGAATCCACACTCCCGCCTGGGCAGTATTCCATCACGAAGTAGAATCCAGCGCTCGCGGAACCATGCTCATAAATGTCTACAATATTAGGATGTCGCAGTAATTGAGTTACGTCTATTTCCCTGGCGAAGCCTGCTCGGGCGTGCTCATCGACTGCCACTTGGGATAACATAACTTTTATCGCCACCTTGGCTCCATCTCTTTCTCGACGGGCCAAGTAAACCGCTCCCATGCCCCCTTCGCCAAGCATCTCGCCAACTTCGTAGCCTGGGAACCTGGATATTTCGGGATCATCAGGCTGTTTGAACCTGTCAAGAAATCCAGCAAGAAGCACTTCTATGGGGTTGGATTCGGCCTTCTTCATGCACGATTGGCAGATGTAATCACCCCGACGTCCTGGGCTAACTTCCGAAGAGACGTCTTTGCCGCACTGATTGCATCGAATCGGCTGGGGAGCCTTCGCCTGAGAAATCCCTTTCTTTTCGTTGTCCACACATTGGGGACACGTGTACGTACTTGACTCAAACCGACACGCTATCTTGAAGCCTTCGGGAATGGAGACGCCACACGTACTACAGAAAGCGGGCAGATCAAGCTTGACTGAGAAGACCGTCTCCCCGACTCGGATCTCATCTCCATTCTTGACTTCGATTTCTGGGAAATGCCTTCCGGCAGCATCCTCCGGTGACTCTTGATCGTCCCGTCCCCCGTGCTTCACCCCATTCACGTAGGTACCGTTCAGACTGCCCAAGTCCCTTATGCAGGCGTCAGGGGGGTTGGCTTCCAGCACGAAATGATGGCGGGATGCTGTGGTGTCATCATCTGAAAGCTGAGCATGACAGTCCAAATCACGTCCGAATATGAAGGTGTCATGCTCCTGAAAGACGAACACCTGGCCCTTGATTGGCCCTCCAGTCACTTCCAGAATGATTTTACCCGGCATACTCTTCTTCTCCTCTTGGGCGTGTTGGAGATAGATTATACAACACCCCCGTACTTTAGGACAAGACTCACATTCCGCGATGATTTTCGCTTTTTCGTCCATAGTTTCCGTGCGAGGGCGTAGTTTCCTGCCCGGAGTCTTGTCGGCTGAGTCTTCTCTGAGATTCTCCGCGGTCTCGGGGAGCGAGGCGTCTTGAGAGCGGGTTATTGGGCATAGGTATCCCGCCGGCTGCTTCCGCCGCATGCCGAGGGACCTGAGATACGGCAATTGTCTTGGCTTTTTGGGCTGGACCATGTCGGCCGAAGCCTTCCTGGTGACGCCTGTGGACGTGCGGCTGCGGAGAGCAGACAGCGGCCGGGTCGGTAAATACATCCGCAGAGAGGCCCAGGATTTCCAAAAACCTCG
>CAYLRL010000188.1:0-3219 GCA_964385875.1 uncultured Syntrophales bacterium
GAGCTCCAAACGGGTCAGGGTGGAATTCCGACCGTCCGTCTTTGCGCCTCACGTTCACCAAACCATTATCGAGGAGTTCCCCCGTGAGTCGGTTGAACCGATTGTGACACCCGTCGAACGGTTGATTACCGGAGCGCTCGATCCGCCGGAAACCTTTGAACTTCGGCAACGCGCCGCGCACGTGATCATCGGAAACCTATACGGCGAGCTCTCCGCGTGCCGAATAGACTCCATGCCGCATCAAATCGCGGTGGTTCACCGCGTCCTTTCGAGCCCGAGCCGCCGCTTCCTCATCGCCGACGAGGTGGGGCTCGGCAAGACCATCGAAGCGGGGTTGATCATCTATTGCCTGAGGCAGCGCGGCTTGGCTCGCCGATTCCTTCTCGTCGTGCCGGCGGGATTGACGATCCAATGGCGGGAGGAGATGCTCGAAAAGTTCGGGCTCCGGTTCCGCATCTACAACCTGGATGTGAAGGGGGAGGGGGCGTTCGACTCGGACGATCTGCTCATCGCCCCCCTTGAAACGCTCCGTTTGGACGCCAAACGCGCGACCGGGGGCGCGCCGGGGCACCGCACACTTCTGGAGCGCTCCCGACCGTGGGACTTCATCCTCTTCGACGAAGCCCATCGGTTAAGCGCGACGACAACGGGACGGTGGACGTCGGACAAGACGCTTGCCTTCAGGCTGGCGGAGCGCCAACGCGATCGATCGAAAGCCCTCATCTTGATGACGGGCACTCCCCACCGGGGAGAGCGAACCCGGTTCGAGAATCTCGTTCGGCTGTTGGACGAGAAGGTCGTCTTTCACAGCGGTCCGAAGAAAGCGACCGACGTGCCCCACACGCAGGTCATCATCAAGAACCGGAAGTCCGCGGTCACCGACCGGCACGGACGCCCCCTCTTCAGAGGTATCCAGATTACACCGGTGAACGCGCCCTTGCTCGATTCGGGCGAGAAAGCCTTTCACGAAGCGCTTGAATCGTATCTGCGGGACGGATATGGTTTTGCGTACGGAGACGGCACGGGGAGCGGTCGGAAAGCGATCGGCCTCGTGATGACGACCTTTCAGAAATTGGCGGCAAGCAGCACCGCGGCCATAAAGGCGGCGCTCGGCAAGCGCGCCGACGCCCTTCGTTCCCGACAGGCCGGTAGGCGGCGCACGAGTACCGGCATTGAGGACGAGCGTTTTCGCGGAGAATGGGCGTTCGAGCGCGCCGCGACGGACCGGAGAGCCTTTACCGAGGCCGAAGCCGACAGAATTGAAGCCCTGGTCGCCATGGATGTGCCGGAAGACGGCAAACTCGGCTGTCTCTTGACGGCCGTTGACGAACTGACCAAGGATAATGCCGAGGAAAAGCTCCTCATCTTCACCGAATACCGAAAAACGCAGGAGTATTTGATCCATCAGCTGCAGGGACGATACGGGGACTCCTGCGCCGCCGTCATTCGCGGCGGCCTCACCCTGGGGGACAAGTTGGAAAACGTCTCCCTCTTCCGCAGAGATTCTCATGTGCGGTTCCTCGTCTCGACCGAAGCCGGCGGGAAGGCATCAATCTGCAATTCTGTCACCTCATGATCAACTACGATCTGCCCTGGAATCCGTTCCGCCTTATCCAACGGTACGGACGGCTGTATCGCTACGGTCAGGACAGAGACGTCCATGTGTTCAACTTCTCCTCCGCGGACACCATCGAGGCGAAGGTTCGCGAGTATTTGGAGAAGAAAACCGACGAGGCGTCGACATTGTTGGCGGATCTCACCGGCGAAACACCCGAGGATATCAAGGAAGGGCTCCTGGGAACCATGGAGACCTTCGTGGATTACGACAAGGTCTATCGAACGGCGTTGATGCGCAAGGAGACGGAGGACTGGAAGGCTTCGGTGGATCGGAGAATCGGCGGAGCCCACGACGCCCATCGATCCGAAATAGTGATTCTCGACGCGGTCAGACCACCGCGTCTCGAAGTGGACGCGGCGCCGGTCGCAGGCGACCTCCATTCCGGTCACGTGGAAGAGCTCGTGACGAGATTTCTCAGTTACACCGGTCAGCCGAGCGCCTTGTACCAGGGACGCCGTCAAATCGTCAATCCCTTCCCGGGCGATCCCGACCGACGCTTGAAGCTCAAGTACGCCAACGTCACCTTCGACCGGGACGAAGCGCTCGCCGATCCCCAATCGGATTTTATGGCGCTTGGACATCCCTTTGTGGATGCGGTCATACGGGCATGCGGAAGTTTTGAGACGGGCGGTTTCGCAACGTCCCGCAAGATTATGGACTTCCGCCGCTCAGGGAAGGAGGGCGTTCACTTCAACTTCGTAGTGACCATTCAGCGTATGACGCGGGGCGGTCCGGAAGTGGATTTCGACCTCGTGCCCATGTTCGTTGGATGGGACGGCCGGGTCGATGAACAGGCGGGGGGTGCGGCTCTGAACGCTTGGAACTGCGACCCCATTCCGGACTACGAGCTTGGAGCCAACTCCGAAAAATTGCCCGGGATGCTCGAAAGCGCTCTCCACAACGTGCGCTCGAAATATCCACCCGGCGAACTCCTCGATGAGAATATCCTGTGTTTGAACGCTGCGGTGACGAGGTTTGTGTGAGGTTCCCCGCTGTGGTGGTTTAAGTCGTTTGCTATCTCCATCATTTCTTTTGCGTGTCAGGCGGATGGATCATGAGGGAGCCCGTCCTTGGCGTCGGATTTGTGTGGCCCCATCTTTCAAGATCCATCAATCTGCGGCGCAATTGAAGCACGTCCGCATCTACTTCTTCCATCTACAGTTGACAAGGAATTCATTCTGTCCGAGCGGCCTTGGATCCATCCGCTCCCAATGGTAGAAGCCTTTGGTCGGATGTCGGTAATCTCCCAGTGCCTCCAACTCACGCCAAGACCGAAAAACCAGACCCATATCCGTCTGCAATAACCAGTTTAGCTCCCATTTTCCAGTCATGTCGATAACCTGATCCCAGTCTGTCCCTTCGTTAATTGACTCGCCAAGGCCCCTATACATCGGCCAGCTAAATTGGTCGTCATTCACAAATCTCTGGAAGACCCTCATGAGTGATTGCCCGGCGATATGCGCAAAATGCTCCTGATCTTCCTCTGACGAGAAGAAAAACTTCTCGTTGATACTTGCCTTCATCACCTCCTGCAGTTCTACACTTTCACGAAAAGCATTCTTGATCGCCAGCGGATGCACCCTATAGGCACTGTGGACGGG
>CAYLRL010000189.1:0-3102 GCA_964385875.1 uncultured Syntrophales bacterium
TCACCTGCTTGACCGGCCGCCGGCGTTATCCCAATGCGTCATCACCGTCGATTCGGCGCAGCAGGCCCCGGGCGCATTTCAGTCGCAACGGCGGCCCCATTTTGTGAGCCCCGTTTGTGACAAGAAGGGCGATCATTCGCGCGTGACCCATCGGCATGGCCCTCCAGAGCGGTGTATTACCCTGGGGCATTCGTCGCGTTCACATCCGCGCCGCGTTCCACCAACCAATGAGCGATGTTCAAATGATTCATCGCTACGGCCCATGTGAGCGGGCTCAATCCGAGACAGCCGACTGCGTTGGGATCAGCGCCCCGGTCAGGCAAGAGTCGGACCACTTTCGCATGACCGGCTCTCACGGCCAGGCAATAGCTCCAATACGCCATGAGCGGCGCCCGTTGGACGGAGTTTTCCGTCCGACACTGCGGATCCGCGCTGCCGAGTAGGCGCCTAGTCTCTCGGTTCGTAATCTCGATGCTCCACCGGCGCCCGTATCGTTTGATGGTATCCAGGTCCGAAGCGGTGGTGTCGGTGTCGAACAGGACGATGTCCGGATATTCCCCGTCCGGGTCGGAGACAAGCACGATCGAGAGGACCTCATTGCCGCCGACCCGATATCGGATTGCGTTGAAGCGGTGGGCCGACACCACAGTTACCTTGCCGTAGATCTCTACGAAGAGGGCATCCCATGGGGTGTCGTAGTGTTTGAACAGGACCGAAGGCTTGGGCAGTTCCCCGCCCTTTCTTCTCGGCCGAGTTGTAGGGTTTCGAATTGAGTGGTCTGAAATCTGGTGAATTTTTCAGATTGGGTTGACCTGGACGGAGAAAATATCAGAATAGATGGGCTGGATGAAGGGGGCGGCAGCTTGACGCAGCCGCCGCCCGAGGCATGTATGGGCTTTGTGGCGCTACAAAAGGATATTCTGATGATATTCTTTGTTGCTGTTTCCATCAAGGAGATAGTTGAGAACGGGCGGGATTTTCCTTGGCCGAGGCTGGAGGTGTGCCTTCGGTGTGCGGGCCGAAGGGTCCGGCTCCAAGGCTTTTCTCATTGCTTTTTTCATGATTCTGCCGATGAGGTTTTCCTGCGGCGGTACCGCTGCCCGGAGTGCAGGTGGGTAATGAGGGCGCGGCCGGTGGGCTATTTCGAACGGGTGCAGGCGTCGGTGGAGAAGGTTCGTTCATCGATCGCTTTCAGGCTGGAGCACGGTCGATGGCCCTCAGGCGGCTCAAGGCGATCCGCGTCCAGGTGATCAACCTTCCCGGTCGGGTTTCAGCGCACGCCGCGGGTCTGATCATTCGGCTGATACGGGGACATCCGTTCAACTAGACGCTCTTCGCGGTAAGAAGGAGCATGCAGGCCCTGTATGCGCCGGGCAGACCGAGCAGGCGCGGGGGATATAACACTGCGCCGACTGGGGATCGGCCGACCGAAGGGGGCCGTGCTGCCGAAAAGCGGGGGGATTGAGCACGAAGATGTGAGACGGGGCGACTCGTGCCCACAGGCCGGGTCTCGGCACACAAAAAAGGGTCCCGAGAATCCCCGAAGACCGCTGAACGGACCCCCAGCTGCCGGGAGGCTGTGGATACTGGGACCTCAAAAGTGGTTGACGCTGAGGGAGAGCGCCGCTATAATTACATTTTTTGAATCTTCGAGCGGCGGGCGGCGCCTGTGGAAGCGGTCCGACGGCGTCTAGGGCGTCGGGTTGACGGTTACGAGCGTGTCCTGTCCGCCGAGGCCGATCGACCCGCACGGGCTATGAGACCTTCTTCGAAATTGAGAGGAGTAGAATTTCAATGACGGTTCGGAATCTTTACCCTGTGATAAGTGTCTGTCTGCTCTTCGTGTTCTTGCCGGCTGCGACCGTGGCCGCCGGATGATGCGGGCTCAGCAGCTGGGCCGGCGGCTCAGATCCATACGCGGGACTCACGCCCGGGTTCGGCGCCTATCCGACGCAAGGATACGCTTCCTATCAACCGACGTACGGTCAGAAGTTCGTGCCCAATCAACCCGCGCCGAGTGCCTCAAGCCGTCCGGCGACCGTCGCCGGCGCGCCGCGCGTTACCGTGCAAGTGGAAGGCGCACAGCCGCGGGGCGCGGCTCGGACCGCGCCTCCACTTGCGCCCGATCAACAGGGCATGTCCGTGATGCGTGATCCGGTGCGCACCGCCGTGCGGTCGACCGTGAAACGGATCGAATCGGTCGAGCCTCGTCTCCCAACGCTTCCGATCCTGCAGGAACCCTCCGCGCCGGGCGACTCAAGGGTCGCCGACGGTAGTGGGCCGAGCAGCAGGTTTATGTCATTCTGGATATTGGGACCGACGTGGTGGTAACCCGCTTGACAACGGATGTTCCATCTGGAAATCTATGTGTGCGAGGGCATGTGAAAAGCCCACGGGAACGCCGCGCGTGACGATACGTATTCCGAGCGAATCATGGCCTCGGTTGTCAAGGTGGGGGATGAGTGGCTGAGAAAACGCAAAAAAGTAAAAAGTCGAAACAGGAAGCGACCGCGAGCGATTCCGTGATTCAGGGGCCGGGCGAATCGGCCGAGGATCAGCCGACCGAGAATCCGGAACTGGAAAACGATCTCGGCGATGACGCAGGGCAGGCGGCCGTGACAGGGAAGGAGCTCGTGACCGAAGATCGAGTCGCATGGATCAAGGAAAGCCATACGCTTCTCGGGCAGTTCACGTCAAAAGAGCTCAAGATCCTAATGAATCTCAAGCGCAACACCTCGCCCAAGGCCTGGACGTTGCGCGAGGACTTGATCGTGCTTAGCTTACCAATGAGCAATCGGGAAATCGCCGCAATTCTGCAGGATCGCAATAAGGAAGCGGTGAAAAAAAGACTCCAATTACTCAGATCCAAAGGGCTGGTGAAACGGCCCCGCGACGCAGCCCCGACGCTCGAAGACCTCAACAAGCCGGCCCCGGCGGAGGATCCGGAGACATGAACAAACACCGACCTCGATGAAAAAAGGTATGGACTCCGAGGCCGGAACCAAGTATTCTACTGCGATCATGTCGGGACGTGGCTCAGCCTGGTAGAGCACTGCATTCGGGATGCAGGGGTCGCCAGTTCAAATCTGGCCGTCCCGACCA
>CAYLRL010000190.1:0-3082 GCA_964385875.1 uncultured Syntrophales bacterium
CCCCAAACCAACGCCCGTTTGGATAAACCAACTTTCCACCTGGGTGTTGGTGAGTACAAGGTCCGCCGAGGAGCTTTCCTCACCCAGACTGACCGGCACTGTTGCATCGGTGAGGAATGATCTGTTCAGGATGCCGCCTGCAGCGGCGAAAAGACTGAACATCTCCTTTGCCGTAATAGTGAAACCAGCCGTGCCCGACCAGAAATTCGCGTCCCGTAACGATATAGCGAACTCACCGATATTGAGGAAAGGAGTCAGAGCCTCGTTCTGCACGGGAAGACTCAAGTTGGCCCCGACCCATTGAAATCCCAGTTGAGCGTACGGGCTAACCTTCACATCGTCGGTGAGAGACGACGGAACCGGCAAGCCTCCCAGTATGAGGCTTTGCCCGAAACAGGTCGCCGAGAGGCACAAAGAAACGATAAGAGCGAGCAGCCAAACCCTCTTCATGATCAAATCCCTTCCCCCAGGGACACGGCGCCGGGCCGATGAAGTTCACCGCGGCCTCGGATCGTCTCTTAACCCGCAACTCCCTCTCCATGAGAGGAAATCGAGGACGCCGCCCCCCCCCACTGAGTCCAGACAATAATCTCCAGCGCCTCTGTCCATAGTTCGATTTCGAAGTCATTCTTTCACAATCGATTTTCTTAAGCAAGCTAAAATCGCGTTCTGGGATTGTGTCACGAAAAAAGCCGGAACGGCGCCGGCAAGTGGTGGAGTTCAGGAAGTGCGAAACGGTTCGCCGCCTCGTCGACATTACCGAGCCGGGTTGCGGTGATACGTAAATCTCAAGCCCTTGACAAAGTAGGGGCGGGTCGCGGATTATCAAACATGGGCAAATCTCGCATTACTGGGCGCCATGACAACAGCTGTGTCCTCCCGGCGCATTGACGGGGACGCCTGGACATCACCCGACCCTAAAGGCGAAGATTGGGCTCCGTTTGACGAGAAATAACGATGGGAGCGCTGGAAAGAATCGTGGAGGAATCGAACATATGAGAAGTATAGGCGTTCGCTTGGCCTTCTTGGCAGTCCTCATCATATGTATTGGGACGGATTGGTCTCGACCGGCCCGGCTTTTCGCTGGAGAGACTTCAGAAGGGCGGTCCGAAAAGGGGCTCGGTTATACGGGAACGAGCAGTTGCCGCAAGTGCCACGAGAAATTCTACAAGCTGTGGGCCCCGTCTCACCACGGTTTGGCCATGCAGCCGTACACAAAGGACTTTGCGAAGAAAAGTCTGACCCCTCAAAAGAGAGACATTTCCGTCGGCGCCTATCGATACCGAGCCGACATCGAGGGCGACAAGGGGGCGGTTCTTGAAGCAGGACCCGACGGCGGGAAGAAATACCCAATCGTTCACGCTCTCGGGGGAAAGAATATCTACTACTTTCTCACTCCCATGGAAAGGGGACGCCTACAAACCCTTCCCGTCGCTTACGATGTTCGAAAGAAAGAATGGTTCGACACGGCGAAAAGCGGGGTTCGCCATTTTCCGGGTCGGTCGGACGAACCGGTGAACTGGAAGGAATGGCCGTACACCTTCAACACCGCGTGCTACAGCTGCCACGTAAGCCAGCTTTCGACCAATTACGATCCGGCAACCGATACCTACAAGACGACATGGCGGGAGCCCGGGATCAATTGCGAAACGTGCCACGGGCCCGGGGAAGAGCACGTCCGCGTCTGTGAAGCCGCGCCCAAAGGCACGGTCCCCAAGGACCTGAAAACGACACGAGGCGGCAGAGACTTCACCAACGAGCAGAACAATGACACCTGCTCGTCTTGTCACGCCAAGGCAATGCCCCTGACCGCGAGCTTCATGCCTGGGGATCGCTTCTTCGATCACTTCGACCTGACCACGCTGGAGAATCCCGACTTCTATCCCGACGGCCGCGACCTTGGAGAGAATTACACGTTTACCACCTGGAGAATGAGCCCGTGCGTCAAGGCGGGCAATCTCAACTGCCTCTTCTGTCACACATCCAGCGGTCGGTATCGTCACAAGGACAATCCCAACGAATCGTGTCGGGAGTGCCATCAGGAGCGGTTTGAAAACGTTACGGCCCATACTCGTCACAAGGCCGACAGTCCGGGGAATATGTGCATCGCGTGTCACATGCCCACGACCGAGTTCGCTCGCATGAGGCGGAGCGATCACTCAATGCTGCCGCCGACTCCTTCGGCCACAATAGCTTTCAAATCGCCCAATGCATGCAACAACTGCCACAAAGACAAGACGCCCGAGTGGGCCGACGAGCTCGTGCGAGCGTGGCATGAAAAAGACTACCAAGGTCCCGTGCTGCATCGCGCCGGTTTGATTGAAGCGGCCCGCAAGAGAGATTGGACTCGTCTGCCCGAAATGTCGGCGTACATTGAGAGCAGGGATAGGGATGAGGTCTTCGCAACCTCATTGCTTCGGCTCCTGATGGCCTGCGGCGACTCGGCAAAATGGCCGACTATGATCAAAGCGATAAAAGACCGGTCACCGCTCGTGCGAAGCGCGGCCGCCGAGGCGCTGAAAGACGTTCCACAACGGGAAGCCGTGCAGGCGTTGATCGAGGCGACCAGCGACGAATACCGCCTCGTACGTGTCCGAGCTGCGGCTTCGCTGGCCGGCTATCGGAATCGCGCCGTAGACGATGCGGATAGAGAACGAATCGAGGCCGCCGTAAAGGAGCATTTGGATTCGCTGCTGACACGTCAGGACCAATGGAATTCGCACTTCAACCTCGGCAACTATTATCTCGATCAGGGGGAGCTCAATCGTGCGATCCAGGCCTATGATACGGCCTTGAAGCTGGAGCCGAGGTCGGTTCTTGCCGGGGTTAATCGGGCGATGGCGTACTCGAGGATGGGTGACAACGCCGCGGCGCATGATTCGTTGCGAAAGGCACTCGAAATAGCCCCGGAAGACGCCGCCGCGAACTTCAACATGGGGTTGCTGCTGGCCGAGGAGAACGATCCCAACGGAGCGGAAAAGCTATTGAGAACCGCGCTCAAGTCGGATCCCGGGATGGCGCAGGCTGCGTACAACCTCAGCGTGATCCTCTCTAAGGATCGACTTGAAGAAGCGGAGAAGTT
>CAYLRL010000191.1:0-3050 GCA_964385875.1 uncultured Syntrophales bacterium
CCTGATCCAAGCTCTCAAAGACCGAGGCAAAAACAGCGTCCCGGGGGCTCCGAAACGCAAGGCCTTGGCACGCCTATCGCCAGCCGCGCAAAACTGAATGCTTACGCGCGGCGCACATTTTTGCTTGACAAGATGTTCGCCGTCTTTCAATATGATAGAGGCGGTCAACCCAATTATAGCGAACCTGTCCAGAAGCGGGGGCATGATTACCAGCCGGGAAATGGGCGGCACGCTAAGATGGGGGGAGAAGCCGCACCCGGCGTTCGCCGGGGAAACGTCTCTCGGAAAGTGGCGGGGGTTTGAGTTATGAAGCGGTCGTATAGAAACTTCGAGGTGTTGTTCGTCCTGGCTATCTTGGCCGTTTTCGCGAGCACGGCCGGCGCGTTGACACGGGAAGGGCTCAGCGGACAATGGCAAGACTGGGGCGATGGTATTTGGGATTACTACTATTATGCTCCGACAAATGCGGAATTCTGGCGGTACAAGTCTACAGGTGAGACCAGATTTGCGTACAGCATTAATGCCGGCGTGTGGTGGAGCGGGAAGGCAACCGACGGCGGCGCGCACGACTGGCGGCACATGAGCGACCAGGGAGTCGGGAACACCTTTATCGGCGATAGTGCTGTCGGCAACCAATTTGGCGGCCTCATGGGCGGCTGGGATTTTATCTTCATCGACAGGGAAGACGTGGGTTTCTGGATGGACTCTGCGACCGGAGAAACGCGGTTTGCCCTGAGCTGGACTCCGGGCGCCAATCAGTACGGGTATCAGTGGTGGGCATACTCGGATCCCTGGGGTTGGGAGACTCTGGGCTTGGGCACGTACTTTGACGGAGAAATTCTGTCTGACTTCGTGTCTCCGGACATCGGCGGCGCGAGCCCGCTCTTCATCGGAGACGGCAACACGTACACCTTTGACACGGTCGGAGATTACCTCGGGTACAATGCGGACGCGACGTTCTGGTACTCGGACAGCGCGTATCACTGGGCAGTGGGTGACAATGGGTATATGTGTGAGTTCACCGGAAGTTACGCGGTCGATTGGTGGTGGACAGATGATGCCTACACCATGTGGTCAGTTGCCGATTTTTATCCTTGGGATAACGGTCATGTGCGGTACCTGGCAGGCGGCCTGTTCGTTGAGAGCGGCGTTAGTGACGATCCCGGAACAGACATGCCGCCTTGGGTTCCCGACCCGACAAGGATCAACTACGTCGTTTACGATTTAGCCACCTGGGGCGGGGTTTCGGAATGGTTCGTCGGCAACCCCGGCGACGGCAAATGGAGCGGTGGCGATCTTAACGTATTATGGGCTAACTCCACGGACGGCGCGGGTAATCCGGACCATAATGCGGCGTTCGCGGAATACACCCAAGAGGATGTGATCTGCTTTGTCGCTGATTTCTACTACGATTGGATCGGCTTTGAGACTATGGTGGACTGGATGACGCTGGTCAGAGACTATTTCCTCAAAAATATCACCACAACCACGGTGGCCGCTCACGGTAGCAGCACGGGCTGGCAGATGGGCGAGTGGATGGACAACTACAACTACACGACATTCCAGGCTGATTGGCTCCGGTGGGCGGATCTCATGGCCCCAGACGCCCAGATCGTGTCCCTCCATTGTTCGGTCGGGAACGCAACGACCATGCTGAACCAAATCGCGATCTGGTCCGGATGCGATATCTACGCGAATACGGCAAGTGTGGAGATTGGATGGTACTATATAATTGGGGGATACGGGATAGACGAGACCATATGGAATTACAATATGGAGCGCGTGACCTTTGTTGACACACCTGGCGGAAGCTGGGACGGTTCAGACCGTTGGTTTGAGTACACGACGACCGGTTTCCAGGACTGGAACTGGATCCTGTACTACTAGAGGATATTCCCTCCTGATTGCTTGATCTTATGGCTCAGGATCGGTAAGGCGCGGGCTCGACTCATCTATGGCGTTGGACCTGCGCCTTTTTTTTTCAAGCTTGGTGGCCAACGTATCCGAGAAGTCGGTTCGTGGGCTTCGGCGGATGGACGTCCATTCCGCCCTTGACACTTCATGGAATCGTGACAGTCGGAAAACGGGAAAATGCTCGCTATTTCAGGAGAGAAGCCTTTCCCAACTCGCCTCCCGAAGTACAGGAAGTCTCTCGGGATCCGTAATCATTCAGTTACGCGCGGTCGGTGATAGCCACGGGAGTGCCTTGCGTTTTGGGACGCCCATTGAAAGTGTTGGGTTTTCCCCTTTTGAGAGGTCGAGTCGGGAAGAATCGGATTTTCGGAACAAGAGCCCAAAGGGGTCTATGTTCGGATCGACGGCCAAAAAGGCTAAGGGCTTCCTTGAATTCGTCCCCCAAGGTCTTCCCCCCGTTTGTGAAGGCTTGAGATCACCGCGGCCAAGGTGCTTCTCATTCGTGCTCCGGCATGGGGGACCGAGCCGAAACTCACCTTCCTCGGAATTGTACTGGTTCAGCGTGAATTGGACAGATCCAGTTTTGATTTATAGCGATTGCCAAAAAAAATGTCCGTAATTCGTCATTTTGTACTTGTACTTTGTCAAGAAATATGCTTTTTCGGGGGGCATGGCTCGTCAGCCGAACATGCCCAACACAGAGAACGTCTCTCTGGCGGATTTGGAGGTAGCCATGAAAGCCTCCCCGTCTCAGCGCGGGTTTGTGCGGATGAGCGCCATGAAGGCCCTGTGTTTGGGCTTTCCACACGACCAAGTGGCCCGGTTGTACGACGTTTCCAAGCGCACGCTCTCCCGGTGGGTCAGTTGGTTCAACGACCGAGGGGTTGACGGGCTTATCGATCGCCCAAAGCCGGGTCGGCCGAAGAAGATCGGTCCTGAGAAGAGCGCAGAATATCGGGAATTGATTCAGAATCCTGAGAAGGCCGACCAGACCCATTGGACCGGCAGGAAGTTCCATGGCTACATAACGGAAGAACTGAATGAGGAGGTCGGCTATCGCACCGTTCTCCGTTGGCTCCATGATGAAGGATTCCGGCTGAAGGTTCCTCGTTCGTGGCCCAATGGACAAGATGAGC
>CAYLRL010000192.1:0-3002 GCA_964385875.1 uncultured Syntrophales bacterium
CTTTTCCACCTTAAAAAAGGTCAATTTTTGTCTTGACACAGGGGTCCACCTCAAATCTCGATCGGCCGGAAGCCGGCTTCCCGGGAATCAGGTATGTTCTTCTCCATTCGTTTTCCCATTCGTTGATGCGCCAACTTGCGCTCGAGTGCGGTTACACTGCAGCAAGCATCCGCGAGCGGATCTATTCGGCAGGCCCGGAAGACGAGACGGGTCCCATGGCGGGGGTATTGCTTTACACGGCAGCACCCGACAGTGAAGGAACTCTGGGCGGGCTCGTCGGCCTCGGCGATCCCATGGTCCTCGGTCGGCATCTGGAGTTAGCGTTGCAGCAGATGAGGCTTTGCTCGTCCGATCCGCTCTGCGCCGAGCGTGATCCCGATCCTGAAGGGAGGGTGCTTCACGCCGCGGCCTGTCATGCTTGCCTATTTGCGTCAGAGACATCCTGCGAACGAGGAAACAAGTATCTGGATCGGAGCGTGCTGGTCGACACTGTGCGGGCTACCTCCTGCGGCTTCTTCTCGTGATGGACGTCACTATGAGCGCTCAAGATGAAAAAAACGAACTCCTCCGCAAGATCATCGCCTTGGGAAGGGAGCTCCCGCTTCCCCTTCTTGAGAGCCTCTGCCTCAAATTGGAGAACCTCCCGCCAGAGTCTCCGCCGGCGGAGAAGTTAAGGATCGCCCAGTCTTACTTGCCGACGAAGAACCGTGCCTTGATCGGCTCGCTCTTTCACGACTGGTGCGGCAAATGGACGTCCGTGACCCCTGAGAATCTTGCTTGGGCGTTGCGAGGAGCAGCGCATACCGACGAATATCACAGAGACGGCCAGTCGATCGAAGTCGTTTGGACGGGCCCTCAAGCCGAAGTCTCCGAGTTTCGGCGAACGGACCAAGCCCTTCTGGAGATTATCAACTGCGCCCAGAAGACGCTCCTGATTGCGACATTTGCTGCCTACAAGATCCCAAACATCGCCTTCGCCCTCGGGGAGGCGGCGGAACGAGGTGTTGAAATCTCCGTCATCCTCGAATCAAAAGACTCAAGCGCAGGCCGGACAGCATTTTGGGAGCTGAAGGAACTCGGCGAAGACGTTGCGGCTAAGACGTCGGTTTTCGTCTGGCCACTCCATAAGCGCACCCAAGATGAAGCGGGGGGACATGGCGCGTTGCACGTGAAGTGCGCTGTGGCCGACGATTCGGTCGCGCTCATATCAAGCGCGAACCTTACCGGCTACGCCTTCAACCTGAACATGGAGCTCGGCGTGCTCCTCCGCGGGGGCTCGGCTCCGGTACAGATTGCGGAGCACCTGCGACGTCTCATCCACCGGGGGGTACTACAGAAAACCAGCTGGTAAGAGCAGTGTGTGGAGCTATGCTATGGCCTACGCCGGTTCCTGAATTTCACTCCCCTTCAAAAGCGCTCTTGGGGAGCACGAACGGGCTGCCGGCTCCAAGCGAAATCCGGACTGATCAAGGGACTCTAAATGCATCAGATCACGATAGCCAAAACGTTTCTCAACTCTTCGAAGAGCCTTTCGACAGTGGAGAGGTCCGCCGTCTTGGATTTCATGACCAAGTTTCACAGCAATCCCGCGAGTCCGGGACTCAATCTTGAGGGAGTGAAGACCGCGATCGATACCAATGTTAAATCCGCCAGAATTACACAGGCAGTTCGGGCCATCATTCACCAAAACGGCGAGCGCTTCACGCTGTTGTTCGCCGGTCGGCACGATGAAGCATACGACTGGGCCTCCCGGAGAACCTTGAAGCAGAATCCCTCGACGGGAGTGCTCCAAATCGTGGAGACACCGAGTGAGCTGAAGACGACTTTCGAATCCGGATGGGAAGTCGAACAATCGCCACCGGTCTTCGCTCAGTGGGAGGACGATTATCTTCTCAGTCTTGGTCTGCCGGCCGAATGGCTCCCGACAGTCCGGCTCATCAAGACGGAAGATCAGATTCTGGCTGCAATAGAGAGACTGCCGGAAGAAGTCGGTGAACGGCTGCTCTCCTTGGCGGCGGGTGATTTCGTAACACCGCCGGACCCGGTCCCTCCGGACAAGCCGGTCGAATCGACCCCGGACAATCTCCGAAGGTTCTGGGTGGTCAAGGACGCCGCAGAACTGGTGGATTTGCTGCAGAAGCCCATGGATGAATGGATGAGATTCCTCCATCCCTCCCAGCAGAATCTGGCTACCGGCCAATTCAAGGGTCCCGTGAAGGTGACCGGCTCTGCCGGAACCGGCAAGACCGTCGTAGCCATGCATCGAGCTCGGCATCTGGCCCGGGAAGGACGCCGAGTGCTGTTGACGAGTTTCGTTACTACATTGTGTCACAACCTTCAGCGCAATCTCCAGATACTCTGTAATGATCAGGAGCGATCCCTCATCACGGTCGGTACGGTCCACAGCCAGGCTCTTGGGGTGGTCCGACGAGCCGACTCAAGCCTTCGCCCTCTCGATGAACGAACGATACGAGAGTCGATAAAGAACCATATCGAGAAGAATGGGCCCTCACTCGATCCGGACTTCGTCTACTCGGAATGGAGCAATGTTATCCAACGCTTGGGCATGACGTCTTGGCAGGAATATCGATATGCCCGGCGAATTGGACGGGGCAGGTCTCTCGGCGCCAAAGAAAGATTGGCCATCTGGGATGTCTTGGAAGAAGTCATGCGGCAGTTGCGTGAATCAGGGGCAATGCCCTGGGCGCACATTTGTAGAAGGGCCAGGGGATTACTCGAAGAAGGAAAGGTTGAGAGTCCGTACGAGGCGGTGGTGGTCGATGAGATCCAGGATCTGTCGGCGGAAGAATTAAGGTTTCTCGCACGTGTCTGCCGGGAGCCCTGTCACCTCATGCTGGTGGGCGACGCAGGGCAACGGATCTACGGAGCGAGTTTCAGTCTGAGTCGACTCGGAATTGAGGTGCGGGGTCGATCGCACGTGCTGAGAATTGTACTGGTTCAGCGTGAATTGGACAAATCCGTTTTTGGTTTAAGCTACTCCC
>CAYLRL010000193.1:0-2952 GCA_964385875.1 uncultured Syntrophales bacterium
CCGGCGTGCCACCAAGCCTGCGGCTTGCAGCCGGTTCCGCGACACACTCCTAGTGGCTCTTCGTAGAATTTCATCAGCCGCTCCAACGGGACGGATACCTATTCCGCCAAGTCTACATCAGCTCATAGAACGACTCTTCGCCCAAGTGCTTGACGTATCTTGCCGCAAGGGTCTGCAAGGAATCTGGTCCACCGCCGAGGAGCTGCATCCAATCGTCAATACTCCCTCTGAAACAGTATCTTTCAGCTATGAACAGCCGCTCTTGCGGATCTACCAGCGTGAACCTGAAAATGGGAGTGAAATATGCATGGCTCTCATAGAGCTCCTCCAAGCGGGCCATACCGAAAAAAGAAGAAAGTTCTCCTACCCTCGGGCCGCTCTGATCAGTCCAAAAGATGGTTATTACTTTCCCTTTGGTATCTATTATGTACTTGGTCGGCTTGGCATGCTCTCCAAGTTCCTTCGCAAGAATTGCCATCTCCTCGTCCAGTATCTCCTTGGGCAAGATCTTGCCGAGATATACCTGGGCGTTGGGATTCTCGTAAATCTCGTATCCTTCAGGAATCGTCATGACCAACTCCGCGGGCGGCTTCATCGAGAAATGATAGCGGGGATTGCCCTTCTTCGTCTTTCCGGCATGGAGGTAGTAGGTCTTCCCCTTTCTGTTCATGTATTCGACACCTAAGACCGGCTTAGGCTGCTTCACAGCGTCGATTCCCTGAGGAGACGTTTCTTGGGATTTTGGGGATGTGGGGAAGCGCAACACATTCGTACTGACCTTCTTGAAACTCGCAGGATCAGTAACGGTTTCAAGCAGTTCCATCAATCGGCCTGGGCTTTGGATCAAAGACATTATGTCTCGTTCCGCCCCATCCAATCCTTCGGCAGTTATTGGCACCGGTCGAGGGACTTTTCCTTTTCCTTTGCAATGCTGATTGAGGAGGTCTCCAAAAATATCTTCCTCGTACTCGTGCGGTTGAACAGCTACCCCGATGACACCGTTGCAGAGGAGACATGATGAATAGGCTTCCTTAGAGCTATGACGGTCGAACTCGTCCAGCTTATGCCCCAGGAATCTCGCCTTTTGAGAGGCTTCATTGATCAGTTCATCGAGTTTCTTCATGGGTATCTCCTGAACCCCTGTGGGTCAAGACCATCAGATCGATTGCGAGAAATATCGGTCAAACCCCGGTAGCGAGACCCTACTCATGACTTCCCGGCCACAAAACCCGACTCCTCTCCGTCGTGAAAATAGATCCGGCCTTTCAGATGCCCCCCATCAAGTATGGCCCATCCCCTACCAGAAACTTCATCGCCTTCGTCCATGCCGATGAAATCGAACTCAATCCGTTCCTGATCTCCGACCTTCTCGATACGGCAATCCAGGTCACCGTCAACGGCTCCAGAGTGAAGCTCGCCACGGGCTCACAATCATTTCCCGGACGCCTTCTGCACTAGGCTAAAAAGGTATCCGTTCAGGGGGGTGCTTGTCAAGCTCGGCGACGACATCCTCAGCGAAGCGCGTAGGGTCGCCCGGATAGATTGGCCGGCCCCCTGGTTTAGTGGCAAATGGCCTGAGCGCGCTCATCACCCATGCGCGTAGGCGCGCGATATCGCGTCAGATCTTCGAGTTCCGTCGCAATTCTGAGCGGTTGTGGTATCTGCTCCCCCCATGACTCGGGAGGAAGCCATACAGCTCTATCGATCCGGTGAGGAACCTACGGTCGAGGTTCTGCTCAAGCTCAGCCGTCAGATTGAGCGGATTAAAGAGAAAGTCGCAAGGAAATCTGACGAACTCTTCGAACTCCTCCAAGCCACCTTCATCGGATGGATTCGTCAAGCCGCCGAGAAAGCGAAAGGCGAAAGATGGAGGCCCCAGGCGCAAACCGGGCGGCCGGAAGGGTCATAAGGGTGTCACCCGAGAACTCTTCCCATCCCATCAAGTGAACCGAACGTTTCCATTCTATCCTGAGAACTGCAAGAAGTGCGGCGCTTCAGCGCATGATGATCCCAAATCTGGGATGTTCAACCCGGACCCTATCAGGCATCAGCAGCTCGAAATACCGCCGGACTGTCTCGATATCACGGAGTGTCAGCGCTTCGGTTTTGAGTGCTCGTGTGGTACAACCACCTGGGCAGATCTCCCCGAGGAATGGCAATCGGGGTTCGGACCTCGATTGACAGCGACTCTCAGCTATTTAACCGCAGGCCACAGGATATCACGACGCGGAGCGGAGGACATAAGTCGTACGGTTTTTGGGGCGCCGATCAGCACCGATTCGGTCTGCAGCCTTCTCAATCAGGCTGCTCAGTCGGTCAACGAGACGTACGAGCAACTTCTCTCGAAGGCACCGGATCTTGCCATTCTCAATGCCGATGAGACCGGCTGGCCGCTGGGTGAGAAGCTCAGCCGGCTGTGGATACCGGTCGCCCCGTTGTTTGTGGTCTTCAAGATCGGGCCTCGCACGGCTGAGACCCTCCAGGAGATCATCGGAGACAACTTCACCGGAATCCTCTGCTGTGACCGTTTCCGGGCCTATTTCAAAGCCCACGGCGGAGTCTTCCAGTTCTGCTGGGCGCATCTGATCAGGAACTTCAAAGAGTTGGCCTCAACATCCCGGAAGCAAGACGCCCAAGACCTCAGTCAGTGGATGTTGGAGGAGGCCAAACGGTTATTCCACATCCGGCACATGTTCACTGCCGGGGACATCACCCGCTCGGAGTTGATCAAGCTCTCCCTAACCATACGGGCGAGAATGGCTGCTTGCCTCAAGAAATACCAGGCAAGCGAGACTCCGAAGGTCGGGAGATTTGCCGGGAATCTTCTGTTGTGCTGGGATGGACTGTTCACCTTCCTGTACCCTATAGTTTCGCCCTTTGGCGGCAATCGGGCTGGGGCGTCGAGCGCGCGACGTCGAATTTCGTCATATCCTACTGCTGATGGGGCTCGAC
>CAYLRL010000194.1:0-2785 GCA_964385875.1 uncultured Syntrophales bacterium
GTGCCTGGGTCGGGTGTCAAGAATGGGGAGGACAGGCTTATCGTGCTAAACCGTTATGCTAGGGCTGTTGTCCAAGAGATGCGCGGCATTCACCCAGATTACGTTTTCACGTATCAACGTCGCCCAATCAAGAAGATGTACGGAGGCGCTTGGCGTAAGGCCAGGGAAAGAGCAGGGTTGCCGGATCTTCGTGTACACGATTTGAAGCATACGTTCGGCAGACGCCTACGCGCCGCGGGCGTCTCCTATGAGGATCGTCAAGATCTGCTTGGGCACAAGTCAGGGCGAATGACAACTCACTATTCTAATGCGGAGCTGCTCAACCTGATTGAGGCGGCCGACAAGGTCTGCTTTGACGAGTCCCGCAAAAGTCCCGCATTGGTCATCCTGAGACAAAAGACCGCCGCGCCGGCCATGGCCAGCTAGGCGGTATCTTTAGGATTTTTTGGTGCGCCCTGAGAGATTCGAACTCCCGACCTTCTGACTTGTAGTCAAACGCCCAGCCCCAGGCGCTGATATCGGCGCTCCACCAGTAACCGACACCGAGCCCGCCGCCGGCGCCTTCGAGGAAAGCAAAGGGTGTGCCTTCGATGACGTGAAAGCCTCCGTCCCAGATGCCGTTGCCGGGGTCGGGGCCGTCCCACACGCCTGCGGAAGCTTCGACCGCGCTGTCAAGCACGATCCGTTCTTCGAGTTGTTCAAGAATCACATCCGCTTTGCAAACCTTGTAGTCATTGGTCCAAAGTCGCATCACAAAGCCTGCTCGTTTCATTTGACGTACTTCCACAGTTCGTCCTTATGGATTATAGTGAAAAGGACTATTTCGTAAACTCAGACAGGGTTTATGGTGGGGGCGCCGGCACAGGTGACGAGCGTTCGATCAGAAAGCTCAGAGCGCTGGAATGTGCGGTTAAGCCGATAGCGGAACTCTCCCGGGCAACGACCAAGATGCTTGCGACCCGAGCCGTGATGGACGCCGCGCATGTTTCCCTTGATGTTCGCAATGAGCGTGTGAACCCACTTGAGTTGTTCGAGCCCGGCCTTGTCTCTCATGAGTGCCACGTATTCATGGTCATGGCCATTGGCGCCCGGCGGCCGGTAGGCGCTCCATCCGTCGGCGCTGATCGTGCTGCGGCAAGAGATCTCCTCCGAAGCCACTGAAGTGATTTCGGAGCGGCCCATCTCGGGCACATGTCTCATCGCCGCAAATCCTGCCTTGGCTCCTTCTACACCTAATTCCGACCAAAAACAACAGTCCGTTTCCAGGATACGTTCCGGCATTGACACATGCTCGTGGAGCGCATGTTCCGCCTGTTTACGATCCGTTATGTCTTCACGGGGCATCACCCTGCCGTCGCCGGCCGGGCGAACGGCTCTGAACCGGACAATCTTTTCCGAGCGGTCTTTACAGACGACGGAGAAGACTCGAGGCCGTCCCGTGTCCGGAAACGATTTCTCGAGGTCGCTCTTCCACGCGTCAATTACCTGTTTTCGATGCTCGGGATCGGGATGGGCTTGACGAAACCACGCCTTACCGTTGGGGATTTCATCCGGCTCGGACCCGAACATATCGACAAATGCGGGATTCTCATAGGTGAACGAGCCGCCTTCGGCGATTATCGCCAATCCGACGGGGGCCTTTTCAGCGAGGGTCCTGAACTTGTCCGGTTCTCTGTCGAGCGCTTCCGCAGCGCACTTGCGCTCCGAGACGCGCGATCGCAGGCGCTCGCGCAGGTCCGCCAACTCCCGCACAAGTTCCTCCCTGGACTTGTCCATGTCCGACATGCCGGCCTCCAATCTGACGAAAGGGCAGGTTCAAGAACGCGGCAGACGTTTAAAGGAGATTCCCCGGTTTCAGGGTACCCGTGCGGGAGGAGTAAGGTCAGGCTTTGAAGAGAAAAAGGGAGATATGCCGATCACGGCCGGTCGGCTCATCCGACGGGCGGCGGCCCCGGATCCGAGGTCGGCCGGTTCTCGGAAGCGGGGGGCCTGCGGGGGAACGGAGTGTCGCCCGTCATGGGGATTCCGTGGTTCGTTCGTTGACGAATCGACCAAGCGCCGCGTCCAACTTCCGAATGTGAACCGAGAAAAAATCCGCCAACTTGACGAGATTTTTCGAGAGCTCGTCACCGGAAACGCTTCCGCTTCGGAAGCGTTCGCCGATGGTTTTGATTTCACGGCTGAAATAGTCGTGATCTTTCTTTTGGGGCTCGAGGCCGGGATACTCGAAGCCCAGCATGAGCGCTTCTTCGTCCCGGCAATGGGAGACCGTGTGTTCCAGAACCGCGCCTATGCGCTCCTCAATAGTCTCACCCGAATGCCGACCGTTCACTGCTGCGAGCAGCGCGTCCATGGAAGCGTAGAGTTCCCGGTGTTGGCCGTCAATTAAGGGCACATCAACGAGCAAGTCGTCCGACCAGGCGATCGATTGGCTCATAGCTCGGATCCTCTCGGTAGGAATCGGACGGACCGATTAGTCCAATGCGGACTTGATCGCCTTGAGCAAATCCCGGATCTCGGGGATCGTTCCGAGCGCGGCCCGGACTTCGCCGTGCTGATGGAGGCTCCCCATAACGAGGATATCCGTCATCGCGCCTTCCTTTTCCAGCCATACGTTGTAACTGAGGGCCACCTCGCCGCCCACGTCGTTGTAGTGCCGTTTGAGCAAGCGAGCGAGTGAGCCGGGCGCGTCGCGAACCAATATGTTGGCGTACACGCCTCGAGCAGCCATCATTTCCGAGTTTCTCGCGCCGATTTTATCGATGGTTTCCCGAACTTCTTCCAA
>CAYLRL010000195.1:0-2748 GCA_964385875.1 uncultured Syntrophales bacterium
CTAGGCGTATTGGTCCGACCTCGTACGTTCCCGGTCCAGTGACTTGGACTTCAACGTACTGGGTTACAAAGCCTTCCTGCATCAGCCATACGGTCTTCTTTCCCGGGGCAACCGCCACAGTTAAGTCAGAGGCGGCTCCTGAGGTCTGTCCGACCACCGTGCCGTCCACGCGTACGTTCGTTCCAGTGGGACGGGCGGTCACTTTGAGCTTGGCGCCTTCCTTTTCCAATACAACGAAAATGAGATGGTCCTCTGGTGGTCGATCGAAGCTCTCTACTCTGGTCTCGTAGCCCTTCTTGGATATCTCGATGGGTCCTTCGTTCCACGGGACATCCATGCCCGTGTCCGGCGTCTCTCCCAAAGCTCGTCCTCTGACCTTGACGAGAGCTCCCGGCGGATTCGTCACGAGTTTTATTGGAAGTGCGGACAACTTCAACGGCTTGACCTTGAAGCTTCCGTACCGTTCAATGTTCGGTGTTACCGTCTTCGTCTCGTATCCCTCCTTGGCGAAGGAAATGGAATGGCGACCAAGATCCATTGACAATTCAATACCCGAGTCGGTCGTGACGCCTCTTGGAACGCCGTCCACGGTGACGTGCGCACCCGAGGGCTCGGTGAACATCTTCAACGTAGCGTGCAAGGGCTTAAGTTTGAGGGCTACGTCCCAGCTGCCGCCCAGTTCCTCCGGCTTTACCGAGACCGACCGGTATCCCTCCTTTTCTACGGTGATCTTTCCATGAGCAGCAGAGACGGGCAGGCCTTCATCGGACGTCACCCCTTGCAGTATGCCCTCGATCTTAACATTGGCGCCGGTCGGCTCGGTGCGGATAATCAATTTCGGTGCTATGCCGCCCTCGGTCGGCTCAGGCTCCTTTGGCTTCAACCCTCCTTCTTGACGGGCAGACGAGAATAGATCGGGAAGATGATCGATAAATTGTCGCGCTCCTCCAATGTCGCTCACCCGGAGCTCTCGCAGGGCCTCTGAGATAAGCGCATGAGATTTTGACTGCGGGTTCAGTGCGCAGATCAGGATTATGAGGCTGTAGAGATCGGTTTCGATATCCGGGTCGCCTCCGTCGAGGACGTTAGGAGACACGAAGGCCCGTTCAGTCTCGCCGAGCAGTTGGAACGACCCCGTGAGGCCGGCGCATCCAAATCCGACAAGCTTCACCTTGCCGCTCCGCGGTTCCACCAGGACTCGCCGAGGAGTTATGCACACGTGGAAAACTTTCTTGCGATGCGCATGGTGCAGCGCCTCGCTAACCTGGGTGAGCAGGTTGGTCAAATCCGGCTCGGGCGACCGTCGAATATACTGATGGATCGGCACGCCCTCGCAGTAATCTTCCCTGACCGACAGCGGAACGTTTCCGCCGCCTGCAACCGAGTGCACGCGGGCCAGATGACCGTAATTCGTGATCTCTTGATAGCGTGCGAAGAAGTCGTGAAGCTGAGCAACGACAGATTGGTTTGCCGCCGGAGACGGCCTGAGAATACGGAGTGCAAACCGACGCCCGGCTGCAGAATGCGCCCCGGACTCCTCGACCAGGAGCGTTTCGAAGAGGGATCCCTGCGCCAACGGCTTGATCAGACGGAAACCGTCGGGCAACTTATGTTCGACGTCGTTCACTGCGATCTCCAAACTCCAAGAATTAGGCGTAACTCAGGGTCTCCATGATTTTGATGCCGCTCCGAGGTTCTTCGATACTCACCGAGACACGCTGTTCCTCGTTCACCCGGAAGCTGATCTTGATATTCAGCGTGCCCTGGGGCAACGGAGTCAGATCCTTGACATGGATGGTTCCGACCAGCGCATTCTCCTTTGCAACCTTGGACGAGCCCTGATAGACGGCCACGTCGAGCTCCGTCATGTTGTCCCTGTCCGTGGTGAATATCTGGGTTCGCTCGTAGGGCAAGATCCCATTGCGCGGAATAAGAGGAAAGAAACCTCCGTCACCGGTCTCAATACCCAAGGCATGGCAATTGCGGGCTATGATCTCGACTTCCTTGCCGAGAACGTCGGCATCGTCCAAATAGGCCGCGTATATGGCCGCTCCCTGAGCAACACAGAGGCTCGGATCAATGTTTCCGTAGACTCGATCGGAGCCGATGCCATCCGCCAGCATGTTGTGGAATATCGGAATCTTGCTCGAACCACCGACCTTAATGACCCTGGTGATGTCGCTTCGCTTGACATTGCACCCGGAGAGCGTGTCATCGATTATGTAGCGTACCTTCTCCACGAAATCGCCTATGCATTGCTCGAACTCCTTGCGGGCGACATCCACATCCAGGTGTAAGTCGCTCATGAGAAATGGAATCACCAGGTTATACGTCTGATCGAACGAGAGCGATTCCTTGGTGGTGTTGGCGCCCTCCATGAGCTTCTGTACGGCGATCTTCCGCGATCTTTCGTCGAGATCGGGCAGGCTCGCGGCGTGGGTCGAGGCAATGTACTCTCTTAACCGATAGTCGAAGTCCAAACCACCCAGCCTATCATCTCCCGCCGTCCCCAGCACCTCAAACAAGAGCTTGCTCCGGGTGTGGGCGAGACGGAATAGGGTGAGATCGAACGTGCCCCCTCCCAGGTCGAAAACCAAGACCGTCTCTTCCCTCTCCGCATCAGGATTAGAGGTTACCAGATCCAGAGTATAAGCCAACGCCGCTGCAATGGGCTCCTGGATGATACCCATGAAGTTTAGTCCCGCCAGTTCCGCCGCCTCGCGCGTGTTGGCGCATTGGTGAGCTCTG
>CAYLRL010000196.1:0-2713 GCA_964385875.1 uncultured Syntrophales bacterium
ACCATGATAAGAACACTACTTTCCGTTAGCGCCGCGATCCTTGCGATTCGTTCAGCGGTATCACGTGGGGCGCATTTCTTGAGAGTGGCTACCGGAAACGCATTGTGAAGATCCCACGCCACGCGCCCACCGACTGTTGACCCGCCTCCTCCGGGATCATGGTAGAGATTGACCCGCACCGTTTGACGCCGTCGAAGGTCTTCCTCGATTTGTCGCTTAAGCCTTGGCGTGACATCCCGATCGCAATCGTGACGCAGTTGAAGGTTACGCCAAGAGACGTCGGCCCCCCGCCTAAAGCTACTAGGATCGTCCTCGCCCTCGAGACCCGTCGATCGGTGTACGAGATCAAGATCCTCGCTTAACCATAGCCAGTCGTTCGAGTTTACCTCTACAGGGGCCCCGGATAGGGTGGTCAGTATGCAACACTGTTCCGCTGTCCTTTGCAAATCCGCATAGTGAACCGCGACTCCGCTGCAGAAGCTTCTCAAACTCATCCTGATGAAAACTGCGTCGAGATCCTCACTTACCGCCGCGAATGATGGCTCGTCGTCCGAAATGACGACTACCTCGACCCCATCACCCAACGAGCCGTAAATCTCCTCGATCAGGGTCCTCAGATGGTTGCGCTGGTTCGTATCAGACCAGAGTATTATGGCAACAACAGGAGTCGGGCATACAGTACGCGCTACATGTTCCAGCTGTCGTCCGAGTTCTTGTTTGTATGCCTTCAGCCATGACCTGTGGTCGGCTGTCGCAAGAGTTTCATGACGCCCAGAGAGGCCACGAGCAAAAAACCAGTGGATACCTGGCTCGGGCTGTACACGATATTCCCCGCGGACCACACGGTGGATGACACGATGGTGCCCGAGCGCACCACCGATTCTGTTCAGCAAACCGGAATCTTCACTGTCGGGATCGAAGTCGATGACACACCGCCAGGGAACCATGGAAAGAGCGTGAAGAGGCGCAGGGGCCGTTGCGGGGACCCGATCCACAGCTAAGAAGTAGGTCGTTGCTGCATCAAACTCGTGCACAGCTTCCAGGAATGATTCCCAGGCCTCGTACTCTGGTACTAGTCGCGTTCCTAAATCCCCTTTTTGGAACCAATCGAAAATCCGTTTCAGTTCGGAGCCCACAGCTCTATCGTTCTGGGTCCCACGGCGATAATAGATCGCACCTGCCTGGAGTCCATCGAAGTCCTTCACGGGTGAGCAGGGCCCCTCTCCTGAGACAGGCATCTCAAGCACACCGACTTGAACGTGCTCGAACTTAAGCGGGTGATAGGTAAACTGAGGATGAGGCTGGGCTCGGTCGTGACCGAACGCATTTTGAAACTCTGCGTCGTCATATTGTTGACTCAGTCCCACAACAGTGCTTCCGGCTTCAGGAGTCCACCGCACTCCTAACACGATCCGCCCCGGCTGTTCTCGCGGGGTATTTGACATCGCAAGGACATCCTTAATGAAGGAATTACGAGACTTTTTGAGGTCATAGCCATCCTCTTTGAAATCCAACGTCTCTCCCTCTGGATGAGCGATGAGCTGTCGAAACTCTTCTTCTGTCATCAGGGCACCACCTGCGTCGAAGAAAAAAGTGCAGGCCGGTTCGGAGCCTCGCCAAAACAATCGTAGCGATCAGGACCTCCGATTTTATGGGTCCCGTAACTGGCCCAGGTCTTCCTTCTTCACCCGCTTCGAGATTCCCGCTGCCGGCGTGAAGATAGCCGGCCAAGATCGGCCCGAGCTCACATGCCGGATAGCTAGGGCCGTCTCTTAGACCCTTTACTACTTGTTTACGCTGACTCGTCGGCGGATGTCAAGCCTGAATCCATCTCATGGGTGTGAATATTTGCCGGAGAGGAGGGGCCGCCGGCCGAGACGCCTTGCCGGGATAGGGGCCGTTGACCGCGCCGGGAATTCCACACGATCGGTAACGTGAGATCCGCAAGTCCAGGGTTCTCGAGGGCACGTTGAAAACGTCCGCCTTCGCCCACCGGAAGACGAATACGGAGCTTGAGGCTCAGCCGGCATTCCTTGCTGCCGGCCGCAATGTCCATCGCAGGCTTCGTTTCGGCTATCCGCTTCGCGCAGCCTGGATCCTCGGTCTCCCATCGTCTTTCCTCCGGCGCAGGGATGGTTGACCATTGTCACCAAACTCATACGGAGAACACCGTCTGAAAGCCGGCGGCGTCAATGCGCGGCGCCAGATAGCGATTGCCAAAAAAAATGTCCGTAATTCGTCATTTTGTACTTGTACTTTGTCAAGAAATATGCTTTTTCGGGGGGCATGGCTCGTCAGCCGAACATGCCCAACACAGAGAACGTCTCTCTGGCGGATTTGGAGGTAGCCATGAAAGCCTCCCCGTCTCAGCGTGGGTTTGTGCGGATGAGCGCCATGAAGGCCCTGTGTCTGGGCTTTCCACACGACAAAGTGGCCCGGTTGTACGACGTTTCCAAGCGCACGCTCTCCCGGTGGGTGAGGTGGAACATTTTCATCTGCGACAACGCATCGTGGCGCAAGAGCTCTTCCCTGAACCGGGGGAATTTCGAGCGCGTCCTCTTGCCTCCATATTCACCGGATCTGAACCCCATCGAGAGGCTCCGGCTGCTTATGAAAGCAGAGTGGTTCTCGGATTTCATTGCCAAAGACAGTGACCACCTCATAGACCGGCTGTCACGCGCCCTGAATTGGGTTGTTGACCGTGGAACTAAGA
>CAYLRL010000197.1:0-2604 GCA_964385875.1 uncultured Syntrophales bacterium
TCTCCCCCTTGTATATTAATATCAAGGAATGCTTCTTGATCGTTGGCAGAACAGCGTCCCGGGGGCTCCGAAACGCAAGGCCTCGGCGCGCCTATCGCCGGTCGCGCAAGACTGAACGCTAACTTTCTTCTCAACTTCGTACTTGAACGACAAGACGCCTTGTTTCACACTGTGTTGCACCTTGTTGGTGATAGCGGTTTTGTCCAAAAAAAAGTCTATCTCCCTGATATCTCAGAGTCAACGAGGTTTTTTCATTTATTTGATGTGCGATCTGGGAGTTTTCGCGCAGCCGCACAGGAGATCCAATCCCTTCCGGCTCGGCCAACGCGTTGGAGATTCTCGCCTTGCGAGTTGAACTCGCCGTCCATGTGGCGTAACATGGCCCACGGTCAATGATGAACAGGGGCGGGGCGGCGCCTTCTCGATTACGAGGCGCGCAACGGACCCGCGCTGCGACGAAGTTGACCGTCCCCGCAGAATGTGCCCACGGAGGAATTGATGGACACAGACCTCGAACAACAAATACTGAAGAAACTCGAAGGGCCCGGCTGGACGACCGCTCGGGGGGTCCTCATGGAGCCGGAAGATCGGGACAATGCCGAACTGCACAAAGCGGTGGAACGGGTCATGCGGGAGATGGCTCGAAAAGGCGCGCTCAAACTCTGGAAGATCAAGTACAAACACGAGCCCTTGGAGATGATCGCCGTGTCCGTGCCGGCGCTCCAACTGGACCGGGAACTCGAGGAGCGCGGGGCATGGGCGATCGCGGAGCCGCTTGATCCCAATGAATAAAGCGCCTGGGAATATCGGCCGTTCGACCGACCGAACGGCTTCTTGACCACGGCGGCCATGAAGACGCTCTTCGATCGTGAGATCTACGAACAGTTCACCCAACGGTATCTGATCAACGCCGTACGGATGGTATGGATCGCAACCGCGAACATCAAGGGAACCGGCGTGCTGTATCGCGGACGTTTCATTTCCTTTGTCGATCTAATGGCCGCGCTCGTCAATCAAGGCGTATCGTTCCGCATTATCCACTCGGAAATACCCTCACGCCCGTTTCGAGAGCGCTACGATCGACTGGACGCTCGAGGCGGGCTCAGCGCCGGAGTAGAATTCCTGCACTGCATTCGGATGCACGGGAAGCTGTTCATCGTTGACGGCGAGGCGTGCCTTGCCGGCAGTCCGAACCTCACCGGCGCAGGAATCGGAGCAAAGGGTGAATTCAAGCGAAACTTCGAGATAGGCTTTCTCTTCGAGGGCGAAGCCGCGACGAGACCCTTTATGGAATACTTCGATTACGTGTGGATGGGTGGACGCTGCTCCAAATGCGGTCGTCGAGACATCTGCCCCGCGCCGCTCGGGAACCTCGACTGAACCTGCCGCGCCTCGGCCGGCACGGTCAGCTCCAGTGGAGATACTTATCCCTCACCCGCCGGGTCGCGCTTCTCCAATGTCACCCGCTCAAGGCGCAACGGCGGCCGCCGCGCCGCAGGAGGTTCCTTGACCGGTCCGCGGGTCCGAACCGCAGGCATGCCCCAGCGATACTTCTTCTGCTCCTGAGAACGCACGGGACCGGAGCGGGCCGCTTTCTTCTCGGGTTTGGCCTCGTCGGAGTCGGTGAATTCCACATCATTGTCGTGCTTCCGGGACGGAGCCAACGCCGCGCGCCTGCCTTGTCGATCGACCAGCACCGCCTTTTCTATTTCAAATTTCTCCAGGTCCACGCGAACGGTCAACTTGGCCGGACCGCCTCGACCGTCGGACCGAGCCAATTCCAGCACAATCCGGTCACCCTCCATGCCGGCGGATTTCAGCAGCAGCGCGCCCCGGGCGCCGTTCCGATTGACTGCGGCCCTCGCCGGACGTTTCGGCTTGACCTCACGCTTTGCGTGAACCGCAGGCGTCGCCCGCGCTGAAGGCTTCCGAGAAGCCGCGGCCCGAGCTTCCGATTCCCGCGGCTTTGCAAACGCGATGAGCACGCGGTTGGCTTCCTTGTGCACTTTGTACGGAAGACCCGACCGGGCGCCGAAATCAATGACCAGCCGAGCCCGACCGTCTGCGTACCCGATGCGGACTTCGCGAATCGGCCCGCGCTTGACCACCCTCCGTGCAGGAACCGACCCGATGGCTGTCTCATCGAAGTCCACGACGAGCCGCGACGGCGAACGGAGCGTGAACGCGTTGTGATCGCCGGCAAGCCCGTCGACTTTTACAATTACATGGCGGCCGTCCGGCCCCACATGAAGGTCGGTTATCGTTCCTGCGCTCAGGACCGGCCCTGCGGCCAGACAGAGACAGATGAGAATCCCGGCCGTGAACGGGACTCGACCGGGCATTCGGGGCGTCATCATGAAATATCCTTTCGACATGCGGCCTCACTTTGCGCGTTTCCGAATCGGTCCCCGGAATGTTCGCGGATAAGGGGGCGGATCGCGCAATGATCCATTGTGTTTGGATCATAGCACGCCGGAACGAATTACGTCAATTAAAATACGTATTATCAATACTATGAACCTTTTCATTAAAGTCTTGAGTTATTTCAAGGTAACCGTTCACCGGGACGGCGAAAAGCGCTTGATATCTCGATGGGGGAGGCTT
>CAYLRL010000198.1:0-2513 GCA_964385875.1 uncultured Syntrophales bacterium
CGGACAACGCGACCACCCTTCTCATCCCGGAAGGCTTCGCACACGGATTCCAGACCCTCAGCGAAGAGTGTGAGCTCCTTTACCTTCATACCGCGCCGTACACGCCGCACGCGGAGGGCGCCCTCCACCCGCTTGATCCAGAACTGGACATCAAGTGGCCTCTCAATGTCGCTCATCTATCCCAGCGGGACGCGTCGCATGAGTTCTTGGGTCCTGATTTCGCCGGAGTGTCTCTATGAATTGCAGACACTGCGCTACGCCGCTCGACGTGACCTTCATCGATCTCGGGACCGCGCCGCCGTCCAACGCGTACCTCAGTGACGCCCAGTTAAGAGGGCCCGAAAGATACTATCCCCTGCGCGTGATGGTGTGCCTCCACTGCTCTCTGGTTCAAACTGAAGACTACCTCGGAGCGGACGATCTCTTCTCTCCCGATTACGCATACTTTACCTCCTATTCGGACACCGCGCTGAGTCACGCTCGAAGGTTCGTTGAACGCATGGTCGAGCGTTTTGATCTCGGTCCGAGCCGGACCGTGGTGGAGATCGCGGCAAACGACGGGTATTTGCTGCAATATGTGCGGGACAGAGGCATTCCATGTTACGGGGTGGAGCCCACGCAAAAAGTCGCGGACGCGGCCCGGGCCAAAGGAATCGACATCGTCCGGGAATTTTTCGGGACCGATCTTGCCGCACGGCTCACGCGAGAGCGCTCCGCCGCTGATCTTGCGATCGCCAACAACGTTCTGGCGCATGTCCCCGACATTAACGATTTCACCGCCGGCTTCCCTGCGCTGCTCAACCACGACGGCGTCGCCTCCTTCGAGTTTCCACATGTGCTCAAATTGATTTCCGGGCGGCAGTTCGACACCATTTACCACGAACACTACTCCTATCTCTCCTTCACCGCGGTCGAACGGATATTCGGATCGAACGGCCTGACGGTCTTCGACGTCGAGCAACTGCCCACGCACGGCGGCAGTCTCCGGGTCTTCGCTCAGCGAACCGATACCGGCCGCCGGCCGATTTCCGCCGCGGTGCAGCGGATTAGGGACGTCGAGCAGGCAGCCGGCGTTACCACACGAAACCTTTACGAGGGATTTCAGGCGTGCGCCGACGAAGTTAAGGATCGCTTCCTCGAGTTTCTCCTATCCGCCAAGAGAGCGGGCAAACGCGTCGCAGCGTACGGAGCCGCCGCAAAGGGCAATACGCTCCTCAATTACGCGGGCGTACGCTCGGACCTGCTTCGATTCGTTGCCGATCGGAATCCCGCAAAGCAAGGGGGATTTCTGCCGGGGAGCCGCATCCCAATTGTCGCCGAAGAGCGAATCGCCGCAGAACGACCCGACTACATCGTCGTTCTGCCGTGGAACATCAAGGACGAGATTATGAATCAGTTGCGCTACGTCCGAGAATGGGGCGGAAGGTTTGTCACGGCGATTCCGGAATTGGAAATCGCATGAGCGGGGCCAAATGAAAGTTGCGGTTACCGGTGCTACAGGGTTCATAGGTCGGCATGTCCTGAATCTGCTCACGGCAGAAAGAATCGATCTAACGGCTGTCACCAGGCATTCGCAGCGCCTCTCGGATCTCGATGGCCCGGTTCACGTAGGACAGATAGATTTGAGGACAGCCCCCGACAACTGCTTCGAGTTGCTTGGTGAGCCCGACCTTCTGATCCATCTTGCATGGGACGGGCTCCCGAATTATCAATCACTCCACCATTTTGAGGATGAACTGCCCAACCAGTACGCGTTTCTCAAGAAAATGGTTCTGGGTGGATTGGCGTCAATGCTCGTCGTGGGAACGTGTTTCGAATACGGCATGCAGTCGGGTCCGCTTTCCGAGGGCTTGTGCCCGCAACCGAACAATCCTTACGGTTATGCGAAAGACTCTCTTAGACGTTCGCTGGAGTTTCTCCAAAGAACGGCTGGATTCGGCTTCAGCTGGGTGCGGCTCTTTTACCTCTACGGGCCCGGTCAATCATCCAGCTCGCTGTACTCTCAACTTCAAGGAGCAATAGCTCAGGGGCGCAGCGAGTTTAACATGTCCGGCGGTGAGCAGCTGCGGGATTACCTTCATGTCGCAGAAGCTGCCCGCTTCATCAAGGTTCTCGCCCTCCAGAGACGAGATTTGGGAATCGTGAACGTTTGTTCAGGCTATCCTAGATCTGTTCGTTCGCTCGTTGAAGGTTGGGTGCGAGAAAGCGGTTCGACTATCAAGTTGAACCTAGGCCATTACCCATATCCCGAATACGAACCCATGGCTTTTTGGGGTGACAGGACTCGCTTGGATTCTCTCATGCTCACTATGTAGACCTCGGCGTATCATGAGGAGAACGACACAAAATGGATTTCCGAGAGGAAGTAAAGGATCGGATAGCCGCCAATCGGCGGAACCCCCCGTTTAAGCTTGCAGCTAAGAAATTTATCGAAGAATCGACGTTGCCGAAATACTCCTACAACTTCTCGTGGCTGGGACGTCCAATCATCCAGTTCCCCCAAGACATGGTCG
>CAYLRL010000199.1:0-2441 GCA_964385875.1 uncultured Syntrophales bacterium
CTGCGCTTTTCACTTGTGTGAACGACGCCTCTATTAGTATACTGCGGGCAGATTCGCATCAAGGGGGTTTTCCATGAATGAGGGAAGCCATTCAACGGCACGCACGGCATCGCCGAAGCGGTCGACGTGTCCCGAGCTGCAACCCATTACCAACATAGACTGGATGAAGCAGGGGGAGATAAGCGTACGAGATGAGGGGACGCTGAACGTTCTGCTCGTGGCGCCGCACGGCTATCCGGGCAACGACGACAACACCGAAATACTCGCCGCGCTCCTTGCCGATCAGCTGGACTGCTTCGCGGTGGTGAACAACCGGAAGTACGACCGCTACGCCTCAAAGGACCACACTCCCAACGCCGGCGATCTCAACGATCCCAATCAGTTGGATACATGCCCGGACTTCCGTGAACCGCTGATCGATCGCCTGAGGCACATTATCCTTAATTACACGAAGCCCCCGGTAGTTCTCTTCCTTCATGGCATGCGGGACGACTACGCCGGCGGCGACCTGAAGAAAGAGGACGTGTTCGCGGTGGGCGCCGGATACGCCGGGAAGTATGATTCCGACAGGGCGTTCGCCTCTCAGGAACTGGTCAATACGCTGGTAGCCCTTCTCACGGAGAAGATCGGCACGGCCAAAGACGGTATTGCGAAATACAGCGGCGAGAACAAAGTGCCCGGTATTCTGCGTCGGAAATACACGAACGGCTATGCAGTGGAAGCCATTCAGTTGGAGATTCGGTGCGAGGGCTTTCGGGACTCCCGCGAGAATCTGGCAGCGCTTGCGGAGAAGTTGAAAAACGTTTTGACGCACGAAAAGATGAAAGAGTTCGTCTCCGTTGAACTCCGCGTGCAACCTCTGGATGCAGGCATATTCGATGAAAAGGCGAGCGGGATGGGTGAACGACAGCGCGCAGACGCCGTAGTATTGGAAAGACGCTTTCGCCCCGATGAGATCGAAGTAGATGCGGAATTTAAGAAACTCGTTCACGAACTCAGCCAAGCAGAGCGAGACCTGTTGGAAAAGAGCATCCAGAGCGACGGATGCCTTGAGCCGCTGTCGGTCTGGGAGCAAGACGGTAAATTCATCCTTTTGGACGGTCACCATCGATTAGAGATCTGCCGCAAACTGGATCGTGACTTTCTGGTTGCAAGAATCGCTGTTGTTGACAGAGTCGAAGCTGCACTGTGGATGATCAACAAGCAGGTGGGCCGAAGGAACTCGAACACGTTCCAGAAGATAGAGCTTCTTGCTCCGCTGCACGAGCTCGTAGAGAAAGAGGCCAAAGAAAGACAGAAGCAAGGTTTCCAGGAGCGAGGAAAGGACAAAGAAGAATCCTCCGAAAAACCTCTTCGCACTGCCGACGTCATGGCCGAGAAGGCAGGTGTAGGCTCAACCACATACCGATACGCCCGCGACATCATTGAGTACGGGGATGATGATCTGAGGGAGCGGTTGCGTCGAGGCGAAATCTCCATAGACGCAGCCCGTCAGGAAATCAAAAAGCCGCAGAAAAGGAAGACGGCGAAGCAGCAGAAACCGAAGAAATCCGAGGAGTCGATGGGCGCTCCGGGCACGGCCATGGAGGAAAAGGGGTTGGAGGAGTGGAAACCGCCGCCTCTTTCAGACGTCATTGTCATTAGCGCCGGATGGCGGGATGCCTTAGGCGGCACGGATGCGTTGGCGCAAATCCCAGTTCCCGCCGCAGCAAAACAGGACTGCATTGTGTGGGTGTGGACACCCGCTCAGGGGATTCCCTCCGTGCTCGACACCGTCAAGGCGTGGGGGTTCACCTATAGGACGCTCTTTGTGTGGAAGAGGGAGAGCGTATCATCCCGAGATTTCCTCGATGAGGTCGGGGAATACTTCGTCGTCGCCACTACGGGAACGCCGAAAACCAGTCCAAAAGCGAACTTGCAGACGGTGCTCGAAACATCTGCGGCAACCGGAACGAGCCGAGAGCCCGTCGGGTTCTTCACCCTCATTTCCCAGAAGTGTCCGGGCGAGTCAAAGCTGGAGATGTTCGGGGAACGGTCACGAGAGGGTTGGAATAGCTGGGAGATTATAGAGACCAAGGAAAAGGGCGAGAGCCCCGAAAGATCTGGGGAGCAGGCTAAGAAGACGGCGAAGAAGAAGAAAAAGAAGGCTAAGAAGGACGGAAGCAGCCCGTCGGCCGACGGGACACGTTGACGTTTCCGTGGCTTGGCAATCCCTTCACTCGTTCCAACGATGTTAGGCCGGATCTGATACAAGATCGCCGGGACATCGGAACCGAGTTTCTTGTGAGGTTCCGGTAGAGCGCCAAAACGTCCTTGGTCGAGGACGTCCGGATGAATCGTCAGCCCGTTCGGGCTATGCGTGGATGAAGGAGCAGGATGAGCGACCACGTCAATACTCCAGAGGGGGCTTTGCTCTACCTCGACAAGGCAAGACGGGAGAT
>CAYLRL010000200.1:0-2394 GCA_964385875.1 uncultured Syntrophales bacterium
CGTCCATCGACGACGCACACGGGGATCTCGTCAAAGTTGACCGTGGATTATGGGAATCATTTCAGCTTGACATCAGTCGCTCAACTCTGATAAAAGGTATATAGAGGTCTCAAGCTACGGAGTAGCGATTCATGCGGAACGATCGGGGAGTCAAGCACTGAAGCGGCGGCGACGGCGGTTCCCATCTGAGACGGAGCCTTTGAGCCCACGATGTTCGGTGTGGTCATTCCCGTCAGAACTATCAAGGACATGGAGAGAAGGGGAGGGTTATGGCTCGTATGGGATTGACACAAGTGCGAGTGTGTCGAGGCGAGGTTATCCTGGAGCGGCTCGAAGAGCGGATTGTTCTCGACGGCGCGGTGGAGCAATCGTCCGGAACCTGGCAGGCGCCGGAGCCGGGCACGGGCATCTTTGACGGCGAATTCCACCAGGTCGAGGGCTCCTGGTTCGTGTTTCTCGAAGGCCTTGGCGCGGGCAAGGGAATCGGTTACTGGTGGAACCCGGATATCAAGACGTGGGGCTGGGCGCTTGACTTCGAGTCCGGCTGGTGGTGGGAAGACCGAGGCTCGGGCTGGGATTGGATGAACGTGGGCTGGTGGGACTTCGAGTGGTACGCCAACGAAGGGATTTGCGTCTTTGACGGGCAGACCCGGACCGACTGGAACGGCGTTGAGTTTCATTATGATCAGGGCGAAGACGCAATGATCTACACGGTGGGCGACGATCCCTACATGAAGTACGAACTCGGCACGTCGGATGACACGGACTGGGGATGGTTCCAGTGGGACGAGGCTGACGACCGACGGGGCGATTGGCGGCCGTGGGAAGACGGCGCCGGTATATCGTACGCGGTTCGGACGGCCTCCTATTCCGGAAATTCGGCGGAATTGCTGTACACAGGCGGGTGGCACGCGCTTCCGGGCGGACACGGCGACGACTGGGTCTGGTTCTCGCCGGAGGGCGATCCGGGAAACGGGGGCCGGTACTGGTTCTCGCTGGACTGGGGAGAGGATTTCGCTGTTGATTATCGGGGCGACGCGTCGACGGTTCCTCAACCGTGGGGGGCCGCTTGGACCGGGGCCACGCCCGATTGGACGTACATCGGGGACAGCCTGTTCGTGTTCCAATCGCCGGGCACGGACGGTGTTGACCAGCAATGGACCGTATACGACGGTTCCGCGAGTGTCGACGATACGTGGTTCATCTACCGCTGCGCTGATTGGGACAATTCCGCCGCGTGGGGCTCGTGGGACTTCGACGGGGGACTTGAGCTTGCGTTTTTGAGCGGGGCCGCGTCCGACGACGGCCCGACGTACGCGTCCAACGAAGCCTATCTTGGGACGAACGTTCTCAGCGTCACGGGAGACGCCTACGACAACGCGACGCTGCCGGAGGTCGTCTCCATGATGCGGGCGATCTCCCAATCCCAGGGTTATACCTTCTTCCGGACGGTCATGTTTCACGGTGAGGCCGCCGACCTGACCGCAGGAAGCTTTCTGATCGGAAGCACGGCGGTGTCGAATGCGACCGTCGGGGGACTGCAGTCCTCGTTTGAGGACATGGCCTCTCTGATGCTCGGGAACGGGGATGTCGGCCAAATCCACATCATGAATTCCAATGCGGCCGACGCGTCGCTTCAGCCCACGCTCTCCGCGATTCAGAATTACATGGTCGGGTGCGGTCCGTGGGGTGAAACGCACACCCCGATCTTGTGGGCGAGCGTGGACGTGACCGGTGATTGGGACGGCTCGTCTGCGACCGAGCCCAATTGGGCTCTGGAATGGTCCGACGCGACGTACGACGCGGCCAACCCCTATGGCAACGCCCTGCCTCTTGACGGCGTTCTCTACGCCCCCGCACACACCGGCGCAGGCGTAGTGACGTTGGCCGGCGACTCCGTATTATCGGGGAACCACGCTCCCACGCTCACCGGAGACGGTTCGTTTCCCGGCATTAGCGAGGACGAGACCGACAATCCGGGTCGAACCGTTGCCGCAATCGTCGGAGACACGATAGAGGACGCCGATCCGGGCGCAATGGAAGGCATCGCGATCTATAGCACCGACGTGTCCTCCGGGACATGGCAATACTCGCTTGACGGCGGTTCATCCTGGTCGGACGTCGGAACGGTCGACGTAGGGAACGCGCTGCTTCTCCGTTCGACCGATTTGGTTCGGTTTGTTCCGAACGGCGTGCACGGCGGTACGGCGGCAATCGGATATTACGCCTGGGATAGGACCTCGGGAACTGCGGGGAGCTCCGTGAACGTTTCCTCGCGAGGATCTGAGACTGCGTTCAGCGCAGCGGGAGCGCAGGCGTCGATCGTCGTTTCCGACGTCAACGACGCGCCGGTCGCCTCCGACGACACCGCGGGGACGGATGAGGACACCTCCT
>CAYLRL010000201.1:0-2131 GCA_964385875.1 uncultured Syntrophales bacterium
CGCGTCCTCTTGCCTCCATATTCACCGGATCTGAACCCCATCGAGAGGCTCCGGCCGCTTATGAAAGCAGAGTGGTTCTCGGATTTCATTGCCAAAGACGGGGACCAACTCATAGACCGGCCGGCACGCGCCCTGAATTGGGTTGTTGACCGTGGAACTAAGAATAGCCAAACGTGCTCCATTAAGACAAAATTATAGACACTCGCTATACTCTACAGGAGCGGAGCGACGAAACAGTCTCAGCCCCCTTTGGGTGCGATCGCTAATGCGCCGGTCGTCCACCAGGCCCGGTAAGCCCGATCGAGCCCCCTTGCCTCTTCTCGCCCCGGAGGGACGGTTGATATTCGTCAGTCCGGCGCCGGGATCGCGCGAGCGATCTTCTACGACTCGGCGAGCCTCCTCAGGAAAAGGGTCGCCAAGCCGAGGAAGATAAGGAATCCGCCGGTGTCCGTAACCGTCGTGACCAGCACGCTCGAGCCGAGCGCGGGATCGAGCTTGAGTTTGCGGAGCGTGAAGGGAACGAGGGTTCCGAACAGGCCGGCGAGTCCGAGGTTCAGGGTCATGGCGACGCAGGCGAGCACGGACAGCCAGCCGTTCCCGAACCAGATATACGAAACGATTGCGACCGCGAATCCGCATATGAGCCCGTTGGCGAGTCCTACGGCCACGTTTTTGAGGATTACTCCCCAGATCTTCTTCAGCCCCACGTCTTCGAGCGCCAGGGATCGCACCACGATGGTGAGCGCCTGATTCCCCGAATTGCCTCCGAGCGCGGCGACCACGGTCATCATCACTGCCAGGGTCACCACGTGCTCGATGGTCTCGGAGAAGAGGCTCACCGCGGACGCGGCGATCAACGACGTTCCCAAGTTCAGGAGCAGCCACGGAACCCGCAATCGGACGGACCGTCCCGCCGGCGATTCGAGGGTTTCGTCCGTGTCGAGGTTGGCCAATCGATACATGTCCTCCGTGGCTTCTTCCTGAATCACGTCGAGGATGTCGTCGTAGGTGATAATGCCAACCAGACGGCGCTCATCGTCGACCACCGGGAGTGCGAGGAAGTCATAGTGGGCCATTTCTTTCCCGACCTCTTCGATATCCTTTCGGACGTTTACCGCGATGACTTCCGACTGCATGATTTCGTCGACCGTGCTCGACGGTGAGGCCGGAATGAGGTCCCGCAACGAAACGATGCCCACCAAATGCCGTTGATCGTCCAGCACGTAGACATAGTAGATGGTCTCTTTTTTCGGCGCCTGAATGCGGAGTCGTTCGAACGCGGCGCCGACCGTCATCCCCACGGGCAGCGACGCATAGTCCGTCGTCATGTACGCGCCGGCGCTGTCGTCGGGATATTCCAGCAGACGCAGGACGTCCTCACGCTCCGTGTGGATGAGAAGCGAGAGGACCAGGTCCTGAAATGCGGGATCCAGACGCTCCACCAGGTCTTCCCGATCGTCCGGGCTCATGAGGCTGACCAGACGTCCGAGCGTCTGGTGGGGCAGACGTCTCAGAACCTCTTCCTGGATCTCAAAGGGCAGAAATTGGAACGTCTCCACCGACGCGGACGCGCCGTAGGTGACGATGTAGGAGGCGATCTCATCGGGATCGAGAAGCGCAAGGATCTTCGCCGCGTCCGCGGGGTGCACGCCGCTGAGGCTCGCCGCAATCTTGTCGCTGTTGTGCTCGGCGATACCTTGTCGCAAATCTGCAAGGCATATCGGTGTCTTCATGTCGGTTCGTCCGAATTCGGTGTCGTGTCGTTCCTGGCTCTCCTTTCAATTGGGACCGCGTCGTCGTATTGCAAGACCCGGCGCCCAAAGTAATACGGTCGCCGTGTCGCACCGACATCGGCCCTCGGTCCGGTAAAGCAGTTGCGAACCGGAGGTTCGGGCCATGCGTCCGGTCCGGCGGACAACGGCTTCTTTGAATGGCTCGCGTCCGAATCGACTACACGCCCCCTGTTCCTAATCAGCCAATATCGTTGATTCTTTCTTGTTGCTGTGTCTGGTATAACGACACAGCGCTTGAGACAGCGCGGTCGGCGTTGAATTCGCGGATCGGCGCCGAGGCCGCGAATCTCTTTAGAGCGGGGTTTGGGGCGTCCCCGATTATTCCGGCATGAAATGTG
>CAYLRL010000202.1:0-2062 GCA_964385875.1 uncultured Syntrophales bacterium
ATCGAGAGAAGCACGAAACGGGAGCGCGTCTCGAAGGGTATCCGGCCCCGGAACTCGTCAACGCGCGCGGCCGGTTTGGAAGCGGCGGGCTTCCAGGCGATCGGCGCCCCTACATTGACACCCCTGCCCGTGATCTGTTAGCTTCGCCCAATGCGCACATCGGTAGGCGACCGGCGTTTAGCATGACATTCCGCCGAGACACGGGAGAGGGGTCGATTTATGGGAGCTTCAGCGAGGACCGTTGACGGATTTCGTTTCCTTCCGCCAAGTTTGGCGGCCTGGATCAAAGAAGGGTTACCGGAGCATGATTTTGAAGGGGTAATATCATGGACGCCCTTGAATAAGCCGTTGAATCGCGCAACATTTTCCTTTATCACCAGCGCAGGCGTCAGCCTCAAAACAGACCGGCCCTTCGATATGGAACGGGAACGGCGCGAGCCAACCTGGGGCGATCGATCCTACCGTATCGTTCCGAAGACCGCCGGAACGGAAGACATCGATGTCCGTCATCTTCACATCAATACGCAATACATTTTGGACGACATCAACGTGATGTTACCCCTGGACCGAATGAAGGAGCTCGAAGCGGAGGGAGTCATCGGATCTTTTGCGCCGAGCGCGTATTCCTTCTACGGCTTTCAGTGGTCCGGAGACGAGTTTCTGTCGGAAGCCATTCAACCTATGGCCGAACATATGAAGACCGAAGGAGTCGACGCGGTCATACTCACTCCCGCTTGACCTTTCTGTTGCCGGTCCGTTGGACTGGCCGCCCGCTTCCTCGAAGAAGAAGGCTTTTCGACCGTGACGCTCACCCCGACACCCGAATTCCACAGAGCCGTGGGCATACCCCGATCAGCTGCCGTCGAATATCCTTACGGACGTCCCCTGGGAGAGGTAGGAGACGCCAAAGGACAACGGGCTGTGCTGATGGATACCTTGAAAGTCCTCGAGGAAGCACGAAAACCCGGAGAGATTCGGCATCTTCGGTATACGTGGCCCGAAGAACCCAAAGATGCGAAATGGCATCCTCCCGAGATGAGCCCGATTGTGGGGGCCTTGCTGGAAGAAATCAGAGCCGCGCGCAAGAGGCGGGATTAGACTCATGCGCTTATGACGAAACACCGAAGGGCGGTATTGTTTGGGCGCACGGTCGATGTTCGGCCCCGCGCTCAGTTGCCTTATGCGGGGTTCAGCGAGGAGCCCGCAAGCCGTCCGTCTCCCCTTGTATGGAAACACACAAGGAAAGTATCATCGGAACACCTTTTGAAGGACCTCCGGGCCCGTACGTTCCAAGGACGGACGCGCCCTAAAGCCACCGTGCTTACTACCACGTAAAAAATATTCGGACAATCTTCCCTTTCAGGTCAACCCATTCTGAAATTTTCAACAGAGATCAGTACGTTTTCACGTACCGGGGGAAGCCCGTGCACACCATGTAAAAATCAGCTTGGAAGTCAGCTCGGGAACGTGCGGGGGCGCCTTACGTGCCAGTGCATGATCTTAAGCACACGTTCGGTCGTCGCCTTCGAGCCGCAGGGGTCAGTTTTGAGGACCGCCGGGACCTGCTCGGACACAAATCGGGCAGGATCACGACGCATGACGGTCAGGCGCAACCGGGGGGTTTGATCGACGCTGCCAATGAAGTCTGCGGCCGGAACTCCCGCAAAACTCCCGCACTATGGTGATTTTGAAAAACAGGAGCCGACTTCGGGCGGTCGGCTAAGGGTATGTCAGCAAGTGAAGGCTCCAACCGCCTAAAGGCGGTGGCTTCAGTGTGTCGACCGAAAGTCGACCTCACCCGTCGCCACCAATCTGGAAGTCGTCATCGCGGCCCCGCTCCATCTTGTCCTGCATCTCGATATATTGGACGATGACGTCGTCGGTGACGTTCCCACTACTCGCAACGAGTCGACTATGAAGCGGGGGCATGGATGACCGCATGTATATCAGAAGGCGGTACGAATTGCTAGCCGATGTAATGGACGAACGTTCCAGACGGCTGTTGCCGGGCGCTGAGGCGGAGTGCATTGGATACGGCGGAGTGTCGGAGGTTAGCCGTCAG
>CAYLRL010000203.1:0-1894 GCA_964385875.1 uncultured Syntrophales bacterium
GCGGCCGGGTCGGTAAATACATCCGCAGAGAGGCCCAGGATTTCCAAAAACCTCGGTTAAACCTGATCGGGAGGCTCGGCAAGGAACCGTCTCCCGCCGGATCGTATCACGATCATCGGGAGGGGCTGCCCCTTAACCTTGATCGTCATGTGGCGAGAGTCGGTGGTGCGAAAATCGAACGTTCAGCCACGCTGCTCGCCGGTTCTGGAAGCCTCAGCGATGCGGCCGGGCTGGATACTCTCCCGCGAGCAAATCATCGAGAAGGTCTCCGGACCGGACTATCTGGTTACCGAAAGATCGGTGGAAGTACAGATTTGCGGTCTCCGCAAGAAGTTGGGCGAGGCGTGCCACCTGATAGAGGCGGTCGGGGGCGTCGGCTACCGATTCAAGGAGTAGTCCGTCGCCACTCCCTCACTGCCGGCGAGATCTGTTTTCAAACGCCGTCAGATCAAATCCGGACGACGCGATCCAGTGAGGGCGCGGGTCTCTCTCCGCTCCCATGGCGGGGGCCTCACTATCCTGCGCTTCCCACTATCGAGACGCAATGAGAATCCGGCAAAGCCCCCTCTTCTCATTGACGGGTCTAACTCTCCAGTGAGTTTCCCCCGTCCGCAACCGCGAGACGGTCGTAGCAGAAAAGAGCCGAGCTTCATTCTGCGAGCCGTCCGCGCGCGACATTCACCGCGTCGGCGTCGACGTCACAGCCCAGGAACCGTCGTTTTAGCCTCTTGCAAGCTACGGCAGCGGCGCCGGAACCCAAGAAGGGATCCACCACGAGGTTCCCTTCGAGAGTCAGCGCCTCGATTATGTGACCGGCTTCTCCTACGCCTTGCTGCCAATCATGATGGGACTTGCACCTACCGTCACCGTCGATACGATCTTTGAACCATTCCAGGCGCTCAATAGGCGAATACCGACCTCGCGAAAAGACGAGAACCGGTTTCCAACAGGTCATGATTCGAAGGGGGAACACCGTGTCGGGACGATTCTTGTGCACGACGGCTGCGGTCCAGACGTATTGAAGATGCAAGGACAGAAGTCTCATGACCTCGGCAAGATGGTATTGCCCCGAGTAGGTGACGAGAAGCCTGCCGGGTTTCAGGACTTGTGCGGCAAATTTGCTCAAGTCGGCCCACAAGTGGAGATACTCCTTGGCGTACGGCGGGTCCGTCAGCACCAGATCAACGGACTCCGGCTCGAGGATCGGCTCGGCCAGGACTTCTCGAAAGTCGCCGTGCAGGATGGTCATTCTCTCGTCCGGTTTTACGGACGCCGCTTCCTCCTTCGCTTTTTGTCTCGTCACCTCCCTGGCGCGCTCTCGCTCCAAGTATTTGGCGTAGCCCAGCATCTCCTTGCTCGTCAGTTCCTTGCCCGATTCTTGGATCTCCCGCACACGTCGCTCAAACTGCTGGGAGTCGATCCGGCTGATCATTTGGTATCTGCTCGATTGAGACTTTGAGATGCCTAGATCAGCAAGAGTGGGCTCCGGCTCCCGGGGTTGCGTCGTGCGACCCCGGAGGAGATTGTTTTGACCTCGCCGGGACACCTCACCCTCCCGAAGCATCTCTCCGATCCTGCGCTCTGCTCTGAGTTTGATTTCCGCACACCGGTTTTGCATGACCAGGGATTCCCGAGTCTGGCGGGCGTACTGGCGCATGGCCTCGGCCTTGTCCCGGATCTCCTTCACCTCGTCTATGCTCGACGCCAATTCGAGCTCCCGCTTGGCCCGATCAAAATGGGTGAGTGCAGTCCGGCCAGCTCCCTCGGCGGCGTTTCGTGGGGAAGGACGTTTTGCAAGGCCGGCGGGAGGCGCCGTATTGGCGCCTGACCCGATGTATTGTTCTGAGGTGATCGTGTTCACGTTCCTACAGTTCCTGTGGTCGAGAGGGTACGG
>CAYLRL010000204.1:0-1886 GCA_964385875.1 uncultured Syntrophales bacterium
GCATTCGGGATGCAGGGGTCGCCAGTTCAAATCTGGCCGTCCCGACCAGTAATTTTAAATACTTAGATCCCTATTGTCCCTCACTTCGGTGGGGTTTAACCGGCGTCAGTTAACACCCAGTTAACATTTTTTCCAGGCCTCCCGGAGGACCGGCATCCTCTGGGGGGCTTTTTCTTTTAGCCGTCAAGATCTCGGTCTCCCCATGGTCAAAAGTCATGGTGTCTATGGCGTTGACCAGCTCATGATCGCTGATCCTCCCATAGCGCTCACTCACCGACCTTTCCCTCGTGGCGTGACCGAGTATCGCCTCTCGGATCTCAGGGTCCATCCCCGATCGGCGCGCATTGGTCTTCCACGTGTGCCGAAGATCATGGAATCTCGGCCACGGCTTCTTGAGGTCCAACTTCCGGCACGCCCTCGGCCACGGATTCCTCCCGGTCTCATAGTTGATCGGCCGCAACCCTTTGTGGTCCCTGAGAAGGAACACATCATCGCATCCGAGAATCGTTAGTCTCATGGCCTCTTCGAGGATGCGCGCCGGCTCTTTGTGAATCGGAACCCGTTTCCAATGCCCCTCTTTGGTCTCATCCGGAGACAGCGTGATGATCCGTCGGGATAAATTCACGCCGCTGCGTTTGAGGCCCAAGATCTCGCCTCGTCTCATTCCCGTATAGAAGGCCGTCCAAACAATCGGTCTGAACCACCCCGGGCAGTTCTCGGCAATCAGACGGACATCATGCAAGGCGATATAGGCTTCTCGTTCACTGCTCTTCCGCGTAAACTGCTCGACCATCCGCACCGGATTCGTGTCCACGAGCCTCTGCTCGATCATGACGCGGAAAAGTCGGCTTAGAGTCGAGGTTTCCCAGTTGACGGTCGTCGGACTGGCGCCTTCGGCCACGCGCTCAGCTTGATAGAGCCGCACGTCAGGCGCCCATAAGTCCCGCAAAGGCTTCTCCTTGCCCATCTTGCGAACAAGGTGTTTGAGACAGTAGATGTAGCGCTCCTTGGATTTGGAGTTCCGAACCGAGGGATAGTTGACAAAGATCTCGACTGCACGCCACAAGGTCAGCGTGTCCCTCACCGGGTCATCGCGGTGCAATGCGGAAGGAATCTCCCATCCTTGGTTTTGGAACATCCGGACGCATACTTCTCGGCTTTCCGGGTCAAGTCCCCGGTAGTCACCGCACCTGCATGCCGTTCGGATGGCCATCTCGATCTCCTTGGCTCTGGACTTGGTCCCTGCGTTGGTCTTCACTCCGATCAGCTTGCCGCCGAACGGTCTGATCAGAAGGAAGAATCCGGATTTTCGCTTTTCTACCGACATAGTGAACGTATCTCCTTTACGAGATCCGTCCCAAAATCCCCAGCAGACTTCCGTTTGACACCCCCTTTCTTGGGGGCTGATGATACGGGCTGCTCGGGTTTCTTGTCAACGCGTGCGGGCATACTCTGTCGTTCAATGAATTCGGCGATTTGGGTATCGGTGAACCGTCGCTCACGACTTGTCACCTGCACGCAGGCGAGTTTTCCGTCACGGACCAGCTTGTGGACGGTCCTGGGGCTGAGACCGAGGATCTCAGCCACATCAGAGACCGGCCACAGAGGCTGAGCTTGCGTTATGTCGAGATCAATCGTCACTTTTATGTTTTCCGCCGGATCTCACACTCGGGTCGTGGAAGAGACGGCGGGCAAAGACCAAAACGCCTTTGCCCGGACAATTCCAAGATCAGCTTCAATGGGGAACCTTGCGGGATTTCAGCCACTGAACGAGTTCCGCCGGAGTTTCAACCGGACTGCCGTCCTCTTTCGCCAATTCATGACCATTCGAGCAGCGATACCTGACCGGTTCGCCATACTCTCTGGCCTGTTCGTAGGACAGTGCC
>CAYLRL010000205.1:0-1782 GCA_964385875.1 uncultured Syntrophales bacterium
TGGCAGCCATGGCTTTGAATCCTGCTCGAACTGGGTAATGGTGTGCAGTTCGGCGAAGACGTCCATGCGCATGAGCCCGGCCTCATCGACAATCAAGACGACTTTCATCTTTTTTTCAACGAGGATCTCGCATATGGTCTTCTTGATTGATCCGACCATGAGCGCCTTCTGAGATCCGGCCGTGTGTATGTTGAGCCGGGCGAGAAAGAGTCGATAAAACTCGAGGATGGAGCCGGAACAGGCCGTGATCCACACGACGTGATACTCGGAGGGATGAAGCCGTGAGACCACGTACCTGAGCGCTGTGGATTTTCCGCTTCCCACCTTGCCGGTGACCAGTCCGACGGCGCCGAGACGCACCACATACTCGAAGCGGTCTCTTACGGCGACGATATCCCGTGTCTCCAAGATTTCCTTGATGCCGAGATCCGTGGGGAACGCCTCTCGAGTCATGGCAAAGAAGGTCCGGTAGTTGGTGGTCATTGATCCTCATCCTTTCCAAAGAGACCGCCTCCTTTGTAGGGCTGTGCGCCGGGGCCGTCCGGTTCGATGTTGCGCCACTTGTCTCGTTTCACTCGGCAGTTCACATGGACGTCGAGAGGAGTCGCCGGGCCGAAGGATTTTCCGCCGAGCATGATTTCAACGCGCTCGGGTTCGTCTTGGTGGTACAAGAGCGCGACCTGTTTGCCGATGAGGACCACCGGAGCTTCAAAAACCCTTCCGTCCAGGCTGATTGTGCGGTCTTTGGCCACTCTTCGCCGGGCGGTAGTGCGGAAATGGTCCCTGAGATCGGGGGGAGCTGGTCTGAGGCATTCCATCTCTGCGGTGAATCGAGCGAAAGGAGTCTGCCCGGTTGAGGAATGCGCTCTCCCGTGATAGGTCTCGTCGAGCCACAGTGCGAGGCAGTGGTTGATCTCTTTGAGCGTTGCGCCTTTGAAGCCTGACGGAAAGTCACTTCTCACCGTTCGGAAGAAGCGTTCGATCTTGCCTTTTCCCTGGGGCTTGTACGGCTTGGCGTGGATCAGCGCAATACCGAGGGACGCAGTGGTGTGCTCCAGATGGCGGGAGCGGAACGCCGAGCCGTTATCGGTGTAGAGCTTCCCGGGGAGCCCTCTTTTCAACAGAGCCTGCTCGAAGGCGTTCAAGAACGATTTCAAGTTCTCGGACAGGTAAAACTCGGCATGGGGAATCAATCTGGAATGGTCGTCGATGAAGGCGATGAGGTAAGTCTTACGCCTCCTTTCCTCATGGTCGACCGTGGGGCCGTGCATCACGTCGCACTGCCAAAGGTCGTTGGGTAATTCCGCCTCGAACCGACGCCGATCCTCGGGTCCGGACGTCTCCTTGTCCATCAGGCCGTTGCGTTTGAGAAACCGATACACGGTCGTCGGAGTCAGGGTCAGACCGGGCGAGATCAACCCTCGTCTTTTCATCTCAGTGATCACACGGGCCACGGGCGCTTTGGGAAACTCCCGCCGCACACGCATGAGGGCAAGACCCGTCTCTTCATCAACGGCGCGAGTCGAACCGCAATCTGATCGGTCCTGGTTGCACAACGACTCAAGCCGTCCGCCGCAATCCTTGTACAGCTTGACCCAGCGCATGATCGTGCTTCGGGTGATGCGCGTCTTATCGGAAAAGGGAATACGCCACTTCTTGGCGCACTTGTCCCGTATGAGCTTCTCCTGCTCGCCCGGATCAGGCTCCACATTGCCTACAAGATCGTGAATCACCCCGAACCGAAAGGCGGCGATCCGCTCCTTCTTGTCCATCTCCATGGAC
>CAYLRL010000206.1:0-1739 GCA_964385875.1 uncultured Syntrophales bacterium
GGGCACTCAATTCTTGGCTCCTCCCGGGCCTCTCCTAACGGAGCGGCGGTCTCTCGGACAGTGTATAGTGCATCCTGCGTGCCAAGTTGGGCGACCGGACCTAGATATCAAGATATATTAATGATATTGAGCTATTATCGTATGCTTTCGATCGGCTCCCCCGTCCCGAAAGGCCCTCGAGGAGCATTCATTCATATGCGTGAATATTCAGTGCATACAACCTCAGTCGCCTCGACTCTACAGTCCGAATCTTCCTTGTCCCGGAGCGATTTCAACCAACGAGAGACGGTGGGCTGGGAGACTCCCAGCGCGTCGGCAACCTGTGCCTGGGTCATGCGCTTATCGACACACTCCGCCTGTATCCTCCGGATCTCGTCGATGGTAGGTGTTCGCACCCGGCCGTCGTACTTGGTGAGAAGCTCCTGGACAATCGACCAAGATTGCTCCCGGCTCGGCGCGCCGGCCCTTTGCTCCTTTTCGAGCGACTCCGCGAATGCATTCGCTGTGATGACACCGCCTTCCGAGCCCGGTATGCAACGCTCCAATACGTTGCGAAGCTCCCTGACGTTGCCCGGCCAATCATGAGCGCCGGCGATCTCGACGACGCGGGAGTCAACGCTCGGGACCCTGGGCAGACTCTCTGTCACCGCCAGCTTTTCCACCAGCTGATCGACGAGCAGCGGTATGTCCTCCTTACGACCCCGCAAAGGGGGTATCTCAATGCGCCAAACACTCAAACGGTAGAAGAGATCCTTCCGAAAGCGTCCGGTTTCCACCTCGGCTAGAAGATCACGATTCGTGGCGGCGACGATACGGACATCGGCTTTGACCGGCTTCTCCCCGCCGACGCGGTGGAAAGACCGTTCGTCTAAAAAGGTTAGGAGCTTGGCCTGAATGAAGGGTGACATGTCTCCGATTTCGTTGAACAACAAGGTGCCTCGATCCGCCTGCTTGATGCAGCCCTCCCTGGTCTTGTTCGCGCCGTTGAAAGCCCCCCGCTCGTAGCCGAAGAGTTCCGACTCAGCCAAGGTTTCCACAATAGCGGGGCAATTGACGCTTCTAAAAGGGCCGCCCGCCCGGCTCGACATTTCATGAATGCACCGCGCCAAGAAATCCTTTCCGCAGCCGGTCTCACCGGTGAGCAAGACCGTGCCGTTCATTCGAGCCGCTAGGCGGGCACTACGCATAACCTCCTGCATCGCCGATGAAGGATACTCGACTCTCATTACTCGCTCCAAAAGAACCGAAGCCGAATTTCAGACTGCAGCGCGGCTTCTGCGTCGTCCGGCTTGAGCACAACTCGGACCCTGATGACGACATGAGGACAGTCGAGGCGCTCTGCAAAGACTCGCACACTCGGTTGCTGCAAGACCGTCAAGGACTCTTGCAAAACAAACGCGAAGGCGGCACTATGAGGCCGCAATAGGCGTGAGCGTCTCTGAACTGTCGTTGACATTCAACTCCTTCCGGAGGGGCCGCCGCCGAGTCGCCGCCGGACGATCGGGCAGCGGATTTTTACACTTTCGGCCTAAGCATCGGCCCGGCCTTTCTTAGCGGAGGACCTAGCCGCATGACATCCGGCAGGCGCTGCTCCCGGGACTTTCGGCAGCCGGGCCTACGAATAGTGTTCCGTTTTCCCGCGAACGGACCGAGCGCCTCCGGGTTTCGAGTTCCCGCCGCGGTCCCACCGTCCTGGGGACGGGGGACCGACATGCGGGCGGTGGAGTAATTGCCGGGAG
>CAYLRL010000207.1:0-1717 GCA_964385875.1 uncultured Syntrophales bacterium
CAATCGGAACGCAAGGCATCGCCTTCGACCGACTTGACTTGGACGCTTGGGCGGATGACTATAAGTCCCGCAACGGGCGTCCCGGCAAACAGAAAGGAGAAACAAAGCCATGGGACGTAAAAAAACGGCGGGTCTCACCGAAAGGAATGGGGTCTGGCACATTGACAAACAGATCAGAGGAAGAAGAATTTGCGAAAGCACTGGAACACGCTCGCTCGAAGAAGCGGAACAGTACTTAGCCCACCGGATTGAAGAAATCCGGCAGGCCGACGTGTACGGTGTGCGCCCGAAAAGGACTTTTCGAATGGCCGCCACAAAGTATCTCAGGGAATCAGAGAAAGCTTCTAAACGGTGTGATGCTACCCAGTTGGAGATGCTGGATCCGTTCATCGGTGACGTTCCAATCGATTCCGTCCACAGGGGTGCCCTTCAAGGCTTCATCGACTGGAGAAAGAGCGAGGGCAAGAAGACGCGAACGATCAACTATGCTCTGCAAGTAGTCCGGCACATACTGAACCTCGCTGCAGGAGAATGGATGGACGAATACGGGTTGACTTGGCTGGCAACGGCTCCAAAGATCACGTTGCTACGGGAAGATGACAAGAAACCACCGTACCCGTTGTCCTGGGACGAGCAAACTAGGCTCTTCGTCGAGCTGCCGGAACATCTGGTGAAAATGGGGCTCTTCGCAGTGAATACGGGGTGCCGAGCCGACGAAATCTGTAGTCTTAGGTGGGACTGGGAGGAGCCGATTCCCGAGATGAACACGAGTGTGTTTATCCTTCCCGGCCAGATCGTGAAGAACCGAGACAACCGTCTCGTGGTCTTGAATCGGATCGCGCGGGCTGTGGTAGAAGAGATGCGCGGACGCCATCCTGAATTCGTCTTCACCTACAGGGGGAGGAAGCTTGGGAGTATGTACGGCACGGCCTGGAAATCGGCTCGAGAACGCGCCGGACTGCCGGATGTCACGGTTCATGATCTGAAGCACACGTTTGGAAGAAGGCTGAGAGCAGCCGGGGTCAGCTACGAGGATCGTCAAGACCTGCTTGGCCACAAGTCCGGGAGAATCACGACTCATTACAGCCAGGCTGAGTTAGAGAGTCTCATCGAAGCTGCCAATGCAGTCTGCGGAGAGAACTCCCGCAAAACTCCCGCACTCGTGGTCTTAAAGAACAGAAGCCGACTCCGCTTGGTCGGCTAAGTCTTTGATATCTTGAGGACTTGTTTGGAGCCGGGGATGGGAGTCGAACCCACGACCTGATGATTACGAATCATCTGCTCTGGCCTCTGAGCTACCCCGGCCGAAGAGGATAGACAGAAATCTAAACTACCACTTGTACGATGGAGGCCGCCCCTTTGTCAAGCTCAAATTCAGGCCGAAATTTTCCACCTATAGCGATTGCCAAAAAAAAATGTCCGTAATTCGTCATGTTGTACTTGTCCTTTGTCAAGAAATATGCTTTTTCGGGCGGCATGGCTCGTCAGCCGAACATGCCCAACACAGAGAACGTCTCTCTGGCGGATTTGGAGGTAGCCATGAAAGCCTCCCCGTCTCAGCGTGGGTTTGTGCGGATGAGCGCCATGAAGGCCCTGTGTCTGGGCTTTCCACACGACAAAGTGGCCCGGTTGTATGACGTTTCCACGCGCACCCTCTCCCGCTGGGTGAGGTGGTTCAAGGACCGGGGGATTGACGGACTTATCGATCGCCCAAGCC
>CAYLRL010000208.1:0-1657 GCA_964385875.1 uncultured Syntrophales bacterium
AGGTGTGGCGGTGTGGCTCGCTGGTAAGAATACGTGATGTGAATCGCAGGTGCCTGTCCCTGTACGGCGTCCGCAACAAGGAGGAATTGCTGTCCAATCTCGGGGACGTCTTGTGCGAGCAGGCGTTCGGGGCTTTTTTGGAAGAGATCGTCGCCGTCGGCGAGGGCCGCACCGAATTGCAGACGGAGACGGTGAACCGCACTATGAAGGGAGATCCCCTTGCCATCTGGATCAAGTGGTCCGTTGCGCCGGGATATGAAGAGACATATGAGCGAGTGATCGTGTCCGTAATCGACATCACGGATCGCAAGGAGGCTGAGGAGGCCCTGAACCGTAATCAAGCCATGCTCGCTCGTACGGAGAGAATTGCGAATATCGGCAGTTGGGAGTGGGATATTGAGACGGACACGGTGAGATGGTCGGACGAACTCTTCCGCTTTTTTCAGCGAGATCCGGCTGAAAACGCCCCGTCCTTTGCCGAGCATCCCGAACTGTATCATCCTGAAGACATGCAGCGGCTCAGGGAAGCCGTCGAGGAGGCGGTGAATCATGGAACACCGTACGAGCTGGAACTGAGGGCCATTCGCAGAGACGGTGCGACCAGGATCTGCCTGGACCGTGGCGAGGCACGTCGGGACGAAGAAGGCAGAATCACCCACCTTGTTGGTTCGCTGCAGGACATTACCGACCGTAAACGGATGGAGGAGGAACTCTGGAGGAGCGAGGAAGGATACCGGGCAATCTTCGAGAATGCTGCTGTCGGAATCGACATGACGGATCGAGAGGGCCGCTTCGTGCTGGCCAACTCAACTTTCTTGAAGATGCTCGGATACTCGCTGGAAGAAATCCTCGGGAGGACGTTTGCCGACTTGACTCACCCTGACGACCGGGACAGGTCAGTGGAGCATTATAAGGCCCTTCTTGGGGGACGAATAGGCTCGTATCGCCTCGAAAAACGATATCTCCGAAAGGACGGCGCCGTCGTCTGGGGCGACCTCTCCATTTCCGTCGTAAGAGATGACCGTGGAACCTATGTCGGCACACTGGCAGTCATCGTCGACATCACGGCCCGCAAAACTGCAGAAGAAGTCCGCCGAGAAATTGAAGAGAGATACCGGTTGCTTGCAGAAGACGCTCTCATGGGCGTTTACATACATCAATCCGATTACTTCGTGTACGCCAACAGGCGGCTCCTTGATCTGCTCGGCTATTCCATGAATGAATTCAAGGCTACGAGGTTCTGGGAGATTTTCCCCCCGGATCTGACAGACTCACTTCGAGAGCGAGGTCGTTCCCGCTATCAAGGTCGGGATGAGCCGAGCGTCTATGAATCCCGCATAATGACCAAAGACGGAGACATCAGATGGGTTGAAGTGTCCGCCACCGCAATCGATTATCGAGGCAGCGTAGCGACTATGGGAACAATCGCCGACATATCCGACCGGCAAAGAGCAGAGGAACGGGTACGAACGTCACTCAGGGAGAAGGAAGTGCTGCTCAGGGAAATCCACCATCGGGTTAAGAACAACCTGGCGGTCATATCGAGCCTGTTGTCGTTGCAATCGAAGTACGGCGGCGACGAATCTTCGCGGAAGATTTTGCAAGAATCCCAAACACGTATCCATTCGATGGCGGTGGCCCATGAATTGCTCTATCG
>CAYLRL010000209.1:0-1648 GCA_964385875.1 uncultured Syntrophales bacterium
TGATTCGTAATCATCAGGTCGTGGGTTCGACTCCCATCCCCGGCTCCACACTTTCACTGGAAATCCCGACTACTTGCCTCGTGCGCGCAGGGCAGTTTTTCTTCCGTAGAATCACGATTGTGCCGGTTTTGTGCCAATCCTTCTCACAGACTCGGTTGGCAGCGGCAATGAGGGTCTCGATTTCCGGTTTGCTGTAATGCGTTGTGATCCGGCTTGACTTGTGGCCAAGGAGATCCTGTCGGTCCTCAAAGGACACACCGGCCGCGCGAAGTCGTCTTCCAAAAGTGTGCTTAAGATCGTGAACGCGAACCTGAGGTAGGCATGCCCGCTCACGCGCATTCCTCCAAGCCTTGGTATTCATGGATCCAACCGGCTTCTCCTTGTACGTGAAAACGAATTCAGGATGAACGCCCCGCATTTCGTCCACGACGGCTTTCGCAGCTCTGTTCAGAATCACGAGGCGATCCTGACGGTTTTTCACATTCTCGGCCGGGATAATGAACACTGAAGTGTCCATCTCCGGTAACGGGATTTCCCATTCCCATCTCAGTCCACACACCTCTTGCTCTCGGCAACCGGTATTCACTTTGAAGAGGGCCATTAGGGCCAAGTGGTGCGGCAACTCGCTCACAAGTCTGGACTGCTCATCCCATGAAAGCGGGTAAGGTTCTCGCTTATCAGGCTCGGGAAGCAGTTTGATTTTTGGCGCGGTTGCCAGCCAAGTCCGACCCCTTTCATCCATCCACTCACCAGCGGCAAGATTCAGAATCCGTCGCACTACCTGCAAGCCGTAGTTGATGGTGCGGCTCTTGACTCCTTGGACCATCCTCCTATAAATGAATGGTTGAAGGGTTCCCATGTGAACAGATTCTAAGGGCAGATCGCCGATAAGCGGGTCGAGATACCGCAACTGGGCTGCATCGACCCTCATGCTTGCTTTCCTGGCTTCTCTAAGATACTTGGTTGCCGCACTTCGGAAAGTCCGTTGAGGTCTCTCACCGTACACGTCGACTTTCCGCTGTTGCTCCATCATGTAGGCCAAGTATCTCTCCGCTTCTACGAGGTCACCCGTGCCAGTGCTTCGGCGAACTCTTCTTCCTCCGATTGTTTTCCAAACGTACCAAGTCTCTCCTCGCTTGACCAGTCCTGGCGGGGCTTTGCGTCCCACGGCTGTCCTCCTTTCCGTGCCTTACCAGGACGCCCGTTGCGATCCTTATACTGATCGACCCAGGCGTCCAGGTCAAGGCGGTCAAAGGCCACTCCCTGCTTACCAATTGGAATCTCTATCAAATACGGCCGCACCTCGTCATTGAAGCGGTTCGGGTCCATGCCGAGATACCGGGGAGCGTCACGGAGTCGGATCAATCGCGGCAACAGGTATCCGTTCTTTCTTGTCCGGCGGTGGTCCATCGTGGATGCTTCCCTGCGGTGCGATTCTCATTCCGTCTCGGTAGTGTCGGTCTGCAGTCGTCCTAGCCCGTGCGGTCTCTTCAATTCATGGCCCAAACAATTCCAAGATCAGCTTCAATAGGAAACCTTGCGGGATTTCAGCCACTGAACGAGTTCCGCCGGAGTTTCAACCGGACTGCCGTCCTCTTTCGCCAATTCATGACCATTCGAGCAGCGATATCGTACGGAGTTCCCGTAT
>CAYLRL010000210.1:0-1619 GCA_964385875.1 uncultured Syntrophales bacterium
ATCCAGGACGCAATTGACGAAGTTCTCTTTCACATCTACGGATTAACAAGTGAAGAAGGCGATTATGTGAGAGCTCGCTTGAAGGAGATGCTTTGAACTCATCGTGAACTGGAAATGCGCCGAGTGCGGAGGTCGCTACGGACAGTAGGGGAACGGTCTTCCGAGAGCACGGCGATACGCGTTTTTGGGCCGCCTGCTTCCATCTGAGAGAGGACGTCGGACTTAGCCGCACAAGAGATAGGAGCCCGACATAGGAAAGGAGCCTTTTCAGGAAGTGATAGTGAATTAACATGAGAGCGGAAGAAGTCCTGAGGCAACTTGAAGAGAATCGCTCGAAGATCAGGGGCTTCGGTGTCCGCCGCCTCGGCATCTTCGGATCGCATGCGCGTGGAGAGGCGACCGAGTCGAGCGACATGGATTTCCTCGTGGAGTTCGACCGTGCAACCTTTGATAACTACTTCGACTTGAAATTCTTCCTCGAAGACCTCTTCGGTTGCACGGTCGATTTGGTCATCGAGGACACCATCAAGCCCCGCATCCGTTCCGCGATTCTGGAGGAGACGATATATGCCTCGGGACTATAGGCTCTATCTTGATGACATGCTCGAAGCGTGCCGGAAGATTCGACGGTTCACGGAGGGTATGACATTCCACGACTTCGAGCGCGATGTGAAGACCCAGGACGCGGTCATCAGGAATTTCGAGGTGATCGGGGAAGCGGCCAATCGTCTGCCGGAGGAAATCAGATCTCGATATCACGGGATCGAGTGGGCAAAGATTATTGGATTCCGCAACGTACTGATTCATGAGTATTTCGGCGTCAAACTGGAAACGGTATGGTCGGCGATAGAGGAGAAGTTGGCCGATCTCGAAGAGCAGACCAAGGCGGTTCTCGGCGAGGACACCTGATGTATATTCCCTACGTGATCGACAATCAGGCGCACCGACTGGCGGATGTCCTGCGGGATCTCCTCGAAAAGTATAAGGGGCGATCCTTGGACGCAGCCACCGCGTACTTCAGCGTTGACGGTTTCGATCTGCTGAAGGACGGAATTCTCGACGTAGGGACATTCAGGCTGCTCCTCGGCGCCGAACCGAAGTCAGGGGAGCAGATCGGACTTGAACCGCCTGCCGATACGGTCAAAGGGTTGATACGTCGCGATTTGGAAAAGGCTCAGTTTGACGAAAAGACGCTCCGTACGGTTGAGGACCTGATTGCGTTTCTCCAGCAGGACTCGGTGCTTGTTCGTCGCCACTCCAAAGGGTTCCTTCACGCCAAATGTTGGATCTTCTACGCGGACCGGCCCGGCCAACAGATGCTTTTCGACCGGTTTCGGCCCGTGGTCGCAATTGTGGGGTCCTCGAATTTCACCCGTCCGGGTCTCACATCCAACCGGGAATTGAACATCACCCACAAGCTCCTCCTCGATCCCGCCGAAGCCAACGACAAGGAAGCTCAGGTTGCGGTGGGGTGGCTCACCGACGACAAGCCAAGCGAGAACATCAAAGAAATCAATCGACAGCTCATCAAGAGCGAGGTGGGAGCACGCGCGATCATCGATCTCGAGAACTGGTTTGAAGAGAGATGGAAGGATTCCGAGGACTTCAAACAGGCTCTC
>CAYLRL010000211.1:0-1597 GCA_964385875.1 uncultured Syntrophales bacterium
AAAAAAGCTGCCTTCAAAGAGGTTTTCGCTTGACATAGAAGACAGTCGCTCCAAGTCTCTTCACCCGACATCTTCACCACTTGTCAGCGCTCTTTACTTCCCTGTTCCGTGCTGGTACGATGCGGCGTTTCGACGCGGCGGATCGAGAAGCTGAGTGAAAGCCGGCTCCCGGCGCTGATCGACTCGGGGAATCGCTCGGAAATACTGCAGACTCGTCCGGACGCAAACGAATCGTTGAAGGTAATGGTTCACCGGGCTTGAGGCGGCTCTGCGCCCGGTGAGGATGGAGGGAGAGACTCATCTCCCCCTCCAAGCCTCCCCCATCGAGATATCAATGGCTTATCGCTATCCCGGTGAACGGTTACGATTGAAGTTCACGCGGACGCACGACGGGAGGACTGACCGAACATGTGGCTGTACGTCCTGTTTTGTTTGATTGGGTTTGTTCTGCTCTACTACGGAGCCGAGTGGCTGGTGAAGGGATCGTCGAGTCTCGCCCGCAGTATGGGGCTCACGCCCCTCGTTATCGGCCTCACCGTCGTTGCGTTCGGCACATCCGCTCCCGAGTTGGTCGTCAGCGTGGTCTGCTCGGTTCAGGGTAAGTGTATGATCGCAGTGGGCAACGTCATCGGGAGCAATATCTGCAATATCGCCCTCGTCTTGGGGACCGCCGCGCTCTTCCACCCCATCACCACGGACCCGTCCGTGGTTCGGCGGGACATCCCGATCATGCTCGGCGTCTCCCTCTATCTCTTTGTCCTCTCGCTCAACGGGCAAATCGGCAGAATCGAAGGCGTCACGCTCTTCGCCGGCGTCATCCTCTATACGCTCATGAACTACCGGTTCGCCAAACACGCGGCGAACATCAAGGGGAGCGAAGAGGCCGCGCTCGCGGACATGGGCGTCGAAGAAGTCGAATATATCCAATCGAGGCGACGGCAGATCGTCCTGATCGTCATCGGCGTGCTCGGCGTCACCAGCGGAGCGGAAATCGTGGTCGATTCGGCTGAGGTCATCATGCGCGTGCTGGGCGTCAGCGAGAAGTTCATCGGTCTGACCATCGTCGCGTTCGGCACGTCTCTGCCGGAACTGGCCACCTCGGTCGTCGCCGCAATCCGAAAGGAAATGGACATCAGCATCGGCAACCTGGTTGGGAGCAACGTCTTCAACATCTTGAGCGTCCTCGGCGTCGCGTCCATGATCGCCCCGATTCCCATCCCCGGCGGGCTTTTCGACAGCGGACTCTATATCGACTACGGAGTCATGCTCTTCACGAGCTTCCTCCCCCTGGTCATGCTGTGGCGACACAATACCATCACAAGGCTCCACGGCGCGATCTTGCTGTCCTGCTACGTGGGATTCCTGGCGTATCTTATCGTCGGGCAATAGCTTGGGTAGGAAACGGCAGGCGCGATAGCGGATTTACAACCCTAAAATCCCCGATACCTCGGTAGGGACCGATACTGTTTCCAACGGCGCAGGGGAAGAGCCCCGCGGGGGCACACGGGCATCTCAGTCACGGCGCCTCGTCTCCCCAGTCGGCATCGTATTCGGTCATTTCGATGATTGGTTCTGATTGGATTGGGATACAACCGTC